>NZ_JBFHFC010000017.1:0-47318 GCF_041583835.1 Thiomicrorhabdus sp. | reverse complement strand
TGGGGCGGAATCTCTGGTCGAAGTTACAACCCTATGCAAAAAAGCTTTCTCCTATTGAGTCATTACCTCAGGCATGGTGGTACGGAATGGTTTGGGGTTGGCTACCATGCGGTTTGGTGTACAGCATGCTGATTATGGCTTTGAGTGCGGGTAGTGCATTGGATGGTGCATTGGTTATGCTGGCATTCGGGCTGGGTACTTTGCCAAATTTATTGTTAATGGGGGTGTTTGCCTTTTATTTCACTCGATTGGCGCGTAAAGATTGGGTTCGAAAACTGGCCGGACTGGGAGTGATTTCAATGGGAGTTTGGCAGATCTATTTGGCTGTTATGTTGAAAGTATAAATGCCCGGAGGGTGATCCCCCGGGCAGCAGTTAATTAATAATCCGTGTAATCGCCTTCGGCTTTTACCATGTCTAAAGAGATATTCAAGTTATCCAGTAACGTACCCATACCGTTTAAGATACGGTATTTCGATATTTTATACTCACTCTCACTGCTGACTAAGGTTCTAAGAGCACTAATGTATTCGTCTTCCGTGTTCAGTAGATCTAAAAGTGTTCTGCGACCTAAGCTGAATTGCTTGCGGTAGCCGACCAAAGTTTCGTGCGTAAGTTTAATATGGGCTTGTGTATAAGAGATTTGCTCGCCGATGTATTGATGAGCGCTCCATGCATAACGTAAATTCTCAATGGCTTGTCGTCTTGAGTTGTTACGAATCTCAATCGCTTGATGCATAGCACTGGCAGTACGGCTTCTTTCCGCTTTGTCTTTTCCGCCGTTATAAAGGTTATAACGCAGTCGTAACATAGCTTGAAGATATTCGTTTCTACCTTCGATGCCCGCAAGATTGTGGTCATAGGTTTTTTCGACTTCCAAGTCGATGCGAGGGTAGTAAGCACTCTTTGATAAGTCGTACTGTGATTGTGCTTCAGCGATATCGGCATTAGCGGAACGGATGGTCGGGTGATTCATTAACGCATCACTGATAGCCTGCTCTTCGTTTTCCGGTAGAGTGGCGTCGAAAGTAGGCGGAACCAAGTCACTGTCAGGCATACGGCCTAACACACGTTGAAAACGCGACAGCGTGTCTGAATAGTTGTTCTTTTCAGCCATTAGATTTGATTTGGCCAAGGCAAGACGGGCTTGAGCTTGATCAACTTCCACTTGGTTGCCAATACCGGCTTCTTGTCGTTGAATGATTTGATCAAGGATTTTTTGGTGTGTCTCAACATTGTCTTCAGATAGCTTGACGAGTTCTTTTTCCTTGATCAGGTTGATATAAGCTTCGGTCATATCAAGCGCAATCTGATTCGCTTTAGATAAAACCGTATAGGAAGCAGCATCAAGTCTGTGTTGTTGGCGTTTGATTTCGTTTTCGGTCGCAAAACCTTCAAAGATGTTTTCGGTCAGTCGGATCGCACCTTCTCTTCGAGTCAAACCGTCACCGCCGGTATTGTCCAATCTAGGGTTTTCTTTATCGACTTCTTCATAGCCAAGGCCGGCAGAGAGATCGATACGAGGATACCAGCTACCTTTTGCACCTGTTAATTCCGCTTCAATCGCTCTATACGCTTTTATCTGTTCGCGTACTTCCGGGTTGTGCATAATTGCGTCTTCGACGGTTTCTTGAAGTTCTAAAGCGTAAGCAGGGCTAACTAAGCTTGAAATTGGAAAAACTAAACAGCTCAAAAGAGCTAGATAGGACTTTTTAAATATTGCCTTCTGATTGAAATTCATTTTTTGTCTCCTTTCAGAGATTTATTGAGTTGATTAATTCTTTTACTACTACCCGTAGTTTTACGTTTTTAATTAAAACCGTTCTTAATCTGTCCAATTTTGAACCTTGAGTACCAAGCTTAACCTATCCTTAACGGAGAGTTTTTGAAATATGTTTTGCAAATGTGCCTTTACTGTGCGTTCGGTGATATCAAGTAATTGCGCAATTTCCTTATTGCTCTTGCTTTTTGCAACCCAATTGGTAACTTCAATTTCGCGCTCGGTTAGATGTTGTTTCCATCCGTCGTGAGGCTGCTGGGTATGCGAGACGGATTCAATCATAGCCTGCATAATATTTTGTCCTAACCATATGTTGCCGACTTGAACAGTTTCGATTGCTTGTTTAATTCTGTTTTTATTTGCGAAAGTGTTTAAGTATCCTTTTACTCCCAATTTAAAGAATTTCAAGCTTTCTTCAACGGAAGGCTTGTTACTGAATAACAAAATATCCAATCCTCGCTGTGACAGATCTGAAATTCTTGACTCAATTTCTTCGTCAGCCTTGTGTAATAACAGTAGACATTCGCCCAATGCTCTATTCATTGATTCAATGTCATCAAGGTTGTATAGGATTTCAGGTTCCGTCTCGCATGCACTTAACCATGTTTCAAGAGCACTTGGATTTTGTACATAAATGAGAATTGGTTTCATCTTAAATTTGCTCTTTAATTAAGCAATCCTAAATTTTCTGAATTATTATAGCAAATAATACGTATTAATAAGGATCATTAAATGGGTTTATTTCAGGATTCTCTTAAGGCCAGATCTCTGGCTTTTATAATCGGTTTCAGAATGTAATCAAGCACAGTATGTTTTCCTACTACAATGTCCACACTAGCCGTCATCCCAGGTAATAAATACAGTGGATTCTGTTTGGTTCCCAAATGGTTGTTAACGGTTTGTATTCTTGCAATGTAGAAGCTTTTACCTTCTTCGTCGGTGATGGTATCGGCGGAAATTCGAGTAACAATCCCCTCCAAACCACCATAGATTGCGAAATCATAGGCGGTGAATTTGACCTTGGCTTTCAAGCCCGGGTAGACGAACCCGATGTCAGCCGGCAGGATTTTGGTTTCCAGAACCAAACGGTCGTCATCAGGTACGATTTCGACAATGTCGCTTCCGGGTTGAACGACGCCGCCGATCGTATTAACTAAAATCTGTTTTATAATCCCGTTGACGGGAGATCTTATCGAAGTACGGCTTACACGGTCTTCTAGTGCCGTATTCGACTGTTCAATCTGGCTCATTTCCGCAAGCACATCATTGAGATCTTGGTGCGCTTTGTTCATAAACTCTTCTTTAGCTTGTTTGCGTTTATTTTCCGCTTCCGTAATGATTGATTGCAGACGAGGTATCGAGTTATTAGTGGTTTTCAATTTGGTGAGGGCGTCGTTTTCTTCGCGTTGTGTTTTCAATAGGTCGACTTCAGATGCAATGCCCTGTTTGACCAAGGGTTTTAGCATGTTGATTTCCCTTGTTAACAGAGTGTGCGAGCGTGTTAGTTGTATTTTTTGGCTGTACGCTTCTTGTAGATCGATTTTGTGTTGTTCGATTTGAGCGGCTAAGATCGAATCGCTGGTTTTCAGCTGCTGTTGACGCGATTGATATAAGTTGTATTCACGGTTAATCAAGGCTTGCATCACAGGGTCTTCCAAGTCTTTCTCAGGCTTGAATTGGCTGCCGAAGGCTTCCGCTTCCAAACGTTGAGCCTGCGCTTTTAATTGCATGGCACGGATTCTACTTTCGCCAAACGAGCTGGCAAACTGGGTATTGTCCAGCTTGATGAGCGTATCGCCTTTTCTTACTTTATCGCCGGGCTGGAAAAATATGTCTTCTACAATGCCGCCTTCAAGGTTTTGGATGATTTGGATTTTAGTAGAAGGTACAACTTTACCTTCCCCGCGAACGATTTTATCGAGTTCGGCATAGTTTGCCCAAGTGATCAACCAGATGACAACAAGAAGAATAACCCAGACGACCAGTTGTGATTTTTTAGTCGGTTTTTCCAATGCAGCCTGGCTTAAGCTCGACATGAACTCTAAATCCTGCTGATTCGATTTCTTATTGGGTTTAATCATGGTTTTGGGTTCGTGTTTGTCGTTCATGTTGGATTGCTTTTGTTAATTCTGCCTGTTTTTAATGCTTCCAGTACAGTTTTCTTTTCGCCGTCGGCAATGACTTTACCGCCATCAAGCACCATTAAACGGTCTGTTAATTGTAGTAAACTCATTTTATGCGTGACTACGATAGTGGTATTTTGGATGGTGCCTTTCTTCAGACGGTCAATCATGATCTGTTCGGATTTTGCATCTAATGAATTGGTCGGCTCGTCAAATAGGTAAATGGGGGCCTCAAGAAGTAGTGCCCGTGCAACCCCGATACTTTGGCGTTGTCCACCTGACAATGAACTTCCGCCTTCGTTAATTTTTAAGCTGTATCCGGAAGGGTGTTGCTTAACAAAATCGTCAACGCCGGCAAGACGAGCCGCTTTAAGAATGACATCATCCTCAATGTATGGCGCTCTATATGCAATATTGTCTCGAACATCACCGCTGAAAAGCGTAACTTCTTGGGGAACGTAGTTTATATTGCGTCGTAATTCAGCAGGATCTAATTGGGTAATATCAATGCCGTCGATCAATATGCTCCCCTCAGTTGGTTTATAAAAACCTAAAATGAGCTTTTCTATGGTTGATTTTCCCGAACCTATGCGGCCGATAACGCCCACTTTTTCTCCAGGCCGGATTTTAAAACTGACATGGTTCAGTGCCGGTTTGCTTTCGCCCGGATAAGTGAAGCTGACATCGATAAACTCGATTGAACCTTCAAAATGAGGGTGTTGAATGAAGCGTTTATTGTCAGGGCGTTCAATTTCTTTTTTCATCAATTCGTTGAGCGTGGTGAGCGCAACTTTAGTTTGTTGATATGACGAAGTGAGGCTGGCGAACTGACCCATGGGTCCGATCGCTCTTTGACTGATCATAACCGTGGCGATTAATCCCCCCATAGTGAGATCACCCTCTTTAATGAGATATACACCCGATAAGACGATGACGACCGTGCTCATTTGTTGCATGAAACCGGTCATTCGGCCAATCGAACTTTGTAGCATTTTTGAACGAATGCTGGCTCGGGCGATTTCACCGACGGCCTGTTCCCATTTCCATTGAGAGTGGGCTTCGACGCCTAACGCTTTGATGGTTTCGATAGCAGTTAGGGTTTCGATAAGAACGGCATTCTTTTGACTCGAAGCTTCATAGGAGGCCTCGATGCTACGTTGAATCGGGTTTTTTAGAATGAAACTGTAGATGAGGATAATCAAAATGATGGCGATTGGAACCAGGACGATGCTGCCAGCAATGTAAAAAATGACCGATAAGAAAATAATGACAAATGGCAGGTCGACTAGAGACGCAATGGTCCCGGAAGTAAAAAAGTTACGGATACTGTCGAACTCGCGAAGGTTGTTGGCAAAAGCCCCAATGCTTCCCCCGCGGTTTGCCATTGTCAGCCCAAGGGTTTGTTCAAAGAGTTTTGCCGACATTAGTACATCGCCTTTTTTCCCGGCAACTTCCAAGAAATAAGAACGTAAGAACTTGAGGACGATGTCGAACATGTAAACGACGCTGACGCCGATCGCTAAGACCCACAGGGATTCAATGGCATTATTTGGAACGATTCGGTCATAGACGTTCATGACAAACAGCGGGTTTGCCAGTATGAAAAAGTTGATTACGATGGATGCGATGAGTACGTCTCGGTAAATCGATCGTGCAGACCAAAGAGTGCTCCAAAACCAATGTCCTTTCTTGAATCCGATTAAACTCTCTTCATGGTTTTCATGGAAGGTTTTTTGCGTCAGGTAAATGACATAGCCGATGTAGTCTTCTTGTAAGGTTTCAAGGCTTACTTCCGTACTGCCTTCTTCGCTGTCGGGGAAAATCAAGGTGGCTTGCTGATTTTCAAAGTCGATTTTTTCGAGTAGACAAGCTTGGTTATCCTTGAGTAACAGGATGCAAGGCAGAACTAAATTCGAAATTTCTCCAAGACGTTTCTCTTTAAAACTTGCTGCCAACCCGGCGCGGGCGGCGGCACGTTTGAATAGTTCCGGTGTGATCGTTTCGTCCTGAATGGGGAGGCCGGCTGTTAAAGAGTCTTTAGATAGAGGGTTTCTATTTAACTTACTATAGATAACCAAACAATCCAGGAGGGGGCTGTTGATACCATTAAACGATGTGCCAGACTTTGGATTCATGTCTTCGTTGTCCGTGAAAGCACTGGGTGTGGAGCTGACAGTCATTGTTTTTTTAGTATCCTGTTAGTAATATTCACAACATCCGTGACTTTATATGAGACTACTTAATAATTCAATGGTTATAAAGCCGTTTTTTTCAGTGATGTTGTTTTTAATGTTATTGATTAATAAAGTTATTCGATGGTTAAAGGTGTTGGAGCACCGTAAAAATATCCCTGGAAGAGAGGAACGCCCAATTCCGTAAAGGACTCAAGTTGGGTTTGGTTTTCAATCGCCATGGCAATGACCTTGATATCCAGACTGTTTGCCATCTCGCACAAACTCGAAACATAAGAACGTGTCTGTTCGTCGTTTTCAATTGCTTTACTGAACGCGGAATCCAGTTTGACGAAATCCGGCTGAAGTTCTTGAAGCAAGCGGAAATTGGCAAAGCGGCTTCCGAAGTTGTCTATCCCGATTGCGATTCCAAACTCTTTCAGTTTTTTCATGAAAGCAAGGGTTGTTTCCGGGGATTCAGAAATCAATCTTTCGGTTAATTCAAATGACAAGTTTCCGCAATATTCACTTGATGCTTTCAATGTATCCAAAAGCCAATTCTGTAACTCTTGGTTTTGGATGATCGACCGGGTCAGGTTAACGGATAGGCGATGATTGACTCTGCCTTGTTTAAGGTGTTTAAACACGAGTTTGACGACCAGTTTGTCAAGCTCGGCCATTTTGCCAAGCTGTTCGATCGCCGGCATGAAATAGCCTGCCGAATGAATGGAGCCGTCGATATCTCGAAGGCGAACTAATATTTCTTTGTCATTGATCTTTTGGGCTAAAGAGTAAGTGTTTTGTTGGTACAGCAAGAAGCGTTCTTCTTGGATGGCTTTGTCGATCAAATCGTTCCAGATAGAGTTTTGCTTGCCTTCTTGAGCTTGGTCAGAGTAATAGAATGGAGTATTTTGCTGTTGTTCGCTTGCTTGGACAACGGCATAGTCCAGCGATGATAAAAGCTTCCCTCTGCTGTCGCCAGGATGGTAATCCATAAACGCCATAGAAACGGTGACAAGTGTTTTATCGGCATTGAGTTTACTCAAGCAGTCGGATACATTTTGTGGAATTGCCTCAAGCCCCAAACGGATTTTTTCTTGTGTATCGGAAGGGTTGATAACGACGAGCTCCGTACCGTTTAATCTGGCAAATAACGCTTCCGGTGAGGATAGCTTGCTCTGTAAGCTGTCAGCGATGTTTTTAACAAGTTGGTCACCGATGAGATAGCCGAATTGATCATTTAATTCTTTTAAACCTTGAATTCGAATTAACGAGATAAAACCGGGCGTTGCATCTTCTTTGGGGTCAAGCAGGCTGTCGACAATCATTTCAAAATGACGACGGTTACTTAGGCCCGTTACGTTATCCTGGTAGGCCATTTTTTGCAGCTTTTCAGCCGTTTTTGCGTCGCGTTCAAAGACTTCTTTCATTTTTTGAACCATCGCATTCATAGCAACGACGACTTGCCTGAACTCAATGGTATTCGGCAGGTGCTCTTGTACTAGATACTCTTTTTTAACGATTGCTTCCGCTTGTTTTTCCATCTGTTTTAGTGGCTTAAGCATAAGCTTAAGAGCCGTGACGATAATCAAAATAGCAATGAGGGCCGCGAGTGCGAACCACGTAGAGAGATTGATAAAGGCTTTCCAGAGTTCAATATAAGCATAACCGGCATGACTGGTGACTGTTAAGGTGCCCGTAGGTATCCAGCCCGATTGAACGACGGCTTCGGCGGGAGGTGCATTTAAGTCGATTGTATGAATAAACCAAGCCGGAACGGCTTCCATCTCTTTTGGATTGATGCGCTCGTAAAGTAGGTTGCCATCCATGTCCGTTAGGGTGATATTTGAATAATACCCTCGATCGAATACCGCATTGATCATGGTTTCCATGGTGGAGAGATCGTCCGGATCGGCGTTACTGCTTAACGATAAGCCTAAAGAGGTGGCCGTATCTTGAGCGTGCGAGCTTAACTGATCCTGAAGAAAGTTTTTGGTATTTGAAAGGTTAAGCGCAAATGTACCAATGAGTAAGATCAAAAGCATGGATGCGATAAAGATCATCATCTGTTTATTTAAGCTCATATATGTTTCCTTTCTATCCAGATATCACTCAATATTGTATGAGAGTACGTTTAATTATTTTCCAGCTTTTTCAGTAGAATATTCCACTTTTTCAAGCGCTGAGTGCCGCCTTTGACTTCTTTCCCTTTGCCGCGTTGTTTGGACAGCCAGAGGCCGTCACCGTTGAAGCTGTAGATCGGTACCAGGTCGTTACGTTTCGTTGCCGGGAAAATACGTTTGTTTATGTTGTCTAAGACCAGCGGGATGGACTTAGGCGTTTCAAAATAGGTTAAGACCATGTGGGCCTGATTAAGGCGGATTGCCTTAACGTAGGTCAAATAGAGCTTGCTTTCAGGGATTCCAATGGCTTTAAGTGTGAAGTACTTGGCAATAACGTAGTCTTCGCAATCGCCGGCATCCGTTCCCAGGAACTCAATGGGCGTCGCCCAATAGTCGCTTTGTTTCCAGTGAATTTGATCGGAGACAAACTGTGCTTGGTTGAAAAAGTCATTGACTGCCTTGAGAGCGGTTTTTTCCGGAAGGCCGATATTTTCGTCTACCAGTTTTTGCCACGCAATTAATCGCCTTTTGGCGAGAAGGCCATATTTTTGGCTTGCTTGCGCAAGTTGCTCTTCGGTAAAAACCCGTGACGGGCTTTCTACGTTGGCGCTAAGAAGGCCTGTGACCAGGCCTATAGCTAATATGGATAGGAACCTAACCCCAGTGGTCATAAGATGCCTTTTTGGGGATTAGGTTATTGAGCCTGTATTTAAATTTGAATGCTTTTACAATTGCATTACTTTTCAAATTTTGCAGGTATGCGGGTAGTCGCAGCATCTGGCACGTCACTTCTAGGAATCACTTTAAGTTCAATGCGGCGGTTTGTCTGTCTACCTTCTGCTGTTGCATTGTCAGCGATCGGAGCATCTTCACCTTTACCAAGGATATAAAGTTGATCGTCTTTAAGGTGCATTGCTTTCAGTAAGAATTCCTTAGCACTGTCAGCACGACGCCATGAAAGCCATAGGTTGTAACTCTGTTTACCCATGCTGTCAGTGTGACCGGTTACTAAGATGACTTCAGTGCTTTTCAGTGTTTTTAAGCGACTCGCATTCTGTTTCAGAACACTAGCTTGATCGTTTCGAATTTCCGAAGAATTTGTATCGAAAACGATATTACTTAAAACAAGGACTTCGGGTTTACAGCCGTATTTGTTAACTTTCACGCCTGGAGGCGTGCCAGGGCATTGGTCATCGTCGTTAAAGACTCCGTCACGGTCTTCATCCATGTCCAAAGGGCAGCCTTTTTCGTCTACCGGTGTTCCTAGAGGCGTGTCGGGACAAAGGTCGATTGAGTTTGCAACACCGTCACGGTCATCGTCCGGTTCGCAGCCCATTGAATTTACTTTTACTCCCGGCGGTGTGCCCGGGCATTGGTCGTCTTTATCATAAACGCCGTCACCATCACTGTCTAACTCACATCCAAACGAGTTTACCTGGATGCCAAGTTTGGTGTTTTGGCAATGGTCTAGCTTGTCAGGGACGCCGTCTTGGTCCAAATCTTTATATTGCTTTTGAACTGCGTTAGGATCGTCTTTATATAGAACTTCTATAGCATCCGACGGGTATTCTTTAGTTTCTTCTGTAGTTGAACAACCACTTACCCCGGCCATAAAAGCGAGGATAAGCATTAGGCAAAATTTTGACTGGTTTGGAAAGCGTATCATGGCTAGCTCCGGGGATTTTGTGGGTTATTTTTTAGTGTTCGATAGAATATCAGCGTTAAATGTATGCGAAATTATACGTTCTGTCAAAAATGCGTATCTCATTACTTCGAATCATTCTAACGCAAATATTTTAAGAAGACTAAATAAATTCTTTTATAACACGAGGGTTATTGCTTTGTGCAATTGACTATCGCTTAATACTACCGGATTACCAAGCATACTTCCGCTTCGACAGCTTTGAATGACAGGTGCTATATTTTCCCGGGACAGTCCAAATTCACTCAAACCTTGTGGTGTATAAGTCAGCGCATATTGTTTAAGTTGTTCCACTAATCCGGTTAATTCATGGCCATTTTTTATGTCGGGATTGAGTAATCGAGCGATTTGAGAATATTTATCGAGCGTTTGCCTGCTTTGATTCGATTCTTGTTGTTGAAGTGTTTCGATATTCATCTCGGTGATTGGCGCCAGTAATTTAGCGCAGACGATCCCGTGAGGGGCTTCAAAGAAGGCGCCGATCGGACCGGCCAATCCGTGAACGGCTCCAAGTCCGGCATTGGCAAGTGTTGTTCCGGAAAGTGACGCGGCCAGCATTAAATGGCTATAACCTTGTTGGCGTTGATCTTCGTCATCGCTTTCGATCGCTTCGAACGCCCCCTTGAATAGGGTCATGCCTTGCCAAGCAAGTGCATCGGTAATCGGGTTGGGTTTGAGAGTGGTGTAGGACTCAAGCAGTTGCGTGAACGCATCCATGCCGGTTGCATAAAGTATATCTCTAGGGCAGCTTAGCAACAGTTCCGGATCCAGCCAGGCTTCTTTGGCCAGTAGCTTGTCACTGCGAAAGGATTTTTTGAATTCCCCTAAGCGGGACAGGACGGCGTTTTTTGTGGTTTCGCTGCCGGTTCCAGCCGTGGTCGGTACGGCTATAAACGGGCAGGTGTCGACGTCAAACGCTTTTCCCGAGCCAACGCCTTCCAAATAGTCCATGACCGAGGTTTGGCTGGGAATCAAGCCGGCAATCGCTTTAGCGGCGTCTAGAACGCTGCCGCCGCCGATGCCGATGACCGCTTCGGTATCCGTTTTGCATTGGCTGACGATATAGTCGACTAAATCGGGAGAGGGCTCTCCGGACACAGTGAAGTGGTCAACCAACCGGTTGTTTTCCATGAGCGTGTCGCGAACGATTTGTCCGAACTCGCCGGGTCTGCTTAAAAAGTTTCCGGTAATCAAAACCACTCGACCCGGGTAATTCGTTTTCAAATGTTCGATTAGCTGATGGCGGATTCCCCAGCCGAAATGAATGTGTGGCATGGGGGCGAATTGAAACGGGGCAATGGTTTGAGGCATGAAGTGAATCCGTAAATAGGTTTGGATGAATACTTATCAGGCAGTTTAATCTTTTTTGAGAAACGATTTCAAATTCGCCAAGTGGGCGTTCCCCGTTTCCAAATGTTCCTCTTTGCTGATCACTTGTCCCGGTTTACCCTCCCACTTGAGGATGTCCTGAGGCAGTTCTTCCAGAAAGCGGCTGGGTTCGCAGGCCATGTCTTCACCGTATTTACGTCGTTTGGAAGCGTATGTCATGGTCAGCGTCTGTTGGGCGCGGGTAATTCCTACGTAAGCCAGACGGCGCTCCTCTTCCAAACCGGGAGATTCCAGGTTTTGCTTATGAGGCAGTAGTTCTTCTTCCATGCCGATCAAGAAAACATGCGGAAACTCTAGTCCTTTTGAAGCATGAAGGGTCATCAAGCTGACCATGTCGTGTTCCTTTTCGGATTCGTTACGTTCCATCATATCCATCAAGGTCATGTGAGTGACGATGGTTTGCAGTTTCTTCTCTTCGCCGTCTTCCTCAATTGCTTTTTTGATGATGCGTTCAATCCATAGTACCAGTTCGCGCACGTTGTTGATTCGGCGTTCGGCAGTTTTGACGTTACTCGCGGTTTCGTGAATCCAGTTGTCGTATTCCAAGGTCTCGATCAGCTGGCGTACAAACGAAACGACCTCTTCACCTTCGGCCGCATCGGCCTTTTGAACCCAATCTAAAAGCTGTTGTCCAAAATGCTGGACACGTTTCAAGGCTTTGTCCGAAAGGATGCTGGTCAGACCGAATTCTTGTGTGGCGTCAAATAGACTGATACCGCGTCCGGTGGCGTAGGTCGCCAGTTTTTCCAGGGTAGAGGCGCCGATTTCACGACGTGGAGTGTTGACGATTCGCAGGAAAGCGGCATCGTCGTCCGGATTTACGATGAGTTTCAAGTAACTCATGATGTCCTTAATTTCGGCATGGTCGAAAAAGGACTTTCCGCCGGAAATTACATAAGGAATGTTCTGTTCGCGGAGGGCGCGTTCCATCAATCGGGCTTGGTGATTGCCTCGGTACAGGATAGCGTAATCTTTATTTTTGGTGCGGTGTTTGAATTTATGGACGATGATTTCCGAGACCACGCGTTCCGCTTCCTGGTTTTCGTTGGCGCAGGCGATGACTCGGATGTGGTCGCCCAATCCCATATCACTCCATAACGCTTTTTCGAATACGTGTGGGTTGTTGGCGATCAATTGGTTGGCCGATTGCAGGATACGGTTGCTGGAGCGGTAATTCTGTTCCAACTTGATCAGTTTCAATGCCGGAAAGTCTTCCTGCAGCAACGCCAGGTTTTCCGGCTGGGCGCCACGCCAGGCGTAGATCGATTGATCGTCGTCACCGACCACGGTAAAACGTGCTTGTATGCCGACCAGTTGTTTTACCAGTTCGTACTGCGAGGCGTTGGTGTCTTGGTACTCATCCACGAGTAGATAGCGAACCTTGTTCTGCCATTTGTCGAGTACGTCCGGGTTTTCATTGAAGAGTTTTACCGGCAGGCCGATCAGGTCGTCAAAATCCACGGCATTGTAAGCATGCAGCTGTTTCTGATAGGCTTGGTACAAAATAGCGCGGGCCTGTTGTTGGGCGTCTTCTGCACTTTCCAGTGCTTGCTGCGGCGCGATGTGAGCATTTTTCCAGTTGGATATGTCCCATTGCACACCGTCCAATACTTCTGGGTCGAGTGATTGCTTGTGCATTAACTCTTTTAAGATCTGGCCGCTATCGGCTGCGTCCATAATCGAAAAGTTCGGCTTATAACCCAGTGCTTTGTATTCCTGGCGAAGGATATTCAATCCCAAGTTGTGGAAGGTCGAGACGTTCAAGCCTTTTGTGTTTTCATCTTTTAGAAGTTTGGTGACACGCTCCTTCATCTCCTTGGCGGATTTGTTGGTAAAGGTCACGGCGTAGATGTTGTGCGCTTTATAGTCATGCTTACGAATCAAGTAGGCGATTTTTTCGGTGATGACGCGGGTTTTTCCGGAACCGGCGCCAGCCAGCACCAGGGCTGGAGTCTCTATGTGTATAACCGCTTCATATTGTCGTTCGTTAAGGCTATGCATTCTGGCTTCGGTTCTTCTTTAACTACTTCTAAATCTGTTTAATAGGTTCTGATGCTTTTTGAATTAATAGGTCAGCAGAAAAGGTACAATATGATAATTCAAATCGAGAAGAATTACTTTAGGAAAAAACCAGTATGGCCACCATTCACGAGTTAAAACAAGATCTGCACATTGATGCGAATTTGATGGATAAACCTTTGCGGTTCGCCACCACGTGGGGAATTTTCAGTCCGCGTGAAATCGATTCGGGAACCGATCTGTTTTTGCGTTATCTGGATGTAAAGGAAGACGAAGTCGCTTTGGATATTGGCTGCGGTTACGGTCCGATCGGCTTGGCGATCGCCGCCAATGCACCGAAAGGTGAAGTGCATATGGTCGATAAGGATTTTGTGGCGGTGGAATATGCCAATAAGAATGCAGAGATCAATGGCTTGCCGAATGCCAAGGCTTATTTATCGAACGGTTTGAGTAACGTGCCTAAAGACATCGAATTCACCACAGTGGTATCCAATATTCCCGCTAAGGTCGGTAAGGAAATGTTGAGCATTCTATTGCACGACGTCCATCAGCAACTGGCTCCGGGCGGTCAGTTCGTGGTCGTAACCATCAACGGTTTGCGTCAGTACATTAAGCGTAATTTCATGGAAGTGTTCGGCAATTACGAAAAGGTTAAGCAGGGGAAGGATTACACCATCTCGCGCTGTGTTAAGGAATGAGGAAGAAGCGATAGCTCTAGGATGATTGATGTCTGGGCTTTTGTCAGGGATGCAATATTGAAAAGAGGGGCTTTCATTTTAATGAAGAGCCCCTTAGCTGAGTCTAGCTACAAACAAAAAACAGAATAGTTCTTGCAAGTGCGGGCAGTGTTTTTAGTTTTATTCTTATCTAACTCTAGTCTTAGAAGTTGTAACCAACACCTACGTTAAGCGAGTTTTCATCAACATCATATTCCGAGTCATAAGTAGTGTAAGAAACAGACCCGTAAACCTGGCTATTGATGTCATATTGAAGCCCAAGCGTTCCAAAATAACGGTCATCGGTGAAGTTCGTATTTGAGGCTTTCATTTCACTCCACGCGTATCCAACTTTAGCAAACCCTTTAAGATCTTCGGTAATATTGATTGAGCCTTTAAGGTTTAGTCCGTAAAGATGGTTGACTGCGTATTTGGCATCACCTGGAACATTGTCTTTAGAAAGACCTGTGCCCAAAAAACCTTCAACGGCAAAATATTCGTTTAAATTTTTACCGAATGTAGCAGTTAATAGCGGAATTTCCACTGTGTTGTTTGATGCTTTTATTTCGATTTTGTACAGACTGAAGCCCGCTTCCGCATAAGTACCGGCCATTACGTTGCTAGAATCTTCAGCCATTGCAGAGGAGGTTGACGCAGCTAAAATAGCTGCAGCAATTAAGCTTTTTTTCATTTTATAAACCTTATTATTATTTAATACGTTCTACCTTTTGCATAATTTCGCAAATCATAAGGGATTTTACGTAGAATGTAGAGGGTGTCAACCCGTTGGTTTTTAGGGTTATAGGGGGGTGCTTTATAACAAGGTTGGGTGAGCGCTTTGAAAACACGGAAAAGGGAATGTTTTTATTACCTTGTCATTGTTATAAGCCTTGTCTAGAATACCAAGTGGTCTTATCGGGTATTTTCAATATTTTGGAGTTTGTGTAGTGAGAAAGTCTTGGCTTGTAATGTTTGCGTTTTTATTTGGTATGGTGGCAATCTCTCAGGCGGCAGAAGCCGCCCGTTTGGGAGGCGGTTCCAGTTTTGGATACTCAAAATCCATACCTTCCAAGTCTTATAGCACAGCTCCTAAATCAACCACGACTAAACCGGCGGCAACGACTTCGACGACAACCAAACCCGCCAGCGGCGCTTCAAAGTGGCTGGGGCCTTTGGCTGGATTGGCGGCAGGCGGTTTGTTGGCGGCGATGTTATTTGGCGACGGCTTTGAAGGCATACAGTTGATGGATATACTGATCTTTGCGCTGATCGCTTTCATGCTGTTTAAAATGTTTGCTTCGACTCGCGGACGCCAAGCCCAACAATCCGCGTATAGCCGACAGCCGGAAGATTCATATGAAGCCCGTGCTCAAGCGGATACGACGTACCAGCGTCAATCCCATTCCGATTTCTCAAATCAACCGTCTTATAATCCGCATCAGAGTGAATCGATTATCGGTTCCGCTTTAGGTGAAGGAATTTCCGAACAGGCCGTTACAGTTAATGAAGTGCCTGCTTGGTTTGATGCACAACAGTTTGTTGAGGGGGCGAAAGGTCATTTCGTTACTTTGCAGAAGGCGTGGGACGATTTAGATTTAAGCGAAGTCGAGTCATACTGTACTTCGGAATTGTTTTCAGAGATTAAGCGACAGGCTCAAGGACGAGTACCTGGCGATAATGTGACCGTTGTGGATACTTTGGATGCGGAAATTGCCGATATGGCGATTGACGGCCAATATTTTGTAGTCAGTATCCGTTTCAGCGGTTTTATTCAGGAAGAAGCTAATGCCGATGCTCATGCGTTCCATGAGGTTTGGCATATTCGTCGTGATGCTTCCGATCAAGGTAATTGGTTGGTTGCAGGCATTCAGCAGGTGCATTAGCGAATACAAAATTCATTATCAAGCGTAAGCGAAGGAAGTGGCGTGGTCAAAATAACGAGCTTTGTTTTTGGTTTGTTGATTATAACCAGTGGAATGTTAAGCGGCTGTTCGAAAGAGCCAATTACTTTAACGTCAGCTCAAATCGTTGCCGATCTGGATAAAGGGTCGGGTAACTTTGATCGTGTTTTAATGATTTGTTTCAATCATCCTTTGACGGATACTTATTACCATAAGGTAACGATATTGACGAAAGAGTCGGTGAAGATTTCCGGTGAAGGGGTGTTGCGACCTTTAGCTTCGGATCCCGACAACAAATGTCAGTTGAGAAACATCTATACTTATATTAATAAAGATTCACCGATTGGCGCACGTGAACTGATTCGGGATTATGTGATTCCGGGTAATGTCAGTCAGGTTTTGATTCAGGTTTATGAATCGGAACCGGAAGGCAAAGAACGACCACTTACCGAACGTGTGTTTAAAAATCTATAACATTGCCTTTAACTAAATCAATAGGCCTGGTATGAACGATTGTTTCCGTACCAGGCCTTTTTTAATTGGTCGATAATGGCCTGAGTATCAAAAATATGTATGAATTTCCCCAGCCTTTAATGGACAGTTTGGCTTATTCCTATGGTGTGCCGAGCTGTTCAGGTGTGTATAAACTTCATCCTGAGGATTTTGTGGTTGAAGAGCAAATCGCTTTTGAACTGAGCGGAGAGGGAGAACATTTGTGGTGTTGGGTTGAGAAATGCGGAGAGAATACCGACTGGGTTTTGCAACAGCTGGCTAAATGGGCAGGGGTTTCGCCAGCCCGCATCGGTGTGGCCGGACAGAAAGACCGGCATGCTGTGACTCGGCAGTGGTTCAGCATTCAATTGCCTGGGCTGGCCGATCCTGATCCTGAAGCGCTGGGAATTGAAACTGTCCGAATTCTTAAGATGGTGCGCCATCAACGCAAGCTGCAAACCGGCGGTTTAAGTGGAAACCGGTTCGAATTGGTGATTCGTCAACTTGAAGCCAACCCGGAAGAATTGCAAACGCGTTTACAGCAGATTCAGCAGTTCGGTGTCCCCAATTACTTTGGTGAACAACGCTTTGGTTTTAGAGGGAGTAACCTGGTCAAAGCCACTGATTTTTTACAGGGTAAAATGCAACGTGTTAAGCGCAATCAGAAAAGTTTGTATATTTCCGCAGCACGTTCTTGGTTATTTAATCTGGTGTTGAGTGAGCGGATACGGTTGGGCAATTGGAATCTTTTTGTTTACGGTGACGTTATGCAGCTTGAGGGCTCCACGCGCTGGTTTGCAGAAGACGGTTCCGACGAACTGGCACAAAGGGTCGAATCCGGCGACCTGCATCCTACAGGTCCTTTGGTAGGAAAGGGGGAGTTACCAAGCCGTCAAGCGGTGCAAGCTTTGGAAGAACAAATTATTCAACCGTATGAAGTTTGGATACAAGGTCTGGAGCAACTTGGCTTGAAGCAGGATCGTCGTGCTTTGAGGGTTTTGCCGAAAGAGTTCGAGTGGCAGTGGTTGAATGACGACAATTCGGAAAATAATACAGCGGCGCTAAAGGTAAAATTTTCGTTACCGGCCGGAAGTTATGCGACGATGGTTCTGCGTGAAATCTGTCAGATTCAAGATGCGCAAATCGCTTTAAAGGAGCGTAATCTAAATCGCTCCGGTGATTGAGTCATTTTTTACATGGATGTGGAATAGAAATGCTATGCTTTCTTTGTAAAGTTTGCCGAAAAAACTACTTTTCTAGGCTCAAAAGGTTATAGGGGTTACTTTGTTTCTGAGTAAGTTAACGAAAGTTGTGCGGTCGTTTTTCAGATCGGTTTCACCCGCTTTTATCGTGGGACTCGTTCTCTTTGCGTCCGCGATTTATTTTGGCAGCCAATACCTAAAGAAAAGTTTTTTTGAACATTTGGAAGAAACTTCTCTGGTGACGACCAATGGCGTAACCAGTTCGATTACGGAACGTTTGAACCATTATCAGGCAATGGTTCGTTTTATTGCCGAAAAGAATAAAGAGCAGATTTTGAATTTGGCGTCCGGCAGTCCTAGCGCTAGTGTTCATGACTCTGATCGAATAGCTAATGACGTTGAGGCTCTATTTACTGACGTAAGATTGTTTGCCGTAATTGACGGGCACGGTCAGCCCAAGTTCGTTAGTCGAGGAGGGTCGTTGGGGCCTAAATGCCTCAAGCAGATTAACCGTGAATTAAGTAATTTTGATTTTAAACACGACATTGAACTTCACCGTTATTCAAATGGCCCCCATTTTGATGTGATTGTGAATCTTAAGCGCGGAGAGCAGTACGTTGCTCTATTTGTCAGTTTCTCTCTCGATTATTTTCAACATTTACTGTCGCAGTTTGATAGCCCTGAATTGAAATTGGTATTGGTTCAGGCCGAGGATTTTAAAACCCCCATTTTGACTTCCGGTGATTTCGATAATATTGGAAAAACAGCCTTTTCCGACGATAAATTGAAAAATGCCCTCGCTGTTCAAATGATTGAACATACCCACTGGTTAATGATGGCCTTGCCGAATGACGAGGTCATTGCGAAGCATTCTCGACAAATCGATTATATTGGAATGGGGCTGTTTTTCGCCATTCTATTCTTATTGTCCGCTTTCTTATATTATCTGAAACGGGTGAACTCAGCGCGTTTCCAAGCTGAGCAGAAAGCATCGTACAGTGCTTTGTTCAACGCCGGACCAACGGTATTGTTTGAAAAAGACTTTGAAGCGGGCATGTCGATTGATTACGTTTCGCCGAATGTCTTACAACTCTTGGGTTTCACGGATTCCGAGCTGATGTCCGAGCGAAGCTTCTACGACCTGATTCATCCTAAAGATTTACAGAATTTCAAATATCACATGTTGCAGGCCATTCGCAACCAAGAACCTTCGTTTGAGTTGGAATACCGATTAATGTGCTCGGATTGGCACTATATCTGGGTTTACAGCTTGATTCATATTAATCGAAACGGTCGTGACAGAGTTCAAAAGGTTCAAGGTTATATCACATCGATTCACGCTCAGAAACTTGCCGAGCAACAAGCGACGACGTTGATCGAAAATGCACCGGACGCAATGGTAGTGACCGACGGTCAAGGAAACATTCAAAGTTTGAATAAAATGGCCGAGTCGTTATTCGGGTATACCAAGGAAGAGTTGATCAATCAATCGATGGGACGACTGATTCCGACTTATATGCGTGCGGTGGAAGCGCAATCCGTTCCGCAGATACTGCCGTACCGGGAGTGTGTAGGGGAAAATAGTGATGGACGCGAGTTGGCTCTGTCTTTGAGTATGAGTCGTTTGCAGACTGCCGATGGAGTCGTCATTGCCACCGCAATTCGTGACGTTTCTATTCAGAAAGCGGCAGAAGAACAAATGTTATTGGCGAAAGAGCGTGCGGAAGCATTGGCGCAAGCCCGGAGCCGATTTGTGGCAATGATCAGTCACGAGATCCGTACGCCTATGAACGGTGTTTTGGGGATGGCTGACTTGTTGACGGATACTCCATTAAACGACACGCAGAAAACTTACCTGGAAGCCATTCGTGAAAGCGGACGCTCTTTGGTGACGATATTGAACGACGTGTTGGATTTCTCCAAGCTTGAGCAAGGCGGTATCCAGCTGTATGAAGAGCCTTTCAGCTTGCACGATGTGGTAAACAACAGTATACGCTTGTTGACGCCCTTGGCTAAGGTGGGAGACGTGTCGTTGCAGCAATCGTTCGATCATGACTGTCCTGAATGGGCAGAGGGGGATCCGCTACGACTCAGGCAGATTTTGCTTAATCTGGTGGGCAATGCCATCAAATTCAGCCCTAAGGGGCAGGTGTTGTTGAATGTGTCTTCTTTGAAAGAAGACGACGAATTTCATTACATTCAGTTCAGTGTGCAGGATGACGGAATCGGCATTGCCAAAGAGTTCCATAAGACCCTGTTTCAACCTTTTATTCAGGTAGACGACTCTACATCCCGTCATTTTGGTGGAACCGGTCTGGGCTTGGCGATCACCAAGCAATTGGTTGATTTGATGGGCGGGACAATTCAGGTCGTTTCCGAAGTGAATCAAGGCAGCACCTTCATTGTCGAATTGCCTTTTAAAAAGACAACGGAAGCTGCAGTTAAGGATCATGGCAAGGCCGAAGCATTGCCGGAGGTGGTGATTTCGACGCAAGAGCGTTTGGACACTCGCAGAGAGCGGGCGATTTTACCGGCAGCTCTGCACGACGGTAAGCCGTTCCCCGCGATGTCTTTTGAGCATAAGTCACAGGAAGGCCCACATGAACGTAAACCGCTACAGCGAGTGCTGTTGGTTGAAGATGATCCGACCAACCAGAAAATTGCGGAAGCCTTTATTAACAAACTCGGTCTTGAAGTGGATTCGGTTAATAACGGTCTTGAAGCACTCGAATTCTGGCGTTTGCATCACCATGAGTTTGGTTTGATTCTAATGGATTGTCAGATGCCGATCATGGATGGTTATGAGGCCAGTCATATCATCCGACAGGAAGAGATGCAGATGCATACGGAAAATCCGACGATTATCATTGCGTTTACGGCTAATGCGTATGACGAAGATAAGCAGCGTTGCCTGGATTCAGGGATGGATGACCTGTTAGTAAAGCCGTTGTTTGTGGAAGATTTCAAGAATCTGTTGTACAAATGGTTCCCGGAGTTACAACAGAAGGAAGATGGCGGCAAGTAAAGACGGTCTAAAGGAGTTTACTGAATTACGACCGCCTTTCACACCACTTGCTTTCCTAAGTCGTCGTCTGCCGGGCTAGAGGCGTTTAAGAAGGATTATTTCTTGTAAAGATCGCTCGGGTCGATTAGCGGATTGCTGAGGATTTTAACGTGATCGCCTTCCACCGCAGTATAAAAACAGCTGCGACGTCCGGAGTGACAGGCTGGCCCGGTTTGATCGACTTGTAACAGGATTGTATCGCCGTCGCAGTCCAGAGCCAGGGATTTCAGAACTTGGATCTGACCGGATTCTTCGCCTTTACGCCAGTAATTCTGGCGTGAACGCGACCAGTAACAGACGCGTCCGGTCTGCAAGGTTTCTTCCAATGCGGCCAGGTTCATCCAAGCCATCATCAGTACTTCTTTGCTGTCGTATTGTTGGGCGATGGCGGGAATCAAACCGTTTTCGTCAAATTTAACTTGCGACTTCAGGTTGTTCCAGTCAAACGTATCACCTCGTTTAGCCTTTTCCAATGCTTTGAATGTCGGTGTTGCTGACATAATTCTTATCCTCGTTTGGCGTTGGCGAAAGCGGCGGCAAACGGGTTATTCGTAATTTCTTCTTTGACCGCTTGCGGCTTTTTAAGCATGACTTGAGATTTGCGGCCTTTTACCAGCATGGCTTTGAACAGCTCCACCGTGGCGCGAGCATCGGCCAAAGCGTCATGTGCATCGCCGGGAAACGGTTTTTCCAGAATGCGTTCATAAGCATCGGTCAGTTTTGGTGTTTTATAGAACCAATACATCTTTTCGCTCTGCCAGCGCAGGGCGCCGATGAGATCTTTGCTCAGTTCGGCGGCATCCAGCCAGGTGTTGTAATCCAATTCAAACGGCAACATCTTTTTGGCAGCACTTTTTTCCAAGTAAGCAAAGTCGCTTTCGGTGCTGTATGCCAAAACCACATCGGCATCTTTAAGTGTCTGGTGAATGCTCTCCCAGGCTTCAACCAAAGAAGGTTGGCCTTGAACCATCTCGGTGGTGATGTTGTGTTTTTCGTTTTCTGGAATGTCGTAGCCGGGATTGATCAACTGGTTGAAGAGTTCGTTGCCGTCCATGTCGCAAGCGGAAACCTGGATAATGTCCGCTTCCGGATTGGTGCAGATGTCGGTCGCTTCGATATCGATGCAGACGACGTTTTTACCGTTGAGTTCCTGATCGTGCTCTTTTAGTTTGAACAGTGCATCGTTGCGGCGCTCTTGGATTAACGGAATCACTTCGGAAGAAGTAAATTCTTTTAATAAGGCTTCCAGCTTATTCTTCAGGCGGTTGACCGATTTTTTAAGGGCTTTACGCACTTCGTCATCTTCGCTGCTGCGTTCGATAAACGTGTCGATGTCGATGGTTTCTTCTTTAACCACCAGCTTTTTAAGTGTTTCAGCGACCAATTTTTTGACGTTGAATTCGAAAAGTTCGAGCGGCGGGATAATGATGTCGGCATTGAGTAACGATTTTTCGCCTTTAGCCGGCGAAGCCATGATTTGAACGCCTTTGATGTTTAATCCGTCGGAGGCGGCAACCGCAACAAGATATTCTTTTAAGGGTTGGTTACGTTTATCAATCAGAATCAGCTGTGCGTTACTCATGGATATCTTTATATTTGTATTTTAAAAAGGCTTATTTTACCAGTTGCTAGATGGCTTGGTTGAGCAAATGTGGAAAATCAACCGGCAGGTTGGTTTTTCCGTCAACGTTTTTGCTCGAATGGGTTCGGTTACCTACCTAAACCGGCGCGTAACCGGAGATTTATTTGACGCTTTCAATCTCTGCGACGGCGCCGTCTTGAATCGTTTCGGTGCTGGTATTGTGATCGAGTTTGACCCAATTGATCAGCGTGATGTTGCCCTCGAAATCTTCCACCAATGCGGTGCAGGACTCAACCCAGTCGCCGCAGTTGTAGTAGGTGATCTCCGGGCTGATCTGACGGATTTCTGCATGGTGGATGTGACCGCAAATGACGCCGTCCATGTTTTTGTGCTGTGCCTCTTTGGCGACGGCATTTTCAAAATCGGAAATGAAGTTGACCGCGCGTTTGACTCTGGCTTTGAGGTAGGCCGACAAAGACCAGTAACCGAATCCAAGACGGTGGCGTGCCTGGTTGAACCAGCGGTTAACGTGCAACATGCTTTCGTACAAGAAGTCACCGAACAGTGCGATCCAGCGGTGACACTGAACAACGCCGTCAAATTGGTCGCCGTGGATACACCAGATTTTACGGCCGTCGGCGGTGGTATGAACATATTCGTCGAGCAGGTCGATGTTTCCGAACTGAATGCCCGAGTAGCGGCGTAGCATGTCATCGTGGTTTCCGGTGATGTAGATGACCTTGGTGCCGCGTTTGGCACGTGTCAGTATGCGGCGGATGACGTTGGTGTGCTCTTGCGGCCAGAAAACGCGTTTGCTCATTTTCCAGCCGTCGATGATGTCACCAACCATGATTAGGGTATCGCAATCGTTTTGCTTGAGAAATTCGCTTAGAAAGTTCGCTTTGCAACCTTTTGAGCCGAGGTGAGTATCGGAAATCCAGATGGTGCGATAGCGCTTCGGTTTTTGGGAACCCGAGGAGGTGTCGCGGCTCGCATCGTCACTGTCGTCCGGCAGGCTGTTTAGAATCTCGGCGGTTTGCAGTTGCATCCAGTTCGGGGTATTAGCAGTCATTGTTTCTCTCAAAGCGATCAAAATTTGGGTTAAAGCTCATGCTTTTGCAATAAGCCTGGGGCATATCGGTTCAGTAGTTTTGCAAACATTGTTTGGATGAAGCGTTGGCTGCACGGCAAATGCTTGACGTAAAGCGCGGTATATTCGATCACCGGAGTGCCGCCGCGCTGGCGTTTAAAATGTCCGGCGCCGGAACTTAGGTTTAGGGTTTGTTTGCGTTCGTGCGTCTGTTTGAGCAATACGGCCATCAACAGTCGATAAAGACCGAGCGATTTTGGTAGCTGGGTGTCGTAACCGACGATCGGTGCGGTAATGATGTCGTGTTGGGTAAACAGACCGATACTGGCGACGATACGTCCGCTCTCATCTCGGAAACTGAAAAACTCCACCAGACGGTGAAGATGCAAAAATTCAAAGTACTCCGCCGTGAATTGAGGATTGTAAGCAGAGTGTTTTTCAATGAACAGTTGGTTGAAACAACGTTCGATTTCAATGAAATCCGCACTGCGATGCTGATTAGGTTCCAGCAGGGTCAGCTGCGTTTTCCTTAACAGGCGTTGATCGTTTTTGACGTTATTGCGTTTCCACCAGCTCGGATCGTCTGCCGGGAATAGATAGACTTGGCGAGCCGGCAGCAGGATCCAATCGTTTGCTTGCAGGTGTTGCAACAATTCCGCATTGGTTTCCCAGTTCAGCGATCGAATCGACAAGCTGTGCTGAGGGTTGGCGTACACCAGTTTTTGAGTCATCTCTTGAACGGTGCTTTCCTGCCAGCTTGGTACGGGATTGGTTGAAAACATCCAATTGTTGATGGAAACCGTCTGGTTGATTTTTCCGAGCTGCAGGAGTCCGTCCGCCACGTGGATGACGCCTTTGAAAAACCATTGTAAACCGCGATTGTTGAGCAGACCCAGTTCGTCTCTCGCATAGCGGATATAAGCCGTATAGGGCGAGCAGACGTAACTGTTATCGTATTCGGTTTGATTGCGGGTCACCGGGATGACGCAGCTTTCGATCAGGATGCTTTCCAGCTCGGTCTGCACGTTGCGAATCGCTTTCGTGGAGTGCTGCTGCATCGCGTTGACGCCCATGACGTACCTGTGGGTGAGCGACCACACCATTTCCGAAGACTGGGTTGATATAAGATTGGCTTCCATCGACGTTTATTGCTCCGCGCGGTGTCGATAGAGAAAGACGCCGCCATAAATTCCCGAACGGTCGCTTTGAGTCCAATGGTGATTTTCAATCTCGTTGGTTTCCCAGTTGCGCAATAGTTCGGCAGGCAGTTTCTGCTCAAGCGGCGAATGCGTTCCGGCGGTACGGAAGACCACTCGGGCATTCGGCATCGCGGTACGGTTGACTTGCTCCCAAAGTTCGCCGAGTTGCTGTTCGTCCATCCAGTCTTGCGCATCCAGAAACAGGTATGAGTCCAAGCTGTTGTCCGGCATCTGCTTCAGGCGCTCGGTCATTGATTGGTGGTGTACATGTACTTTGACGGTTTCAGACTGCAACGTATCGAAACGCTCTTTCTCCAGGTAGCGCGGAATCGCTTGGCGTTGATCGATGTCATATTCGCGGTTAAACGCTTGCCATGCAAAGTAGTTGTTTTTTAACGGGAAGTCGCAGGCCAAGTGGCGGGCGCGTTCCTTTAACAGGTCGTGCATACCTTGTCGTGCCGTTTTGGATTCCTTATTCATCTCTTCGAACTGAGCAGGGGGAATGCCCAGGCTGTACATGACGACGGCGCGATGGCACAGGAATTTGATTAGACGGGTGTCGAAAACCGGTGCGACATGCTGATCGAACAGGGTCTGTTGTTCTTCCTGCGTGCGTGCGCGCATCACTTTGGAAATGTCGTAACCCATGCGTTTGCTGATCCAGTGGATCAATCCGATAAAGTTTCCGAGCAGCCCATACTGATAGAAGCCGTCGCAAAACATTTGGATGCGTTTTTTGCCCCAAATATTGGCTTTGCCTTCCCAGTATTCACGGGTTTTGGCATCGAGATATGGCAGGATGTACGCATGATAGCGATCCAGGTTCTTTGGCAGATTGGCTTTACCGAAAAAGTCGAAGAACGATTCCTGGTCCGGCAGATGCCGGGCTGCGACCAGCTTGAGTTTAAGGAGTGCAATGTGCGCTTCGTTGAGGTCGACTACCGTAATTGACGCCGGTTTTTCGGTCAGGTAGTTAAGCACGTTGCAGCCGCCGGAAGAGATGGTAAAAATGCGCGATTCGCTGTTAAGTTTTAAAGCTTGAATGTCCACTTCCGGATCTTCCCATATTTGCGGGTATACCAAACGGTCAAACCAGGCGGTAAACAAACGATCCAGTATTCCTTTACGGCTTAGGATCGAAGTGTTGTTAACTGCCGAGTCCAACAGGTCTTTGGTTTTGCTGGGTTCGATGGAAGTAGGGCTGATGCTCATCGTGATTTACCTTTCATGCCGTTAATGCTGGAAATAAAATTGTCAGCTACTCATCATAGGTAACGTTTTTTACTCATTTATTAAGCTTGTATAACAGCTTGATGAACGTAAACGGCGCTAAGCGGGTGTTTTGTAACAGTTTTATGAAAAAGGGCGGTTAGGGCGGTATGGCGCAGGAATAAAGCGGTGCTTGCTTGAGACAGTCAGCGTAATTTAAAGCTTCCGACCCACGGAAGCTTTGAAGAAAAAGTCTGACGAAAATGGATCGAGTTAACGATTCGAATCAATCAGTTTGAAGATTGAGGTGAGTGTATCGTTTAGTAATTGCGGTGTTTTTTGGAAGGCGTCGATTTCATGCATCGGCGAATTGATGATGCTGAAAATGGCTCTAAATTCCGGCAAGTCTTGCGGCGAACACCCAAGGCTGCCGCAGACGCCAAGGGTCGGTACTTTATGTTTGAGTCCAAGTTCGGCAATTCGCATCGGCAGTTTGCCGAAGCGGGTTTGGGTGTCCATGCGTCCTTCGCCGGTGACGATCCAATCGATCGCATGCTCTTCCAGTAACGACTCGATTTTTAAGTTCTGGTTGAGGATGTCGAATCCCGGCGTGACTTCGGCATTCAACAGGCCGATGAAACCGGCCGCCATGCCTCCGGCAGCGCCTGCACCGGGAATGTCTTTGGCCTGACGCCCGGTTTTGTCGGCAATGACTTGCGCCCAGTTCGACAAACCGCTTTCCAAGGCGTCAAAGTTTTGTTCGGTCACGCCTTTTTGCGGTCCGAATATGGCGGTGGCACCGTCTTTACCCAGTAATGGATTGGTGACGTCGCAAGCCAATTGCCATTCGATTTCATGCAGCGAAGAAGGGATTTCCCCGATTTGCGCCAGTTGTCTTAAACTTTGGCCGCCTAGATTGATCTCTTTGCCTTTGTTATCCAATAGCGGGATTCCCAATGCTTGAAGTGCACCGGCACCGCCGTCGTTGGTGGCGGAGCCTCCCAGTCCTAAGATGATTTTTTTAGCGCCCAAATCGATAGCGGATTTAATCATCTGTCCGGTACCGTAGGTGTGGGTTTGCATGGGGTTGCGTTCTTCTTGGCGTATACCGGGCAATCCGGATGCCTGTGCCATTTCAATCATCGCAGTTTGGGTTTCCGGCTGCCAGGCGAATTGTGCTTTGGTTTTGCGGCCTAATGCGTTGGAGGCCCATAGGGTCTGTTTTTCGGCGAGACCGGCAAACACGAAGCTGTCAACAAAGCCTTCGCCTCCGTCCGACATAGGGCGGGCGATGACTTTGGAATGTGGATGGATTTCCTGAATAACCTGGGTGGCGATCTCGCAAAACTGAATTGCGCTGAGTGAACCTTTGAAACTGTCTGGCGCAAGCAGAACATTTAACGCTTTGTTCATGGATTGTCCTATGGGTCTTTGGTATTGGATGTGGTCAGCGCGCGACGTTGCGATAGAAGCTGTTGGCAGACCTTTGGGCGAGGTCTTTTATACGGTTGTAAGCCGTTTCAATTAAATTCTACCTTATCAAAGAGCGCTATTAAAAGACAGTGAAAATTTGAATGAAAAAATTGGCGTGCGGGCGTAGTCCACAATGATTTGCCGCGTTAGCCTCGTTCGATTAAGAAGCGGAGAGACGCAATGATGGTGCTCTGTTCGCGGTGTCCGGTTAATTGTGGATGGTTTGCCTTATGGCCATGGGTAAGGAGCGACGGGTAGCCCGGCTTTTTCGATTTCATCGACGACTAGGCGACGGTAAGCGACAACGTCTTTGATTTCGGTTTTTCTAAGTTGTGACACTTCGGCGGTATCAAACGGTTTGAAGTTTTCCGGTAATGATTCTCCGCCCCAATGTCGCATGATGTAGTTCATGACTTCGGCAATTTCGCTGTCGGTCAGGCTGGAGCTGATAACTCCCGGTACGTGCATGAGATACTGTCGTCCCATGGAGGTGGTTGAAAAGGAGGCGACATAGTCTTGAAAATTGGGGATTCCGCCGCGTTCGCTTCCGGTTCCGTCTTGGCCGTGACATCCTAAGCAGCGTAGCATGTAGTTAGTTTCCGGATTGTAGGTGACGGCATTGGCGTTAAGGCTGAAGGTTAGTAAGAGTAAACTCAGTAGTTTGGGAGTTTTATAACGCATATAGATGATGGTCTCTTTCTATTGGTTGTGGATTAAAACCGATGCGAAAGTAATCGCATCGGTAATCTGTGTTTGAAGCCCTTTCCGACATCACCGGCAAGACGCCGATGATGCCGTGAAAAGAGGGAGGGGGTTATGCGCCTTCGGCAATCCCAACCAAGATGGCAACGGTACAGTGGTAACCTTGCGAGCTGTTTGCCATACACCAGTTGATGTCGTTGTGCAGACCCATGCGGTAACCCGGGCGTTCACGTTCGCTGATAACACACTCGGTACCGTTACAGATTGCTTTACCACAGCAGTCGTTATACGAAACCAGATAGTCTTTACCGTCATTCGGGTTGTGACAAGTCCCGACCCAAGACACTTTCGACGCTTCCGCACCCGGAGGGCAGCTGGTTAAGGTTCCGCCACACTCGTTACAAAGCGTTCCGTCGATTGCACAGTAGCGCCAGTAGTCGCAGCTGTGTTGATCGTTTGGATCGGCTTTTTCCTCTTCTTCGGCGTAGGCCATTCCAAAGTTGCGGTCAAAAGGCAGTACCGGAAGCATGGCCGTTCCTAACATTGCGGCTCCGGCCTTCGCTAAAAAGCTACGGCGTCCGCTGGTTTGAGCAACTTTTCGGCTCATGTCTTCGGTTCGTTTATCTAAGCTGCTGAACAGCAAGTCGATTAATTTCTTCATACATTAGTTTCCTTATTCATTTTTTAAGAATGTTTCATATCAAGGTAGCCTTGAATAGACGGGATGTTGGCGTCATGAGCGTTAAACAAGCTCTCCAGCTGTTCGCGACTATTAATCAGGCCTTTTGAACGGATGATGCCGTTTTCGTCGATCAAGACTGCGAAAGGCAGGCGTGAAACGCGATAGGCCAATCCCAGTTCGGTCGACAGAACGTAAGGAAAATCGTTCAGTTTAGTATGTTCGATAAAGCGCTGATGTTTCTCCGCCTCACCGTCGCTGGCCAGGATAAGATCCATCCATTCCTGTTCGCTCTCTTTAGCCGAGCGCAGGATAGGAAGCATTTTTTTACATACCGGGCAGGTAGGCGATAAGAAGAAGATCAGTTTTGCTTTGGTATTTTGCGTGCCGATTTCGACGCTGCCGCCGGTCAAGCTTGTTAGGCTGAAGCTCGGGGTCGTGTCACCGACTTTAGGGCCGGAATCGTTCACCATCGCACCCATAGGGGCAATGCGTTCGAAGAGAATGCCGATTTGTCTTGAAAGAACAAAAAACGCAAACCCGAGGACGATTACGGCTGCAAATAAAAAGAAGACTGCAAAATAAAGAGCTGTCATGAAAATATCCTATATTTTTTTTGATTTAAGAAAGATGAGGTTGGCATTGGTCTGTTCGAATAAGCTGTACAGTGTCCACAGGAAAATTCCCGCCGCCATTGCGATCAGTATGTCCGGAGCGCTCATGTTTTCAGGGATACCCGCTAACGGCAATGCCGCTGCAAGTACCAAAAGCGCATTTCTCCAGATCAATACCGGTCCTAATAGCTGTGGCGCACCACCGCAACCGCATTCAATGCTGGTACGGCCGCGTAACAGATTGATACCGATGGCAATTGCATACACAATAAACAGTGCAATCGCCAGCATCAGTCCGTAGTCGCGCAACGAATTCACCAACATCATTCCTACCGAGGCCAACTCTAGGCCGACTAGAGCCGCAGAGAAGGGTTTGATCAGTTTTTCGGGGATCAGTTCGTAATCGGCAACGAATCCCTGAAATTCCAAGAAATCAAACGCCTTGTGCAGTGCGGCTTTCAGCATCAATAAGATGATGAAGACCAGACAGGCCAGATTGAGGTATGGGATAATTTCGCTCATTTGTCCACCGTCAGGAAAGTTGTCCAGCTGGCACGATCGTCAGAAGCGGTTTTCGAAAGGACAAACTTTTCCGGATCGGTAACGGTGAACTCGTCAACTGTTTCGTCTTCTTCGTTGGAACCGAATACAGTAGGCGTTTTTTCCTGGTTTACGGAGATCGCAACCAGGTTTTCAGCAGGTGAACGACTGACCAGTTTGCGGGTTTTTAGGTTGTATGCCCAGATTTCTTTTGAGCCATCTTTATGACTGCCTTCATAAGCATCGGGGTGCATGATCATAAATAAAGTGTCGGTCGGTGCATTATAGGCTGTGACTTGGTATCCGCCCGGTGCCCAGTTGCCTTCCACGCCTTTTGCAACTTCAATGGTTTCCAGCAGTTTTGCCGATTCGCCACTGTCGTCCACCACATACAGGTTTCCGTTGAATGAGGTGAAAATCAATTTGCCGTCTTTGGCTCGTTGCGCGTGAACGTATAAGGCGTCATTGTCGACGTCAAATACTTTTTCCGAATCGGCAGAACTGTATTTGCCGTTTTTCATGGTAAAGGTTTTGATTTTTCCCGTACCGCACAAGGTAGAGAATTTATTGCCTTTCTCCGCAGGGAAGATTCCGTAGCATCCTGGAACCGGTAGTTCAGGAAGAACTTCACCTTTGGTGATGTCCACAATGGTGACCGAAGTTGCCGGAGTGGCATTCTGAATGTAGACGTAGTGATCGTCCGCACTCTTTTCAATCAAGCCGCTCATACCGATCGCTTGTACCGCTTTGTTCGGAATAATGATCTCTTTAATTGGCGTCAAAGTGGCGACGTCAAAAATCTGCAGCGCGCTTTCGACAGGGCCGTAGGTGTAGCGTTTCATATAGTGTGAAAGAGCATAGACTTGCTTGCCGTCGCTTGAGGAGACGATTTGCGAAGTAAGTCCAAGGGCTAATTCGCCTTTGTAACTTAGGTCTTCTTGTCCGTAGACGTGAATCTTACTTGCGCCGTCCCAGCTGGCTTCGTTAACGAAGACGTTGGGTCCCGGAGGGATGGCTTTTTCGACTGTAAATATTTCGCGTTTGAATTCCGTTTCAGCTGAAGCGGTTAGAGATAAGCACATTAGTGAAGTGGCTGCGGACAGCCCTAGTGCCAGAGGGGAAAGGTTTTTTAACATAAAATGTTCTCTTGGTTGAAAAATCTTCGACCACTTAACATTTTGTGTGCCAATTTTGCGTACCCCTTTAATTTAGGGGGTAAGAGGGTGGTTATATTTTCGTATAGTGGAATTTGCGTATAAATGTGGTGCAAATATCGCTTATTTTGGTGCGATTTTGGTTATTTGCCGGGAGGGAACGTTCATCCCGGTTTTGGAGGAGGGGATTAGGTTATTTTAGGCCTTCCATTTAATCGAACAGCCCATTGACGGAATCTGTTCTAAAGGACCCTTTCCTGTCCCGGCGACCTGTTTCATAGCTTCCAAAAGATCTCTTCGAACGCCTTCGGGTGCCGTTTCTTTACGGGATTCATCCAGTCGTCCGCGGTACTGTAGTTTCAACTCTGAGTTGAAATTGTACATACGAGTGACATACAGAGTAGACGTTCGTGAGCCCTTTGCCCTTCTGGTGTTTATTTGATTTCTCTATGTCTATGGAATTTGGTTTTTTTTTCTAAAATTTAGGGTTTTTATGTCTATCGTTTTAATATACTGTTTTTCATATTGTATAAGTTAATTTGATTAGATAGGTAGGTGCGGATTGACAAATAAAATTCCAAATTCTGTCATCGGTGCTGTTTCTACAGTAATCGCAGACTTTTATTACAGTCATTCAGTTCTCAATTCTTTATTCATGGAAAGTGGTGCTCTAGGAGATGTGCCAAAAGGAAATTGTGAAACTAAATGTAGTAAATGGTTAAAAAGGTGTAATGAAGATCCAAATATCGATGCTTTTGAGGTTCTTGGAGGGGTAATTCAGGGGTTTATGGATATGGAACCTTCAGATTTGGTTCCGTAAATTGAAAATGGACAAGAACGGATAAAAACGAGTCTTGCACGAAATCAACTTACATATCAGTTGAATGGTTATATTGTTTTGGCAGGTTCAAGTCCAGCCACTAAATCTCTTTCAGATTATTTTAAAGCGGGTGATTTTGGATCTGTCGAGGCTGAATTTAAAAGGGCTATATCGCAGATAGATAGAGATCCTCATGCTGCGATCACTGCGGCTAGTTCAATCATTGAAGCACTTTGTAAAACATATATTGAGACTAATGAATTAGATATGCCATCTAAACAAACAATTGTTCCGTTATGGCGAGCTGTTAAGCAACATCTTGGTTTAAATTCTAATCAGACATTGGCAGAGGATCAAAACAGGATCTTGCAAGGACTTTCATCAATTGTGGACGGGATTGGAGCTTATAGGACTCATATAGGGTCAGCACATGGTAGAGGACTTCAACCTCCTTCTATTCGTCCTCATGAAGCAAGGTTGTCTATGTGTTTTGCCTTCTATCTTCAAGTTAACCTTTTCAAAGGTTGAATGTTTAATTGGACGTAATGCTTGGCTGAAAAAGATGTTTCTTAATATTATTTGGCAGAGTCATCCAATTAAAAGATGGTCGGACTTCTAAAGAAAAAATGGCAGTAAAGCAGCTTACAATCTAGCAATCACTGATCAGCAAAAATCTGAAAGCTCAGTAATATATACTTCGAACCACTTACTTTTCTTTAGATCTTTCTTGTTCTTTTCGAAATTTAATAGCTTCAACTGGATCAGGGGTGTCAATTTGCACGTTAGTGTCTTCATATTCGTGTACGAGAGTCACTAAGTCTTCAAGTTCATTACCATCTTCTGTACCAAGCTCTGCATCAAACAACTCTTCTATACGCTTTAACGCTAATTTGTGTTGTTCAGAATTTTTAATGGATTTAATTTTCGCCATCATTAATCTCCCTTGATTTTTAAGACTATTATTGACTAATTACGTGGGCCTAGTAAACGCACTTTAAAAACAAATTCATGGAGGTTGTTTTCTCATTTTCATATATTGTAAGGATTGATTCCATCGCATAGGTCTTAATGATAGGGTATTGTTTGAATGGCCCAGAGACACTGTTGCAGAAAAGGTTGGTGTCGTATTATCAATACGAATCTGAAATTCAGGGAAGAGTCTAGTAAATTAGTGGCGATTCAAGCCTTCGTAAATTCTATACGCTCTTTAAAACTAATATAATACGCTTCAATTTAAACGAATTTCTTTAAACATTTGATCTTGCTGAAGTGCTGAACTTCTTCGGTCTCCCATGTCAATCAGGAAGTCGAGAATCATTAAATACTTCTTGGCCAAACTTGATTCTAGTTGTCCATCTCTGTATGCGAAGTAATGGACTAGTTCTGCAATTCTTGAAGGGACCAATTCCCGGTTCCATTCATGTATGAAATTTGCATCTTTTGTCAAAATCGAAAGAATTTGATCGGCAAATTCAGCAACAGGATAATGCTCTTTAGACCTCTCACAAAGAGTCAAAAAAGGGCTTATAACTGAAGTTGCCCAACCAGCGGAGCGAATGAATTTATCAACAATAGGTAAGATAACCAGAATTTCAGACCAATTTCCATTGACGAAACGTCTAGACAAATCAGCTCTTTCAACGGAGACAAACATCATGCTTCTAACAAGCTGTGGTAATTTAAAACCGCTCAATTTCCCAGCTCTATAGGAACCTCTTCTAAATGATTTACTTTCCAAAAGTCGATCAAGTGAATGTTGAATATGAAGAATAGTTTCTGGGTGAATCTTTTCAGCATCATATATATAGTTGCATATCGCTGTTTCGATTAAAGGGGATAAAAGAACCCAGCAAATATCTTCATCCAATTTAAGAATTGGATCTAAAAAACGGTTCTTAAAGTCTTGGAAAGAAGTGAGCCCTGATACGAAACCTAAACTCGAAGATAATGTAAGCGTCCATTCATAATGAAGAGTAGATTTATTTCTTCTTCGGACTGTTTTTGCCCATGAAGGAGCATTTTTTTCAATAGTCCAATCTAGATGTTTTTGAAGAAAATCTAAAAATAGTTCATTAGCTTCACTATTCAAAATTTGTTTAACAGGCATTAACTGAAAAATTTTTGCGGCATACTTTGAGCGCCAATGTGACAGTGGCTCTCCCCAAACCTCACTTACGTTATTTAAGTCTTCATCATCAAAGTACTCATAAGCAGGGTAAATTGGCGGCTCTGCATTTAAATTAACTTTTACCCAAGCTGGCGGAGGAAGTGGTAAGTTTAGCCATACCTTATCGCCGGTATACTGCTGAATTGCTTCATTAAGAATACTCTGGGTTTCTTCACTTGAATGATATGGGCTTCCAAAATGTTTTGATTCACAGGAATTATAGTGACACAGCCTTAAAGCTAAACGAATCCCGCACCAAGTTAGCTTAGGGTTGCTTTCCCAAAGCATGCATATCTGACTAAGGGCTGATATTGATACAATTTCTAAAGGATGGCTCACTAGCCTAAGCAAGCGTTCAACAGTATCATTTTGCTCCGTTCCCTCACGAATTTCTGATACAAGTCCATGTGCTACATAAATAGATGGATGCCATGAAATATCAGATTTTGGTGACCAATAAGCACCAAATGTTTCAGGGAAGAGCTCGGCACGAATCAGCACATCACGTGCCCACTCTAAAGATTCGAGTGAAGTATTATTCCGATGAATCAATACTAAAGCGGCTGTGGCAGCTACAGCGCCTCTTCGAACATCAATCAATTCTTCATCAACATTTACTGTTCTAGAAAATATATTCGCCGTATCCGCTTCTTTGGCGATTCTAATCGCATCATTCAAAGTAAATGATTCTGATAATACACCCTCTTCGAAGTATCTTGCGGCCCATGCCCAAAGATTACTTTGTTGAAGCCAACTAATATTCTGTTTTCTTTTAACAATGCTCTCTGGACTAGAAGCTGAGGGACTTACATGCACGATTTCTAGTAAATCAGAATTTTCTTCTGGTTTATATGCATGATAATTTTCAATGACTACCAACTCTTCAAATTTTTTGGCTTCTTCCAGTAACTCGCTTTCAATTTCAGGTTGGTTAATATCCTCTTCGTATTCAAAAGGTAATTTATTTTTGAACTGTAGTACGTTATTTTTGACACGATCACTTAAGGCTTTATCTCCCGAGAAAATTGCACGTGTAATTAAGGAGCTAAGAGGTTTTTTACGAACTGTCTTATTATTCAAGGCATCTACAGCTATGAAATGCTCTTTTTCATGTGGTTTAAAGCCCATTAAGTTTGATTTCATTGATGAAGAGATTTCCTGGTGCCATCTATTTTCATCTGCAGAAAGCAAACGTTGGGAAGTAAATAAGGGGGCTAATGATTCTGATGTTGCATCAGATTGTATAGCAATCATTGCAGCAGTTCCGAGTATTGCTATGGACTCATTATCTTCTAGAATTTTTTTTAAAAGTTTATTTATATCCGTTGTCTTATCCAGTTCTTTGAAACACCATTCCTCTAGTGCTAAAAACCCTGATTCAATGATATTGGGACCAAAATAACCTCGACACCATAAGTACTCTCTGTTTGATCCCCAGAAACGTTGTGTTCCCCATGGGAAATTTATTTCCAGGGGAATTGGAGTTCCATTACCTTCATGTGAATACTCATGTAACTGCCGCCAAGCTGAAATTGCATGATTACATAACTCACACAATAAACGAATGGCTTCATCTGGTGCTGATTTAAACAGAGAGTTGAATGGTTCTCTAAGCGGAGAAGGTGGAAAGAAATTTTCCAAATGATCATGAATGGCAAGACTATCCCAGTCTTGCATGCTGAAATTGCTGATAATCCCCAATCCTGAACGAAAAGATAGTGCTTGCTGTTCTTTCCTTGTCCTTTCCTCTTCAGGTTTTGCTAAAATTTTTTCTATCCTTTCTAGATCTTTTTTTTCTTCCTCTTTTTGTCTTTTAACTCTGTCATGAGGTAATTCCATCTTAAAAGATAAAAGCGTAAGATCGACTAACAACCTAGGATGGGTTTGACTCAATATTGGGGAAAACCCCACAATTTCGTTAAATTCATCTTCGCGTACTTTTTTTGAAATAACACGATTCAAAAAAGCACTCGTGATATCAGGGTGCGCTCGTGAAGACATTAAAATAAGTCTAACTAGTGAGGATTTAAATGAGGTTAAATCTGAAATTCCTTTCCAAAATGTCGTATCTGGATCAGACTCAGAGAAATAATTAATTGAATTTGTAGAAAGTAGCCAACTATCACATTGCGTAAGAATTGATTCTGATACAGGATTTGAAATACCGGCTAAAGCGTTTTGCCATACCTCAAATATAGATAGTATTTCTGGAAATAAATTGGAAGGGAGGTTATCAATATTGGACAGAGTGAAATTGATAAGTCGGCTCCAAGAGGCAAAATCAGAAGGCCAAGCTAGTAGGTATGAATAATGTTGGCTATTGATTTCAAAAACCGAATTGGAGGATAGGTTTAAATTTGGAACTGTTTTTTCAGCTTGGAACCATACCAGCACTTTTACAAAAAGTTCGTAGTCATTTTGAAAAGCCAGTTTGGAAAATAATTTTATGTGACTTGTAAACTCAGTTGTTCCAAGTGGGCCTAAAAGCCATGATCTGAGCCATTGTGTTCGAAGACTAATATCTTCTTTTAGCACTTTTAAATAAACCTGCCAAGACTCACCTTCAAAGTACTCCCATTGGGATAACAATTCTACTGTTCTTGCTAATGCGGGAGCCTCTCCACAAGCTTTAATTTCATCTATCCATTTTGAACCTTTGTCCGTTAAAACATAGAAAAAAGACCATTCAAAAAAAATATCATGAGAAAAGCGAACACTGACGCCTTTTCTAGCAGGCTGAACAATGCCGTCAGAAATTAAGTTGCTTAGTTGATTTATTGATGAAAGATGACTATTCCTAATAGGTTCACCGAAAGAACGAGCATTTTGGGATGCTAACTCAAGAAGCACTCTCTGACGTTCAAGCGCATTTTGACCTCCTTCATTAAAGCCACCATGCACCCACCAATGTTCTATTAACTCTCTTTCGGAGCCAGGAGTATATTCTGTCCCTTTAACCGCAGAATTAACTGTAAATCCTTGGCAAAGCACTTTAGCAAAAAATGGTCTGCGAACAATCTCACTTACTTTTGAATTCCCAAATAAAATAGGCCTTAAATTGGGTTGTGCATTCGCTAATTCATCAGCCTCATTATCGGTTAATTGACCTACAGTTAAGGTTTCAAATTGTAAGTGGTCCAGAAAACTGCCCAACCAGTTTCGAAGGACTTCAACCCCTGTGTCTCTTAAAGAAGCAACTATTCGCCAATTATCTAACAGCTTTGATTCAGAAATAGTACGAATAAGGTCTAAAATTATTGGCTGGTGTACTCTTTTAATTCGGTCAATAGCATCAATGAACAATATGGGGGTTCCAGTGGCTCCTATTTCAACCAATAAGTGTTCTAAAGGAAGATTACTTAAACCTATGGTTCTTGCATAGGTAATCCAATTAAAACCATCAAGTTGTTCTCCCTTTATAAACAAAACAGTCCCGTCTTCAAGAGCTTTTTTAGCCCGTTGCTTCACTAAGACGGACTTTCCTGATCCTGGAAGGCCTCTTACTTGAACGAGTCTTGCTTTAGACAATAATCTACCTAGCTTCTCGTAAAGCTCTGTTCTCTCAAAGGTAAAGCCTCCTATATCATCTGAAATCAAATCCATCGAGCTTTTAGCTAGCTCTTTCAATATTTCTAAGTCAGCTATGTATGAAGTTCCGCCTTTTAACTGGGAAATTTCCGATATAACTCGAACGAGTTTCGGACGGTCAATGACCCCCGACTTTCCAGCAGACAAACGAGCCTGCTGGACAAGTCTAGACCAAACTAATGGAGCCTTATGTGATTCTGATGGAATAAGACAGTCTCGAATGAGATTTAATGCTTGGGATTTGTGAGTTGAACCTTCATGAATAAAATCAAACTGAATAAGAACAAAGTGACTCAAAAACTGATGAAGCTCTTCGCTAGATACTTGTGAGCTTTTGACTTCATTTAAGAGAAGTTCAATCTCATTTTTTACAGAGGTTATAGTTGAACTCGCACTTCCACTTGAAGAGAATCTTTGCTCGAAATGTTCAAAACTAGTGCTTTCTCGAGCCCATTCGCATAATGTTTGTAACGCTCTTTTTTTTGAGTCTGAAATGGTGCCTACAGCGGCGCCACACCGATCAATATTGATACGAAAATCAATTTTTGAGAAGGTATTCCAACTATCTCGAATAATATCTCGAAAATCCTTATTCGTTTTAGAAGAACTTATAGTCAAGGAACGCTTCGCCTGTAAACTAAGTCTCGACTTATTACCATCGATAGTTTCAGAATCAACGATGATATCATCAAGAGGTTCACCAAAATCACGTTGTTGGACTGATACACAGGTTACTGTTTTGCTTTCTGTTCCTGGAGCATATGACTCAGAAAGTAATGCGCTAAGGTAAAAAGCAGCAATATCTCCTTCAAAAGTAAAACCTTCGCCGCCAGCTAATTCTGGGGATTGAGCCATACAACATCCTTAATTTTTTATGTAATATTTAATTACCTAAAAGTTTTTTAAGCAGCTAAATAATTTCATTAAATTAATCAAAAACTTAGCTTCAAAGATAAATAACAAGATTTAGTGTACTAAATTCGTATTATAAAAATAATACCCAAGGTATTTATAGGATAAATTGTTTATGCTTACCTATTGTTTGGATTTTAGGAGAATAATGTGGAAATAGAGTTAGAGGAATTCCTCTTCAAAGAAGAAAATAGTCGAACAAAGGAATCATTAGTAAATTATCGGCTGTTTTATGATCTCAAGTTGGCCGCAGCTTTACGAGGTTATGATCTAAGTCTGTATACGCCAGATGTGGATAGGGATGGATTTGATATTATTCTTGACGACCAGGATAGTGTAAGAAAAATCCAATTAAAAACTGTACTGAAGAATGCAACAACGTCAACATGGCGTATACATAAATCAATGCTTCGACCAGATGTTGAGTTTTGTGAATATCTTGGATTTGAGCCAACCCAATCAGGAGTAGGCGTTCAAGGTGGAGTTATTTTAATGGAGCTAAACCCTCTTAATGACTCAATGGAAATACGTTACTACTATACGGATGTGTTTGTTATTACCGCACTCTATCTAGATATCGTAAATCGAACCCCTAAAATACGTTCAAAAATCTTTGATTCCTTTTATCAAAATATCAGAGATGGCTCTTCAAATGAAAAGATGCCTGTGCCAAAGTCATTATTTGTAGAAGCGAAAAGCCCAGAGCACCTTTTAGGTCTTATGGCCTTACATAATAGAATCAATCATGGGTGGTGGCATCATTTAATAAACATTGGAAAGGACCACTTTTTTCAGCCTATAGATGATTCCGATTTGCCTGCCCCAAAAGACAAACTAAGAGAAGTAATTGCTGACGAACTAATTGCCCTTACTAATGGACTTAAAAATGCAAATACTAACAAATCATCGTTCCTGCGAACTGTCAAACGTTGTACAAAAGAGGAAATAAAATGGTAAGCCTAACAACACCTGTTTGTGACTTTGATGCAGATGCAATTGATTTTGACCTACTTGATGTTTATGGAGAACGTTGGACACTCGAAAAAGCAAAAGGGGGAAACGGACTATTAGTGATGTTTATTTGTAATCATTGCCCATACATTAAAGCAATTCTTCCAAGGTTGGTTGAAGACACTAGGAGATTAAAAGACGAGTATGGGGTTAACTCTGTAGCAATAATGTCCAATGACCAATCCTTATACGAAGAAGATTTAACCGAAAATATGATTCGAATTTCGGAAAAAATGGAATTTTCATTTCCGTATCTAATCGATGAATCACAAGAGGTTGCACAGCGATTTCAAGCAGTATGTACCCCTGACTTTTTTGGATACTCATCAACAATGAAATTACAATACAGAGGTCGTTTTGATGCATCACGAAAAGAAACAGCACCCGAAGGAACTCGAAGAGATTTATTTGAAGCAATGAAGCAGGTAGCACAAACAGGAAAAGGGCCACTTGAACAAATTCCATCCATGGGGTGTTCAATTAAATGGAAAGAGGTGTTATGAATTGTATAGGACTTAGGGTAGAGCCCAAAAGTGTAACTTTTGCTGTTTATGATTCAGGTGAAGGAGCAATCACGAATATTGAGAAACTAAATGTTCCATTAGCTTTAGAAACGCCAGAAAAGCTAAAGTTTATTCGTTCAAATATACTTGATATTTTTAGAGAATTTGAAATTACTAGAGTTGGTATAAAAATTACAGAACCTACTTCTCAGCACTTGAATATATTAAGGCTACAAATAGAAGGTGTAATACAAGAAGCGATCGCAAGCAGTGGCGTTGACTATTATTACACCGGTCATATATCAACAATTTCGGCAAAATTAGGTTTTCCTCGCGCTAACTTTAAGAAGTACATTGAAAATGAACTTGAATATGATGTTGAGAATTGGGGAGAATTAATACCAGTACAAAAAGAGGCAGTCTTCGCGGCGATGGGAGCGGCTTTATGATTCAGCCTTATAACAAAGCGGAAGTTGTATTTGATATTCTGGAGGAGATCGGCTTTGAGGGGAAAAACTCAAAAGTTTATATAGCCTATGACCATCACCTGGGTGCAGATTTAGTCATTAAGAAAGTTCAAAAAAAAGCTTTTAATGGCCAAGAGGAACTCTTTTTTGAAGAAGCTAAGACTTTATATTTAAGCTCGCATCAAAATGTTGTGCCTGTGCACTATGCTTGTAAGGATCCAGACCATGTTTATATAGCACTGCCATATTTTCAAAAAGGGTCGTTAAAAGCTAATATGGCACAGAAAGTTTTCACTGTAAGAGAAATTGTTAGGTATGCATCTCAATTTCTAAGTGGACTCCATAACATACATTCCAAAGGGCTAATTCATTTTGATTTGAAGCCTGACAACATCCTTTTATCGAACAATAATGAAGCTTTAGTATCTGACTTCGGCTTGGCAAAGCATACAAATGCTCTAGGGTTGGCTTCTCCGGATGGTTTTTATAATAAACACGTTCCTCCTGAAGTATTGGTTACAACAGCGTTTACTAATGCATTTGATATTTATCAGGTTGGGCTCTGTTTGTACCGGATGTGTAACGGTGAACGTGATTTTGAGCAACAGTTTGCAAAATACGCTAATCCTGATAAGACGCTGAATATAGCAGAATTTACAAAAGATCTTAGAGCAGGAAACTTTCCTGATAGAACTCATTTTCTCGAACATATTCCTGAGAAGTTAAGAAAAGTAATCAGAAAATGCTTGGCTGTGGATCCGGATGAACGTTATGATACAGTTATTGATTTAACTAATGATCTTTCAAGTATTGATGGAAATGAGCTGGATTGGCAGTTTAGTGAGAATGGTCAGGTCAGACAGTGGGATAAGCATAGCGACAACCGGGTCATTTCTATTACGGTTGATCAGAACAATAAAAGCCATGCTACAAAGACCATTGGCGCTAGAACAAGTAGGATTGTAGACCATTGCAAAGACAATTTGACTAGGCAAGAGTTGCGTCGTTTCTTAAGGGAGAATTGAAATGAATACTAAAGTTTCTCTTAATAAAGATTTGTTTGTTACCAGGTCTGATCGTTCAAGAAAAAATAAACTTTCCTTTAAAGAAAGAATGGATCGGTCAGGTGCTTGGGTAAATACCGAAGAAATTCTAATCAAGGAAGTTAAACCTGGTTTTATTACTATAATTCATGCAAATAAGTAATTGTCAAACCATTTTGATTCATTATTGTCTTGTGTGAGTACGTACTTTTTTCATTTTTTCTATCTCATATAGTAGCTCTTCAATATAGCCCTCTTGGGAGTCTACTATGTTTGATAGTTTATCTCTTTGCAGTTGACAATCTTTTAAGCGCTCTTTGTCGGTTTTACGTTTTTTATCGTTTGCGTTTTTAACGCCGTCGCTTTTAATTTTTCTTCTAGAAATTTCATCTTGAATTTCAAGAATCAAACTTGGATAACGATCTTTTTTCAAAGCAGTTGGGTGATCGCCAGCTTCCTTAGCTACATTTGCTTGACTTAGTTTTGTTCCTTTAGGAAGACGATCAGGTTTATCTGCTTTTAAGCGTTCAAAAGATGCTCTAAATTTTTCCTCGGCAGTTTGGTACTTAATTTCGATTGATGACACTCTGGTAAACCTCTATTGCGTAAATTTCTTTTTTCAATGCACAGTATTTTGGACTTGCTTCATCAATCAATTTTAGTGATTCCTCATGCTGTTGTTTGAGTCTGATTAAATGCTGCTCATTGGATTTGCTGAATATAGCCTCAGCACATATGTTCGCTCCGTCACCTCCTGCGCATTTTGAAACAGACTCAATTCCTCCATATTCACAAGATCCATTTTTAAGGCAAAACCCTAGTAACGTTGGTCTGCAGTTAATTTTTTCATTTTTAATTAGTTTGATAATCTTATTTTTGTCCCTTTGTTCTAATAAGTTGACTATCTGGACATCGATATTAAGTCTGGAGTGAGGCTTAATAAAAGAAGTTTGTATTTCATCTGTAACGATAGTTTCGAGTTGTCGGTATAACGCATTGTATTTTTCTGAGAGTACTACGCCGGCTGCTTCTGAACTAAAGTGCAATCGAGTGTGGTTTTTTGTGTAGTGATATTGCATAGCCCTATCTCTATGCTTTAATTGATATTGAATAGTTGATTCAGAAACATTAGCTTCAGCAAGCCTAACGGCAACAGTTCTACGAAATTGATGATAGTTGAATTGCCATGGAGAGCCTATTTTGAACCATTTTTTTCTTGTTAGTGAAGGTGTAAGCGCTAGTGCAATTCGATAATCCTCTTCAGAGATTTTTATTTCATTAGCATCAAATATTTCATGTAAGAACGTTTCACTAAAACTACGGACATTTTTGATCTTTGTTAGGTTTGTATGTTTTGGCGCCCATGGCTCGTAAGAGGGAGTAAATAAGAAAGGGTTGCTTTTTATTTCTGTTGGAAGACTTTCAGGGGCAAATAACATTCTTAAATTAGATAATGACTTTGCTACTGTAAATGCTTTCTCTACTGACTCGCTAGTTGGCCATCTTGCCTCATTGTTGTCTTCTGTTTTGGTGGTTTCGCCAATAATCATTGCTAAACGACCATAGACTTCATCTTCATCGAACTGAAAGGCATCACATCGTATAGAGCCACACTCATTTCTTCGCATCAATGTGTAATTTAGAATAAATACCATAGATGCAGATCGCCCTATTGTAAAAAGCTTACTGAATTGAGTTATTTCGAAATTCCCTGTTTTTTTGTCTTTGGCTAGGTATTTATCCATTAATGGATAAATGCCAAAGTTTTTAGCAAATGTTTCGAAGTTTCCTTCATAAAGTACTCTGATATTTTTGTGTATGCTCTTGTATGAAAAGGGGGTTCGATAACGATCGTTTATTTCAAGTTTTAAATTGTGAGAATAGGCTTTTGCTAACCAATTAAATGCATTTGTAATGCGGTCTTGATGCTCTATAAAGTCGCCTAAGATCTTGTCTATACAGTTGATGGTGTAATTCCATATGCGGGGTGGTATTGCTGCGTTTTGTCCTTGTAAGTAGTGAGGGTTGAAAGTGCAAAATGTTGCAATTCCTTTTTCATCAAGAACGCACTTTCCCCATTCATCTTTAATGGACAATAATTTATTTAGATATGTCACGCTGGGATTAAAATATGATGGTGGCATTGTTTGAGCTATTTTTTCAATTAACCGTGGAAATCTGGAGAGATTTGTCATAGATACGCCATTTTCATAGCAAATAGCAGCAATTTTCTGAAAGATTATATAAATTGGGGTTACGCTTTTATGTGTGCGCGGAAATAAGACGTAGTGGTAAATCCACAAAAACATGATTTCTTTAAATTCCGCATTGTTTTGGTCATCATGTTTATCAAAATACATTACGGAACCATTGAAAGGTCTTAAGTCCCACGAATCATCCCCATATTTGGAAACAGTTTTTCCTTCACTATTAACTGAGATAACGAAGTCCTCAGAAGGAGGCATTGTCGTTGGTTTAAAGAAGTTTGATGAAGCATTTATTAGTGTAGTTTTGCCTCTGAATTGTAATGCTTCAATTAGCTTTTTATTCATTAAAGTAGATTCCCGTCTAATAATTCAATTAAAACTGACCAATCCGGATGGAAACTCCCTTCATCTAATCTCTCTTCAGCTTCTTCAACCCATGAGCTGTGATTTGTGTCAGTTGAGATTTTTCTGAACCAATGAATTTTTTCATTAAGCCTCATTACGACGAGGTCAGATGGTTTCTCTTCACTCGTCAATGAGATAGACGATTCGATTATTTTTAAGTGTCGGAAACTGAGTAATGACCATACGTAATCAAATTCATCTAAATCTCTAAAATGTTTGCACCATAAGCAGCCGGAAGGGTTTGTACAGTTGGGATCAACAATGATTTTAGGTTTATTCTCTGTTGCTTCAGGAATTCCACCACAGGGACTATTGATTACAGAAGCGGTTAGGTTGTTATGCTGGATGGGATCATGCTGATTCCAAAAGCGTGTTATTTCTAATAGGGATCTTTGAAGAGAAGGCTGGTCGTAATGCTCTCGAAAGGTTTGTTTGAGATGGGAGGCTTGTTCAGCAGTTAAGTTTTCATCTCCACTTTTCCTATACAAAAGATTTAAAAAAGTAGGTCTTAAATTTCGACCTGTGAACCATGGAATATTGTGTTCTTTAAATAATTTTCTAATGTACTTGTACTCATCTACACTATTGCTATATCCATGGGTTTTGTGTTTTTTACCGCCTGTCGGGCCAATTATTATAGGAAATAACCAGTCGTCCCCTTTCATTGGGTAGTCCTTTACAAAATCATCTCTAAACTCTAAATAGGCCTCGAACATTGGTTTGTATGATTTAGGGATTTCTAATATTACATTTCCGCCTTTTCGGGCTTTCCATTCTCGTATTTGATACACATCTCCTAAAGGTTTGTAGTCGTATTTGTGTCGTTTTAAATTTTTGGCGACTATAGTGTTGCAATTTGTCATTGCTAGAAATACCAAAAATTCGGCTCTAATTCGTGAATTGAAAATAGAGTGTCTTCCAGATGATTTTATATCCCTGCTTGGTTCTCTGGCTTTCTTGGCTTGTGTGACCAATGCATTTATCGTGCTTTTTGCTCTTTGGGGGAACATTTCTTTAAGTTCTTCATATGAGTGGCGTACCCATATTTCTGATTTAGGGAGTAGGATTCCTCGAAAAAATATCTGATTGTTGTGAACTACCCCGTTTCTTATTTGAACTATGGTGGGTAGAGTGCCCAAAATTTTGTCTTTGGTTATTCCAGTGCATATGTCGAAGAGCACACTCCCAAATTTAAATACCTCACTGAGGTTTTGTTGATCTTGAGCCTTTCCGAGTAATTTTTTTCGAGTGCGGGGTATGGATGTTGATAGGCGAGTTTGTTTGAATAATGGAGTTCCCGTATGGTTAATAATTTTTCCAAAAAAATTTCCAAGAAGGTTTAGATGTTCATAGATGGTATTTTTGGAAGCTTTATTTTTCGTGGTTTCGGTGTGAGTCTGTACAAACAGATGATCAGAATACGTTAAATAGGCTTCTTTAAGTTTGATGACGGAAACCTCTTTAAAAAGAGTAGAACCGTCGCAATATATGAAAAACTTTTTGAGTACGGATATTTTATTTTGCACCGTCTCTAAGCTGTTGTGACCAGATATTAGGGAGGATTCAAGTTCCTCTTTTATTTTTGAGAGTAGATCAATTCTTGAAGGTATCAGTTCATAATACTTTCCCGAATTAAGATCTTTTGTAAACGCTGATGAATTAACATCGGCACCGCCTAGAAAAGCAAATCGCTTTAATTCGAATCTGGTTTTGTGATCTTCGACCAAATCGTGTCGAATTCTTAAATCTGGTAATTTGTTATTGTTCATAGTTCACTAGCTGCGCGATAAGCTCATTTGTATCTTTGTGTTGTCCAGTAAAAGCGAGAAAGAATTCATCAAAAAAAACTTCCTTCACAGATTTTTGTTCAAGGAATTTTATGTATTGCCAAGTGGTTCGCTCATGCTTGTGCAACATTGCGTCCTGGACTATTGCGATAGCATTGGTATGACTCAAATTCTCAAGGGCAATTGTCATCATCATCGTGCCGTATGTAGCCCTTGATTGATGAAATTTAAAATTTTTAAACTGACTTAACCCTTTTTGAGCCATCTTGTTTCTTAAATCAGAAATGAGTTTGGTGAAGGAGTTTTCAGAATATGGATTCCCCATTTTTGTGATGAAGATTAATTCTTTATTTTCTGAGACGGCATTGACTCTTCTGAATAAGGCACGTTCCGAATAGTAATAATCAATCAAAGCTTGTCTTAGAGCTTCAGGCATTAATACTTGACCAGACACATCGTATTTCGTTCTAACTCTCGTTCCTGGGCCAACATTGATTCTCACGAAGTTTGGTGTTTGAGGGTCCTCATAGTAGTTTTCCAGTACTTCAATATTCAGAGTTCTAATCGTCTCGCTTCTTAAGCCGACGAAGAAGCCGAGCAAGAGCATTAAATACAACTCTTGCATTTCATGCATTTTCAGAAAATTTAGAAGAACTTCTCTATTTTCAGTTGTAAGCGGTAGCAAGCCACCTTCAACTGTAAGGCCACCTTGTCTTCTGCAAGGAATTGACAGTTCACTTGAAGTAACTGACATTGTTCGATTAAATCCGACGGAGTTATGGAAATGAAGTATTTGGGTTTTGTCTTGCCAAAGAGGTTGATTTGTTTCTATCAGGTTTTCAACTTGAGCATAGCGATAAAATTGAATAACGGATGCCATATTCGCTTTAGCAGTTGTACATTGCATTCTTCCGCTCCTTATCTGATCCATCAGGTAGCCGCGGTAAATAAGTAAGCAACGCTCTTTTTTTTGTTTTGGGAACTGCTTCCAATGCAGATCATGCTCTTCAAGCCAGTTAACGTAACTGTTTATGTGTCGCATTAATCTGGTGATAGTTTTCAAAGAATTACCATTTGAACCATGGAATTTGTCTAATGCCCAGTGATTAACTTCTCTAAAAGGCTCACCATTCTTGAAGAAAATGTGAGGAAATTTATCTATTGTTTTTGACGAAGGATGAGAAATCCATTTTGAATTAACTCGTACCATTGCTTTATATTTTATATCTTCAATTACTGACACAATTAATATCCCTACTTTAGTTAATCTCGAAAATCTGTGGTCTATTTCGGACAAGGTAATCTTCATCCAGTGCCGCACTATTGAGCGACAAATAACGTCCATTTTCATGTCTGCCATAGCCACCATGAATATGACCAAATAGATGGGCTTTAATATTCAGATGTTCTAACCGTTTAGAGAGATGCCGGCATCCCAACTTTCCGGGTGACACAGGATCACCCGTTTCATCTAAAACCCCATAC
>NZ_JBFHFC010000016.1:0-47473 GCF_041583835.1 Thiomicrorhabdus sp. | reverse complement strand
CTCGTTGAATGACGGCAGCTTCACGAACGAAAGTGTTTATGAAAATGTCGGCTACGACGCAGCGACCGTGACCACGACGATTGATGATGTTGATGTTGTGCCAACGATCGGCGATGCTTCTGATTTTGTATCTGAAGAAGGTTTAAATGGTGGAAATATCGATACGGTCGGTAGTATTAGCTCTCCAAGTAATGATACGACGAATGATGCATCTGCAACGGGTTCACTCGCCATTACAGGTAATGGTACTTATCCATTAACAGTTGGGTTGGTTGAACCTTCAACGAATACGGTAGTTGGTGGAACAACGATTAGTTGGTCTTACGATCAGAATAACGAGGCTGTATTGATTGGTAACGATGGTACTCAAGATGTGATTCGTATTACTTTAAATGGCGGCTCGACTACTCTTGATATGAGCGGTTCTTCAGTACCGACTAGTGTTGACTATGAAGTTGAGTTACTTGCTCCGTTTGTTCATCCGGAAAATAGTGTTGAAGATACGCTTTCATTGTCGTTGGATGTTTCTATTAGTGACGGTGCTAATCCAGCTGATATTGGTACTTTGTCAATCACGATAGAGGATGATATGCCTATCATCAGCGACGATTCTGTAATCGTTGTCCCTGGTATGGGATCTGTATCGGGTGATACTGATGTTAGTATAGGTGCAGACGGATATGGCTCCGTTTCTTTCTCAGGTATTACGACAGATTCTCCTGTTCTTAATAGTAATGGCGATGCTCTGTACCTTAATGGTGAACCTCTTTATTGGACGGTTAATGCTGAAAGTACACAGTTAACTGCTGCAACAGATCCTGTTAGCGGTACGCCAGTAACCGGATTTATGGTTACCTTGAGCTCTGATGGTAGTTATATCGTTAGTAATGTTTCAGACGGTGTTTTTACAACTATTACAGATATGCAGTCTTTCCCTGCTCCAGATAGTCTGACGGCAGGTAACGATACGTTATATGGAATTAGTAACATTGGAAGCTCTTCAATTGATGTATTAATGACTGGACGTGATGGTGGAACTCTTGATGGAGGGGCTGTAGCTACCGTTAATAATAGTACGCAAGGTTTTGCGGTCGGTGGTGGTCAATCCATTGACAGTGAAGAGCGTTTGATTTTCGAGTTTGTCGACAATCTAAATGTGATTGGAGGTTCAGATTATTTAGCTTCTGAACCAGCAGGATTGAATGATGCTTTAGTATCAAGTTTTCAGTTTACGATTAACCGAGTTCAAGGTTCTGAAACTTCGGAAGCGGCATTCACTGTTGTATCTTATGACCAATATGGTAACCAGGTCGGTTCCGAGAGTTATTCGGTTGTAAATGGCACACAAGTTACTTACAGCTCTGATACGCCATTTGCGCGTGTCGAAATCCAGGGTACGGGTTCAAATACATTTACTGTGCTGTTAGATGGTATCCAGGTTCTTGAACCAAGTGATCAGACATTAAATTTACCTGTATTGGCGACAGATTCGGATGGTGATTCTGCTCTTGGTGAGATCAATGTCAACATTGATCAAACTATTACGGAAGTGACTCCACAGGCCGATACTGCGCCTACCAGTGTTGATGAAACTCAGATTCTTACGTTTAATAGCGTCGATTCTTCAATAACCACCAATGTTATTATCACGTTGGATGTTTCCGGCAGTATGGATGGAAGCCGTTTAAGTCTTGCCAAAGAAGCTCTGGCTACCATGGTCACGGCTCATGGAGATAATGGCGGCGTTAATGTTAAGTTGGTCACCTTTAATTCTGAAGGAACGGCTTCAGCTAACTGGATGAGCGCTTCTGATGCTATCAGTGCAATCAATGCGTTGACGGCGGATGGATCGACAAACTACGAAGATGCAGTTTTTGAGACTTATAACAACTATTCAGAGCCTGCAGCTGACCAAACAGTCGCGTACTTCATCTCTGACGGTAAGCCGACATCCGAGAATTATGATGGAAGCAATGAAGGCCCATCTTTATTGGACGCTGGCTATGTAAATGGTTGGGATAATTTTGTTGATACTTACGTGGATGAGCTGCATGTTGTTGCATTGGAAACGTCCAGTTCTGATTATCTAGATATCTTGGCATCGGCTGGAAATATTTCGGTAGAACAGGTGGATGATGCAAATGATCTGGGTGATGTGATTGTTCCTGCCGATGTAACGGGTGCTGTATCAGGTAATGTTCTTGATAATGTTAGTGGTGGAGATGGAGCGATATCGATTGATAGTATCGTCGTGGATGGCGTCACGTATACTGCAGATGGCAGTAATGGCACAACCCAATTGCCGCTATCCGGTGTTGCTATTGATGGTAAAGGACAGCTTGTATTTGACTTTACAACAGGCGACTACACTTATTCCGCAGATGCGAATGAATTTGCCGGTTATGAAACTCTATCGTTTGGTGTTAATGCATCGGATTTCGATGGGGATCCGACCGACTTTACTGTCAATATTGAAGTTAGAGACGAAGTTCCAGTTTCTATCCCTGAAGAACAGGATTTGGATTTAACTGGTCATACCTCTGTTACCACCAATGTTGTTATTACTTTGGATGTTTCCGGCAGTATGGATGGAAGCCGTTTAAACCTTGCAAAAGCGGCTCTAGCCAACATGATTACTGCCTATGAAGATAATGGCGGTGTTAATGTTAAGTTGGTTACCTTTAGCTCAGAAGGCCAAGCTTCTGCTAACTGGATGAGCGCTTCTGATGCTATCAGCACAATCAATGCATTAACGGCAGATGGTTCGACGAACTACGAAGATGCGGTTTTTGAAACCTATAGCAGCTATTCGGAGCCGGTTGCTGACCAAACAGTTGCGTATTTCATTTCCGACGGTAAGCCAACATCAGAGAACCCTGATGGAGGAAGTGCAAGTTCAGCAGGTACCTATTTAGATCAGGATTACCTAGCTGGTTGGGATAATTTTGTAGATACTTATGTCGATGAATTACACGTTGTTGCATTAGAAACATCCGCTTCTGATTATCTAAATGTCTTGGCGACGGCAGGAAACACTACGGTACAAGAAGTAGACGACGCGAATGATTTAAGTTCAGTGATTGTTCCTTCGGATGTAACAGGTGTTGTATCGGGTAATGTGCTTGATAATGTGAGTGGTGGTGATGGAACAATATCGATTGATAGTATTGTCGTCGATGGTGTGACATACACCAGCAGTAATTTCCCTTCTGTAGGTATGCCTATAGCAGGATCTGGTGTCCTTAAGTTTAATTTTGAGACGGGAGAATACGTTTACCATGCGGGATCTAACGATTTCGATAAGGATACTTTACTTCAATTCACAGTGAATGCCTCGGATGCTGACGGAGATGCGACTGATTTTTCTGTCAGTATTAACGTTGATCTTGAATCTGTCCCGACAGCCGCGAATGAGATTGCGATTACAGCTGATGGTTCCGTTAGTGGTAACGTATTGAACAATATTGATTTCGGTGACGATGGTAAAGGTGTTTCCGGAGGCATTACAGCAGTTAAGTTCGGCGATACTACTTATAATGCTTCGGATGCTGATGCGAGTGGAAATATCACGGTCAATAATGTTATTGGTGGTAGTTTGAACTTTAACTTTGCTACAGGTTCTTATAGTTTAGTTGGTGCAAATGCCGGGACGGCGACATTATCTGTAGTTGCTACTGATGGAAACGGAGATTGGACAGATTTTGATTTACTGTTTACCTCTACAGGTTTAACGGCATTAAATTATAAAGAATCCTTTGATTCTGATGTTTCAGGTTGGGGCTCAGAGGTAAGTCAGTTTGATGGGAAAATGCTGATTCAAGATGATGAGCATGCACAGAAAACATTTAATTTTGGCTCTGAATATGCAGGACAAGCGGTTACCGTTGAGTTTGACCTTTTGGTAAATGACGAATGGGAATCAACCGGATCCTATAAAGATTATTTTGATATTAATGTAACCGATGCTAATCGTAATGATGATCGCATTGAGCATGATACATATTCCGGATCTAGTGGCGATAATGGTGATCATTACAGTTTTGATGTCGTGTTGGATGAGAATGGAAGTTTCTCTTTAGATTTGCATGCCAATACAACGAGTTCTCAGGAATATGCAACGATTGATAATTTTGAAGTAAACGGATTGGTTAGTGTTGATAGCATTCTTTATGCAGAAGATGGTTCCGATCAGTTTGTGATTGACGACAGTGTGTCTCAAGTTGAAATCAAAGACTTTGATGTAACTGAAGATGTACTGGATTTGAGTGAAGTTATCGATGGAAATCCACAAAATTCCGAGAGTTTAAGTGATTATTTGAATATGGTTGTTGATAACCATGAAGGTACGACTACTCTGAATATTGATTCGGATAAAGATGGGAATACGGACACCCAAGTGGTGATTGATACCGTCTTGGATCAAAATGATACGCTTCAAGTTCAGGTTGATGACAATAATATCGACTATCAAAATCAATAATTACTGAAAAATCTTTTTAATCTTTAATTTAAAGGCACCTTTTGGGTGCCTTTTTTTATGCCTGGAATTTAGTGATTTCAACTGACTAGAATGTTTTTTGAGAAAAAATCATAATAAATTTAATGTTTTTTCTTATTAAATACCTAATTGTACGCAAGTACAGTAGACATCCATTTTTTATAGGTAGTATATGCAATAACTTAATAATCAATTTTACGTAAGCATAGAAGTTTGCGTTATACGTCGATGGAGATGTGTTATGTCAGTTATTGCAGGAAAAGTTAATGTTGTAACGGGGTTTGTCCAGGCTATTAATCCAAATAGTGGAGAAGTTCGCATACTAAAAGAAGGTGATGAGGTTTTTATTGGAGATATCATTTTAACTTCAGCGATGAGTGGCGTGAGTATCGCCTTAAATAATGGTGAGATATTGACTCTGGGCCGAGACACCGAAATGCTGCTAGATGAAGATATCTTAGGGAGTTCAACTGACCCCGTTACAGAAAATGGCGTTGATGCGGATACTTTGAAAAAAGCAATATTAGAAGGTGCTAATATTGAAAACCTAGAAGAAACAGGCGCGGGCAATAATGCTGTATCAAGTGCAAACTCTGGAGGAGAAGCGCTTGTAGAAAGATTAGCCTATTCAGGTAGCGTGTCTTCAGGAATGCTTTCTGGTGTTGCTTCCAGCGTAGAGAATTTTATTCGAAAATTTCATCTGTTTGGCACCACTAATAATGTAGAAGAAGATGAACCAATAGTAATCGCATCGGTCATCATCCCGAATGAAATGGATTATTATGGAAGTGAAGGCGATTTGAAACTGCAGGCCAAAATTTCGGTGGATGGCTTAGGGTGTGATCTTCCAAAATTCATTATTTCTGAAAATCTTAAGGATGCGGATGGTAATGATCTGTTTATTATAGATTCCATAACGGGCGAACTGAAAATAACCGAAGCTGGTGTCAACTCTTTCACTAATGATGCGGAGTCTCTTCCTGACCTGCATTCCATCAATGTTCATATAGAAAATGGGCATGGAGGGATTGGAGTTAAGGAGATGATTTTAGTCGAGAAAAATCCTTTTTATTGTGCACCGGACGGGACAAGTGACATGGGTTCTATTGATTCGTTACTGTGTTGTGATGACGAGAATTCAGAAAACGATGTTTTTGAGTTTCTCTGAACAGAGCATGTACTTTCCCCTTAAAGGTCTTTAAGGAGTCGGTTGTTTTCTAGCTTGTTTTGGGATAAATGCTTTTAAGTTGGTGTCAAAGAGTTATTATTAATCCGTTTAAGCTTAGAACGGAAATCGGTTACAAAATGAATATTTCTATTGCGTGATTTAGAGAATATGAATACATCCGATACCGCTTTTGTAAACCTTTTTCCTAGTCAATAAAATTATTACAAGATATGATAATTGCTCGTTAAGGGTTGGTTTTTTTATTCTAGTTCGATACGTCTGAAAACATTTGGAGAAAAGGATGTCTGACGAGGTTAGTTCCATTTTAGCGCAACAGCCAGATTTAACTAAAATCAAACCGTTGAAGACGAGTCGGCCGGTTCGTTTTTTTAATGCCGTCAAACATACTGATCAAGGTAATATAAAACAGACTATCCAAGTCTTGGATAACTTACAAAATCATTATGCGATCAAACGCACAAAGGATTTATTGCAATACCTAAATGCGTTTTCTGAGTTTCCAAACTTTAATGAAATTCGTAAGGTCGGTTTTCACTATTTGTTGTTTTTCGATTATGTCGGTAAAAAGACCTTAGCGCGAACCTATATTAAGCCTTTTGGCCTGACGGAAAAAACGGCAAAAAAACTGCTTAAAGATTTAGTCAATGGCTTAGAAAAATTACATGCCGTAGGCTTTGTGCATACTTCAATTCAGCCCGATAATATTGTGATGTCGGATACAAGTTCCTATTTGATTGGCTTTGAGCATGCCATTCCCTCCCTTACTTCTTATGAAGCCGAAGTTTTACCCGAAGATTGCCGTTATTGCCCGCCGGAACGATTGAATGGCCAGTGTGATGAAAAAGGCGATATTTATCAGCTAGGTTGTACTTTGTTTTTTGCGCTGACAGGCAAGCACATTTATCGTTTGAATAAAGTGAACGATCCTATGGATCAGATGTGGGCGCATACGCATCATTCGATTCGAAAAATTAATCGATTGCCGATTTTTTGGCGATATTTAATTGTGTGGATGACGGATAAGAATCCATCCAATCGGCCAAGCTTGCCGGATTTAAAGATGTGGTTAAAAGATAACACCATTCCGGAATGGGTAAGGAGGAAGGTGTTTATCTCTTCAAAAGCCTTTCCTAAAGACAGCATGGAAGCTTTGGCGGATGAGCACTACGCTTATGCGATTTATAGAAAAGCCAGCCAAATGGAATCGGGAGGTTACCAGGCCTCGGCGTTTAATCTGTATGAAAACGGTGCTTTTAAGGGCTTTTCACTTGCCGAAGAACGTTTGGGAGTCATGTATCGTGATGGACGTTGTGTCCAGCGATCTTATTCGATGGCCGCCCACTTATTTCACGAAGCGTATAAGAAAGGGAATCCCCAAGCGGCATTCAACTTGGCAAAAATGTATGAGGTAGGCACCGGATTGCCTCAGGATTTATTCAAGGCATTTAAGTTGTTTAATTTTTCGGCTCAACGAGGCAATTTGGAAGCGCAATACAAACTTGGACTAATGTATTTAAACGGCCTTGGTGTCGAGCAAGACAAATCTGCCGGATTCTCTTGGTTAATCATGGCCGACCACTACGGTAATGCAGATGCCCGCACGACTTTGATTGCGTTAAAACAAGTCGAGAAATAACCTCTATTAAGCGTTATCACCCGTTAGGGTGATATTTGCTTATCCATCGATCAGTAAATTTCATTGTTTTTATTAAGTTATTGTTAGAATAATGCATTTTAACTTCGCAAGGCTTTGCCATATTGAAAGCCGTTAAGTGAAAGGAAGTACATATGTCACAACACCCATTAGCCCAATATTTAGATTCGATCCCGGATTTTCCGAAGCCGGGCATTATTTTCAGTGATATCTCGCCATTGCTGAAGACGCATTTCGTTGAAACCATCGATGCGATGAGTGAACTGTTTACCGAAGAAGAATGGGCTAAAGTCGATTATCTGGCTGCAATTGAGTCCCGCGGCTTTATTTTTGCCTCGGCCTTGGCGTACAAGTTGAACAAAGGTTTCATCAAAGTCCGCAAGCCGGGTAAGTTACCGAATGTTTGCGCTAAAATCGAGTACGGTTTGGAGTACGGTTCGGATACTCTGGAAATGCAACAAGGTGACGGTAGCCGAATTGTATTGCTTGACGACTTGATTGCGACTGGTGGTTCAATGGGTGCGGCGGCCGAGTTATGCGAAAAGGTCGGTTATGAAGTTGTAGGGCTGGCCTGCTTGATCGATCTGGCCGCATTGAATAGCTTTGTTTATAAAGACATGAAGGTACGTTCGGTCATTCAATTGGAAGATTAAAGTCCCTAAATTAAAGGAACCCTCTGAATATGCATATGCCAAGAATTACCAGCAAGATTTTTACGGATCAGTTTATTTGGATGGTGACGCTCGGCCTGGTGGTCGGCTTCGTCTTTCCGCCGTTCATGATTTTGTTAGGTATTCCGGAAGCTAATGTCATGACGCCGTTGTTTTATACGGCTTCTCTGATGGCGGGTTTCTTTATGGGTGTTATGAATTTCGGATTAGTGCATTTTGTAGTGCGACCGCACTTGAAAGAGTTGGCGGACCGTATGATGTTGATTAAGGGGACTGTGAACGATAAAACCTATCAGGAATCGGACGTGCATTGCATGGGCGACAGTTGTTTTATCGAAGCGGTTTCGGATGACGAATTCGGCGAGAGCGCCCGTGCTTTTAACGAAATGGTCGAGGCGCTGCAAAGCGCTCATGAAGTCGAATACGTCTACACCAATTTTTCAAAAGCCTTATCGTCCAATCTTGAGCTGGAAGGCTTGGCAAAAGAAGCAATTCATCTATTGATTGAACATACCGTATGCAGTGCCGGTGGGTTGTTTGTCGAAGACGAAGGCGAAATGAAGATGGTGTATGCCCAGGGTATCGTCAGTGCGGAACAAATTGTTCAACACGATTATATTATCAAAGCGATGGACGACTATCGTATAGAGCGCATCACTTTGCCGGAAAATATCGAAGTGGATGGTCTCTTAACGCATTTCCGTCCCCAAGAGATTGTGGTCGTGCCGATTTTGTTTAAACAGCAGAATCTAGGGGTGTTCGTGTTAGCGTCTCCGGTTCACATTAACGATCAGTCGATCAGTATGATCAACATGTTCCGTCAAGGGATGGGATTAGCTCTTAATAATGCGATGGCGCATGAAAGTTTGCAGAGGCTGGCCGCTTTGGACGGTTTGACCAATGTTTACAACCGCCGTTTCGGTTTGAAACGACTTAAAGAGGAGTTCAAGCGTACGCAGCGTAACGACTCGCCGTTGGGTGTATTGATGATCGATATCGATCATTTCAAGAATATCAACGATGCTTACGGGCATTTGGTGGGAGATAAGGCGATTGTGTTGGTGACCAAAACCATTTTGAACACCTTGCGTGAAGGCGATGTTTTGGCTCGTTATGGCGGGGAAGAGTTCTTGGTGATTTTGCCCGGAGCTTCCGAACAGAACTGTTGGAACACGGCGGAACGCATTCGTAGAGTTGTTGAAGATTCGAGATTGAAAATCAACGACCAGGAAATCAGTTTTACAGTGAGTTTGGGGTATATTTCGTTCCCTAAAACCGAAGTGGCGGATGAAATGGAATTGCTTCATCATGCCGATCAGGCACTGTATCAGGCCAAAGACGGCGGACGCAACCGAATCGTGGCGTACTCGGATCTACTTCCGGAGTCCAAGTCCAAAATTGCTTAAATTTGTTTAGTCGGCTTTGAATAAGCCGTCCGTATTGATTTCATCTGATAAAAAGAACGGCTGCATCAAGTTATTTGATGCAGCCGTTTTTTATTTAAGCACTCTTTAATAGGCTTGGCAGGCGGTTAGCGCTTGCTTATCAAGCCAACCACTCTTTAGCACGCATGACTGCTGCACGAACTTGGTTTGGCGCGGTTCCGCCCAGGTGGTCGCGTGCTGCAACAGAGCCTTCCAGCGTCAGTACTTCAAAGACATCGTCGCTGATCTTATCGCAGAAACCTTGAAGCGTTTCTAGCGACATTTCGGACAAATCTTCACCTGTTTTGATGCCGTGCGCCACAGCCAACCCGACCACTTCGTGGGAATCGCGGAATGCCAACCCTTTTCCAACCAGGTAATCCGCCAAGTCGGTTGCGGTCGAGAATCCGCGTTTGGCCGCTTCGTAAGTCACTTCACGTTTGACGATGATCGCCGGAACCATATCGGCAAACGCACGCAGGCTTCCGCGTACGGTATCAACGGTGTCGAACAACGGTTCTTTGTCTTCCTGATTGTCTTTGTTGTAAGCCAAAGGCTGCGACTTCATCAGGGTCAATAAACTCATCAAGTGGCCGTATACACGTCCGCTTTTTCCGCGTACCAGTTCCGGTACATCCGGGTTTTTCTTTTGCGGCATAATCGATGAACCCGTGCAGAAACGATCCGGAAGATCGATGAACTGGAACTGTGCCGAAGACCACAATACCAACTCTTCCGAGAAACGTGACAGATGCATCATCAACGTCGCGGCAAATGAAGTGAATTCGATGGCGAAATCTCGGTCGGAAACGCCGTCAAGAGAGTTTTCGCTAATGCGCTCGAATCCAAGTAGCTCAGCCGTGTAAGCTCGGTCGATCGGATAGGTTGTGCCAGCCAGCGCTGCCGAACCCAACGGCATGGTATTGACGCGTTTGCGGCAGTCTTCAAGGCGTTCAACATCGCGTTTGATCATCTCAAACCATGCCAACATGTGGTGTCCGAACGTGACCGGTTGTGCAGTTTGCAAATGGGTAAAACCGGGCATAATGGTATCGGCTTCACGTTCAGCCAGTTCAACCAATCCAGCAAGCAGACGTCTCATCTCCGGCAGAATGGCATCGATTTCGTCACGTAGATACAGACGGATGTCGGTCGCGACCTGGTCGTTACGCGAACGTCCGGTATGCAGCTTTTTACCCGTGATGCCGATTAGATCGGTCAGGCGCGACTCGATATTCATGTGAATGTCTTCTTGTTTGATCGACCATTCAACCTTGCCAGCTTCGATGTCTGCCTGGATTTGAGTCAGACCTTTGATGATGTCTTCCAATTCCTGCGCATTTAAAATCCCGACTTTAGTCAGCATCTTGGCGTGAGCGATCGAACCCTGTATATCCTGTTTATACATACGATTATCGAATTGAATCGATGCGGTAAACTCTTCCACAAACGCATCGGTTGATTCGCTAAAACGTGCGCTGGATAGTTTTTCCTGATTGTGTAGGTTGTTCTGTGTTGTCATGACTCTCTCAAAGAATTACAAAATTTTAAGGGTTAAGCAGCTGTTTTTGGAGTTGTTTTTCGTACAACTCGGGTGTGGCCGGTATGCGTAACGGATTGCCCATCTTTTCGTATGCGATGTTCAGGTTACGGTGAATCACGCCTGCGTACATGTGGATGTTGGCTATACCGACGATTCGCGGTGCCACCTCTTTACCACGGCCGTCGATAAAAATCACCGTAGGCGTCAAATCGGCGTTCAGTTTGTAAGCCCATTGCGATTTTTTAATCGGTTCGCCGTCCAAGCCGGGTATTCGTTCTTGTTCGTCTACACCCCCATGGCGCATCAGAACCACTTTACCGTCGTAGTTACCTCTCATTGCCAGCGGGTTGAAGACTTCTTCGACTAATTGTTGGCAGAATTCGCACCACTCGGCGCCAAACATCAGCATGATGGGCAGCCCCGTTCGATTCGAGCGTTCAGCTAATTGCTGCAGGTCGTTTAATTCTTTAAACGCGGTATTATTTTCGCCATGTACGCTTTGAATGCCGCCTAGCAGCAAGCTTGCACAAAGCATCATGTAAACCGACCTCTGCTTTATCGTTCGGATTACATTTGGACGGATCGGCAAGTCGGTGTGTTTCAACTTAAGCAAACTCATGTCACTTGGCATTAAGGCCTTATTTTAACTAAAACTTTCACCCTATTTTCAGTAAAATGGCCGGATAACATAAAAGTACGTCTAAAATCTCCGGCAAATACGATGCCCGGCAATAAAAACGAATTGGAAAGCACTATGAAAAAAACCTTGCGTATCGCAACTCGAAAAAGTCCCTTAGCCATGTGGCAAGCAGAATTTGTCAAAGCCGAATTGGAAAAAGCCCATCCTGGATTACAGATTGAATTGTTGCCGATGTCGACTAAAGGTGACAAGATTCTTGACGTTCCTTTGGCTAAAATCGGTGGTAAGGGGCTGTTCACCAAAGAGTTGGAAGATCGCATGATGGCTGGAGAAGCCGATATTGTAGTGCATTCTATGAAAGACGTGCCGATGGAACTGCCAGAGGGTTTTGCCCTAGGCGCAATCTTGGAACGTCATGCGCCGACCGACGCGTTTGTCTCCAATAAATACGCTTCGTTCGACGACTTGCCGCAAGGTGCGATTCTGGGGACTTCCAGTTTGCGCCGTAAGGCACAGTTGATGGCGTTGCGCCCTGATCTGGATGTGCGTGACCTGCGCGGAAATGTCGGAACCCGTTTAGGTAAATTGGATGCCGGTGAATACGACGCGATCGTTTTGGCCACGTCCGGTTTGCAGCGCTTGGAATTAGACGAACGTATCCGTCATGAGTTGGCACCTGAAGTCTGTTTGCCGGCTGTAACCCAGGGAACATTGGGTATCGAATATTTCTCAGAAGACGAGGAGACGCTTGCGATCATCAAGGTATTGAACCACCACGAAACCGAAATTCGTACCACGGCGGAACGTGCCATGAACCATCGTTTGGAAGGGGGCTGTCAGGTTCCGATCGGTGTTTTTGCGGAACTGGACGGCGAGCAGATCAAAATTCGCGGGCTAGTCGGGTCTTTGGATGGCTCGACCATTCTAAACGCATCGATTGAAGGTAAGCGTGATGATGCGCATGCTTTAGGTGTCGCTTTAGCTGAAAAACTGTTGGATCAGGGTGCTAAGGACATTTTGGATGCGGTTTATTCCGCGGAACGTGCGTAGGTAGTTGTTATCGTTTCGGGGGCTGAAATGCCGCAATTCACTCTTCTTAATACGCGTCCGGTCGATCAGGCAGAAGCGTTACGGGAACGTGTAGAACTTCTTGGCGGGCATGCTTTGTCTTGCCCGACCATTGAAATCGAAATGTTATCGTTGCCGTCCAAGCATGATTTAAGCGGTTTCGATAAACTGGTCTTTATCAGTGCCAATGCCGTCAAAGCCTTTGCCGCACAATTTCCAACGCAGCCGAAACCGACGGTTGAATTGTTTGCAATCGGTCAAGCGACGCTTAATGCCGGGAGAAAAGCCGGTCTGGAGATGAGAACGGCCGAAGGCGAACGTTTTGACAGTGAGGCTTTGTTGGAGCTGCCGGATTTACAGGATTTAAACGGTCAGCGTGTATTGATTGTCAAAGGTCGGGGCGGACGTGAATTGTTGGAGAACAGTTTCGTGGAAAGAGGGGCCGAAGTGGTCGCCTGGGAATTGTATCGCCGCCGACCTTTACCTTTGTGTCAGCAAATATGGCGTCTGTTTATCGAGAGTCCTCGACCGATTGTTTTGGCCACCAGTGTTAGCGGCTTGGAGTCTTTGATGGAGGCCGTTGTCAATGCTGAAGGCGTGTCTTCCGAAAATCGACAGGCCTGGTCGGATTGGTTGAGGGGGCAGCCGTTGGTGGTCTTTAGTCAAAGGATTCAAATGTGGGCGCAAAAGCGAGGTTGGCAGGGACAAATCGTCATCGTGCCGACGCAAAGTGATGATGGTATTGCACAAAGTATTACAACGATTGTAAGGAAGATAGAATCATGACAGAACCGGTAACGCCAAAAGCGGATCGCCGCGTGATTGACGGTGAAGTGGTGAATGAAGCGGGCCAGGGCAGTGCTCAGAATAATCAAAGCGGTGACGCCAATGCTCGTCGTCGGGCGCAACAGCGTGCCGAGCAGGCTGATCGGCAAACGAGCGAAAAATCTGCTTCCGGCCAATCCGGTAAAGGATCGAAAGCGTTAGCCCAACTGCCCGCTTGGTTGACTAAAACAACCGTTTGGCTCATCAGTATGGCGATTGTGGTTGCGGTGTTGTTTTATACCCGTCCCGATCAGGATTGGCAGATCGAACATATCAATCGTTTACAAACTCAAGTGGTTCAGTTGCATGAAACCAATAAATTATTAGTCGATAAAATCGAGCAACAGCAGAAGTCCATCGATCAAAAAATTGCCGAGGTGCTGAGCCGTCCGGAAAATCAGCCCCTGGTTAGTCAAGGCGATTTGAACGGTTTGAAATCCGAAGTAGAGCAAGAGATCAAGACACTTCAGCAACAGTTACAGCAGCAGTTGGATGCCATCGGCCAGCAAGCGGAAAGCAAGTGGGATGCGTTGGCGGAGAAAGCTCAGCAGGCTCTACAGCCCTCGGAAGCAGATTTGCAAGGCCTGAAACAGTTTGAGGAAACGGTTCAATCGAAATTAGGGCAGGTCGGTGAAGAAATTAATAAGCTGTTGGACTTTAAGAAGCAGCAGGAATCCAAACCGCCTGAAACAATGCAACCGCCTAAGCCATTGAATAATTATCAAATTCAGCAATGGATAGTTGAAATTAATACTCAGTGGCTACTTCAGGGCAACGCAGCGCAAACCCAACAACAGTTGATGGCTTTGGAACAGGCCATCGGTTTGAGTGAGTTGGCGGATAAAGTCGAAGTGGGGCGTATCATTGGTGAAGATCTGCGCGATGTCGCGAAATATAGTGATCAGGTAAGTCGTCAAAAACAGCAACAGAAACAATGGTTGGCTGAACTGAAAGCTTTGGTCGGGCAGTTGCCTCGACCGGATTTAAGTTCAAAAACGAGCGTGCCGCCTATCGCTGACGAAATGTCTGCGAATGTCGAAAAGCAAAACGAAAGCGGTTCAAAAATGGATGACTTATTACATAAGTTGAGCGGCTTGGTCAGTTTGAAAAAACGCGAAACGGGTGACGAGTTGAGTTCGGTTGAATCGGCTTTACAGCACGATGTTTTGATTCAGCGGCTATATCTGTTGATTGACCGTTTGGAATGGGCTTTGCAGGTACGTTCCGAGAGCGATGCAAACGAAGCATTGAATCAGATTTCGGAGTTTGTTGCGTTGCATTTCGGTTCTCAAAAGTCCGAATTTCAAGCGGTGGTGGATAAATTCGGTCAAGAGGCCTTGATGTCTAGAAAGCCTTTGGCAATTGTAAGTGTCAATAATGGCATGTAGGTTTCAATTCAATGGCGGGCAAGTTGTTGCAGTGCTCTTTTGGAATGATGGTAATAGCAAACGGTTAGGATTTTCATGAAACAGGTAGTTGTTTGGGCGCTGGTGTTTGGAGCAAGTACCGTATTGGCGACGTTGATGTTGCATGATACGGGCTATCTATCGATGGTGTGGGGCGATTGGGTCATCGAAACCAGTTTAAGTTTTGCTTTGGCTGCCGGGGTAGTCGTTTTCTTGCTGATCTATCTTGCCGTACGTTTGTTATTGAATGTCTGGAATTTCCCGCGTTTTTGGCGTAAGCACCGCAAAATGAAACGCTATACCAAGGCTGAAAACGCCATGGCAAAAGGCATGATTGCTTTGGAATACGGTGACTGGCAGAGAGCGGAAAGGCAGTTGATTAAAAGTGCCAAGCATAGTGAGGCCGGTTTGGTTCATTATTTAAGCGCCGCTAAAATGGCGGATAATCAAAATGCATTTGATCGTCGCGATCAATATTTGGCTCAGGCTCGAATCGAATATCCTCAGGATTACGTCACCATCGGTTTAGTCGAGGCACGACTGTTGTCGGATAAGCAGCCGGAAGTCGCTCTGACCATTCTTGAAGCGCTGCATGAACAACAGCCTAAGCAACAGACCGTTTTGGTGGAATATTCGCGTTTACTGCGGGAATTGCAGCAGTGGGAGATGCTTGAATCTTTAATGCCGGAATTGAAGCGTAGCCGTCAAGTGGATCGTAATGAATACGCCGAGATTGAAATTCAAATATGGGCCGGTAAGTTGGCCAGTGTCACTAATGAAGAAGCATTGGATGCCTTGTGGGAGCAATTAGATAACCGCCAAAAATTAATCCCCCAGATTTTAGCGGAGTATGTCGAGCAACGAATTGGTTGGCAGCAAGAGGTTGGGCTGGCCGACCGGATTGAGAAGAGTCTGAAAAAACAATGGAATGACCGCTTGGTTTATCAATATGGTCGTTTGAGTCTGGGGCCGGCGTTCGATCGCTTGAAAAAGGCCGAACCGTGGCTTAAGCAGCAACCGGAGAATCCGGTATTGTTGTTAAGTTTGGGGCGTTTGGCTTGCCGTAGTCAGCTGTGGGGATTGGGCCAGAGTTATTTGAAAAAGAGTTTAAGCTTACGTGCCGAGATCGAGACCTTTCATGCACTGGCACAATGCTATGAAGCGGAAGGGGAGGATCGCCAAGCGGCCTTGACCTATAAAGAAGCGATCTTGCAACTTGAGAAGCAGCAGAAGTAAGCCCTAGGCGGGGTTCTTAGGAACGTATCGCCTTATCACTGGCTTGCATCCGTTTTATGGCTTCGTGAATAATCTGTTTCGCGCTTAAGCCGTCTTCTTCATAAGTTGCATAGCCCAGTTGGAATTCGAATTCGTAGAGCGGTGGTTGGTTTTCTTGCTGTTCGGCAGATTGGTTTTCGGACGACTCTTTCGGTGTTTCCAAACGTTGAGATAGGTGTTGGCGCATAATTTTAGCGCCTTCCTGATCGGTTTCGGGTGCAACGATTACAAACAGGTCTTCGGTAATGCGGAATACAAAGTCGGTGACACGGGAGTTGAGCATCAATAACCGACTGAATGCCTGAACTTCCGCTTCTTTCTGTTTCTTTTTGGGTGTTTCCTGATCAGTTTGTGTCTGTAAGTGTTTCACGTGAAGCAATTTCACGGTAATGACCGAGAATCGGTGTTGGTAACGTCTGCTTCTGAGCAGTTCGTATTGAATCACTTCATTGAAGCGGTTTCGATGAAAAAGCCCGGTTTCATGTTCGGTGACAATCAAGGCATCCAGTTTGCTGTAAATTCTTTGAATCGTCTGAATGTTTTCCGTGATATTTTCATCTATCCAATCAATTTCCGCCACTTCTTGCGGGGTACGTTGCCAGTCAAGGGATTGGTGGTGGGTATCCAATTTTAAGTTAGCAATACGCAACGAAAGAGCTTTAATCGGGGTCAGAAGTTTTTGTTGTAAGAAATGTTCGCTCAATATCAGCGCGATGAAAACGAAGGTGACGATGAAAATCAGGAAAAATATCAGCAGGGACGCCGAAGATAAATGTGAAACCGAAATTGGCGCTTTAAATGCAATGGTGCCGGCCAGTAAGCCCGGATAGATGGTGCCTTCGGCCACTTCACGCGCATGACAGCTTAGACATTTGTCTTTGAATTTGATTGGGTAAGCGGCGTAAAGATAGCCTTCGAAAAAACGGGTTTGAATCGTAGGTTGAAGTGTTTTTTCCACGTCTTTGACGAGCGTTTGAATTGCCGGGTTTTGGATAATTCCCAAAGTGGAATCTGTTTTTTGATCCTTTAAAAACGTCGGTGCTTTTTGCAGATAGAAAGAAGCTTCGGGCATTTGCCGGTTAAGGTTCGAGAGAATGCGTTCGACATTGCGGGGTTGCCAGCCGGTCGAAAGCTGCTGGTTGATCTCTTGATAACTATGGGTTTCAAGACGTTCAAGTTCGTTTTGGATGTTGTTAGTGAAAATGAAGTAACCGGGAATGAGGGTGATAGGTGCGCTGATAAGCAGGCTGATCGCTATTGCCAACAGAATCTGTTTCCGCATGAGTTTTCTAAAAGAGACCTGCTGCATTCGCTTTACCTTGCTAATGGCCTTGTTAGGCATGCCGGGATGGAATTACTGAGTTTAAATCCGGTCTGCTAGAACAATTCCGATTCCGATCTTATTGGTATGATGGTCCAGATCGATCAGACTGTCGCCGTAACCGTTGAACCACTGCACATAACCTTTAATTCTCTTGGTTAATGGATAAGTATAATCCAATTGCACCGAACCATACTGATTGAATACGTAGCGGTTGCGTAGGGCTAGGCCGACGGTGTGTTTGCCTCGCTGGTAACCCATTTCGATTTCATAGTCACCGAGATATTTTGCGTAATCGAAGCTATTATCGAACTCATCCTGTTCATTAAAACGTTGCCAGGTTTTAAAGCTTAGGTAACCGTCCTGCTTTTGCAGCAACCCTTGAACAAACACACGGTTCCAACCACGTGACAATGTTCCCGATTGGCCGTTTGACTGATGGTTGATTCCGACAAGCACTTTGTGCAAATTGAAGTCGAAAATATCCATGTCCGCATGAAATTCCGCCCAAATTTCCGGTTCGTGATTGGTTTCGCGGAAAGGGATGGAGTCCCTGTCGTCGAAAAATTGCCAGAAAGAGCGGTTGGTATAGGCCGCATAGATATCGACCATGTCGTAAATGACTTTTTTGGCAAGAGGGAACTTAAAGCTAAGTTGAAACTGAACCTCTAAATCTTCGTAATGCAGAGGCGTATCGGGATTTTGTTCCTGAAACGGGTCTTCGTTCACCGAAGGCATATAGTAACCGATCATTAAATAATTGAGGCGATGAGGGGTGATGACGAACGGATTTTTTTCAGTCAGCACTTCACTTAAACGACGTTTGCTTAAGGGCTGTTCCGGCGTTTCGACATTAGCGCATTTTTGACGGATTTGACCGACGGTAAGGTCGTCGGAACCGTTGAGCAGCATGTTGTGAATACAGAGGTCGTAAGCACTGGGGGTGATGTTGGTGAGGTCTTGTTTTCCGGGTACGGGCACACTCTCCTCAGCCACTACGGCTGTGGAGAAGAAGATGAGCAAGCTACTCAGCGTTTTTTTCATCAGTGGATACACGCAATTGGATCCAACCCTGCATCGATAAAGTCCTGCTTCGCCGTTTCGATCATAGGCCAAGGGCCGCACATATAAACGGTTTTGTGTGATAAGGTCGGATAGTCTTTAAGCACTTGAAGGTGCACCAAGCCGGTTGTTCCTTGCCAATTCGGATCATTTTCGGACACGACCGGTACGTAAACAAGATTAGCATGCTTGCGCTCAAGGTCCAACATCTCCTTGTGCATATACAGGTCTTCAGATTGGCGAGCCCCCCAGTAGAAATGCAACGGCACTTCGGTGTGCTGTCTGAGGTATTCGTCCAATAACGCCTTCATCGGTGCAAAACCGGTTCCTCCGGCAACGAAAATGATCGGAGTATGTGCCGGTTTTATAGAAATTTGGTCTTTCGGGCCTTGCATGACCAAAGAATCGCCGACTTTGACTTCAAAAAGCCGATCCATCCATTCGTTATTGGGTTGTTTACGAATATGGCATTCAATCAAGCCGTCCTCGCGTGGAGCGGCGGCTATAGAAAAAGGTTTTAAATCTTCGGTATTGAAACCGAGCATGATGTATTGGCCCGAGGCATAAGTTATCGGGAAATCCGGTTTCATTAAAAGTTTGAAGATCTGCGGCGTATATTGCTCAATATGAACCACTTTAAGCGTATGTGTGTCTGACATAGGGTTTCCTGTTATAAAACGTACGTAAAGTGGTTTTATTAAAGTTTAAATTCGGTCCATACCGGCGCGTGGTCGGACGGCTTTTCCATGCCGCGCACGTCGTAGCTTACCGAGCTGGCAATGGCTTTTTCGTTCAACGGCTTGGTCGCTAGGACGGTATCAATGCGCAGGCCGCGGCGCGGTTCGCGGTCGAAGCCTTTGGATCGGTAGTCAAACCAGCTGAACAGATTGTCTTCGTCGGGGTGGATGGTGCGGAAAGTATCCACCAAGCCCCAGTTTAAAAGGGTTGCCCACCATTCGCGTTCTTCCGGCAGGAAGCTGGTCTTGCCGTCGCGCAGCCAGCGTTTGCGGTTCGGTTCGCCGATGCCGATGTCTTTGTCTTCCGGAGAGATGTTGAAGTCCCCGATGACGCTCAGGTATTGATTCGGATCGCAATCTTCATTCAAATATTGCATCAGATCGGCGTAAAATTTCTCTTTGGCAGGGAATTTCACCGGATGGTCGCGGCTTTCGCCTTGAGGGAAGTAGCCGTTGATGACGCGAACCTGTTCACCGTTCGGAAGTTTGAAGTCTCCTATGATCATTCGTTTTTGAGCGTCGTCGCCATCATGCTTCCAACCCTTTTGAAAGTCGACCAGTTCAAGTTCGTTTTTAAACAATAAAGCAACGCCGTAATGGGTTTTTTGTCCCATGAAAATTGCCTGATATCCCATCGCTTCGATTTCGGCCAACGGAAATTCGTGATCTTGAACTTTTGTTTCTTGTAAACCGATGATGTCTGGTGCAATTTGGTCGGTTAAAGCTTGTAATTGATGCAGGCGTAAACGCACGCTGTTAACGTTGAACGAGACAATTTTCATTAATGAAATCCATAGACTGTAAGTTTGCTGCAAATTATAACTAAGTTTGCCCGGGTTTTATATGGTGAAGGGGATTAGAGCTCCGTTCGGATGGAATTTGAATGTGCTTGTCCGGAGGTTTATCCGTGTGCCGAAAAAGGCTTTCTATGGTTATTTAAGGTGATGTGGGTGAAATCCAATCCCGAGAATGGGTTTTGGGTCTCGCTATTTAGCTTGATTTTGCTATGATATTGCTCAATTTATCACTGTTTTTCAAATTGGAAGTAAGTCGTTATGAGTCGAGTTTATCGTTTGGTCATCTCTTGTCCCGATCAGGTCGGTATTGTTGCAAGTGTCGCCCAGTATATTGCGGACAAAGGGGCGACGATCGTCGAAGCCAACCACCATACCGATCCGGTTAACGGATGGTTTTTCATGCGCCATGAAATTTTAGCTTCTTCCTTAAAAGAGGATTTAGCGGCGTTTGAAAGCGGATTTGCCGAAATCGCCGATAAATTCTCAATGGAGTGGTTTATTTCGGATTCGGAAAAACCGAAAAAGATCGCTTTGTTCGCTTCTAAAGAATCGCATTGTTTGGCTGATTTATTGTATCGCTGGCATGAAAAAGACTTGCCGGGCGAAGTGGTGTGCGTGATTGCTAATCACGACGATTTGTGTTCAATGGTGGAGTGGTACAACGTGCCGTTCCATCATGTTCCTGTGACTCCGGAAACCAAACCGCAGGCGTTTGCGCAGACAGAGGAATTAGTGAAGCAGTATGATGCGGATGTGATTGTGCTGGCGCGTTACATGCAGATTCTTCCTCCGCAGATGTGTGCAGACTATAGTGGCCAAGTAATCAATATTCACCACAGTTTCTTGCCTTCTTTCGTCGGCGCCCGTCCATATCACCAAGCTAACGAGCGTGGCGTGAAACTGATCGGGGCGACTTGTCACTATGTGACCGAAGTTTTGGATGCGGGTCCGATTATCGAACAAGACGTGATTCGCGTGAATCATGCTCACAGCATTGAAGACATGAAACGTTTGGGTCGTGATGTTGAGAAAACCGTTTTGGCGCGTGGCTTACGCTTCCACTTGGAAGACCGTGTGTTGATTCACGGCAATAAAACGGTGGTGTTTGAAATTTAATCACGGTTTCGAATCTTCATCGAAAAGCCCGTATTCGACCGTTGAATGCGGGCTTTTTGTTTTTATGGATTAGATTTTTCTTCCGATCTCTCTTAAAGCGGACTCCACTCCTTTTCTGCCGGCAAGATGATGGTTATGTGCCACGTCTTGCCAACTGTGTTTTTTCAAGATCTTGTCGCACCAGATTGCCTGCTCCTGTTTTGAGGCTTTTGCCAGTCTCATCGGAGAGCGGATACTCCATTCCCAAAGCTGTCCGCTAATGGACTCGTAAGCACGCTTTTCGTCCAGGAAGCAGCGTAGTGCTTCTTCCAGTTGAGGTTGTTGGGTTTTGAAGCGAAAGGTTTGCAGGATGCATAGAATCATCGGTGCGGAGATGAACGGCAACGATTCCATTAAAGTGTGAGGGAATTGTGCCTGAAAATTCCGTTGTATTTGAGCGATAGCCTGTTGTGCCATGGAAGAAAGCGCTTGGACGACGACCAGATTGTAACTGCCGCTGGCCTTGTCGCGTTTTACACCGACGTGCACCGGACGGTAGTCTTGATGAAACCAGAACGGCAGCAATTCTTCGCTCGCACCGAAGCTGCTGCTTAAATAATCTACCCGAGCCAATTGGGCTTTGGCTTTAAGTTCGGACAGCAGTCGCTTACCGATGCCTAAGCGTTGGTATTGTGGGTGGACGGCAATACGCATGATGCGCCAGGTCGACAACATCAGGAAATTGGCTTGAGCATAATTTTTAACCAACAACTGCGGAACCAAGTGGCCGTGCACACGATGGTGGTTGGGCATGATTTTGCCCTCTTCGACACAAAGCGTTACGCCAACGATTTTCTGCTGGTAAGTCGCCGTAATAATGGTTAGGTTGGGCGCACTGAGCAGTTGTTGTAAGTCGTTTGGAGTCGTTTGGTAATGTGCCTGTACAAGCAAGCTAAAAACCTCGTGGAGGCGCTCTGAGTTTTCCGACAAAGAGGCTGCGGAATGCGATTGGAGCTCCAAAGATTCTTGTTGTAACGAATCGAACGTTTTCGAAGTGATTTCGCTCTCTTCCAAGGGCGCCGGATTCAACAATAAGGCGCGATTGACGGCCTGTTCCAGCGGGTCGTTATGCGCCCAACGTATTGGTTGGTTCAGGTGAAGGTTTTTCCAATCCGGCGTCAGGGAGTTCAAGGTTTTTTTAAAGCGCAATTCGAACCCTCTTCCGGAACCTTCGTAGCCGTGCAGTGTGGTGGCGAACACCATGCGATGATGGCGTTGTAGTAGTTGGGTCAGTAACGGGGTGGGTAGATGGGCGGCTTCGTCCACCATAAACACATCGGCCGACGTCGGTTGCAGTACCAGTTGATCCGGCGCGATAAATTCGAAGACCTTGTTTTCGTCTTGATAGTTGAAACAGACCCGTCCCGCTTGTTCCGCAGTTAATTCCACTTGCGGATAGAGGTTTTTAATTTGGTGTATTGCTTGTTCAAAAGCGACGCGAACCTGGTCGAGACGACTTGCGGTCAGGACAATGTGTTGTTTTCCTTTTATCAGGCATTCAACGGCGGCGATACCAAGTAGGCTGCTTTTGCCCCGACCCCGGTCGGCGCTGATGACAAGGGGGCGTTTCCGATGCCCGAAAGCAACCGAATCGATCGCTTCGATCGCTTGTTTCTGGTCTGTGGTGGGCAGTTGGATTGGCGGCAAACTTTTTTGTTCGACGAGCTGTCGAGTGATGTCCGTCAAGGTGTCTTTGTGTGGATCGTTTTGGTGGCACCATACTACTTGGTGATTTTGTTCGTTTTGCCACTGGCGGATAAGATGTTCGTTGAAATAGTGGGTGGCCTGATCGATCGTGTAAGGGCTGCTCAAGAATCGGGCGTTTTCAGGGTTCGACATGGTCCGCCACTGATCAAGATCGGGAGTCAACAGTACCAGTAACCCACCAGCGCGAATCAGGCCGGCCACAATGCCTAGGGTGTTTGCGCTGTAACCTTGCCTTAGATCGATGATGACGCCGTCGGCTTCCTGTCCAAGGTAGTGCGGAAGACGTTTGCTTGGAATCGCTTCCGGTTCATAACCTTTAATGGTTTCGTTTGCCGTTTCTCCAATCCATAAAACCCGTTCGTCGGATTGCCAGAGTCCGGCAAGTTCTCGAATCTGCCAGTCGGGTTGACCGCTGAGAATCACTAGACATCGATGTTGATGGGTTTGCAGCAATGAACGTAGGTTGGATAAAGAGGGTGAATTCATGAATTATCGAGCCAGTCGGTTAAAGGTTTTGGTTTGCCTAGGAAATAGCCTTGGCCGTAAGTAATGCCGATGCGTGTGAGTTCAATGACATCTTGTTCGGTTTCCACATATTCGGCGACGGTTTCTTGATTGCGTAATGCGCTGATTTCTTGAATATAACGAATAACCGCCTTGTCCGAAGGGTCTGTATGCATATCTTTGACGAAGCTGCCGTCTATCTTAATAACGTCAAACGGTAAGCTTTTGAGGTATTCGAACGAAGACATGCCGGTACCGAAATCGTCTAATGCTAAACCGATACCGATGTTTTTCAACCATTCGATAAAAGGTTTCGCCTGGCTGAAATTCCCAACGGCGGAAGTTTCGGTCAGTTCCAGGTCCAGTTTGTACCAAGGGAAGTTGAAGTTCTGAACCGCCTTTTTGACTCGGGCTTGGAAATCGGGATGGTTAAGTGACGACCCGGCGAGATTGATATGAACCGAATGCAACTGGTTTAGGTGTTCGGGATTTTCGGTTACTTGTATGAGGTATTGCCATAATACGAAACTGTCGATTTCCGCCATCAGTTGATAGCGTTCTGCGGTTGGAAGAAAACTGTCGGGAGGAATCAGGTTGTTTTCACTGTCCCATAGGCGTAACAGAATTTCGTAACTGAACTGTTCGCTTTCCTTCTGTAACGGAACGATGGCTTGAGCATACAGCTCGAAACGCGACGGACCGTTCGATAGTGCCTCTTTGATGCAGGCGGCGGTGATGACTTCCTGATTGCGTCTCGAGGAAAGGTCGTCTTCCGGGCGGAATAGGTAGAGCTTATTGCGCCCCGAAGCTTTAGCGGCATAAAGTGCATTGTTGGACGCTTTGAACAATTCTTCGATGGTGTAGATAAATGGCTGGAAGATAACCACTCCGATGGAAGCGGAAACCGAGAAAGCCTGGCCTTGCCATGAAAAACGGAAATCGCGTAAACCCTTCAAATATTGCCGGGCGAAGTTAAGTCCCTCTTTTTCATTGGTGTTGCGTAACAGAATAAAGAAGTCATCACCGTCGGTTCTTGCCATTAAGGCATTTTCCGGCAGGGTGTTCTGACATTCGAGCGCAATCATCTTCAGTAGTTCGTCTCCCGCTTCGTAACCGGCCGTTTCGTTGACGAGCTTGAATTGGTCCAGATCGATATGGATCAGAGCATGGGAGGGGTTGTTAAGGTCTTTAAGCACTTGTTGAAGCTGATTTTCAAGATAGTAACGGTTGTAGAGCCCCGTGAGCAGGTCGTGTTCGGATTGATAACGCATTTGTTGGGTGGTTTCGGAGATCTGGGACATCATCTGATTGAAACCGTCGAACAGTGATTTGACCTCGTTTTTGGACTGGGTTTGTAATACGGGGTATCGGTTCTGGGTCGGCTCACTCTCTTTCATCGCTTGGGCCAGTGTTTCAAACGGTTTCGAGTAGCGACGGCTTAGCCAATGCGTCAGGAAGAATCCGATCAAAAGCTCTAGCGGAAAAGCGATGATGAGATAGGTTAAATGTTGGTTGAGCTGGGTGGTCAGATCTTGCATGTCGACAATGTAAATGACATCGCCAAAACGATGGTTGTCTACCATCAGTGGATGTTTGACGTAAAGGTCTTCCCCGTCAAAGCGCGGTTGGGTCGTGGCCTCACGGATTAGATGGCTGTATTCATCTTTATGTTTCCGTGAATATTCGAAAATCGCTTTCTGTTGTTCGTTGTAGAGTACTACCTGGTCTACCGATTCAAATTGTGACAAGCGAAAAGAGAGGTCGGAGTAAACGTCGGTTTGGTCGCTGACAACGGCTTTGAGCATGTCGTGACTCATGGCCTTGTTTAGGGTATGCGATAACTCGATCGCGAGTTCTTGACGCTCTTTTTGGTCAAGAAAATAGGCTAAGGAAAGGGTAATGATCGTAATGCCGAGCAACATTAAGGAGGTCAACATGAACAGTTGCGTGCGGATGCTGAGTGATCGCCACATTCGAAAAGGCCTTTTAGTTTTATCGTTCAATTATCTTTCGATCGGTAAAGTAATGTCATTGCCCCACTCTTTCCATGAGGCGTCGTAGTTGGCTACGTTATAACCCAATTCTCTCAATGCCAAATAGTTGGTTGCCGAGATGCGACCGATAGCGCAGTAGATAATAATCTTACTTTTTTTAGGGATAAAAGAGTAGAGTTCATTCAATTCATGCGTGCTTTTCAGGTGCGTGAGCTGATGGTCTTCCGCGAGGTTATGCGAAGCCGGAATGTTGATTGCAGTGGGGATGTGGCCGAAACGTTTAGCTGAGGAAACCAACCCTTTATAGGCGTCGTTAGGTCTTGCGTCGATAATGATTTGATTCGGGGTTTTGCTGGCGATCAAGGTCGTCAACTTGGTTGCGAGCCGGTCGTGGTTGAGTGTCGGGATATAGTTGCTTGTTTGGGTTTTCGGTATTAAGTCATCAACCGGATAATTATGATCGAGCCAAGCATCGTATCCTTGGTCGAGTACTCTGACATCGGTGAAACCGTACACTTCTAATGTCCAGAACACTCTGGCCGCGTTGGCCATTTTGCCGTCGTCATAAATTACCAGAGAGGTGTCGGTATTGATGCCGAGCGATTGTAAAAGATTTTGTATGCGAGCCGGTTGGGCGATGCGGCCATCGATTTGCTTGTCGATATAGGTCCAAACTTCAGGAAAGTTGAGGGCACCCGGGATATGGTTTTGCTGGTAATCTTCGGGAGAGCGGCTGTCCAAAATGACCAGATTCGGAGAGTTTAATTGCTGCTGCAGTTGTTCGACGGAGAGACGCAACGGTTGTTCGGCGAAAGCGGGTTGGCTCAGACAGAAAAGCAATGATGCCAGTAAAGCAAGATATTGCCGGGATAGTCTGTATCTAACCATATTACGCCTCCTCTCGATCATGGTTTTTATCGTTGGTTGGATGACCTTGTTTTTTATAGTTTTATTTCACCCATACCGACAATAATGGCGTCTTGGCTGATGCCTTGTCAAGCCTTGTCGATTTTATCTGCCTGGTCGTGTTTCGTTTATGTGGGTCGGTAGAATTCCATTTATGCATGATTTTGCTTACTTTCCGCTCTGGGAGAAAGTAATTTGCGAATTTTCAGGCGGGAAACTCTATAATTTCAACCTTAATACCGAGATGACGAATACGCCGAAGGCTTTCTGAAAGATGCATACACCAAAACTCACCTTAGCCCAAGTGCAGTGGACCGAAGAAAATGTCCCGTTTTCGGAACGGTTTGACGATTTCTATTTTTCGACCGACGACGGTTTGCAAGAAGTCGAATATGTGTTTCTTAAGCATAATTTTTTAGCGCAGCGTTTTGGCGATTTGTCCGGTCAAAAAACGTTCCGAATAGCCGAGACCGGTTTTGGGTCGGGATTGAATTTTCTGTCGGTGGCGAAGTTATGGCTTGAAATAGCGCCGAAGGGTGCGCAGCTACATTTCATCTCATTCGAGAAATATCCTCTCACCGTAGAGGATTTGCAACGTGCTCATCAGTCTTATCCGACTTTATCCGTTCCGGCAAAGGAACTGCGCGATCATTTTCCTCTGTTGTTGCCCGGTTGGCACGATGTCTGGCTGTTTGAAGGACGTATTCGCCTGACGTTATGGTTTGGAGACGTCCTGAAGGGCTTGCCTGAATGTGACGCCTCCATCGGTTCGAAAGTGGATGCTTGGTTGTTGGATGGATTTACCCCTTCAAAAAATCCGCAAATGTGGCAACCGCCTCTTTATCAGCAAATGGCACGTCTTAGTCATTCAAAAACCACTTTCGCGACGTTTACCTCGGCGGGTGAGGTGCGTCGCGGTCTACAAAAAGTAGGCTTTGAGGTTAAAAAGGACGTCGGTTACGGCAAAAAACGCGAGATGTGTTTTGGGTCGCTTGTTCAGCAGCGGCCATTCAGCTTAAAGGCGCCGTGGTTCAGTCGTCCCGAACCGGTGGCGACTGGCCGTGCCATTGTCATCGGAGCCGGGTTGGCGGGTGCCGGCGTCGCCAATAAGTTAGCCGAAGCCGGATGGAAGGTAACGGTATTGGAAGCGCAAGGTAACCCTGCCACTCAGGCGTCGGGAAATTTAGCCGGCGCCGTGCATCCGTTGGTGACGGCAGATTGGAATTTGCGAAGTCAGTGGTATCTTCAAGGTTTTGAAGCGACGTTGCGCACGTTGTTGCCCTGGCTGCAAAAGGGCGAGATACTCGGTGATCTGACGGGATTGGTGCAATTAGCGGTAACGGAAGTGGGCGCGAAACGGGTTGAAGAGGCGTTTGCACGCGTGGGATTGCCGATGGATTTTGCCGAACAATTAACGATTGAAAAAACGAAAGAGAAGATCGGTGGACAGGCGGCGGTTGCGGGGTTGTTTTTTCCTCAAGGGGGGTGGGTTAATCCACCTTCGGTTGTTCGACGTTGTTTGCGGCATCCCAATATTGAGGTTCATTACTTGCAAGAGGTTAAGGATTTCAAACGCGTTGGCAATGGTTGGCAAGTCGTCACACAGGATGGCTCTTATCAGGCGGAGAGTCTGGTGGTGGCAACGGGGTCGCTCAACGTCCGTTTGAACGAGCGGCTTGAATTGCCGATTCGGCCGGTAAAAGGCCAGGTGACGCATCTTACTGAAACCCAACAGAATTGGTCGTTAAATTGTGCCGTAACGCATGAAGGTTATTCGGCACCTTGCGGAGAAGGAATGGCGGTGACCGGTGCAACATTTGAGGCGCCGGATATGAGTGAGATACTCTCAGAAGACGGGCATCAGGCGAACTTGCAGCAAGCGGCCAAAGCGTTGCCGGGCTGGCTTAATGCCGAGTCAGGTGAGGTTGAGGGTAGAATCGCCTTTCGTCCGACGACCCCGGATCATTTGCCGATAGTGGGGGCGGTGGCCGATCCGGAATGGATCCAGGAAGCTTACGTCACTCAGTCTCATACACACGCGGTTTATCGATATCCGCCACAGAAATATTTGCCGGGTTTATTCGTTTCCAACGGGCATGGTCCGAGAGGATTAATGTCGGTTTTTTTAGCGGCGGAAAGCATAGTTGCCGATCTGCAGGGAGATGCGCTGCCGCAGCCATTATCTTTGTATCACGCCAGTCACCCTGCCAGATTCGTTATTCGTCAATGGCGAAGCGGTCATGTTGGCAGGCAAACGGAAGATGAATAAATGAGTAGAAATCTGTATGATTGGGTAACTGGCTGTAGTCCTTGTCATAACTGAGGAAATATTGTGAAAATGGATAGATCAAATATCGTTTCTTCGTCGAATTTTTTTAGGTCGTTTATTTTTATTGCAGCTTTATGTTCGGGGGGAATGTTGGTTGCGCCGACTTTTGCCGATGAGGCGGTAGATTGGGTTGAACAAATGCCCCGGGATAGCGCTTATCTTTATATGGCCGCCGAAGTTGATGTCGGTACGGATATGCAAGCGGCAACAGGTCAAGCCGAACAGTTGGTTAAGCAAGAGTTTGAACGTTTATTTGCCTTTTCTTATGAACCTCAAGACAGTCAAACATCATTAGAGCGCGCCCTACGAAGAGAGGTTGTTTCCAAGTTACCGGCGATGACGTTGCCGGAAGTGGAGTTTGTTAGCAATGAGGTAAACGAAGAGAAATCCAAGCTCTATGTATTAGGTCGGGTTTCCAGGCAGACGATGTTGCAAATGACAGAAAAGCGTATGGCGGAGATCGAACGGCATTTAAGCGATTACCGTCATGTCGGTGAAGATGGCGAACGTATCACTCAACTAAGAGTCATATTGCCGGCGCTGCCGGAAGTCGAAGAGTATAAGGCTTTAAGGGTGGTAGCAGCGAAGCTTGGAGCATCCGTCAAACCCAAGCAAACGCCGATAGCACTGCTTTTGGATCGTAAGATAACGATTTTATTCAATGAATTTTTGGTGATGTTGGACGATCGTATTCCCGAGGCAGTGGAATACGAAGCCGATCTTGCAGAAGCGTTACGAAAAAAAGGGCTGCAAATCAGTGCCAAGCAGCCGGATTTGGTTTTAAAATACATCATCGAAAGGACGGGTGAGTACCAAGAGGATCAACCTTTAGGGTTATCTGCGAAGATCGATATGCTGGATCCGCGGCAAGTCGCTTATGCCTCCTATGAGGGCGCGATTGAATTGGAAAATACGCTGACTCCCGAAATTGAACGGAAGGCGTTGGATTTGTTTGCCGACGACGTGTTTAAAGCCCTGACCGTGCGGTTATTGGAAACGACTTACCAAGAAAAATCATAAGAGTAAAGAAGCCTCTATGTTCGGAAAAATCAGTTTTATTATTTTAGTTATTGTTTTTATTGTGCTTGCCATTATGTTCGACTGGTTCGGCAGTCGGGATTTGGCGAAAAAAGGTGTTGATAAAGCACAGGTCGCGGTTGAACACCTGGAGTCAACCGGAGATAAAGTCAGTGACGTAATTGAATCAATCAATGATAAAGAAGGGAAATAATTTGATGCGCGCGAAATTCACATTTAAGGCCGTTTTATTGGCGGCTTCTACCTTGTTGGTCACACCGGTTTCTGCCGATTCTTTGGGATTGGATTTAGCGGTGTCTGATGAAACAGCCAATTTTGGAATTTTCTCTCAGGCACAATCGCCTGTGGATTCGACTCGTTATGCCGCGCATTATTTTTATAACGAACCGGGCGATCGAGTGTATTCCGTTTCTGCCGGCGTAGAACGTAAAGGCATGGCCGGAAACCCGAACCTTGAACTTGGCCTTAAAGGAAAAGCATTTTACCTGACCCAAGACAGTCACGATTTGGACGGTTACGGCTTGATGCTAGGGGTTAGCGGGCGCTACTGGTTGCCGACGCAGTCTCCGGCCGCCATTTCGGTCGAAGTGTTGCATGCTCCCGAGATTGTTGCTTCGGGCGATGTAAATTCGATGACGGAAATGGCGGTACGTGCAGAATTGCAGATTTTACCGAGTGTCACCGGCTTTATCGGTTTCCGTTATCTGACGTCGGATTTGACGGTCGATTCTAATTATGAGCTTGATAAAAATGCACATATCGGGGTGGAAGTCAGTCTGAACTGATAGGGGTCAAAAAACCCCTAAGGTTTTTTTTATTCTTCTAAAGACGAATGTTTGAACGCCAAAGAGGCATGCAGACGGCAAAGAGTTACGGTTTCAACGCGGGAGTTTAAACGTGCAACAGACGCCTAAGATTGGTTTGATTATCATCGGTGACGAAATTCTTTCGGGAAAACGTCAGGATAAGCATCTTTCGCAAGCGAACGAACTGCTGAGACCGCGCGGTTTGGCGTTGAGTTGGGTTCGTATTTTGGGAGACGAACCGCAGTTGCTGACCGAGACCTTAAAACAGAGCTTTGAATCCGGTGATATTGTTTTCTGTTTTGGTGGTATTGGCGCCACGCCAGACGATAGAACTCGTCAGTGCGCAGCTAAGGCTCTCAATTTACCTTTGGAAGCGCATCCGGAAGCCGTAAAAGAGATTGAAGCCCAGTTCGGCGATGAAGCGTATCCGCAACGGATTCGTATGGCGGAATACCCTCAAGGCGCCGAAATTATTCCTAATTTTTATAACCGCGTTCCCGGGTTTTCTATTCAACAACACCATTTCATGCCGGGATTTCCGATGATGGCGAAACCGATGATGGAATGGGTTCTGATGAATTATTACGACCAATTGGTGTGTACGCCGACCGTGGAAAGGGCGATCCGTCTTATCGACGGCCAGGAGTCGGAATGGGTGGAGTTCATGCAGCAGTTCGAGCAACGTTTTCCTGATCTGAGATTATTCAGTTTGCCTAAAATTGACGAGAACGACCGGCGTACGATCGAACTTGGTGTCGAAGGGCTCCCTGAAGAAGCCGAGGTCGGATTGGGTGTGTTGATCGAGGAAGCAACGTCTCGTTCCCAGGAATGGGAATTGGTTTAGGTGAAACTTCGCCCGTTCCGTCAATCGGACTCATTTTAGATGATGAATCTCTATTCTTTTGTGCTTTTGGAATCAGGTCGTTTTGCAAAACAATAATCATAAAAATGTCGATGTATTAATTATCGGAGCCGGAGCGGCCGGACTGATGTGTGCGGCGACGGCGGGTTACCGGGGTAAGCAGGTTCTGGTGATCGATCATGCTCCAAAGGCGGCAGCCAAGATTCGCATTTCCGGTGGCGGTAAATGCAACTTCACCAATTTGGACGTCTCTGCCGAGAATTACATTTGCCGGAACCCTCATTTTGTTAAGTCTGCCCTATCTCGCTATCCTTCTGCTGCGTTTATCGAATTGGTGGAGCGCCATGGTTTGGAATATGAAGAACGCGAACTGGGTAAGTTGTTTTGTCGCGAACGCGCTTCCGATTTGATTCAGATTTTACGCACCGAATGTGATTGGGCGGGTGTTGAGTTTTTATTGAAAACAGCGGTGGATAGGGTTAAATCGATAGACGATGACCGGTTTGAGGTTGAAACTGAGCTGGCTGTGATTCATTGCGATAAGTTGGTGGTCGCAACCGGCGCCTTGTCTTTTCCCAAGTTAAAAGCCAGCGGTTTCGGTTACCGGATTGCCGAACAGTTCGGGTTAAACGTGATTCCGCAATCTCCGGGTTTAGTACCGCTGGTATTTTCCGGTAAATGGCAGCAACGCTTTTCCAGTTTAAGCGGCTTGTCGATAGAGGTTGAAATTCGCGCTAACGGTCATGCGTTTAACGAAGCCATGTTGTTTACCCATAATGGATTAAGCGGGCCGGGCATCTTGCAGGTTTCGAATTATTGGCAAGTAGGGCAGCCGATTGAAATAAATCTGTTGCCGAAACAGGACGTGTATGCGCAATTATTGGCCTTGAAGACTTCCGGTAAGTCGTTATCCAAATGGTTGAATCAATTTTGGCCGAAGCGTTTTACACAGATGTGGTTGGAGAATTATCCAATGGACGCCGATATAGCGAATCAGTCAAACGAAAATTTAAAAGCCTATGCCGATCAATTGACGCATTGGCGGATTTATCCTGAATCGACCGCCGGTTACGACAAGGCGGAAGTGACTTTGGGAGGCGTGGATACCGACGAGGTTTCGTCCAAGACCTTTGAAGCTAAGAAACAACCCGGTTTGTATTTTATCGGCGAGGTTCTTGACGTAACCGGCCAGTTGGGTGGATACAATTTCCAGTGGGCCTGGGCTTCTGCCGTGGCTTGCGGACTGGAATTGTAGCGCTCGTCTTGGCTTGTTATGATACGTGACATTATTTGAATTTTTTAGTGAGAGACGAATGAATTTATTGAATTTAGATCCGCAAACCCGACAGCCTTTTTCAGCGACGGTTCAAACCTTGATTCAAAAGCATAAGATCGATCCGAAAGAGATTTTTCTGAATGTGCTTGAGAGTCAGGAAGCGCCGGAAATGAATTATTGGATGACGATGGTACTGGTTCAGGAGCATTTTGTGTCTCCACAGTTTGAAGTGGGCAATGATGCCGCGGGCGAACCGGTCAAACCGTTGCAGGCGGCTTGCTTGTTACAGAATGTCGGAATGGTGGCTGCTCTATTGGAGTTGAACGGCTTCAGCGGTTCGGTGACCGATCGGGATTTTCAATTGTGTGCCCGCATCGCTTCGCAACACGAAGATCAGGCCATATTGGGTTTGCTAATGAAGTATGCGCAAGAAAAAGAGGTCCTGGAGCCTTTTATGAGGGCTTTGCAAGGATCAACCTTACAGTGATGGGATTTAGAAAATCTTGATAGCTAATTGCTATCGTTAACATATAAACAATCAATTTCACTAATTGATTGTGGTTCCGTAAACTGTACCCAAGTCAAATGAATGGCGAAGAGTACAGTTAAATTCATATCAAGAGGTGTTAAAGATGGCATTAGAAAATATTGAAGGTCAAAAGGTACCGGCAGTCACATTCCGTACAAGACAGAAAGACGAGTGGGTGAATGTTACGACAGACGAGTTGTTTGCCGGAAAGACAGTAATTGTATTTGCACTTCCTGGTGCGTTTACACCAACCTGTTCATCAAGCCACTTACCGCGTTATAACGAATTGGCCGGTGTATTTAAGGCAAACGGTGTTGATGACATTATCTGTCTATCCGTTAATGACACGTTTGTTATGAATGCTTGGGCCGAAGATCAGGAGTCTGACAACGTCACTTTAATTCCTGACGGTAACGGTGAGTTTTCTGATGGCATGGGCATGTTGGTAGATAAAACCGATCTAGGTTTTGGAATGCGTTCATGGCGTTATTCGATGCTGGTTAAAGACGGCGTTATCGATAAGATGTTTATCGAGCCTAACGTACCTGGCGACCCGTTTGAGGTTTCCGATGCAGACACCATGCTAGGTTACATTAATCCGGAAGCACAGCCGCCGAAGGTTGCGACTATCTTCACTAAGCCGGGTTGTCCTTTCTGTAAGAAAGCGAAAGCCATGCTTGAAGAAAACGGAATCAACTATGAAGAAATTACGATTTCTAACCATGGTCCAAGTTCGAAAACCTTGCGTGCGGTTGCATCTGCCAGCACAGTGCCTCAAGTCTTTATCGAAGGCGAGTTGATCGGCGGTTCCGACGATCTAGAGGTGTTTTTGTCAAAATAAGCTTTTTCGAAGCGACCAAATCGGTCGCTTCGATTAAACGCACGACAAGATAAATGCAAAAGGGTCTTTTGGGGCGGTGTTAATGCCCCGAGTTCAGGCCCTTTTTTGTTTGGGGCGTTGTTAGATAAAAGGAAAAGAGATGAAGTACGATTATGATTTGATTGCCATTGGTGCCGGTAGTGGTGGGCTTTCGGTAGCGGAACGTGCAGCGGAATACGGAAAGAAATGTGCAGTCGTCGAGGCCAAAAAATTAGGCGGAACTTGCGTTAATATTGGCTGCGTTCCTAAAAAAGTTATGTGGTTCGGCGCGCATATCGCCGAAGCGTTGCGTGACGCGCCGGATTTCGGGTTTCACGTGGAACAAAAGGGCTTCGACTGGAGCACCTTGGTAGAAAAGCGCGAACAGTACATTAACAATATTACTACTTGGTATGGCGGTTATATGTCCGATAAGGGCGTAGATGTACTTCAGGGTTGGGGAAGTTTTGTAGATAATCATACCGTTGAAGTGGATGGTAAGCGATATACAGCCGAAACCATTGTCATCGCCCCGGGTGGAACGCCAACGATTCCGCAAGAGACTGAAAACGCCGATTTGGGGATTACGTCGGATGGATTCTTCCAGTTAACGGAACAACCTAAAAAAGTGGCGGTCATCGGAAGCGGTTACATTGCGGTTGAATTGGCGGGTGTCTTCCAGGCGTTAGGATCGGAGACGACACTAGTGAGCCGTAAGGATTTGGTCTTGCGTGGTTTTGACGACATGATTCGCGAAACCTTAACCGATGCGATGTTAGAAAGCGGGTGTAAAAAAGAATACCACTTTGCCGTGAAGAAGCTGGAGCGAGCGGAAGACGGTACTTTGACGGTCTACAGTACCGACGGACAAATGATTAGCGGATTCGATCAGGTGGTTTGGGCTGTCGGCCGTCAAACGTTGATCGAACCGCTTAAGCTGGAAAACATCGGATTACAGGCAAACGGATACGGATTTATTGACGTCGATGATGAACATAGAACGGCGGTTGATAATGTCTTTGCTATCGGTGACGTGACCGGCCAGCCTCAGTTGACACCCGTAGCTATCCGGGCGGGACGTTACCTTGCCGAGCGTTTATACAACAACAAGCCTCACTTGAAGTTGGATTTGAGTTCGGTGCCGACGGTGATCTTCTCGCATCCACCTGTGGGAACGGTTGGATTGGCCGAGCATGATGCGCGTAAGCAGTACGGGCACGATAACGTTAAAGTCTATACCTCGGAATTTACGCCGATGCGTTATGCGTTCACCAAGCACCAGATTAAAACGGCATTAAAGCTGGTTGTGACGGGAGAAGAAGAGAAGGTTGTCGGTATTCATATTGTCGGCGACGGTGCGGACGAGATGTTGCAAGGATTTGCTGTGGCCGTGCAAATGGGCGCAACCAAGGCGGATTTGGATGCGACGATAGCCATACATCCATCGAGTTCAGAAGAATTGGTCACTATGCGTTAATGTTTTGGCATATTGAGATCGGATAAAAAAAGCCTGGCTATGCCAGGCTTTTTTTTATGATTTGATTAATTTTTAACGCTTAATTAAGTTTGTTTTATTTTGATTAAAAAAGCGTTGCTTTAGGATCGTGGGATTTAACCGCTCCTAAAGATGTGTACATGTTTGCCAGTTTCTTCAATAGTTGTCTATATTCAAAAGTGACGGTCTGCAATTTTGCACCAATCACATGCTCATCGTCATCCTGCGTAGATCGAATCACTTCAATCGGAAGTCTGAATGAAACGGTTTGCTCGTCCAGTTCTACGTCAAACAGCAGTTCAACCTCGTCGCCCGGGATAAGGGGAACGGCACTTAAAAACCCGACGCCGCTAGCTGAAAAGTTGATGATCGTGGTGTAGATCTGTTTATCATCTTGTAAAAGAATAGACGCCTTATGGGACGGATACCGTTCAGCCTGGCGTTTGTCTGCATTTGATGTTTTTTGTTTTGGTGACATAGCAGTACCTTAAATGAGGTCTGTATTAAAAATTGTTTAAAGCACTATATCAGAAAAATTATATATCTGTATAGCCAATATAATCAGTTAACTTTATAAGTATATAGTGATTAATGTGTATTTTTGATCGTGCAGTTAAGCCGCCGAAAGTTTTTCGTAAAGCGCTAAATAAGCTTGGGTCGGAAAATCCAGCTTTACACCAATGTGGGCATTGAATTGCAATGGAATGCAGTGCCTGACTTGTGCCTTAAATTGAAATGAACGCGGTTTGTCTGCCTCCGGAATGTCGAAATGGATTTCAATGCGATCGTTTACCTGTAAGGCAATATCCGAAATTAACCCGACACCGTGCATTGAAAAGTCGGTCATAGTGGCGTAAATGTTTTGGTTTCCCGATATTAACAAGACGGGACGATTGGAAGGTATCCGTTTGGCAAAGCGTTTTTCAACCGGTTGAGACATAAACAATTCCTTTAGTAGCAATACTAATAGGGTTATTATAGCTAGAGTATCGGTGGTGAAATGCAGCTTTGTCATGAATGATTTTTTAACGGCATAAGTTTGAGTTATGTCTTGGCGGGTGGGGTTGAACGGCTACGTTTTGAAATGAGTTTGGCTGCGTTATAATCCAAGGTCTCGAATAAATGATTATGGGATAAACGGAATGGCGATTAGAAGTTACCGAGGTATAGTGCCTGTGATGCACGAAACGGCTTGGGTGGACGAATCATCTGTGGTGATCGGGAAATGTGTGTTGGGAGAAGATGTCAGTATTTGGCCAAATGCTACGCTTCGTGGCGATGTAAATGATATCGTTATTGGCGACCGCTCAAATATTCAAGACGGTTGTGTTGTGCATACCACGCATGAAAGTGAAATTTCCAAGGGATCCAAGTGTATTGTCGGCAAGGATGTGACCGTCGGGCATAACGCAGTTTTACATGGTTGTATCATTGAAGACGAGTGTTTAATCGGCATGGGTGCGGTGGTATTGGATAATGCCGTAGTGCAAAAGCATGTACTTGTGGGGGCGAACAGCCTGGTGCCGCCGGGCAAAGTTTTGGAAAGCGGTTATTTGTACGTGGGCTCTCCGGTCAAACAAGCGAGAGCATTGACCGAACAGGAGTTGGCCTTTTTCAAATATTCCGCCGGGCATTACGTGAAATTGAAAGATCAGTATCAGAGCGAAGATGCTTATGATGAAGAGGAATAAGGGGTAGTGCCGTAAGATCCCTGTCAAATCAAACCCAACAGACTTGTTGGGTTTGATTTTCGGAAGACTTAGTTTTTATCCATCATTTCTCTGACGGTTTCGATGACTTGTGAGGTCTGTGGACGGACGCCGCGCCATAAATAAAAAGCTTCGGCGGCTTGGCCGACCAGCATTCCCAAGCCATCCATAGTGGAACAGTCTGGTTGGTGCTGTTTTGCCCAGTTCATGAACACCGTCGGTTCCTGCCCGTACATCATGTCGTAGACCAAGCTGTTAGCCGCGATCAGATCGCTTGAAACAGGCGGCAGTTTACCCTCCAAACTAGCCGAAGTGCCGTTGATGATGATGTCGTAAGGACCATTTGGAATGTCGTCCCATCCGCTGGCACTAATTGGAACCGGGCTTTGAAAACGTTCGCCTAACACTTCGGCGCGTTTTGCCGTCCGGTTGGCAATGTGTACCATCGCCGGTTGCTTTTCGAGTAGCGGCTGCAAAATCCCCTGAACGGCTCCGCCGGCTCCAAGAATCAATACTTTTTGATTTTTGAAAGGTCGGGAACCGTTGATTTCAATGTCATTGACCAAACCGATGCCGTCGGTATTGTCGCCGATAGTGGTGCCGTCTTCGTTAAAGATAAAGGTGTTGACGGCATGCGCGGTTTGAGCGCGTTCTGAAAGCGTGTCGGCATATTCAAAAGCGTCCAGTTTATAAGGCACGGTGATATTGATGCCCTTATAACCGCGATTCTTTAAGTCCGCCATTGCCCACTCGAACGAAGATTCGTCGGTATCTACCAGGATGGCTTCATAGCTGATGTCTTCGCCGGTCTGTTCGGCAAATAAACGATGAATAAGTGGAGATTTTGAGTGGGCGATTGGGTAGCCGACCACCGCGTATGCATCCGTCATAGTAGCTTGAGTTCCTGAATTAGCGATTTTCGTTTAACCAGATGGCAGCCAGTTTGGCGTAATAGGTCAAGATGCCGTCTGCACCGGCACGCTTGCAGCTAAGCAAGGTTTCCATAACTACGGCGCGTTCGTCTATCCAGCCGTTTTGGGCGGCGGCTTTAAGCATCGCATATTCGCCGCTGACATGATAAACGTAAGTCGGTGCTTTAAACTCGTCTTTGATGCGGCGCACGATGTCCAGATACGGTACGCCGGGTTTGACCATGACCATGTCCGCACCTTCATTCAAGTCTAAAGAGACTTCGTGTAGCGCTTCGTTACTGTTGGCCGGATCCATTTGATAGGTATATTTATTACCTTTGCCTAAGTTGCCGGCAGAACCGACCGCGTCACGGAACGGGCCGTAGAAAGAAGATGCATATTTTGCCGAGTAAGCGATGATGCGGGTGTTGACGTGACCGTGGTCTTCAAGCAGTTCACGGATTTCGATGATGCGACCGTCCATCATGTCTGAAGGTCCGATCACGTCGGCACCGGCGACGGCATGCGATAACGCTTGCTGCATTAATACGTCCACGGTGTCGTCGTTAAGCACATAACCGTTTTCGTCGATAATACCGTCTTGACCGTGGGTGGTGAACGGATCCAGAGCCACGTCGGTCATGACGCCCAGTTCCGGACAGGCTTGTTTTACCGCGCGAATCGCTCTCTGTGCCAGTCCGTCGGGATTATAAGCTTCGGCTGCATCCAGTGATTTGGCTTCGTCCGGAGTGACCGGGAAAAGGGCGATCATAGGAATTCCAAGGTCGTAAATTTCTTTGGCTTCCGCTACTAAAAGATCTATACTCAAACGCTCAACGCCCGGCATGGATTTAACCGGTTCACGGGTGTTGTGCCCTTCAATAACGAACATCGGCAAGATCAAATCGTTTGTGGTTAGAACGTTTTCACACATTAAACGGCGTGAAAAAGCGTCTTTACGCATTCGACGCATGCGGGTAATGGGATATTGACGATCAATCATAACGAGAACCTTTGTAAGAAACTGAATAACGCTAAATGGAAGTGTTTGAATGATACTATTCAAACCTGAAAAAGAAAAGGAGTGAAGCGGTGAGTGAGCAGGTGGAATATGTTTTTTTTGATGAACCTTTGGCACAGAAATTTGCGGACTTTTGTGTATCCCAATCCGTAAAGCCCTCTTTGATTGTTGAGGAGATGCCATCGGGTGAAAACTCATACTCCGTTCAGTTCAAAGACGATGTTGATGGGGACGTCATTGAATTGATTGAAGAGGCTTATAATGAAATGTTTTTTGGCGAGCAGGCGGCACAGATTGAAGGTAACGATGACGGCGGAGCCTTGGCCGATGCTTGCGGAGTACAAGTGATGTTGCAGTCCGGTGAATACACGACGGTCGCCATTCATCCTGAAATCATGAATAAGATATTGTCGGTGTTAAGCATTGATGAGTTGCAGAAGTTTCTGAGTCAGGTTGCCGAAGATATCGAGAACCCTAAGTCCGGACCGATCTGCCGTAGAGAAAATTTGCCTGGATTGTAACTTGTTGATTTTTATTAAGATGGATGGGTTTTTGGTGCTTTATGTTAGATATTGTCCTTTAAGGTGGATTTTTCTACATAAAAGTACTTACAAATAGATTGTCGGCACATCCCCTATAAAAAAATTATATAAGTGATTTCTAATTTTTGTGTAGTTCATGGCTTGAAGTATTGGGTTATAAAACATATCATTACAGGCCAGCAAAATATGTATAGCCGGTACTCGGTATCGCAGTACAAGTACACGCTAACTAAAATAAATTAAAACTCTTGAATCTGGGGTGTTGTTGCCAGGCAACAAGATCAATCAAGGAGCATTAAATGACAGATCAAAACGTAGAAAAGGTTGCGGTTCAAACTGAAGAAAGCCGTAGCCAAAGCCGTCGTGCCTTTCTAAAAGGTGGTGCGGCTGTAGCTGGAGGCGTGCTTTTCACTAAGGCCGCTTCTGCTGCAGAAGGTGCGGGTTATGACGCTAAAAAAGCAGTTGCGCCATATGCCGGTAAGAAAGAAATTACAGAAGTACTACAAGATGGTGCAGCTCGTAAATCTTTAGGTTTCGGTGTTCGTAAGTACCCTTATGGTATGCCTTCTCCATTCGAGAAAGAAGTTCAACGTCGTACTCTAGAGTGGTTGACTCCTGACTCAATGGCGTCTATCACCATGACTCCGCTACAAAGCTTGCACGGTATCATCACTCCAAACGGTCTTCACTTCGAGCGTTTCCACGGTGGTGTACCAACAATCAACCCAGATGATCACCGTTTAGTAATTCACGGTTTGGTAGAGCGTCCATTGATCTTCACTATGGATGATCTTAAGCGTTTCCCATCTGTCTCACGTATTCACTTCGTTGAGTGTCCTGCGAACGGTGCGATGGAATGGAAAGGTGTTCAGTTGAACTCTGTTCAGTGGACTCACGGTATGATGTCTTGTGTTGAATACACTGGTGTACGTCTATCTGACCTATTGAAAGAAGCGGGTATCAAGCCGGAAGGTAAGTGGATCATTCCTGAAGGTGCGGATGCATCTGGTATGGCACGTTCTATCCCGCTTGAAATCGCTATGGATGACTGTTTCGTTGCTTACGCGCAGAACGGTGAAGCTCTACGTCGTGAACAGGGTTACCCAATCCGTTTAGTTGTTCCTGGTTGTGAAGCGAACATGTGGGTTAAATACCTACGTCGTATCCAAGTTCACGATGTGCCTATGCAGCACCGTGAAGAAACATCTAAGTATACTGAATTGATGCCTGACGGAACTGCACAGCGTTTCTCATGGTACATGGAACCAAACTCAGTAATCACTTACCCATCACCAGACTTCAAAATGCAAGGTCCTGGTAAGTACTTCGTTCGTGGTCTAGCATGGTCTGGTCGCGGTAAAGTTGCTCACGTTGACGTATCGTTCGACGGTGGTAAAAACTGGAAAGAAGCTCACTTTACTTCTCCTGTTCTTGATAAGGCTTGGACTCGTTTCGAAGTTGAATGGGATTGGGATGGTTCAGAAGCATTCCTAATGAGCCGTGTTACAGATGAAACCGGTTATGTTCAGCCGCCTATGCCGCAAATGCGTAGCTTAGAAGGTACAAAAAACGTTTACCACCGTACTGCGATGGTTACATGGCGCGTACACGCTTGGGAAGACGGCAAAAACGGAGGCATGATTGAAAATGTTCAGTACTAAAAAAACATTCGTTGCAGCAGCAGTTGCAACTTTATTTGCTGGTTCTGCAAGCGCAATGAGCGGAAGCTCTGACGGTGCGGCTTCTGGTGAGAAAATCAACGGTAAGTACGCTGCGGATTACGCAGAAATTATCAAAGCAAACGATGGTAAATACCTAGACGCTAAAGTAATTGAAGCGATCCTTGGTAAAGACGCTACTTACGGTCGTGACGGTTTGGAAGGTAAGTTAGATCCTGCTAACCCTTACTCTTTCGAAGTTGACGACAGCATCGACGGTGGTAACCACGGTAACGCTCAGTGTAAAGTTCCTGCGGCTTTCACTGAAGTTCACGACAGTGTTAACAAGAACTACTACAGCGATGCTAACTTCACTGCATACGGCTTCGGTACTCCGATTGCTGAAACTGCAATGAAGAAGTGGAACATCACTGTAGACGGTGACGGTAAAGGTCTTCCTGATGCTTCAGTTGGTATGACTGTTGAGAAAGGTGCTAAGATTTACGTTCAATACTGTGGTATGTGTCACGGTGAATTCGGTGAAGGTGCTAAAGGTTATCTTCCTCTAGCGGTTGAAGAAAACCTTGTTACTTCTGACTTCTACGATCCAGCTCCGATGAAAGCTGTTGGTAACTACTGGCCGTATGCGGTTACTTTGTTCGACTACATCCGTCGTACAATGCCTTTCTGGACGCCTAACGCTCCGTTCATCGGTGATGCAGGTTACATGGGTATGACTGGTTATATCCTACAATCTAACTACATCAAGTTGGATTCAGAAGGTACTGAAATTCAAGACGAAGATTTCTTCAACTCTGAAATGTTGATGAAAGCTAACAAGTTCATGAAGAACCAAGGTAACTTCTTCTGTGACCACCGTCCTGTTATTCATAACGAGCGTTGCATGACTAACTGTCCTGATGCGCAAGTTGGTAACGGTAAAGGTGACATCCATAGCTATCGTCAAGCACGTAAGCTACCAGATGGTACTCCTCAGTATAACGTTCCTCAACGTATGCATGAAGATCCACCAGGTGTAGGTCACTCTGGTATGTAATCAACCGATTACATCGAAGTTGAAAAAGCCCGCTTTTATGCGGGCTTTTTTTGTTTCAGGGCTTTTAAAATACGCCTTAAATAGACACTAATAAATTCTCTATTTTTTTAAATACATTATTGAATTCTAATGCATTATTCGTGTAAAATGCGTTATTCCCATCTGGCTATAACGCTAGGCAATAATTAGAATGAGACAGACCTTCTGATGAGAAAAGAACTGATTGATCCATTTAATCGAAAAATCGAATATGTACGTGTTTCGGTGACCGATAAATGTAATTACCGTTGTGGTTATTGCATGCCGGAACAAGGGGTGCATCCCGAAGGTCAGCATACCGAATATCTGTCTTATGATGAATTGGCGCGGATTATCAAAGCGTTTGTAAATTTAGGCGTCGCTAAAGTCCGTTTAACCGGAGGAGAACCTTTGGTTAGAAAGAATCTCCCCACTTTTGTCGGGCAGATCAGCCAGTATGACGGGCTTGAAGATATTGCATTATCAACCAATGCACATCACCTTGAAAGAGAGGCCTTGGCACTTAAAGAGGCGGGAATTACACGGGTCAATATTTCGATCGACTCCCTTAAGCCGGAGCGTTTCAATAAAATTACCCGCGGCGGTAACCTTGAGAAGGTCTTGGCTGGGGTTGATAAGGCTCTAGAAGTAGGAATGCAACCGGTTAAGTTCAATATGGTGGTCATGAAAGGTACCAATGACGACGAGATTGAAGCGATGGTGGATTATGGCCTTGAGAAAGGTGTTGAAGTGCGCTTTATCGAAACCATGCCGATCGGTCCGGCCGGCGTGAGTATGATGGATCAGCACTATCCGGCAGAAAAAATTCTGGCAAGAATTAAGAAGCACGTCGGTAAGGATCTACTGCCGTCTTCAGGAAAGACGCATGACGGCCCTTCGCGTAATTTCTTGATTGCCGGAACCAATACGCGTATCGGTGTAATTTCCGCCGTTTCACAACACTTCTGTGAAACCTGCAACCGTGTTCGTTTAACGGCCCGCGGAGTCTTGGCACTGTGCCTTGGTCAGGAAGATTCGGTTGACCTGCGCACACCGCTCAGAAATGGTATCTCCGACGAAGAGTTGGAGCAGCTGATAACGGATGCGATGTTGAAAAAACCGGAAAGACATTTCTTTAATGAAAATGTCCACAATATTGAATTCAGACAAATGGTCCAACTTGGCGGTTAATACAAACCGACAAACAGAAAATTGATTGGTATCCAATCCAGTAGAGGATAAAAACGATGGTAAACGTACTTTATTTCGCAAGCTTTCGGGAAATGTTAGGCAAGGCAGACGAACAGTTGCCAGCCAATCATAGCACTGTCGATTCGTTAATCGTCGAATTGGCTTCCCGTGGTGATAATTGGAAGCAAGCGTTATTGGATAATCAGAACCTTCAGATCGCTGTTAACCACGATGTCGCTAACCGCCAAACGGAAATTCGCGCGGGCGACGAAATCGCCTTCTTTCCGCCGGTTACGGGAGGCTAAGGCTAAATGTCGACTTATCCTTATATCAAGGTTCAGCAAGACGATTTCGATTTGACGACCGAAGTTGCCAAATTGCGTGAGGGTCATACCGATATCGGTGCGGTTGTTTCGTTTGTCGGGACCGTACGCGATATTAACGAAGGGGATGACGTTTCCGTATTGGAACTTGAGCATTACCCGGGTATGACTGAAAAGGCTCTTGAAAAAATTCGTCTTGAAGCGCACGAACGTTGGTCGTTGGAGTCGAGTGTGATCATTCATCGAATCGGTAAGATGTACCCGACCGACCAAATAGTTTTAGTGGCGGTCAGCAGCCGTCATCGAGAAAATGCGTTTTATGCCGCGCATTTTATTATGGATTACCTTAAAACCAATGCGCCGTTCTGGAAGAAAGAAACTTTGCCGAATGGTGAAGAGCGTTGGGTGGATGCCCGCTTAAGCGATAAAGACGCCGAACAGCGTTGGCAATAAACTTGTTATAGGTAACAAACATTAATTTTTAACGGATTCTGTCATTTCCCCGCTTTCGCGGGGATTTTTTTGAGATTGATTATGAAAACATTTGATGAAGCTTTGCACTATCTTTTAACTCAGGTTAAGCCTACCGAAAAGACCGAACGTATTCCGGTCTTTCAGGCGCTTGGACGTGTACTGGCCAAAGGCATTGTATCGGGTGTGAATGTGCCGCCGCACGATAACAGTATGATGGACGGTTATGCTTTGCATAGCTTTGATTTAGAGCACAACACGACCTTAAGCGTAAGTCAGCGTATCCCAGCAGGATCTCAGCCTCAAGCACTGAAACCGGGCACTGCGGCGCGTATCTTTACCGGTGCGCCGATTCCGGAAGGGGCGAACATGGTTGTGATGCAGGAAGAGACCGAAGCAGACGGCGAGCAGATCAAAATCAACGCAAAAAAGACGAAACCCGGCCAGAATATTCGACGATTGGGCGAAGACATCGGCTTGGGCGATGAAATTCTGAAAGCGGGGCATAAATTACGCCCGCAGGATTTAGGCTTGATCACCTCCATCGGAATCGGTGAAGTCGAAGTTTACCAGCCATTAAAAATTGCTACCTTCACGACCGGCGACGAACTGCTGGAGCCGGGTGAAGCTCCACAGCCCGGTAAAATCTACAATGCAAACCGCTATGTATTGGCCGGTCTGATTCCGGCGCTCGGTTTTGAGTTGATCGACTTGGGTCAGGTTGAAGATACGTTGGAAGCGACCGTCGAAGCAATGAAGCAAGCCGCTTCAATTTCCGATGTCGTTGTGACGACAGGCGGTGTCTCGGTGGGTGAGGAAGACCATATCAAGCCGGCTATCGAGCAGCTAGGTTCGCTGGATATGTGGAAGGTTAAAATGAAGCCCGGAAAGCCATTGGCCTACGGTGATATCCAAGGTACGCCTTTCATCGGCCTGCCGGGTAATCCGGTGTCGGCGTTTGCGACGTTCAACCTGTTCGCACGTCCCTATCTGTTGAAGATGCAGGGTGCTAATGAATTGAAGTCTAAACCGATTTGGTTGGAAGCCATTTTCGCATGGCCGCAAGTCGGTTTTAGACGCGAGTTCGCACGTGCCAAATTGGTCAACAAGAACCAGAAGACCTATGTCGACATCTATCCGAACCAGGGTTCCGGCGTTCTGACGTCGACCGTCTGGGCGGAAGGGTTTGTGGTCATCCCTGAAGATACTGTCATCCAAAAAGGTGATAAAGTAGCGTTTTATCCATTTAACCCGATTAATGAGTAAGTTATGACAACAGAGAACAAACTAACCCACTTGGACTCCAAAGGGCAGGCACGTATGGTCGATGTCAGCGAAAAGCAGCATACCGAGCGTGAAGCACGTGCTATGGCGGTGATTCGTATGCTGCCGGAGACGTTAGAGATGATCGTCGAAGGCAAGCATAAAAAAGGTGACGTCATGGCGACCGCACGTATTGCGGGAATTATGGCGGCTAAGAAGACGCCGGATATCATTCCTATGTGCCATCCGCTGATGCTGACGTCAGTGAAAGTTGAATTGACGCCGAATATCAAGAAAAGCTGCGTTGAAATCGTCGCCATCTGCAAACTGGTCGGGCAGACCGGTGTCGAGATGGAAGCTTTGACCGCCGCGAGTGCAGCCGCATTGACGTTATACGATATGTGTAAAGCCGTGGACAAAGGCATGATCATCGATCAGGTACAGTTGCTTGAGAAAAAAGGCGGTAAATCGGGTCATTGGGTGCGTCAGGGTGACGAAGTCTGATTCCGAAGTGGTCGTGAAAACCGAACAGGCCTGGTGGGTTTATCTACTGCGCTGTTCGGATGACAGTTTATATTGCGGTATCACTAACCGTTTGGAAAACCGGATAAGACAGCACAACGGCGAGATTAAAGGTGGTGCCCGATACACGCAGGCGCGCCGCCCCTGTCAATTAGTCTATCAAGAGGCAGCGGAAAGTCGTCAAAAAGCCTCACAGCGTGAATATGAAATCAAGCAGTATTCCAAACCGGAAAAGGAGCGCTTGGTTTTGCAAAAAAATTGAGTTCTTGAATATTCAAGTCGTGTTTAGTTTGGTTGTACCACAGAAACTCTTAATGCCAGAAGCATGATTACAGTACGATATACTCGCGATTGCCCGAAGCATCCGCTTCAAAAATCACCAGTTCAAAATTATTTACATGGTTTCGAAGTGTGGAGTTGCTCTCCCATTCGGCTTTGCTCGTGTTTTCAAGTACCAGGATGTCATAGTCGGCACCACCACTTATGTCATCGTTGATTTGTCCTGTCGAATCATTCCCGGCGGTACCGACCCACAAGATGTCATCGTCTTTGTTCATGTCCAGGTTTGAACCGGAGAGAACATTTCCTTGAATCCAGACCTTATCGTTACCCCAGCCGGCATCAAGGTTTTTCACTAAATCCGCGCCTAAGACGTAGGTGTCGTCCCCACGGCTTAGATCGACGTTGGCTTGAGATTGTCCGACGATATAAAGTTGGTCGTCGCCGTAACCGGTGTCGATGTTCGCTCCGGTTTCTTGATTGTGTCCGATCGCCAGATAGTCGTCACCACCACCAAGATTGAGGTCGGTTTCGACGTTTCGGTTGACCAGAATGACGTCGGGCGTATCAACGTCGTTGGAAACCGGAACCGTGTCGTCCGCCGTGATGTCAAAATCCTCATAGGTCGGCGTCAAGCCGGAACTGGTCGTCGTTGAGGAAAAGCTGTCCCAAGAAAGCATTTGCGAAAGAATATGGGCTTTTATTTCATAGCCGCTGATAGAGACGATCACGTCGTCAAAGAAGCGGTTATCCTCGTTTGAGGCGGTAGCTCGGTGATAATACAAATCGATGTCGCAGTTCTCTTTTGAGGCGACGTTTTGGCTGTTACAGTCATTTAAAGTGGCTTCACCGTCTTGGTTGTAAGCAACTAAGACCACGCTGGCGGTATTTAAATCAAGATTAGCGCTGTTGGACACAGTCGTTGCGTCACAAAGGGT
>NZ_JBFHFC010000015.1:0-52792 GCF_041583835.1 Thiomicrorhabdus sp. | reverse complement strand
TGCAAAATCGGTGCAACTTGAATTACAGACAAAAAAAATGGGCTAGTGCTGCAACACTTAACCCATTGATTTCAATACTTAAATTGTATTTGAATTTGGTAGCGGGGGCTGGATTTGAACCAACGACCTTCGGGTTATGAGCCCGACGAGCTACCAAGCTGCTCCACCCCGCGTCAATTTGTAGTTCGTAACGTTTCCGTTTCGATGTGGCGTATTATAGGGGCTTACAGAATTATTACAACCCCTATTCCGTATAAACTTAAACTTTTTTGGAATTAAGAAAATTCTTAAGGTTATAGCGGTAAATAAAGCCTGGAAAAGCGAAAATTACGAACATAAAGAACGTGACCGTATAGAACTCCCAACCTTGTGCCTGAACATGCCCCATGCTCTTATTTTCAAGCAGGTAAGCCAAGATTCCCGTCAGAATGAAATACAGCAGCCATTCCAATAAATTGATCATGAAAGACTTGTTAGGGACTTTGATAAACACGAAAATCCGGTTAGAAAGAATCCATGGAACATTCGCTAAAACGATAGCGGTAATTAATAGTAACCAAACAGCCTGATCTAAACTCATAAGAATCTCTCTTTGTATAAAAAAAGCCCGTTAGGACGGGCTTTTAATTATTGCATATATTGATTATTGAATACCAATGCTTTGGTAACTCAATTCAATCAACGATGAAGGCATCAAACCTAGCACTAGCAGCGCGATTGAAACCAGACTTACCGCCCAGTTCAATTGTGAGCTAACCGGTGCCAATGGCGTTTCATCTTCGGTTTTATCAAAGTACATGGCTTTGACCACACGTAGATAGTAGAACGCACTGATAACGGCCGTAATCACGGCAATGATCGCGATCCAGGTAAATCCGGCCTTAACCACTTCTTCAATAACAACCACTTTAGCGAAGAAGCCAATGAACGGAGGAATACCCGCCATAGAGAACATGACGATCAACATCATGAACGCCAACCAAGGGTTACGCGCATTCAAGCCTTTAAAGTCGGCAATCTTGTCGAATTCATTACCGGTACGCGACAAGGCAATGATCATACCGAAACCGGCCACACCCGTAATTGCATAAACAATACTATAGAACATGGCACTGGCGTAACCGTCCGGATTAGCGGCAAGGATACCCAATAATAGGAAACCGACGTGACCGATACCGGAGTAAGCCAACATACGCTTTAGGTTTTCCTGAACGATCGCTACAAATGCACTGACAATCATCGAAAGAATCGACAGGATGATGATCAGTGTTTGCCAATCGCCAACCAAGCCAGGCATCCCTTCCGCCAACAAACGGTAAAGGATCGCGAAACCGGCGATCTTAGGAGCCGTACCTAAATAAAGGGTAACGGCAGTCGGCGCACCATGGTAAACGTCCGGCATCCACATATGGAAAGGTACCGCACCCAGTTTGAACGCCAAACCGATAACGATGAAGACCACACCGAATGAAAGTACGACTGAATCCGCTTTACCTGAATCGATGATCTTAGCGATTTCAGGCAGAGTGATTGAACCGGTTGCGCCGTAAATCATTGAGAAACCGTACAACAGAATACCGGTTGCCAAAGCACCCAAAACGAAATATTTCATCGCCGACTCGATCGCATCGGACGAATCGCGTCTTAGAGCGATCATGGCGTACATGGAAAGCGACATGATTTCCAAACCTAGGTACAACGTAATGAAGTTATGAGCCGAAACCATAACGAACATACCTAGAACACCGAACAATCCTAATACAAAGTATTCGCCGCTGAAGAATTTCTGCTGCAGCAAGTATTCTTTAGAGAACAGGAAGATACCCAAAGAAACCAGGATAATGAAAAGTTTAAGGATATCGGCAAAACTATCGCGTACAAAACTACCGTCAAACGTAATAACTTGACTGGTAGCGAAGCTTGTCATAATAAAATACGCAACCACCAACAAGGTAGCCTGTACTGCATAGTAAGTCGCAAATTGATAACGCTTAGACCAGAAAGTATCGGCGACCAAAATAAATGAAGCCATCGCCAAAAGAACCATTTCTGGTATTGCGGGTGCAAAAGCAGGTATTACAAAATTCATACTGTTAATTCACCTATATCCAATTAAAGTTTTGAAGTTGTTGCTTGAATAAGCAAGTTTTCAACGGAAGTATGCATCACTTCCATCAATGGTCCTGGGTAAACACCCAGAGCAACAACCGCAACGGCCAAGGTTGCCATAATGGCAAACTCGCGCTTGTTAAGGTCTTGTAAGTTTTCAACGTTCTCATTGGTAATCGGACCGAAGAATACACGCTTAACCATCCATAGCGTATAAGCGGCACCGATAATCAAAGTCAACGCAGCAATCGTTCCGTACCATAGGTTCGCTTTGAACGAGCTAAGAATAACCATAAACTCACCCACGAAGCCGGAAGTACCTGGAAGACCGACGTTCGCCATCGCAAACAATACGGCGAACATGACAAACCAAGGCATCTTGTTCACAACACCACTATAGGCTGAAATTTCACGCGTGTGCATACGGTCGTAAAGTACACCGATCGCCAAGAACATCGCACCCGAGATGAAACCGTGAGAAACCATCTGAACCATGGCCCCTTCCATACCCAATTGAGCACCTTGAAGCGTACCGGTATTCTGAAGGATGTCGTACAACACGAACATACCCAACGTCACGAAGCCCATGTGAGAGATCGAAGAATAAGCAACCAGCTTCTTCATATCGTTCTGAACCAATGCGATTACACCGATATAGACGATCGCGATCAAAGACAAACCAATGACTAACCAATCAAGTGCCATTGACGCGTCAGGCGTGATCGGCAAGCTGAAACGGACGAAACCGTAACCACCCATCTTAAGCATGATCGCCGCCAGTACGACAGAACCGGCAGTTGGTGCTTCAACGTGCGCATCCGGCAACCAAGTGTGTACCGGGAACATCGGAATCTTAACCGCGAAGGCAATCAGGAACGCCAAGAAAATCAAGGTCTGAGCCGTCATTCCCAAGTGCATTGTGTGCATATCAAGGATTGAGAAGCTGCCTGACTGATAGAACATATACAGGAAGCTAACCAACATGAATACCGAACCGAAGAACGTATACAGGAAGAACTTCAAGGTCGCGTAAACACGGCGAGGTCCACCCCATTTACCGATAACGATAAACATCGGAATCAACAACGCTTCCCAGAACACATAGAACAGAATCGAATCCAGAGCAACGAATACACCGGTCATCATCCCGCCCATGATCAGGAAGGCACCCATGTATTGTTCGACACGTTCTTTAATAACGTCCCACGCAGAGGCCACAACCAATACTTGAGTAAAAGTGGTCAACAATACCAATGGCATGGATAAACCGTCCACACCTAAGTGATAGTAAATATTGAACGATGGAATCCATTCAACTTTTTCGACAAATTGCATGGAAGCCGTCGTTGTATCGAAACCGAACCAAAGCGGTAACGATAAAACGAAGGTCAACATTACGGTCGCCAAAGAAAGCCATTTGGCGGCAGAAGCATTATTACGGCCTGCAAAAAGAACTAACAAGCCACCGATAATCGGCAGCCAAATTAGAGTACTTAATATAGGATAGCTTGATAACATGTAGTCTATTCCCTTCTCTTATTATTCTTCTAAATTACCAAAGTACCCAAACCAGCATCGCTAGTAGGCCGAAAATCATCACAAACGCATAGTGGTATAAATACCCTGTCTGTGCTTCGCGTAAACTGTTTGCAGAATTCAAGATTGCATAACAGGTATTCATGATCACACCGGTATCGATCAACTTGATATCTACCGACTTGGTGAAGAATTGACCCAACTTACGAGTTCCGTTGACGAAAACGATTTCATTCAAACGGTCGAACCCATAGGCGTTATCCAACATGTAGTAACCGCGAGGACACATTGACTTCAACTTACCTGGGATATCAGGACGCTTGATGTATAGGATCCACGCCAACAACACACCGGACAGAGCCAAAGCAACCGGCAATGTCATGAATGAATGCACGATCATATCCAACACGCCGTGATAATAATTGTTGTAAACCGCCATCATGGTGTCGTTCTGAGCCGTAACGAAAATCGACTCGTTGAAATACGTTCCGTTCAACATCGGCTCGATCATAGGTAGCCCCATCAACACAGCCGGAATAGACAATAGAATCAACGGCAATGTAACGACCCAAGGCGATTCTTTCATTTCGTGAGTACGCACGTACTCGCTCTCTTCACCGTGGAAAACGATAAAGAACATACGGAAGCTATAGAAAGCGGTCACGAATACACCTGCCATCAGCAACACATAAGCGAAAGTAGCGCCGAAACGATCACTTTCACCTAAAGCCAACAAAATGCTGTCTTTAGAGAAGAAACCTGAGAATCCTGGGAATCCGATCAAAGCCAAAGAACCGATCAACATCGCCATATATGTAATAGGCATATACTTTCTTAAGCCACCCATATCACGGATGTCTTGTTTATGATGCATCGCGATAATGACCGAACCGGCCGCCAAGAACAATAAAGCCTTGAAGAACGCGTGCGTCAATACGTGGAACATACCTGCCGCATAAGCCGAAGCACCCAATGCCGCAGTCATATAACCCAACTGGGAAAGCGTCGAGTAAGCAACTACGCGTTTGATATCGTTCTGGATTAAACCTAGCAACCCCATCATGAATGCCGTCAAAGCACCGACAACCAAGACGAAACTCAATGCCGCTTCCGACAATTCAAATGCAGGAGACAGACGCGCCACCATGAAGATACCCGCGGTAACCATGGTTGCAGCGTGGATCAAAGCGGAAATAGGCGTCGGACCTTCCATCGATTCAGGAAGCCAAACGTGCAACGGCATCTGAGCCGATTTACCCATGGCACCGATGAACAATAGAATTAACATCAATGTAATCATCGACCATTCAACGCCCGGTACGATCTCAATCATCACATCACGCTGAGAGGTCAGCTGAGCGAAGAATTCTTGATAGTCCATGGTATTGAAGTAAACGAATACCATCGCAATACCCAGGATGAAACCGAAGTCACCCACACGGTTAACCAAGAAGGCTTTCAAGTTTGCCTGAATCGCCGACTCGCGCTTCATGTAGAAACCGATCAATAGGTAAGAAACCAAACCTACCGCTTCCCAACCGAAGAACAGCTGTAGGAAGTTGTTTGCCATAACCAATGAAAGCATTGAGAACGTAAACAACGAGATGTAACTGAAGAAACGCTGATAGTAAGGATTATGGTGGTCGTAATCTTCATCATGATCCATATAACCGATGGTATAGATATGTACCATCAAGGATACGAAGGTTACCACCAACATCATCGTGGCGGACAGCTCGTCGATCATATAACCGATTTCAAAACGGATACCGTCCGTTACCATCCACGTGTAAAGGCTGGCGTTGTATGGATCGTTGCCTTGCAATACAAATAGCATGAAGACATAGAAAGACAATACAGTTGAAATCGCCACACCGATAATCGTTGCAGTATGCGCACCTTTGCGCCCAACCTGTCGACCGAATAAACCGGCAATCATTGAGCCGAATAACGGCGACAATAAAATAACGGTAAGAATAAAGTGTAACATCAACAACTACCCCTTCAGCGATCCAAGATCATCAACATTGATGCTCTTGCGATTACGGAACACTAGTACAATAAGAGCCAAACCAATCGCCGCTTCCGCAGCAGCAACCGTAAGAATGAAGAAAACAAAAATCTGGCCCGTAACATCATTCAAATAGTATGAAAACGCAACAAGATTCGTATTAACGGCTAACAAAAGCAATTCGATAGACATCAACAAAATAATGATGTTCTTACGATTCAGGAAAATCCCCGCCATACTGATCGTAAAAAGAATGGCGCTAAAAATAAGGTAATCCGATAAAGCGATCACTTGCTCTCCTCCTCTTTTGCCGGTAGCTCTTTTTCGACTACCGCATCCATTTTCACCATTCTCAGACGGTCGGACGCCTGTGTTTTAACCTGCTTATCAATGTTCTGATAAAGCACTTCTTTAGGCGCACGACGACGTAGCGTTAAAGCGATAGCCGCGACAATACCGACCAACAGAAGAACTGCAGCCAAAACAAAGGCGTACGCATGTGTTGTATAAAGAGGTACGGCGATGGCGGCGGTGTTATTAAAGTCCGCATCGTGAACGACCGGCGCACCGGTTACTTCCAAACCGAAATGTGCAGGCCCTAGAACCATATACATCATACCGAAAGTCGCGACTGCAGCAATCGCACCCAATGACAAGTAACGGGTAAAGCCTTCTTTCAGTTTCGCCAGGTTGATGTCCAACATCATGACCACGAACAGGAACAGCACCATAACCGCTCCGACATAGACCAGAATCAATACCAAGCCGAGGAATTCAGCTTGCGCCATAATCCAAACGCCAGCCGTTGAAATAAACGCTAATACCAACCATAAAGCGGCCTTAACAGGGTTTTTAACCGTAATCACCATCAAACCAGAGACGACGGCCATTGCAGCAAGTACATAAAAAATAAATTGCTCAAATGTCATGTTGAATTCTCTTTAATTAACGATATTTAGCGTCTGCCGCACGATCCGCAGCAATTTGTTGTTCGTGTTTATCACCAAATTCCAATAACTTGTCTTTGGTCATAATGTGCGGACCGCGCTCTTGGAATTCATATTCAAAGATACGAGTTTCAACAACGGCATCAACCGGACAAGCTTCTTCACAGAAACCGCAGTAGATGCACTTGAACATATCAATATCGTAACGAGTCGTTCTACGCGAACCATCATCGCGCTCTTCGGACTCGATCGTGATTGCGTTTGCAGGACAAACCGCTTCACACAATTTACAAGCGATACAACGCTCTTCACCGTTTTCATAACGACGCAACGCGTGATGTCCTCTAAAACGAGGAGAAAGCGGAGTCTTCTCTTCCGGATAACGAACCGTAATTTTCTTTTTAAAAAGGTATTTTCCGGTTAACGCAAGCCCTTTGAATAGTTCAGTCAATCCAAAGGTCTTAACTTGATGTTTGATGAATTTAACCATTTTTACCTCTAATTAATTAAACCAAGGACCGAACTTGAAGTATTGCATTGCACCAACAACGAATACCCAAACGATTGTCACAGGAATTAACACTTTCCAACCTAGACGCATCAACTGGTCATAACGGTATCTTGGGAAAGTGGCACGAAGCCATAGGAATACAAACAATAAGAAACTAACCTTAAAGGCTAACCAACCAAATGCCGGTACCCATGCAAATAGCGTTTCCAATCCAGGAATACCTTCAAACGGAGACAACCATCCACCCAAGAACATGATGGCGGTCATGAACGAGATCAGGATCATCATCGCGTATTCAGCCAACATGAAAACACCGAATGTCATACCGGAATATTCAACGTGGAAACCGGCAACGATTTCAGCTTCCCCTTCGACGATATCGAAAGGCGTACGGTTGGTTTCCGCCAAACCTGACAGAAAATAAACGACGAACATAGGCAACAACGGTAATAGATACCAGTGCAGAATACCGCCCTGCTGGCCTTTTACGATTTCAGACAGGTTCATGCTGCCGGCAATCATCAATACGGTTACCAGAGCGAAGCCCATAGCGATTTCGTAAGAGATTTTCTGCGCCGATCCACGTAGAGCACCCAAGAAAGCATACTTTGAGTTGGAAGCCCAACCGGCAATGATCGTTCCGTATACCAAAATCGATGAAACCGCCAGGATATAAAGAATACCGGCGTTGATATCGGAAACGACGACTTCCGGAGAAAACGGTACAACCGCCCATACCGCAACCGCAGGTGCGATAGACAATACCGGTGCCACAATAAACAAGAATTTATTGGATTGTTGAGGGAAGATTACCTCTTTGGTCATCAATTTGATCGCATCGGCAATCGGCTGTAACCAACCGCCCGGACCGACACGGTTAGGTCCCATACGTACCTGCATGTACCCGATTACCTTACGTTCAGCGTAAGTCAACAACATGACCACAATCATGATTGGAAGAATCACGAACAGCGCTTGAATGACTAAAGTAATAACAACAGCCAACCAATCGAATAAGAAGGTAGATAAAAAGGCTTGGATCGCATCAAACATCTAGATTATCCTCTTTTCGTTAGTTGAGCGTTGGCATCAGGAGTCGCCTGTAAAGACGGTGAACGTCTGACAATACTGTCGATCACATACGGCGAAAGCACGCTGAAAGTTTCAGTTGCATTATCCAGAGTCATTTCAACCTTACCGAAATCGATATTCGATGCTTGGTTATCCATTACTTCTGTCAAAACTTGGTTCGAATGCGTCTGCTCGAAACCTTCAAGATCGAACAAGTTACCTAAAACACGTAACACTTTCCAACCGGCTTTTGAATCACCTTTTGGCTCGACCGCCATCTTGAACGATTGTTTCAAACCGTTGGCGTTCACATACGTACCCGCCGTTTCGGCAAACGTCGCCAATGGTAGCAATACATCGGCGTATTCACGCTGTGCTTCGCTATCGAAAGCAGTCATATTGACCACGAAACCGGCTTGCTGCATTGCTTTCAAAGCGATTTCTGATTCAATGCAATCCAATTCCGGCTCGACACCGAAGTTGATGAAGCAGTTCATATTGCCTTTCAACATATCCGAAACGTTCTTACCGTTTTGAGGGAGTACGTTTACAAGGTGTGCACCGACTTCGTTAGCCGCAATAGGCAGAATATTCAAACTTGCACCGGTCGCATCAGCAATCAATGCCGCCAATTTCTGCAATTTCGCATAACTTGAGTGGTTCTGACTGATCTGCCCTAGCATGATCGCAGCATTTTCAGCCGCTTTCAGCGATTCTGCAATTTGACGATGTTCATTAGTTACTTCTACAGAAGCCAACCATGTCTGATCGTTTTGATCCGCCATTTCAACAGCCGCTTTTGCGATACCGGCTAACTGCGCCACCAAATTATCTTGATCCGCGATGATCTTACCGGATAACGGATAGTTGAAATCCAATTCAAGCGGATTAACAACGTGCGCTTTCGCACCCGCTAAAACCGCTTTACGAATACGATGGTTAAGAATTGGTAATTCTTTACGTAAATAAGTACCGACAAGCAATACCGCCTGTAAATCATCAACCGCTTCAATCGCAGGTACTAAAGCTGGCGTATGGAAGCCGTTAGCATCCAAGCTGAAATCAGACTGACGTAAACGGTGATCTATGTTTTCAACCCCTAATCCGCGTGCCAGTTTCTGCAATAAATGCAACTCTTCAACAGTCGCGCTCGCAGAGGCCAAAACACCAACCTTAGAAGCATCGGACAATTTAGCCTTTAGACCGTCAACAACAAACTGCAGTGCAGTTTCCCAATCAACCGTCAGCCATTGGCCGTTCTTTTTGATCTTCGGCTGTGTTAAACGATCCGCGGCATTGATCCCTTCATAAGCGAAACGGTCTCTGTCAGAAAGCCAAACTTCGTTGATCGATTCGTTTTCACGAGGAACGACACGTTTGATTTCACCGTTTTTAGAGTGAAGAATGATGTTTGAACCGATACTGTCATGCGGAGCGATTCCGTTATGGGCTTTCAATTCCCATGCACGTGCAGAATAACGGAACGGTTTTGAGGTTAAAGCACCTACCGGACAAAGATCGATCATATTCCCCGACATTTCCGAAGTGATCGACTTCTCGATATAAGTACCGATTTCCATCCATTCACTACGGCCGGTTGCACCCAGTTCCATCATACCGGCCACTTCCTGACCGAAACGCACACAACGGGTACAGTGGATACAACGAGTCATATCCGTTTGAATCAATGAACCGGCTTCGCGGTCACCGACGATACGTTTGGCTTCGGTATAACGGGAAACATCGTCACCGTAATCCATTGCCACGTCTTGCAATTCACACTCACCACCCTGGTCACAGATAGGACAATCCAGCGGATGGTTGATCAGTAGAAACTCCATCACCGATTTTTGTGCCGCAATTGCCTTAGCCGACTTGGTATGAACCTTCATACCGTCCGTAACAGGCGTCGCACAAGCCGGAAGAGGCTTCCAAGCCCCTTCGACTTCTACCAAACACATACGGCAGTTCGCAGCAATTGAGAGCTTTTTGTGGTAACAAAAACGGGGGATTGAGATCTGCGCTTTATCAGCGACATCAATCAGCATGTCACCCTCACGCGCTTCGACAACTTGTCCGTTAATTTCTACTTTTACCATAATTCTTTAACCTAATTAAACTTAGCTTAGTAATCTAAGGATTCGATTATTGACGGTCGTAAATACTACAACCGTGATCAATATAATGTCTGAATTCATGCTCATAGTGTTCAAGCGCACTGGTCAGAGCAATCGTTGCCGCATCCCCTAAACCACAGATAACATTACCCATGATTTTGCCGGATACGTTTTTCAAGCTTTCGATATCCTCAGGACGGCCCTTACCTTCGCGAATTCGCTTAACAACGCGGTACAACCAACCGGTACCTTCACGACAAGGCGTACACTGACCGCAGGATTCATCCCAATAAAAATGACTCAGATTCTCGATCACCTTAACGATGTCAGTCTGATCATCCATGATGATGACCGATCCGGCGCCCAGGAACGAACCGGCTTTGGCGATAGAATCGTAATCCATATTCATCGCCATCGCTTTTTCAGCCGGTAGGATCGCCGTTGATGCACCACCCGGAATAACGCACTTCAATTGACGTCCTTTCCAGATGCCGCCGGCGGCTTCCAACAAGTCTTTAAATGGGGTTCCCATACGAACTTCAAAGTTACCCGGCTTTTCTACGTGCCCGGAAACTGCATACAATTTGGTTCCACCTGCGTTTTCAACACCAAGGTCGGCAAACCACTGTCCGCCTTTAGCCAGAATCATTGGAATCGATGCCAAAGTTTCGGTGTTGTTAATCGTAGTCGGCTTACCGTATAAACCGTAACTTGCAGGGAAAGGCGGCTTGAATCGCGGCTGACCTTTTTTACCTTCGATCGACTCGATCAAAGCGGTCTCTTCACCACAGATATAAGCACCCGCACCCAAATGCGTGTAAAGATCGAAATCAAAACCGGAACCCAGGATGTTCTTCCCTAATAGCCCTGCTTCACGAGCCTGGTTAACCGCATTATCAAAACGCTTATAAGGCTCCCAGAACTCGCCGCGAATGTAGTTATAACCCGCTGTCGCACCGATTACGTAACCTGCAATCATCATCCCTTCAATCAATTGATGAGGGTTGTAACGCATAATGTCACGGTCTTTAAACGTACCCGGCTCACCTTCATCGGAGTTACACAGGATGTACTTGTCACCCGGAGCCATGCGGTTCATGAAGCTCCACTTCAAACCAGTCGGGAAACCGGCACCGCCACGTCCGCGAATTCCTGAAGTTTTGACTTCTTCAATGATTTCTTGCGGATCCAAGTCGCCGGCCAGTACTTTCTTCCAAATTTCATAGCCACCGTTCGCCATGTAGACATCAATGTCCCATGAACGGTCTAAGTGATTTAAACGGTAGCAGCATTCATTTTGAGGCATCATAACGCTTACTCCAGTTCAGTAATCAGTTTGTCTAGATATTCTTCAGTCAGGTTTTCATGATATTCCTTACCTAACTGCATCATTGGAGCGCCACCACAAGCGCCCAAGCACTCTACTTTTTTGATAGAGAACTTACCGTCCGGAGTGACTTCACCGACCTTGATACCCAAGCGTTTTTCAAGGTAGGCAATAATGTCGTCTTTACCACGTAACATGCATGAAATACTATTACAGACACAGAACTTGAACTCACCGACCGGCTCATGTTCATAGTTTCCGTAGAAAGTTGCTACTTCATAGACTGCAATCGGAGGCATGCCAAGATAATCGGCAATTTCATCCATCAACTCAGTTGTAAGATGACCGCCGTTTACTTCCTGCACAATGCGCAATGCCGGCATGACCGCAGATTGTCTTTGATCCGCCGGATAATGCGAAATCCAACGATCGATACGGGCCTTAACGTCCCCTGTAATCATTTTGCTGTTATTTTCGGTTGAACTCATCGGTCAACTTCTCCAAATACAATATCCTGTGTTCCAATAATCGAAACCACATCCGCAATCATGTGACCTTTGGTCATCTCTTCCAGAGAGGCCAAATGCGCAAATCCAGGCGCTCTGACTTTCATGCGGTAAGGCTTATTGGCTCCGTCCGATACCATGTAAATTCCGAATTCACCTTTTGGGTGTTCAACAGCGGAATAAACTTCACTTGCTGGGATGGTGTACCCTTCGGTGAATAATTTAAAGTGGTGAATCAACGCTTCCATGTTGGATTTTGCGTCTTCTCGCGAAGGAGGCGTGACTTTATGGTTGTCTGAAATAACAGGGCCAGGGTTCTCTTTCAACCACTTGACACACTGTTTGATGATCTTATTCGATTCACGCATTTCAGCGACACGAACCAGATAACGATCGTAAGTATCGCCTGTTTTACCGACCGGGATATCAAAGTCCATTCGGTCGTAAACTTCATACGGCTGCTTCTTACGTAAATCCCATTCAATACCGGATCCGCGCAACATCGGACCTGTAAACCCTAGCTGTAAAGCACGTTCAGGCGAAACGATACCGATATCGACGGTACGCTGTTTCCAAATACGGTTGTCAGTCAATAACGTCTCGTATTCGTCCACATAACCCGGGAAACGTTCAGTGAACGCTTCAATGAAGTCCAACAGCGAACCTTCACGCGTCTCGTTCAATTTGTCCAATTTCTTACCGGAATGCCATTTCGACTCGGAATACTTCGCCATCGTATCCGGCAAATCACGGTAAACACCGCCGGGACGATAGTAAGTAGCGTGCATACGCGCACCGGAAACCGCTTCATAACAATCCATAAGGTCTTCACGTTCACGGAAAGCGTATAGGAATACGGTCATGGCACCGATATCCAGTGCATGCGCACCCAGCCACATCAAGTGGTTCAGGATACGGGTAATTTCGTCAAACATCACTCGGATATACTGAGCACGCTCAGGTACTTCAACGCCAAGCATCTTTTCGATCGCCATGACGTAAGCGTGTTCGTTTGCCATCATAGAGACGTAATCCAAACGATCCATATAACCGATAGACTGGTTGTAAGGCTTATATTCAGCTAATTTTTCTGTACCACGGTGCAAAAGACCGATGTGCGGATCCGCTCTGACGATGGTCTCACCGTCCAACTCAAGCACCAAACGCAACACCCCGTGTGCAGACGGATGCTGAGGACCAAAGTTAAGTGTATAGTTACGAATTTCAGGCATAATAATTCTCCTACTTAACCTTCTGCCGATGCATCTTCACGAATTACGCGAGGTACATTCACACGGTTTTCAATTGATACTGGTTCATAAACAACACGCCCTTTCTCTGCGTCATAACGCATTTCAACGTGTCCAGTAAGAGGAAAATCTTTTCTGAGTGGGTGGCCGACAAAACCATAGTCGGTCAAGATTCTTCTCAAGTCGGGATGTCCGTTAAACAAAATCCCGAAAAGGTCGAACGCTTCACGCTCAAACCAGTTTGCACAGTTCCAAACTTTTATGACCGAATCAACGACAGGCATTTGGGTAGACTGCGGAAAAACCTTAACGCGAATACGCGCATTATGCTCTACGGAAAGCAAATGATAGACAACCGCAAAACGGCGCTCCATTTCCAACTCTTCATTACCGTTCTCATCTTCGGCAAAATCGAATACACCGCGACTGAAACCGGTATTTGCGGCACGCATGGTTTCCCAGTTGGCCTGACCGTAATCCAGATAATCCACACCACACAAGTCGATAAGCTGCTCAAACCCCAACTCGTCTCTAAGTGTCGTGAAGGCACTAACGGCCGTCTCAGGATTCAATTCAATCGTTAGTTCGTTTAACGCAACTTTAGAATCGACAACCTTATCACCCAGGACATCATTAACTTTCTTTTGTAAATCTAATACAGACTGTTTCATAATTGACTTCTTACTGTGATTATCTAGCAATCGTATTGGTGCGTTTGATCTTATTCTGCAACTGGATGATGCCGTATAAAAGCGCTTCAGCCGTTGGAGGGCACCCAGGTACATATACATCGACGGGAACGATGCGGTCACAGCCTCTTACGACTGAATAAGAATAGTGATAATAACCGCCGCCGTTTGCACAAGAACCCATTGAGATTACCCAACGAGGCTCAGCCATCTGGTCATAGACTTTACGCAAAGCCGGAGCCATTTTATTGACCAGCGTTCCGGCAACGACCATAACGTCAGACTGACGCGGACTTGGACGGAAAATAATCCCGAAGCGGTCTAAATCGTATCGAGAAGCACCTGCATGCATCATCTCGACGGCGCAACAAGCCAAACCGAATGTCATTGGCCACAATGAACCGGTACGTGCCCAGTTAATTAATTTATCTGCAGAAGTGGTTACAACCCCTTCCTTCAAAACACCTTCTATTCCCATTCTAGTGCACCTTTTTTCCACTCATAGATGAACCCGACTACAAGTAGCGATAAAAATACGCCCATCGCCAGCAATCCAAAAGTTCCGACTTCGTCAAGCACAATCGCCCACGGGAACAGGAAAGCTATTTCTAAATCGAAAATAATGAAAAGAATCGCGACAAGATAGAAGCGTACGTCGAACTTCATACGAGCATCTTCAAACGCTTCAAAACCACACTCATAAGGCGAGTTTTTTTCGGAATCTGGTTTTTGAGGACCCAACAAATAACCTAGCAAAATAGGGCCGGCTCCAAAGAGCACTCCTAATATGATAAAGACCAGGACAGGAAGATAACTTTCTAGCATTGGCTTTAGACCTCTTCTAGCGTTTTATAAAGGCCCTTACAACTTTGTAAGGACTTGTTAAATATGGTGCCGATGGCCGGACTCGAACCGGCACAGCTTGCGCCACCACCCCCTCAAGATGGCGTGTCTACCAATTTCACCACATCGGCTTGTATGTTTTTTAGTTTGGCACTACCGGCGCATCTGGAGCAGTGGTTTGTTCCGCCGCTTGTTCCACTTGCTTAGTAACACTTTGATACCCTTTTGATTGCTGGCCACCTAGGTAAGCCAACGTCAAACTGGTGATAAAGAACAAAGTGGCCATAATAGCCGTCAATCGAGACAAGAAAGTCGCCGATCCGCCGCTACCGAAAACCGAAGTAGAAGAGCTCCCGCCGCCGAAGTTCGCTCCAGCGTCTGCGCCCTTACCTTGCTGTAACAACACCAATGCAACCAGCACCAACGCAATTACAATATGAATACCTAAAATAATTTGAAACATGATTAGCCTGCCGCCTTACAAATCGCGATAAAATCATCTGCATTTAGAGATGCGCCACCAATCAATCCACCGTCGATATCTGGCTGACCAAATAACTCTGCTGCATTGTCCGGTTTCACACTTCCACCGTATTGAATGATCACTTTTTCCGCAATATCGGCACTCAAACCGGCCAATTTATTACGAATAAAAGCGTGTACTTCTTGCGCTTGCTGCGGTGACGCCGTTCTTCCGGTACCAATAGCCCATACCGGTTCGTAAGCGATCACAACCTTAGCAAACGCATCAATTCCAACTACGTTCAAAACCGCATCCAACTGAGCGGCAATCACGTTTTCCATCACACCTGACTCACGCTCTTCCAAGGTTTCGCCCACACACAAAATCGGTGTAACGCCGGCTTTTAGTGCAACCGCCACCTTGTTTGCAACCTGAGCATCTGTCTCACCGTAAATAGCGCGACGCTCGGAGTGCCCTAAAATAACGTAAGCACAGCCTAAATCCTTGATCATCTCAACAGACTGCTCACCAGTGAAAGCGCCCTGAACAGGTTCTTCCGCAATATTTTGCGCACCAACAGAAATTTTATTTGCCACTAAAGCACGATTTACGTAATCTATGTAAATAGCAGGCGGACAGATAGCAACATCAACGTTGCCAACTTCTTCAATTTTTGCATTCAAATCCGACACCAAAGTCAGGATCGAAGCTTTCGAACCATGCATTTTCCAGTTACCTGCAACAAATGGCTTTCTCATCTGCTATTCTCCAACACAAAATTTCAACAATATTAGCGGTTTCTTTTGCAAATTACAATATTGCAATTTTATGAAAATTCTGATTCAACCGCCTCTGCAAGCTGATTTGCGCAGCTTTCAACCAACTCAAATCCCTTACCCTCAACCATCACTCGAATCAATGGCTCGGTTCCGGAAGCTCGTATCAAGACACGCCCGTCAGCACCTAATTTTTCTTCCACTTCCTGAATTTTTTGCTGAATCAATTGATTTGTTTGTAAACCGACCACACTTTCAACGCGGACATTTTTCAAAACATTAGGATACTTACTCATACCCTTTTTAATTTCATTCAACGTCTTATCGGCGTTAATTAAAACCGACAACACTTGAAGCGCTGCGACAATACCATCACCAGTGGTGGTTTTATCTAAACATAAAACATGCCCCGAAGGCTCTGCACCCAGTGCCCAACCACTTTCAACCAATTGCTCCATAACATAACGGTCACCGACCGAAGCACGCTTCAAAGCGATGCCTTCTCGCTCCAAAGCCACTTCAAGTCCCAAGTTACTCATTACCGTTCCAACCACTCCCTGCACAGCAGGACGTCCGGTCGCCAAAATAAACAGAATCTCGTCCCCATCAACCACTTCACCCAAGTGATCGACCATCATGACACGATCGCCGTCGCCGTCAAAGGCGATTCCTAAATCAGCACCTTGATCGACAACGGCTTCGCACAACGCATCCATATGAGTAGCGCCACAACCTTGGTTTATATTAATCCCGTCGGGAGTGTCTCCGATGGTCGTGACCTTTGCCCCTAACTCTTTAAAGACACTCGGTGCAATATGATAAGTCGCACCGTTTGAGCAATCCAAAACGATATTTAGCCCATCAAGCTTACGCTCACCTTCGTAAGTGCTTTTACAAAATTCGATATAACGTCCGGCCGCATCCTCGATACGTTTAGCTTTACCTAACAACTCTGACGGGACCACATCCATTTCCTGCTCGAAAGCCTGCTCAATCTCGAGCTCGACTTCGTCGGAAATTTTCTTACCTTTCGAAGAAAAAAACTTAATGCCGTTATCATAATGCGGGTTATGGGAAGCACTGATTACAATCCCTGCGTCGGCATGAAACGTTTGGGTCAGATAAGCGATAGCCGGTGTCGGCATAGGACCAAGCAGCATGACGTCGACGCCGGCCGAAATAAACCCTGCCTCAAGAGCCGACTCAAACATATAACCCGAGATACGCGTATCCTTACCAATCATGACCTTGGACTCACCGCGCGCTTTAAGAACCTTTCCGGTAGCCCAACCCAACTTAAGGATCTGGTCCGGACGAATCATTCCCTGTCCGACACGATTACGGATACCGTCGGTACCAAAATATCTTTTCTTCATATGTAAATCCTTACCCCGTTAAAGCAGCTGCTTCACTACTGCCTCAATCCCATAACTGACGAGCAACCTTTAAGGCCTGTACCGTTTCTTTCACATCATGTACGCGCACTATAGCCGCGCCTTTATGAGCAGCAACCAGAGCGGCCGCCACACTACCGACCATTCGTTCGCCAACGGGCACGTCGCCCAACAGCGCACCGATCATAGTCTTTCTAGAAACACCAACCAATACTGGATACGACAACTTCGTAAAACGTTCCAAAGCTCGGAACAGGTCGGTATTATGCGTTAAAGTCTTACCAAAACCAAACCCGGGATCCAATAAAATGTCCTCACGACGGATTCCAGCTTCCTCACAGGCAGCCACTCTCGCCTTCAGAAACCCCATGACCTCTTCAACTACGTCATTATAAACCGGTGCCGCCTGCATGGTTTCAGGCGTACCCTGCTTATGCATCAAACAAACCGGAATATCCGACCGGGCGACCAATTCCAACGCACCTTCAGCCAGTAACGCATTTACATCGTTAATCAAATCGACTCGACGATTAATAACCTCAGCCATAACTTCGGTTTTATAAGTATCAATCGATATGGCAACATCACTATTCGCCCTGACCAACTCGATCGCAGGCATAACCCGGTCCAACTCTTCGTCAACCGAAACAAAAGCCGCTCCGGGACGAGTTGATTCACCGCCGATATCAATGATATTCACCCCGCTACAAACCATCTCTTCAATCTGATGCTGAATTGCATCTTTTGTCGAAAAACGACCGCCGTCCGAAAAAGAATCGGGCGTCACATTTAAAATCCCCATCACCAAAGGAACGGAACGTTCTTCGGACTTCCAGACATCAAGCAACTGTCGCAATTTATTCATTACTTCATCCTACCGACATAAAAAAACCCCATTAAAGGGGTTTTGTCTCAAGCCTATTCGCAATCAATGCAATTTAGGCTCACTACTATCTGGCACATTGGTGTCGCCACTCAAATCATCGGAGACAACCTCAGATTCATGATCATCCGATGATTTCGCAGACTGTTCATCCGACGTATTATCCGATCCGTCATCACCGGAAGTCCATCCTTTCGGCTCTCCTGCCGGACGGCCTTCCATAATATTCTTGATCTGCTCGGAATCGATCGTTTCATAATGCATCAGAGCTTCCGTCATAACTTCCAACTTATCTGCATTATCTTTCAGTATCTGCTGTGCACGCTGATAGTTTCGGTCGATAATGGCACGAATCTCCATGTCGATTTCTTTCGAAATCTCACCGGAAACATTAGCATTACGGGAAGTCCCCATAAAGCTGCCGTTATCGTCTTCTTCATACATCAACGGCCCTAACTTGTCGGACAAGCCCCACTTGGTGACCATATTACGAGCCAACATAGTCGCTCGCTCGATATCGTTACTGGCGCCCGTAGTAACCGCATCCGGTCCGTAAATCTGCTCTTCGGCAATACGTCCGCCGTACAAACTCGACAACTGGCTTTCAAGCTTACGCTTACTGTAGCTGTAACTGTCTTCTTCCGGCAGGTACATCGTCACACCCAAAGCGCGTCCACGCGGCATGATACTCACCTTATAAACAGGATCGTGCTCCGGCACCAAATAACCGACAATGGCGTGTCCAGCTTCATGATAAGCGGTCATTCTGCGTTCTTTTTCGCTCATCACCATGCTCTTACGCTCAACACCCATCAATATCTTATCTTTGGCTTTCTCAAAATGAGTTTGATTGACCAAACGATCGTTATTGCGAGCTGCAAACAAAGCGGCTTCGTTAACCAAATTCGCCAAATCTGCTCCAGAGAAACCTGGCGTACCGCGGGCAATAACCGCCGCATTAACGTCATCCGCCAACGGCACCTTACGCATATGCACTTTAAGAATCTGTTCACGGCCGCGAATATCCGGCAATCCAACGGTAACCTGACGGTCGAATCGACCCGGACGCAACAATGCAGGATCCAATACATCCGCACGGTTAGTCGCTGCGATAACGATAATTCCCTCATTACCTTCGAAACCGTCCATCTCAACCAGCATCTGGTTCAAAGTCTGCTCGCGTTCGTCGTTTCCGCCGCCCATACCGGTTCCGCGACTACGCCCGACCGCATCGATTTCGTCAATAAAGATAATACAAGGTGCATGCGCCTTGGCCTGCTCGAACATATCACGGACACGCGAAGCACCGACACCGACAAACATTTCTACAAAGTCGGAACCCGAAATCGTAAAGAAAGGTACCTTGGCTTCACCGGCGATGGCTTTCGCCAACAAGGTCTTACCGGTACCCGGAGGCCCAACCATCAAGACACCGCGCGGAATATTTCCACCTAAATTCTGATACTTAGTAGGATCTCTTAAGAAATCTACAATCTCGCCAACTTCTTGTTTTGCTTCGTCTGCACCCGCAACGTCATCCAAAGTCACTTTGACCTGATCGCTTGTCAGCATGCGCGCCTTACTCTTACCGAAAGACATCGGACCGCCCTTGCCGCCCATGCCGCCACCGACGGAACGCATAAAGAAAATCCACACTGCAATCAACAGCAGCATCGGGAACCATGAGATAAAGATTTGCATCAACACGCTTTGCTCTTCAGGAGGATGCGCACTGATTTTAACGTGATTATCCAACAGGTCGCCCATCAACCCAGGATCGCCCGGATTATAAGTCGTGAAGCTGTCGCCACTCATATAAACACCACGAATGGTCGCACCTTCAATAGAAACCTTACTGACCTGTCCTTGATGAACCTGTTCAATGAAATCAGAATAATCCAAACGGCTCGAGCTGGTTTGCGACTGATCTTTGAAGTGGTTGAACACCGTCATCATGATCATCGCAACGATCGTCCAAACCAACACATTTTTTAACATATCATTCTTCATGGTCTACCCTTAGGACTCACAAAACTTTACGAATCCGACTACTTTAACACAAAACTTCATAAACTTAACTTATGATCGATTGATGTTATTAATCAAGTTAATTAGTTTTTTATTTCTTGCCTCGCGCCAACAAGTAAATTTCCTTACTTCTAGGTCGAGACGCTTTTGGCTTTCTGGTAATCACTTTTTGATACTTATCCTTAAGGGTTCTAATCAATTGATCGTAACCCTCGCCCTGAAACACTTTCATCAACAAATCGCCGCCCGGCTTTAACACTTGATCGGCCAACTCAACCGAGAGTTCAACCAAATACATCGCCCTTGGGATATCCATCGCCTTATTGCCGCTCATATTCGGCGCCATATCGGACATAACCACATCCACATCGCGTCCCGCCAAAGCATTCAACAACGCATCATAGACGGCCTCTTCCTGAAAGTCGCCCTGAATGAAAGTCACACCTGCAAAAGGTTCCACCGGCAGAATATCAAGGGCGAACACTTCACCTTGACCACCGACCTTATGCGTTGTCCATTGAGACCAGCCTCCCGGCGCCGCACCTAAGTCGACGACACACATGCCCGGCTTGAACAAATGATCCTTTTCATCAATCTCTTGCAGCTTGTAAACCGCGCGAGAACGCCACCCCTCTTGTTTAGCTTTGAGCACATAATGATCATCAAAGTGCTCTTTTAGCCAACCCGAACTTGATTTACTTCTCGCCATCTATGAAATATCTACTACAATATGTGAATTAATTTTTAAATAATAACGAATACTGGAATTTTCAATGAGCCAACCGGAAAAATTATCGATCAACCAGAAAAAATACCTTCGCGGCATCGCGCATGGTCTAAACCCGATGATTATCATCGGCGCGAACGGCGTAACGGAAAGTTTGATGGCTGAGTTGGAAAGCACACTTAGCCATCATGAAATCCTAAAAATCAAGATTGCCGCCGGCGATCGCGAAGATCGGGCTAAAATCGTTGATTACATCATCAAAGAAACCGGCGCTTTGCTGGTTCAGAGCATCGGAAAGATTTGCGTGATCTACCGTCAAAACGAAGAAACGCAACTTCCTCTGCCTAAAAAATAATTAGGCTTTTGATGCCTTCTTAATCTAATCGACCTACCGATTAGATTAAGGCGTCCAACCCTCTCGCCAGATCTTTTTTGATATCGTCTATCGATTCAAGACCAACCGAAACCCGCACTAAATTATCCGTAATCCCGGCTTTTAAACGATCTTCCGGACTCACACGGCAGTGTGTCGTTGTCGCTGGATGCGTAATACTGGTTTTCACGTCACCCAAATTAGCGGTAATTGACAGCATTTTCGTAGCATCGATCACAGACCAGGCATCCTGCTGATCGCCCTTAACTCGGAAACTCACCAAGCCGCCGCCGGCATCCTGTTGCTTAACCGCAAGCTCATACTGGGGATGCGACGCCAAGCCGGGATAAAACACCTGCTCCACAGCCGGATGTTCCGACAACCACTGTGCCAGTTGCATTGCATTATTACAATGCGCCGCCATTCTTACCGGCAGGGTTTCCAAACCTTTCAAAAACATCCACGCATTAAACGGACTCATCGACGGACCGGCCGTACGCATAAACCCGCGAACAGGCTCTTCGATCAACTCGGCAGAGCCAACTACTGCACCGCCGATTCCTCGACCCTGCCCGTCCAAAAACTTAGTCGCCGAATGGATAACAATATCGGCACCCTGCTCCAACGGACGCTGAAGTACTGGCGTACAAAAGCAGTTATCCACAATCAACAAACAATCGTTCGCTTTTGCCAAAGCGGAAATAGCACTCAAGTCGGCAATCTCAGTCAAAGGATTGGACGGCGTTTCCAGAAAAAACGCTTTGGTGTTCGGCTTAATCGCCGCCTGCCATTCGGAAATATCCGTCTGAGACACAAAACTGACTTCCAAACCGAACTTAGCCAAGTATTTATTGAATAAAACTTTAGTGGTTCCGAAAACGCTTTGAGAAGAAATGACATGATCACCGGCTTCAAACAATCCCATGAACGTCGACAGGATCGCCGACATACCGGATGCCGTACCAACACAGGACTCACCACCTTCCATCAACGCCAAACGACGTTCGAAAGTACGCACGGTCGGGTTCGTAAAGCGCGAATAAATATTGCCCTTTTCCTGCCCCCCGAAACGAGCCGCCGCCTGAGCCGCAGACTCGTAACGGAAACTTGAAGTCAGAAACATGGCTTCACTGTTTTCCTGCTCTGCAGTCTGGTCATAGCCGGCGCGAACCGCCAATGTTTCAATATCAAATTCTTGCATCTTAATCCTCTAAAATTCTTCTTTCGGCCATCAACTTCCGTTATAGATGCCTACCGGTTCTTGTCCGGTCGCTTGCTTAGAAGTTTGAGCGCTATCGTTACGGGCCACGTCGATTGACTGCAAATACTCCGGCGTAATATCGCCAGTGACATATTCGCCACTAAAACAAGACGTATCGAACAGCTTGATCTGTTCGTTACCCACTCCAACCGCTTCAATCAAATCATCCAAGTCCTGATAAATCAATTTATCGGCCCCGATGAATTCCGCAATTTCTTCGGTGGTACGGTTATTTGCAACCAACTCGGAAGCCGAAGGCATATCAATTCCGTAAACGTAAGGAAAACGTACCGCGGGTGCGGCGGAAGCGAAATATACTTTTTTCGCACCGGCTTCACGCGCCATCTCGACAATCTGCCCGGAAGTCGTACCGCGGACGATCGAATCGTCCACCAACAACACATTCTTACCTTCAAATTCCAAATCGATCGGATTCAATTTGTGACGTACCGATTTCTTACGTAACTGCTGACCCGGCATAATGAAAGTACGGCCGATATAACGGTTTTTGATGAACCCTTCGCGATACGGCTTGCCTAATTTCGCGGCCAATTCCAATGCCGAAGTACGGCTGGTATCCGGAATCGGCATCACCACATCAATATCGTGCTCCGGCCATTCACGCAAAATTTTATCCGCCAACTTTTCACCCATACGTAAACGGGATTTGTATACGGAAATATCGTCGATCATAGAGTCCGGACGGGCAAAATAAACAAACTCGAAAATACATGGTGAATACTGTGGATTTTCAGCACACTGCTGGAAGAAAATATTGCCGTCTTCTGTGATTACAACCGCTTCGCCCGGTGCCAAGTCTCTCATCAATTCAAACCCCAGACCATCCAGAGCAACGGATTCCGATGCAACAATATAGTCCGTACCCGCTGCAGTTTCACGCTTACCGACGACGACCGGACGCAAAGCAAACGGATCGCGGAAAGCGAACACACCGATATTCGAAATCATACCGACGGCGGCATAACCACCTCGTGCACGTTTGTGCACGTTACGGATTGCGTTAAATACATCCTCATGATCGATAAACAGCTTCTTTTGCTGCATCAACTCATGCGCAAAAACGTTCAACAATACCTCGGAATCCGAATTGGTATTCAAGTGACGCAAATCCTGACGGTAGATTTCCTGACTTAACTGTTCGGTATTGGTCAGGTTACCGTTATGCCCCATGGCAATTCCGTACGGAGAGTTTACGTAAAACGGCTGCGCTTCTGCACTAGAAGAAGAACCCGCTGTAGGATAGCGTACGTGTCCGATCCCCATTTTTCCGTGCAAATCACGCATATGGCGGGTACGAAACACATCCTTGACCATTCCATTATCTTTACGCTGGAAAAAGCGACCGTTCTCACACGTCACGATCCCGGCAGCATCTTGGCCGCGATGCTGCAAAATGGTTAAGGCGTCATAAATCTCTTGGCAAACAGCTGTCTCACCAACAGAAACTATCCCAACAATACCACACATAGGGTTACTCTCTTTCTAATCAAAGTTAAACGTTTAAATGAACAAAATTCTTAAGATAAAAATCGCAGTGAATATCCCACTATTTTACCTGTACTATTTGCGATTGGGTACGCAAAGCTTTATCTATTTTTTTCTTATCCCGCTCGGCCGCTTCCTTCGTCGCATAAGGACCGGTTCTTACAGAAAATGTCTTACTCGCGGGAAATTCTTTTATCCACGCTTTATAGTCACTATCCAACAAACTCTCAACCCGCTTGGCGTCATTTAACTCTTTAAAAGCCGCCACTTTTACCAACCACTGCCCGACCATTGACTTTTGAGCCGTGTGCGGCGGCGTTGAAACGCTTTGTTTCTCGCGGGTGGACGTAACCGCTTTCTGATCGCCAACGGAAGCGTTGTTATTCTCTGCAACAGCCGCTTTAGCTTGACTCTCCGCTGCTTCGACAGAACTAACCGGCTGCTGGGAAGTCGAAGAAGGCAAGACATAGGCCTGGTGCACAAGCGGGCCGGAATTTTGTACTTCAGATTGATCCGCACCGCCCGGTTTGAAATTCACCGGCTGGCTATACCAACCGGGTACGATAATCACCAGTAACGTCAACCAAATAGCTGCGCCAATTAATCGATGCTTACTTACCTCATCCATTACCACTCTAACCTTCCATACGTTTTGTCGCTACCAGCGTCTCAAGCACTTGAGATACCGTAAAGAAAGAACCCCATACTAAAATCGAATCCTGAGATTGACCACAAGCTAACTCAACCGCCTCGCTCATAGCGTCGACTTGCTGTATCGCACTCTCTGCAATCCCCGCATCCAATAATAATTGATGCAATTTCGGCAAAGTGGTCGATCTCGGAATCGCCAAATCGGCGATCACCCAACGTTTCACCCAAGGCGAGAGAAGTTTGACCATCGGCAGACTGTCTTTATCATTCAAAACCGAAAACAGCGCGGTAAAGCGCGGGGAGTCAGGCAAAAGCCCAAGATAGTCGGCCAAAGCCTGTGAAGACTGGGGATTATGAGCAACATCAAGCAACCAATCCTGTGATCCAACCTTAAAGGTTTGTAAACGACCCGGATGTTTCACCTGATGCAATCCCTTGCTAATCGCATCGCAACCGACGGGAAGATCTGACTGGATTCGTGACAATAATGCCACCACCCCGGCCGCATTCTGTATTTGGAATTGACCTTTCAATGCAGGAATCGGTAAATCGCCACAATCCAAAGCACTCAAACCGGACATTGACCAACCCAATTCAGTTTGGGAAACATTGAAGTCCCGCCCCAGACCGGTTAATGGAACCCGATGCATTTCGGCGTAATCAAACAGGCTTTGAGGCGGATTAGGATCAGAGCACACCGCCGGACAGTGCGGACGCATAATCCCCGCCTTTTCCGTCGCAATCACCGAACGGTCATCACCCAGCCAATCGACATGATCAACATCAATCGCCGTAATCAAAGCGGCATCCGCATCCACCAGGTTAACGGCATCCAAACGTCCGCCCAGCCCCACTTCTAAAACAGCCACATCGACAGCGCTATTTTTAAAGATCAACAAAGCGGCCAAGGTAGAGAACTCAAAGTACGTCAACTTGGTTTCACCGCGCCCCGCTTCGATTTGAACGAAAGCCTCGATAATCTGGCGATCGTCGACCATCTGCCCGTTTAATTGGATACGCTCATTAAAACGCAAAATATGCGGAGAGGTATAGGTGCCGACTCGATACCCTTGCGCATCGAGAATAGTCGACAGCATGGCGACACTCGAACCCTTCCCGTTAGTGCCGGCGACACTAATGACAAACGGAGCGGGTTTAGCGACACCGAGATGCTGGGCCACCAAAGCGACGCGCTCTAATCCTAAGTCAATCTCCTGGGCGTGCATCCCCAACAGCCAATCGATCCACTCCTGAAGAGTGGATTCACTGTCAGGCGCAGGCAAAGACTTCGTCGCCATTCCCGTTTTTGATGCAGTTACAGACATTAAGCAGGTTTGTTCATCAGCATTTTACAAACGCTGGATAACTCGTTTCTTAATTCATGACGATGAATAATGCGATCAATCGCACCATGCTCTAGTAAGAACTCACTTCGCTGGAAACCTTCCGGTAATTTTTCACGTACCGTCTGTTCGATAACACGAGGACCTGCAAAACCGATTAAGGCTTTCGGCTCGGCCACGTTTAAATCCCCCAACATCGCGAAACTGGCTGAAACCCCACCCATAGTCGGATCCGTCAACACCGAAATATAAGGTAAGCCTTTCGCACGCAAACGTCCTAAAGCCGCACTGGTCTTAGCCATCTGCATCAACGAGAACAACGCTTCCTGCATACGTGCACCACCACTGGCTGAGAAACAGATAAACGGACATTCGCGTTCAATTGCTTCGTTGACGGCACGCACGAATTTTTCGCCGACAACCGATCCCATGGAACCACCCATAAACTTGAATTCGAAAGCAGCCGCAACCACTTCCAGACCGTTAATGGTACCGACTTCGGTAATTAACGCATCCTTTTCACCCGTCGCTTTCTGAGCCTGAGTAATGCGGTCTTTATATTTTTTCAAATCTCTGAATTTCAAACGGTCAACCGGAGAAATATTCGCGGAAATCTCGCGTGAAGAGCCTTCGTCAAAAAACACATGCAAACGCTCACGTCCGGTCAAACGCATGTGATGGTCACATTTAGGACACACCTCTTGATTACGCTTTACTTCGGAACGGTATAAAGTACTTTCACACTTAGGACACTTGGTCCAAAGCCCTTCTGGCACCGAACTTTTACGTTCGGTTACTTGCTTAATGCTCGGAAGGATTTTTTCAAACCAGTTCATATCAATTACTCCTGACCTTTTAGTGCATCTGCGCGATCAATCGCAGAGCGGAATTCTGTCATCTTCTCGCCAATGGCAAGTTCAATATCATACAAGTCATGATGGGCGTTTGCTTCAATCAGACTGACCAGTGCGGAACCGACAATGACCGCATCGCCTAATTGCGCCATCTCATAGGCCATCTGACCGTCTCTAATCCCAAAACCGATCCCGATCGGCAATGACAACTGTCCGCGTAGACGGTTAATCTGCGCCGTCACATCGGCAATATCCAATTCTTTAGAACCCGTGACCCCTTTCAGAGAAACGTAATAGGCAAACCCGCTGCCTTTTTGATTGACTGCAGCCAAGCGCGATTCAGGCGTAGTCGGCGATACTAAGAAAATACGGTCAAGTCCGGCTGCACTCAACGCATCCAAATAACCAAAACTTTCTTCCGGCGGCATATCCACGGTAAGAACCGCGTCCACACCCACCGAACTAGCGGCTGCGGCAAACGCCTCGTAACCTTCGGCTTCGATCGGGTTCAAATACCCCATCAAAATAATTGGAGTCTCGTTATCCTGCTCACGGAAAACGCGAACATATTCCAAGACGTCATCCAAACTGACGTTGTGACTTAAAGCTCGCTCAACCGCTTTCTGAATGACCGGACCGTCCGCCATCGGATCGGAAAAAGGCACACCCAATTCCAACATGTCCGCACCCTTGGAAACCATAAGGTGCATTAGAGCAACCGTAGCATTAGGATTAGGATCACCAGCTGTGATATAAGGAATTAAGGCTGTTTTTCCTTGAGCCTTTAAAGCCTCAAGTTTCTGTTGAATTCTACTCATCATTTCTTCCTAAAACTCGAAACCTTCGATCTGTGCGATGGTATTCATATCCTTATCGCCGCGACCGGAAAGATTCACGATAATCACTTGATCCTTATTCATGGTTGGTGCCAACTTGGTTGCATAAGCAATCGCGTGACTCGATTCCAATGCCGGGATGATCCCTTCGTATTTAGTCAAGTCCCTAAAACCTTGCAAAGCTTCTTCGTCGTCAATCGCCACGTAATTGGCACGGCCAATGTCTTTTAACCATGCGTGTTCGGGACCGACGCCCGGATAATCCAGACCAGCCGAAATCGAATGGGTGCCGATGATCTGACCGTTTTTATCCTGCATCAAATAAGTACGGTTGCCGTGCAACACACCCGGCGTACCTGCACACAACGGTGCCGCATGCTCGCCACTTTCCAAACCGTGTCCAGCCGCTTCCACACCGTAAATCGCCACACCTTCATCCGGTAAAAACTCATGGAACAAGCCGATTGCGTTTGATCCGCCGCCCACACAGGCAACCAAGGCATCCGGTAACTTGCCTTCTTTTTCCAAAACCTGTTCGCGGGCTTCACGGCCGATCACCGCCTGAAAATCGCGCACCATCGCCGGATAAGGATGCGGACCGGCCGCCGTACCGATGATATAAAACGTATCGTCGACATTGGTTACCCAATCACGCATCGCTTCGTTCAAGGCATCTTTCAATGTACGAGTACCGGATTCGACAGCCACTACGGTTGCACCCAACATCTTCATACGTGCAACGTTCGGCGCCTGACGCACTACGTCATCCGCACCCATGTAAACCACACACTCCAGTCCCAGGCGCGCCGCAACCGTCGCACTGGCTACCCCGTGCTGACCCGCACCGGTTTCCGCGATAATGCGCGTTTTACCAAGGCGTTTCGCAAGCAAAGCCTGGCCGATGGTATTGTTAACCTTATGGGCGCCGGTATGGTTCAAATCTTCACGTTTCAAATAGATTTTTGCTCCACCCAAACTTTCCGACCAACGTTCCGCATAATAAAGCGGAGTAGGACGACCGACATAATCTCTTAGGTCGTCGCTCAATTCGCTTAAAAAAGCCGGATCGTTTTTAAGACTTTGATACTCGGCATTCAACTGCTCAAGTGCCGCCATCAGGGTCTCGGGGGCAAAGATTCCCCCGTAAGGTCCAAAATGGCCGTGTTCATCAGGGAACTTTGAAAAATCTACTGTCATTCAACTGTACTCATTACTTGTTGCATAAATAATTTAACCGAATCGGGAGATTTCACTCCTTTACTGGCTTCCACCCCACCGCTGACGTCTACCGCCCAGGGACGAACCGTATGAATCGCACGCGCGACGTTCTCCGCATTCAAACCGCCTGCAAGAATAATCGGCTTAGAAAACGATTTCGGAACCAAATCCCAATTGAACTGCTCACCGGTACCGCCCGGAACTCCCGGCTTGTATGCGTCCAACAAAAGACCGCAGGCAGAAACATACTGTTCGGACAGATCGTGTAAATCGGTCTCTTCGCGCATCCGTACGGCCTTCATATAAGGCAAGCCGAACTGCTCGCAAAATTCCGCGGATTCATCACCATGAAATTGCAGAAGATCAATTTGAACCCGGTTCAAAACCGCCTGAACATATTCGACCGAAGGGTCGACGAACAAAGCGGTCTTGGTCACGAACGCCGGCATCGCTTTGGCAATCAGGCGGGCCTGATCAATTTCCACATGACGCGGACTCGGTTCATAAAAAACCAAACCGATCGAATCAACGCCTGCGTCGGCCACCATCAAACCGTTTTCAACCGAGGTAATCCCGCAAATTTTAACACGCGTTCTCAATACCGAACTCACTGCCACAATACCTCGTTCAATTCGACTCGGGGAATTTGATACTCTTCCGGATAAAATGCATTCACAAAATACAATCCGCTTGCCGGAGCCGTTGCCGCCGCCTGGGTACGATCTTTTAATTCAAGAACTTCTTTTACCCAGCTTTCCGGCTTATCGCCACGACCGATCTGCATCAAGGTGCCGCTGATATTCCGCACCATATGATGCAAAAACGCATTCGCCTGAATATCAATAAAAACAAAATCGCCTCTACGACTCACGGCAACCGATTGCACTTCCCGCATCGCATGCGACGCTTGACAAGCCGCCGCCCGAAAAGAAGAAAAATCCTGTTCACCGATCAACGCCTGAGCGGCTCGATGCATTTTTTCTTCGTCCAACTTACGGTCTTCCCAGGTCACTCTGTCGGCCAAAACCGCCGAATGCACGTTACGATTAAAAATCACATAACGATACTGACGGGCAAACGCGGAAAACCGCGCATGAAATTCCGTATCGACCGGTTTCGCCCAAGCAATTCGAATGTCGCCGGGTAATTTCGTATTCGCACCCTGAACCCACGCTTTAAGCGGACGTTCGGATCGGGTTTCGAAATGCACCACCTGACCGACCGCATGAACGCCGGTGTCGGTACGCCCCGCACAATGCAAATCAATCGTTTCGTCGGCAATCTGCGTCAAGGCTTGTTCGACTAAGCCCTGCACGGATTCGCAATGCGATTGGCGCTGCCAACCGCAATAGCGGGTTCCTTGGTATTCGACACCCAGTGCTATTCGGCTATGCAAAACTTTTGGCCTGCAAGATCAACGATTCAAACCCGGCTTTAAATATATTTTTCGATCAACAATTCTGCGATCTGAACCGTATTGGTCGCGGCACCTTTACGGACGTTATCCGCAACTACCCACAAGTTCAAACCGTTTTCGATCGTGATGTCCTCACGGATACGGCCAACGTATACCGGATTAGTATCCGCCGCTTCAGTCACAGCGGTCGGATAACCACCGTCAACATGCTCGTCAACCAATACGACACCTTCCATGTCCTCGTAAAGTTTTTTGGCTTCTTCGGCCGTGATCTTCTTCTCGGTTTCGATATGTACCGCTTCACTGTGTCCGTAGAACACAGGAACACGAACGGCGGTCGGGTTCACCAGGATGTTCTCGTCACCCATGATTTTCTTGGTTTCCCAAACCATCTTCATCTCTTCTTTGGTGTAACCGTTATCCATGAAGACGTCGATCTGCGGAATACAGTTAAACGCAATCTGCTTAGGATAGACTTTTGCCTTGACCGGCTTCATGTTCAACAAGTCGGCGGTCTGCTGAGCTAACTCTTCAATCGCTTCTTTCCCTGTACCGGAAACCGCCTGATAAGTCGCGACGTTAATACGCTTGATCCCTACTGCATCATAGATAGGCTTCAAAGCCACCAGCATCTGGATAGTTGAGCAGTTCGGGTTGGCGATGATGCCACGGTTTTTATAGCCAGCAACCGCTTCCGGATTTACTTCCGGTACAACTAGCGGAATGTCGTCGTCATAACGGAACTGGGATGTGTTATCCACAACAATACAACCCGCTTCCGCCGCTTTAGGTGCGTAAATAGCCGAAACACTCGCTCCAGGAGAGAATAATCCGATTTGAACTTTAGAAAAATCGAACGTCTCCAAGTCTTGAACTTCGATCCAGCCGCCTTTGAATTGCAATTTTTTACCCGCAGAACGGCTACTTGCCAACGGATAAATCTTACCTACCGGAAAATCACGCTCTTCCAATACTTTCAAAATGGTTTCACCTACTGCACCAGTAGCACCGACAACCGCAATATCATACAATTTAGTCATGATCTTTCTTTTTTCCTTATTAATTTAGGGACTCTTTACTCGCCCCGCTCAATACTAAAAATTTGACTGACAGCTTCTATTTACCTGACTTATTGCCAACCTAGCTAAACCCGACATTTAATCTGTTTAAACCTTGTCTTCAATCTTCTCTTTTTCCAACAAGTCGCTCAATGAAGCTGGAACGCCCGAATGTTTCATTTCTTCCGGTAAACTAACAATCATACCGCCCTCGGTCAATTCACGGCTTTCACCAATGAATTTCCCGCCGGCTTCAATCGTGACTTCACCGCTAATCAACTCACCGATGAATTTTCCGGTACTGAGGATATCAATCCGCTCGCAAGCCACCTTGCCTTCAAACACACCGCTCAACACGATTGAACGCGCTTTGATAAAGCCTTTCACTTCACCCTGAACACCGATCGACACGTCAAAATCACTTTGAATGACACCGTCGATACGACCGTCAACGTGGAGGGGGCCGCCTAGTGCGCTGAATTCTCCGCTAAGGACACACCCCGGTGCAATAATTGTTTTTCCACCTTCTCCACGCGCTCGTTTACGGCTTGACTTAAAGATCCCCATGGTACCCCTTTCACCTCTTGGAAAATGCTGTCGTAATTCTGCAAACTCCACTCGACAAACGCTGCCGGATCGAGTTTACGCTGCACAAAAGAAACCTCATAATGCAAATGGTTACCAGACGATAATCCGGTTGAACCGATACCGCCGATCACATCTCCTTGATGGATGAACTGACCGGTTTTCACATCCAATCGACTCAAATGTCCGTAATGCGTCTTAAAGCCATTCGCATGGGAAAGAATAATCAACTTTCCGAAACCGCTGTTCTTATGATAACCCGCATATTCCACGACACCGTCCGCGGTCGCAATTACCGAAGCGCCTTTTTCGCCACGATAATCGATACCGTGATGAAACTGTTTTTTCCCGCTAACCGGATGAATTCGCCAACCGTAAGAACTGCTCACACCGACGAAATTCGCAACCGGACGCCCGTTTGGAATCATTTCCAGCATCATGCTTTTACCTAAGGTGTTCAACTGTACCAGCTTGACCCGTTCCTCGACCGGTTTTTCCGGTTCTTCGGCACTGGTGCTGGTACCAATCAACTCCTCCAAGCCTTGCAAGGTTTGATCCAGCAGTTCGGCCTGCTTGGTCTTTTCGGACAACTCAGATTCCAGCAAGCGTTTTTCCGAAGCGACATGAATGAAATCGTTTTTTTGCTCATTCAACACTTTTTCGTAGCTTTGAACCGCTTGCATATGCTGACTTTCAATTCGATCGGCTTGATCGCTCAACCACCAAATAGTCAAAGCGCCACCCACCCAAATCAACAAAAAAACGAGCAGGAAAAACCACGCGAATCGCTTAAAAATCTGTTTAAACGAATAATCACGTGCTCCATGCACATCACTAACGGTAATCGTAAAGTGATTTCTCATCCCGGCGAAACAGCAAGTTACAGCTTAAAGCGCTGCAACGACAGCATCTCCCATTTCGCTACAGGTAACAAGCTGACAACCCTCAGAATAGATGTCGCCGGTACGCAGCCCCTGATCCAATACTTTACCGACCGCATCTTCGATCTTCTCGGCCAAGTCTTCACGCCCTAAAGAATAACGCAACATCATTGCCGCAGACAGGATCGTCGCCAATGGGTTTGCTTTGTTTTGTCCGGCGATATCCGGTGCAGAACCGTGGCTCGGCTCGTACATACCTTTATTATTGGCATCCAAAGAAGCCGAAGCCAACATTCCGATAGAACCGGTCAACATGGACGCTTCGTCAGACAAAATATCACCGAACATGTTACCGGTCACCATGACGTCAAACTGCTTAGGATTCAATACCAGCTGCATTGCGGCGTTATCCACATACATGTGCTTCACTTCGACTTCCGGGTACTCTTTAGCAACGTCATCAACGATTTCACGCCATAATTCGGTTACTTCCAATACGTTCGCCTTATCCACCGAAGTCAACTTCTTGTTACGTTTCATTGCAGCCTGGAAAGCCACGTGAGCGATACGCTTGATCTCCGATTCAGAATAAACATAAGTGTTAAAACCTTGGCGCTCACCGTTTTCCAAAGTACGGATACCACGAGGCTGACCGAAGTAAATACCGCCCGTCAACTCGCGTACGATCAAAATATCCAAACCGGCAACCACTTCAGGCTTCAAAGTCGAAGCAGACGCCAACTGAGGGTAAAGGAAAGCAGGACGCAGGTTAGCGAACAATTCCATTTCAGAACGCAAACGCAACAGACCTTTTTCAGGGCGTACGGAAATATCCAAAGATTCCCACTTATAACCACCAACAGCACCCAACAAAACCGCATCAGCCGCTTTAGCCGCAGCCATGGTTTCATCCGCTAAAGGTACACCGTGAACGTCATAAGCCGCACCACCCACAAGGTCTTCAGTCATATTAATATCCAGACCGTCCGTTTTTTTCAGCGTTTCTAACACCTTAACCGCTTCAGCTGTAATTTCCGGACCAATTCCATCACCTGGCAATACCAATACTTGTTTTGTCATTTTTCTGTTCTCTACTTTTTAATCTTGAATAATCTGTTTAATAGTCGGCGGGCATTAAGCGCCAAACAACCAAGGCGCGGTTTTCTTGCGGTTCGCTTCATACGCCTTAATTTCATCTTCATGTTGTAATGTCAGACCGATATCGTCCAACCCGTTCAATAGGCAGTGACGTCTAAAACTATCCACTTCGAAATCGATACTCTCGCCGTTTGGTTTGACCAGCTTCTGCGCTTCCAAATCAACGGTCAATTCATAACCTTCTTCCGCAAACACCTCTTTGAATAGATCATCAACCGTCTTCTCGTCCAAAACGATCGGTAAAATTCCGTTCTTGAACGAGTTATTGAAAAAGATATCCGCAAAACTCGGAGCGATTACCACATCAAAACCGTAATCTTTCAACGCCCACGGTGCGTGTTCGCGACTCGAACCACAACCGAAGTTCTCACGCGCCAACAGGATTTTAGCGCCCTGATAACGCGACTGATTCAAAACGAATTCCTTGCGCAAAGGACGGTTAGTACAATCCTGACCCGGCTCACCCACATCTTCGTAACGCCACTCGTCAAACAGGTTCGGACCGAACCCGCTACGCTTGATCGACTTCAAAAACTGCTTAGGAATAATCGCATCGGTATCCACGTTGGCACGATCCATCGGTGCAACAATCGCGGTCATTTTAATAAACTTATCCATCTTTATTCTCCACTCCCGCGCTTACAAATAGTCGCGCACATCAACAAAATGACCAGCCACAGCCGCCGCAGCCGCCATTTGCGGGCTCACCAAGTGAGTACGTCCGCCGGCACCTTGACGCCCTTCGAAATTACGGTTCGAAGTCGATGCACAGTGTTTACCAGCCGGTAATTTATCGGCATTCATCGCCAAACACATCGAACAACCCGGATTACGCCACTCGAAACCGGCTTCGATGAAGATTTTATCCAACCCTTCTTTCTCGGCCTGCAACTTAACCAAACCGGAGCCAGGAACCGCTAAAGCCTGCTCAACCGTCGGGGCAACTTTCTTGCCCTTCAACACTTCGGCCGCCGCTCTAAAATCTTCAATACGCGAGTTGGTACAAGAACCGATAAACACATAATCCACAGGAATTTCCGAAACCGGCATATCCGCTTCCAAGCCCATGTATTTCAATGCACGCTCGATACCGCCGGCCTTAACAGGATCAGACTCATTCGCAGGATTAGGCACTTTGCCGTTCACGTCCAACACCATTTCCGGCGACGTTCCCCAAGAAACCTGAGGCAGAATTTTAGAACCGTCGATTTCAACCACCTTATCGAACTCGGCGTCGTCATCCGACTTCAAGTCCTGCCAAGCCGCAACCGCCGCTTCCCACTGATCTTCCTTAGGTGCAAACGGACGCCCCTTAACGTACTCGATGGTCTTCTCGTCAACCGCAACCAAACCGACACGCGCTCCGGCTTCGATCGCCATATTACAAACCGTCATACGACCTTCGACCGACATATCGCGGAAAACCTGGCCGCCGAACTCGATCGCACAGCCGTTACCGCCCGCCGTACCGATCACGCCGATAATCGCCAAAACGACATCCTTAGGGCCAACGCCAGGCTGCAATTCGCCATCGACCTTAACCAACATGTTTTTCATCTTTTTCTGAATCAAACACTGAGTTGCCATCACGTGCTCGACTTCCGATGTTCCGATCCCGTGAGCCAAAGCACCCAAAGCACCGTGAGTCGCCGTGTGCGAATCACCGCAAACAACGGTCATGCCCGGCAAGGTCGCCCCTTCTTCCGGACCGACGACATGCACGATACCCTGACGAGGATCTCCCATACCGAATTCGGTGATACCGAACTCTTTGGTATTCATCCCCAAAGTCTGAACCTGGATACGCGAAATAGGATCGACAATCGAATCCACACCACCACTCAAGTCGGTGGTCGGAACATTGTGGTCGGGTGTCGCCAGATTGGCATCAATTCGCCACGGCTTACGGTTTGCCAAACGCAGACCTTCAAATGCCTGAGGCGAAGTTACTTCGTGAAGTAACTGACGGTCAATATAAATTAACGCCGTGCCGTCCTCTTCCTGACGCACCACATGCGCATCCCACAATTTGTCGTATAAAGTCTTTCCTGACATCGCTTTTTATCCAACTCACGTAAAATTTAAGAAATAGTTATGAATTATATCATTTCATAGCACTTACTAAAGAGTAAAATACACGCAAGATTCACCAACAAAGCCAGACACTATGAGCTATTCCGTCAAAGAGGTTTTTTACTCTCTCCAGGGCGAAGGTTTCCACAGCGGAAGACCTTCCATCTTCTGCCGCATGAGCAAATGCAACTTATGGACCGGACGCGAGCAAGACCGCGCCGATGCCGTCTGCCAATTTTGCGATACCGACTTCATCGGCACCGACGGCCAGAACGGAGGACGATTTGAAAACGCGGAAGCACTCTGTCGGCATCTTTTGGAATTCTGGCCGCAAGACAGTCTGGAACCGCCTTTTGTAGTACTGACCGGCGGCGAACCGTTGCTGCAAGTAGACCAACAGCTGGTCGATGCCCTACACCGCCATAATTTCGAAATCGCCATCGAAACCAACGGCACAAAATCCGCACCGGAAGAAATCGACTGGATCTGCGTCAGCCCAAAGGCCAATGCACCATTGATTTTAGACAGCGGCAACGAACTCAAACTGGTCTATCCTCAACCGGACTTGATGCCGGAAAAAGTAGCGGAATTAAATTTCGAGCATTTCTACCTGCAACCGATGGATGATGCCGACCCGAAAGTCACCGAAGCCAATATCAAACAAGCCGTTCAATACTGCTTGCGACATCCGCAGTGGAAGCTCAGCTTACAGACACACAAACTGCTCGGAATCGACTAAATAGAAAACCCAATTCGAAACAAGACCTAACATCAGCACCTGAAAACCGAACAGGCCTGCCTAAATTCCAAAAGTAGCTTATGACAACGAACGCAAACATTCTTACCCAACTGAAAATCGAAGGCTTAACCCATGACGGGCGCGGCGTTGCCCGCGTCGACGGCAAGGCAATTTTTATCGCCGACAGCGTTCCCGGCGACATCGTTACCGCCAAAATCACCCTACAACAAGCCAAATTCGATGAGGCAAAGCTGCTTGAAATCGAAACCCCGTCTACCGACCGTGTCGAACCGTTCTGCCCTAAATATGAAGAGTGCGGCGGCTGTCAGTTACAACACCTATCAATCACGGCGCAACGTTTCTGGAAAACCGAAAACTTTCTGACCCGCTTGACCCAGGCGGTCAATTCGGACAACTGCCAGATTCACGAAGCCATTACCGGCAACGACCGAGGATATCGCCGTCGCGCCCGTTTCGGATTGGCGATCGGGAAAAAAGACAAGGTGGCTAAACTCGGTTTCAGACAGAAAGAATCCAACGAACTGGTCGACATCGAATACTGTCCGGTTTTGACCGACGGCCTGAATGAAGCAATTGAAAAACACCGCCCGGCTCTACTGGAAAAAGCTAGCCGAGCATATAAGGAACTGACGGTCGTAGAAGCCGATAACGGCATCTTCGGTCTGAAAGAATCACCGGAGCCATCGCAGGAAACGCCCTACTACTCGCTGGAGAACCTGAATCTGGAATTCCCTCAGGACGGCTTCATTCAGGTGAATTCGGAACTAAACCAGAAAATGGTTCGCCAAGCGATCGACTGGCTTGAACTTGAAGAAAAGCACAAGGTGCTCGACCTATTTTGCGGAGTTGGTAACTTTACCTTACCGATCGCCCAAAAAGCCAAACAGGTCATCGGCATCGAGGGCTTAGCGGAACTGGTTGAAACCGCCAACGCGAATGCCCTTAAAAACCAATTGGACAATGTTTCATTCCAAAAGGCCAACCTGTTTGAGGACTGCACCGATGCAACCTGGTTTAAAAAACAGAAATATCATCGCCTGTTACTCGACCCGGGCCGCCAAGGCGCTTTTGAAATCAGCAAAGTCCTGCACGAACTTAAAGCGGATGTGATCGTTTATGTCTCCTGCAATGCCGCAACTTTGATCCGCGACATTAAGGAACTGGAAAAACAGGGCTATCGTTTGACCAAAGCCAACCTGATCGACATGTTTCCGCACACCACGCACACCGAAGTAATGGTGCAACTCAAAAAGTTCAAACAGAGCAAAGGCCAGCCGAAAAAACGCGCTCCGTTCAAGTTTTAAACAACCTAAGCTACTCCGGCAGCACAACGATAAATTGCCGCTTAAGAACTGGATACGAATTAAACTCGAATAAGCCACCTTAAGCGGTGATTACAACCCCGGCCAATCACCAATTCCGCTCAAACAGACCAACCAAATCAATCATTAATATCGACTTTCCAAGCGTTTATCAGCCGACTGCCTTTCTTTTAATTTACCGTCACACCCTTCCCGCTATTTTAAAACCGTCACATCAATGATATAGTTCAATCTAAATATATTTTTAGCCATGACTAATTTTTAAATTAGCCTAACCTAGACAAGACTTCATACAAACCAAAAACAGAATAAGAACATGAAGATAAATTCTCTTTTAAAACGCTTTCTAATGACTTTAATACTGACGTTAGGCAGTTTGAATGCACACGCCCAGCTCAATGTCGTCACCACGACGGGAATGATCGCCGATCTAGTGAAAAACATCGGCGGAGATCAGGTCAAAGTCACGCCGCTAATGGGCTCGGGGGTTGATCCCCATCTATATAAAGCCACTCAAGGCGATCTTCGCAAGCTCTTAAGAGCCGACGTAATTTTCTATAACGGACTGCATCTGGAAGGAAAGATGCAGGACATCTTTGAAAAGATGGCGCGTAAAAAAGCGGTTTACGCCGTATCCGCCGAATTGCCGCAGAATCGAATTATCCAACACCATCAACATCCCGATCCACATATCTGGTTTGACGTCGAACTTTGGCTGCACGCCGGCGAATACGTACTCAAAGTATTAAACGAAACCGCACCTGAGCAAAAAGCCCTTTTCCAAGCTAATGCACAACGTTATTTCGCACAACTTCGCCAACTCGACGATTGGATTAAGCAACAGATTCAGAGCATCCCGCAGGCACAACGCGTGTTGATTACCGCACACGACGCTTTCGGTTACTTCGGTCAAGCCTATGGCATTAAGGTAATGGGCTTGCAAGGCATCAGTACCGCTTCCGAATTCGGCCTGCAAGACATCAAGCAACTCAAACAAATCATTGTCGCCAATGGCATCAAGGCGGTGTTTGTCGAATCCAGCGTATCGCCTCGCTTTATCGAATCCTTGGTCAAAGGCGTTGAAGCGGAAGGCCATCAACTGCACATCGGCGGCGAATTGTTTTCCGATGCCATGGGACTGCCCGACACGCCGGAAGGCGATTATCTGGGCATGGTCAAACACAATGTGGAAACCATTACTCACGCCTTGAAAGGGCTATAAAACAAAAGCGCATAAACAGTGCATAAACAACGTAAAAACACCGCATAGACACATAACGTACATAAAGCACAAAAGAGCAACCAGGAAACAACATATGAAATCAGACTCGCGCAAATCCCCGATTACGGTCAACAACCTTAATATGCGCTACCAATATAAGCCGGTGCTGACCGATGTCAGTTTCGAAATCCCGGAAGGCAAAACCATTGCCATCGTCGGGCCGAACGGTGCGGGTAAATCCACCCTGCTTAAAGGCATCATGGGATTGGAACCGCTGATCGAAGGTGAAGTGAAGTTCTTCGGCGAACCTTTGGCCAAAAAACGTCTTGCCACCGCCTACGTTCCTCAACGCGAAGAGATTGATTGGGACTTTCCGATCGACGTTATGGACGTCGTCCTGATGGGGCGCCACGGCCAGCTGAAGCTGTGGCAAAGACCGAGTAAACTGGATTACGAAATCGCCGAGCAGGCGCTTAAAGATCTGCAAATGTGGGACTTTAAAGATCGCCAGATCAGTCAGCTTTCCGGCGGACAGCAACAGCGTGTGTTTCTGGCACGGGCGTTGGCGCAGCAGGCCAGCCTCTATCTAATGGACGAACCGTTCGCCGGTGTCGACGTCGCCACCGAAAAAGCGATTATCGAACTGTTCAAAACCCTGAAGTCTCAAGGCAAAACCATTGTCTGCGTGCACCATGACTTGAACACCGTCGGCGAATATTTTGACTGGATCATCTTCATCAACGCACGCCTGGTTGCCGCCGGCCCGGTTGAATCCGTACTGACCAAAGAGAACCTCAATAAAACGTACGGCGGCCGCCTGTCGTTATTAAACGACCTGACGGAAACCATGTACCGCACCCGCTTGAACCAAGCGCACGAAAACGACTAAAGAATTAGGAATAAGGCAGCACGCAACTATGCAAGATTGGACCGTCGTGACACAACCCTCAAGCTGGGAATTGTTACTTGAATTTTGGCGCTTTGAAGACATGAATGCGCTATGGGTATTGATGGGCAGCATTTTACTGGGCATCAGCGCTTCGGTGATCGGCGGTTTTGCCTTTCTTCGCAAACGCTCATTGGTCGGCGACGCTCTGGCGCATGCCGCCCTGCCCGGTGTCATGGTCGCCTTTCTTCTATTTGAAACCCGTGATCCCGTGGTGATGTTCTTCGGCGCCTTAACCAGCAGTTTTCTCGGCTTTTTCATTATCGACTGGTTACCGAAAAACACCAAAATCAAACCGGATGCCGCACTGGCGATCACCCTCTCCTTTTTCTTTGCCTTGGGGTTAATGCTGCTTTCCTATATTCAAGGCTTACAGGTCGAGAACAAAAGCGGTCTGGATAAAATCCTGTTCGGACAGTCGGCGGCCATGACCCAACAAGACATTACTTTACTGACCTACGTCACCCTGTTTGTATTGATCAGCGTGCTGCTGTTTTTCCAAAAACTACGCCTAATCGCCTTCAACACCAACTATGCCCGTAGCCTCGGCATTCCGGTCAAATTCTATGAACTGTTGTTGGCTTTGCTCATCGTCATGTCGGTCGTGGTCGGCCTGCAATTAGTCGGTGTGGTATTGATGGCGGCGGTACTGCTGACGCCGGTTGCGGCCGCGCGTTTCTGGAGCGACCAACTTTCCCGCATTCTCATGATTGCCGGCACCTTGGGCGCACTCAGCGCGGTCATCAGCACACAAATTTCCTATTTGGCACCCGCTATGCCGACCGGGCCGTGGATGGTTGTCAGCCTCGCCAGTCTGTTTTTCCTATCGATGCTGTTCGCCCCCAACAAAGGGCTTCTTAAGCGTTATTTGGAACAAAAACGCCTGCGTCGGAAAGTCAGCGAAGAAAACGTCCTACGCACACTCTACAAACTGTGCGAACAAACCGGCTTCAAGCACGCATATTTTAACTTGGCGGACATTCAGGCATTACGCGTCATCCCGATCGACACTCTAAAAATAACCTTGCACAACCTCGGTAACAAAGGTTCGGTGGTCGAATCGGCCAAAGGCTACCGACTCACCGAAAGCGGATTAGAACAAGCGACGCAACTCACTCGACGCCACCGCCTATGGGAGAGTTACCTAAACGAACAAGTGGATCTCACTCCCGACCAGGTGCACGCACAAGCGGAACGCATCGAACACATTCTCAGTGAAGAACAGGAACTGCAACTTGAAGCGGAATTGAGCAATCTAAGTTCCGATCCACACGGCAAACCCATTCCTGAGTCGCAAGGAGAAAGTACAAAATGATCAATGACCTATGGATTTTAGCAACCGCCTCTTTAGTGGCGATTTCATGCGCTCTGGTCGGATCGTTCCTGATTCTTCGCCGCCAATCGCTAATGGGCGACGCCATCAGCCATTCAGTCTTGCTGGGCATCGTCATCGCCTTTTTGGCAACCGAGTCGCGCTCTTTGCCGGTGATGTTAAGCGGTGCAGTCATGATCGGACTTTTAACGGCCTGGTTAAGCGACAGTCTGCACAAGTTCGGTAAACTGCAAAGCGACGCCAGCATCGGAATTGTCTTCACCCTGTTTTTCGCACTGGGTGTGATACTGATTTCACTGTTTGCCGGACAAATCGATCTGGATCAGGAATGCGTTCTCTACGGGGAAATCGCATTCGTACCGTTCGATACGATCATCTGGGGCGGCCCCGATACCGGAATCGATCTCGGGCCGCGCGCACTGTGGGCTATCGGCACTGTCTTCATTGTGGTGTTGGTCAGTATTCTCATCGGATTCAATCGTCTGCAAACGGTTGCCTTTCATCCAAGTCTGGCGGTCTCTTTAGGAATTAACGTCGTCTTCTGGCACTACTTCTTAATGACATTGGTGTCGCTGACGACGGTGGCTTCGTTTGATGCAGTGGGCGCGATTCTAGTGGTTGCTTTGCTGGTGATTCCGGCAAGTAGCGCCTATCTTATCGCTAAATCGTTAAAGTCGATGTTGTGGCTGGCAGCGGCATACGGTCAGGCTTCGGTATTGATCGGCTATGCAGTCTCCTACAAATTGGACAGTTCGATTTCCGCCTCCATCGCCGTCAGTTCCGGCGTGTTGTTATTGCTCACCGTCGTCGCGCTGGAAATTCGCAAAAGAAACCACAAGATGCCTCAACAAACGGTTGAAGTTCAATAGACTGAATCGACAGGATAGATTGGCCGCTTTCGGATTCAAGCCAAACTCGGCAGAATCCGTTCTTCGATGTATTTAGCGACACCCTCTTCGGAATTGGCGTCAGCAAACACAGCCTCGGGAATCGCGGCTTTAACCGTTTCCGCCGCATTCTCCATCACCACGCCATGACCGACGAGCTGCAACATCTCCCTATCGTTCATGCCGTCTCCAAAGGCAACAGTCTCCTCGGGTAAAATTCCTTTTTGTGCCAATATCATCTGTAACGCCTGCCCTTTGGAAACCCCGAAATTCATGATTTCCAAATATTCCGGCGAGGTGAACGTAATGCTCAGCTGTTGCGAAAACCTGGCCGTCAACGCCTTTTCCAGCGGCACCAGAATCTCGTGATCGGCAGTGAAGTAGATTTTATCGATGTGGTTTAAATCGATCTCGGAAAACTCGGTCAATTGATATTCAAAACCCGATTCGTCATGTATCGCCAACAATTCCTCATGCGGTTCTTCCACAAGCCACAAATCCTGCTGATAAAGGTTACGATGGATTTCAAACCCTTCGGACAAGGCCAGTACCTGTTTGACCAATTCCGGCGGAATATGGTTTTCATAAAGAATATGTCCGTGGCGGTCGTGAACGCGCGCGCCGTTGGAAGTGATCAAATCCATCTCCACTCCCAATTGCTGAGCAATTAGATATACGTCCTGGTAGTGGCGACCGCTGGCGATCATGAATTGAATGCCGTTTTCCAACAACTTACGAACGGCGGAAACGGTTCTGGGCGTGACTTTATGGTCGGGATTCAACAAGGTGCCGTCCAGATCGGAAACGACCAATTTAATGCGAGGCGCACCGTGAGGTTTCGAGGTGTTAGGCTTTTGATTTTTCATAATATTCAAGGCGGAAAACTCCGTTGAGTTTCCGCGAATCCGTCACTTGATTTATCGAATCTATGCCGGATTGTACCTGAAAACGAAGACTTATCAATCTTGGGATGACTTCTCGATCAAAGATTCGATTTTCGGACGACAACCTCCACACCCCTGACAAGCATAAGTGATGTCACTGACTTTTTCGACCGAATCCGCACCCTGTTGAATCGCTTCGACGATCTCCCAACGCATCACGTCATAACAGCTGCAAACCTGCTGCTGCATTTCTTCGGCCTGGTTTTCGGATGAATTCACAGTGTCGGACAAATCAAAGGTACTCGTCGGGATGGGCGCACGCCAACTCTTGGGCGGTGACGAAGCGGGTAATCAAAGCGGCATCGTCCGCACCGAGATGTTCGAATTTAAACGAAACCCGTTGGACTTGAAGGTAAGGAATCTCTTGGTTCGCGGCATCCAGCAAATTGGCCGGCTTAATATTGACGACATCGGCATAAGCGTAAAGAACGGTATTTTCGATCTTCATCAACACACACACCCTGTCGTTTATGCTAAACGGTTGAGTTGATTCAAGTGCAATCCCGCCCGCGCTCAAATTGACCGGAAGCACCAACCAATCGTCCGGATGCGGCACCACGTGACTCACCGCTTTAAGATTGGCGTAAGCACTTTCGTACACATTCAACTTGGCGATCAGATCGACAAACACCAACGCCAACCAGTTGCCCTGTTCGGCTAAAGCGGAAAGGTTATGCAAATATTCTTCGCCGCTGAACAAGCCGCGTGTCGATGCGGAATAGAAAACGATTTCGCCTTCGGCACTGCGGTTCATCATCTCCAACAACTCGCGCACAATCTCGTCGATACGTTGATAAAACGCTTCAATTAACGGAAAGACTTTGGATGTATGAAACGTTTCGGGAGGACAAATTCGATGGTCATTATCCAAACGCACGTAAAAATCTTCGTGGTGACGCGGATCGCGCCCTTCCATCAATTCATCGAGCATGTAAGCCAAAAAATTGATACGTTGGTTGATTTCACTGAACAGTTCTACCGCACCGTTTTCGATATGGTGTGGATCGGTAAACAAACGTTGAATTTCGCTATCAGCCTGTTCGACTCGTTGAAGCTGTGTCGCTGGCAAAATAAAAGATTTAGAAACATGCTCGCCGCCGACCGTTTCATCCAAAGGGTGAATATAGATCGGCAATTCGACATTGATACGAAAAAACTCGCGTTTATTCTGCTCCAAACCAAACCTCCTGGCGACGTTAGCAACAGCGATAACAATCATTAAGACATTGAATGTTTGCAGTTACTATACGAGAAAGCGCTACAACGCACAAGAACCAACGTATTAGCACGCCCCAACACACGTTTCTCAAGGTCTATTCGTAATCGTTTGAATCCCAGAATTAATTCCGTCGAAAGAAAGCACAATCGGTTTTCGAAAATCACAAATCGGAGAATATAAAATCGCCGTATTCGGTTTCAGTCCGTTCGACCACATTCACGGGGATATTGTGCTGCTGACAATAACGGTAAACCGCCTGATTGACCGCATCGTCACCCGCCGCAGACACAACATACTTAGGAGTGGGAATATGAGACATCGCCTCGGCAGAAAAGGTATCAACATCCCAAACCACATTACAGTGTGACAGGTGATGCTTCATTTCGGCTTCAATTTTAGGGGCGATTACGGTCACAATCGCACCCGCTTTAATAAACAGCCCCGCCTTGCGCGCGGCTATCTCCCCCCCTCCGATGACCAGGCAGTGTTTGTCTTTGATGTTGATCGATACCGGTAAATGCTCCACTTTGCCTCCCCATTAACCACTTAAATTTGGTTATTTAACAGACAATAGAACAAACCCAGAACCACAAACCAATAAAGCTTTAAAATCATTACCTTAGTAAAATACTAGGGATTTATTGACCGAGATAATGCCTTAATATGGAATCAATTTGGTGCAAAGTCCATACCCTGAGACTTGCTGCTTTTTGAAACCAAATCATCTATAAACTTGATCTCTCTCACTTGCCCTCTAAAACGTGCAAGCTTCCAAAGTGAAAATAAAAAAAGCCCACCCGGTCATCACGACCGGGCGGGCCTCTCCACTCTGATTATTCTAATTGTATTTACTTATAAGCCTAGATCAGTCCAAAAACAATTTAGCTAATAATTTCAACAATTTAGTTTAAAAAGACTTTAATGCCATCTAAATTAAGCCATTGATTTTTATGAGAATCGCACCAAAACCAATCACATTCTTTCAAAAATTTAACTCTCTTAATTCTTCACATACGCCATCAATACTTGGAAACATCGATCCTGTGAGTATTACTGTTCAAAGAACCATAATATTGCCACACCAACTTCCCCAGTTGTTGTCATTTCATTCTCCCCATCACTTATCATGTATTGTGCACTAAGGCTTACTTTCTATATCTTAATAATTGAGCATTAAGTGCTACAACAATTGTGCTCAATGACATTAGCACTGCACCGACAGCTGGACTAAGCAAAATACCAGCGCTGTACAGAACGCCGGCTGCCAAAGGCAAAGCAATGATGTTATAACCAGCAGCCCACCACAGATTTTGTATCATTTTTGCATAGGTTGCCTTTGCAAGCCCAATAGTGGCGACCACATCCCTTGGATCATTATGAACCAAAATAATATCAGCGGACTCTATGGCAACTTCTGTTCCAGCTCCTATTGCAATTCCAACATTGGCCTGTGCTAGTGCGGGCGCATCATTAACACCGTCCCCGACCATACTTACTAGGAAGCCACGATTTTGAACTTCTTGTATTTTCTGGGCCTTTTCTTGCGGTAAAACTTCTGCAAAATAATCATCCAAACCAATTTCTTCTGCTACAGCTTTGGCTACTTGTCTGTTATCTCCTGTAAGCATCATGCACTTAATGCCCATTGCTTGTAGTTCTTTGATACTTTGAATGGACTCTTCTCTAACCATATCAGCTAAAGCAATTGCTCCTTTAAGTTCATTCTCAATCAGAATAAACACAACCGTTTTTCCTGACTTAAATGCATGGTCGACCTGATCAGACTGGAATGAAATACCTTTATCAGTTAAATATCCCGGACTGACGACCTGAACAAACTTCTGCTCAATCTGACCTTCAGCCCCCTTACCGGGAATAGCTCTAAAATTACTGACCTTAAAGAATTCACCCGATGCGTTCGCAATAGATTTTGCAATTGGGTGCTCAGAATTTTGCTCTATGGAAGCCGCAAATTTTAATAATGTTGCATTATCTAGTGAATCATCCAAACTGATTATATCGGTAATACCGAATTCACCTTTAGTTAGAGTTCCGGTCTTATCAAATACCACCGCTTGAAGATTTCTGGCATTTTCAAATGCCGTTCGATTTCTAATCATTAACCCGTTACGTGCAGCGAGTGCGGTGGAAACAGCAACAACAAGAGGGATGGCTAGGCCTAACGCGTGAGGACAAGTAATCACCATAACAGTTACAGTTCTTTCCAAAGCAAACGCAATATCATGAGACATGATGACCGACCATGCAAAGAAGGTAATTACCCCTCCAGATAAAGCAATAATCGTTAACCACATGGCAGCTCGGTTAGCTAAATTCTGAGTTTTGGATTTGCTTTCTTGAGCTTGTTCGACTAATTGTATGACTTGAGACAAAAAGGAATCTTTTCCTGTCTTCTGAACTTTTATTGTAAGCGAACCTTCACCATTGACTGTTCCACCAATCACTGAATCGTTTAACTGTTTTGAAATGGGCTGGCTTTCACCCGTTAGCATTGCTTGATTAACAGAACTTCCGCCGTCAATAACAATACCGTCAGAGGGTATTTTTTCGCCTGGTTTTACCATAACCAAATCCCCAGGCTTTAAGTCGGCGAGCTCGACTTCAACCAAGTTATTTCCTTCGGAAATTTTATGTGCCGTGCTAGGCATGAGAGCCGCTAACTTTTGAAGTGCTTGAGATGCACCGACCACAGATTTCATTTCTATCCAGTGGCCGAGCAACATTAAATCAATCAATGTAGCCAACTCCCAAAAGAATATTTTACCGGGCAGACCCAGAACAACGACTGAACTATAAAAATATGCGGTACTAATCGCTACAGCAATCAGGGTCATCATGCCTGGCATTTTATTGCTTAATTCACTCCAAAACCCTTTTAAAAATGGAGCACCTCCATATAGATAAATGGCAGTTGAGAAAATTAGTAGTAGATATTTATCCCCCTCAAAACTTAAAGACTTTTCTAACCCCAGAATCGTTTGAAGCATTGGAGATAAAACTAGAATCGGTAATGTAAGAAATAAGGATATCCAAAATCGCTTTCTAAAATCTTCAATCATATGTTGGTGGTGATTATGATGATCATGATGCATACCTCCTTTAGAAGCCATTGCACCATGAGAATGATGTGAAGCATGTTTTATTACATCCATGTCCAACTCCTTGTAGCTAGTAGCTAATTGAAGCGTCTTCTTAGCTAGGCTTTAATCTTATTTGGCATCGTCAATCATTTTCATCGTTTTTGTTTCGACTTCATGTGCAGTCTCTTTCAGTGATTCATCTTCTGATAAGAGGCCTAACATCTTTGCAGGTTCAATCATGCCGATCTTCGTTTGACCTTTTTCCGTGTAAACTGAAATTCGACACGGTAATGCCATATTTAATCGCATATCTGATGCCAGGACCTTTGCGGCTTTCGCAGGGTTACAAACTTCAAAAATTTTACATTCTTCATCGAAATCCATCCCTTTGCTTCGCAAGGTAACACCCAAATCATGAATATGTAACACACCAAATCCATGAGTTTTTACAGATGTGTCAAGGTCCATAACCGCTTGATCAAATGGTTTATTACTTTCTACTTGATAATACATTTCCTTATTCCTTTCTTTAAGGGGATGTCACTTTAGCCTTGAAGCTAAAGTGACATTCAATCTAGTCGTTCTCTAAAGTCTGTTTCATGCGTTTGTATTCATCTTCATTGATTTCACCTCGAGCAAATCTTTTTTCTAAGATTTCCAACGCACTTTCCTTGGGTCGTGCTTGGGTCGTGCTGTTCTTAAAAAAAGGTACGAGCACCAGGGCCACCACCAATATGATTATGAAAAACCAGAGCCACATAAACCCGCCTCCATAGTATCCATGCATTCCCATATAATCCCAGTTCATTTCACTTCTCCTTTTTGAAAATCAAAACCAAAAACGCAAACCGGCAACCGCGCTTAACTCGGAACGTTGGCCGCCTTCAGCTTTGATATAGTCAGCAGTTTTGCCATAGGTTTCATTCCATTTGACGCCGATGTAGGGTGTAAGCTTGCGACTTATTTCATACCTCAGCCTCAAGCCCAGCTCTGTGGACGATATGCCACTTCCTTGCCCCATTTTTTCATCATCGCTGGTATATGCGTTGAGCTTAATGCTGGGCACAAGAATGAGTTTTTGCGTAATCAACGCATCGTACTCCGCATCTAAACGAGCTCCGACGTTATGGTCATTGGCCATTAAGAAAGCTCGCACTTCAAAGAAATATGGAGCAAGCCCTTGGAGGCCTATCACTCCCCACCCCTGAGAGTTGTCCGGGTTCTGGTCATAGCCTGCACCTACTTGAATATCCCACAGCCTTGATACCGGTCGGCTGTAAAGCAACTGGTTTTCCGATTCAGTATTTCCGGAGGCACTTTCACCTTCTGTATTGATATACACCTTGTTCCAGTTAGTCCCAACCCATGCCTGAGCATCCCATGATAGGGGTGTTTCCGATTGAGTCGAAAATTCGAGCTGATCTACCCAAAGCGAGGAAATAACCGGATCGTAAGTGCCGCTGGCCAATGCCATTCCAGGAGTAGACAACAACAAAAATAGAGGCAATTTAATTTTCTGATTAAAACGTTTCATTTTCTTTTCTCCTATGATGGTTCAGTTTCGTCAATAAAATCACGCCATTGTTTTGCGTACTTCGACTTTTCTGAACATACCCAGCATGTGGTAAAGCATATGACAGTGATAAGCCCAGTTTCCTTCGGCGTCCATCGTGACGCGATAACTGATTTTGGCGCCGGGTTGGACGATCACCGTGTGCTTTCTTGGGATGTGGTTTTCATCCCCTGTTTCCAAATCGCTCCACATGCCATGTAAATGCATTGGATGATTCATCATAGTGTCGTTAATGAAAGTAATACGTACTCGCTCTCCATATTCAAACCGCAATGGCTCTGCATCCGGATAAGGAATACCGTTAATTGACCACATGTACCGTTCCATATTACCGGTAAGGTGAAGAACCACTTCCTTGGTGGGTTTAGGTTCTTTCATGGTGGGAAATCTGTTTTTCAGATCCGCATAGGTCAAAACTTTGCGGCCGTTATTTCGTAAGCCAACCCCAGGGTCATCAAGCCGGTACTTAGGCTCTTGCGCCCTCATCTCAATTTGAGGGCCATCCTTGGAAGGCACATGCATCTGCGGCAATTCGGGATTCATATCCATCGGAATGACCTGATTACCAGAGCCCATCCCACCTTGCATACTGGATTTAGATGCCATATCCATTGCCGTTTTCGGGGAACTCATATTCGTGCCGGTACTGCTTGAATTCATATCCACGCTAGAGCTACTTGAACTCATATCCATGCTAGAACTATTTGAGTTCATATCCACGCTGGAACTGCTTGAGTCCATATTCATAGTTCCTGAATCCGATCCCATGTTCATATTGGAACCATTATTGTTGGTGCTCATATCCATACCGTTCGTGCTTGACCCTGACCCCATGTCCATGCCCGACATATTCATGGACATACCCATATCCGTCATACTGAGAACCGGAAGAGGGTCCATTTCTGGAGCACTGGCCAACACTTCAGGATCACTGGTAATAGATCCGATTGCATAACCGGAGCGATCTATCGCCTGTGCAAAAATGGCATAAGCAGGCTGTTTTCCATCCGGCTCGACAATGATGTCGTAAGTCTCTGCAACGCCTATGCGAAACTCATCAACGGTCACTGGTTGCACCAAATTCCCATCAGCGGTGATTACGGTCATTTTTAACCCGGGAATACGTACGTCAAAGAAAGTCATAGACGAGCTATTAACAATTCTTAGACGTATTTTTTTGTTCGGCTCGGTAACAATTCTCCAGTGTGCATTCGGAGACATGCCATTCATCAAAAAGGTATAGTCCGCTCCGGTTACATCAGATAAGTCTCGGTCACTCATAACCATCTCATTCCACATCTTGCGCTTGTTCCATGCATTCATGAAGCCATACTTTTTAACTTCGGAAAGGAAGTCGCCGACCGTACGCTTGTTGTAATTGTAGTAGTCCCCCATTTTTCTCAGGTTCCTATAGATGGTTTCAGGATTTGTATCGGACCAGTCTGACAGCTGGACAACATAGTCATGTTCGTATTCCACCGGATCTGCGACTTTTGGAAGAATTACGATGACGCCGTATAATCCGGTCTGCTCTTGAAAGCCGGAATGACTGTGATACCAATAGGTGCCATGTTGTTTGACGGTAAAACGATACTCGAAGGTTTCACCAGGTTTAATACCGGGATAACTCAACTCCGGAACGCCGTCCATCCCGGTCGGCAAAACAATTCCGTGCCAATGGATGGAAGTGTCTACATCCATCTCGTTCTTTACGCGAATGGTAATATCATCCCCTTCACGCCAAACAAGGGTGGGAGCAGGCAATGAACCGTTTACGAGTGTTGCTTTAGAGGGGGTTCCGGTAATATTTACGGTTTTTTCCGAGATGGTTAAATCAAATTCCGTTCCTGATAGAAGTGGACGTCCTGATGCCGTTTCGGGCATTCTGTTTTGTTCTGAAGAATCCATTGAACCCATTGCCATATATCCGGCATGAGCTAAGGGCAAGTGTGTTGCGATCGCTGCTGACAAACTGCTTAAGGCCATGCCTTTTACAAAATGTCTGCGATTCATATGAGAATTATTTTGTGAGTTAGCTTTCATCTTTGAACTCCTAGTGACCCTTTTACCGGTCGAATAATTTCTAAAAAAATACTTTTTAGTGTTTTTTGGGAGTGAAACTAACGAATGTTCTAATTGTAATAACGGTCACGCAATGAAGCTGCAAATACTACGAATACCATTAAAAAAGGAGGCATCAATTTAACATTCGTTAAATTGATGCTGAGGTTGGAGGAGGAAGTTCTGGCTGTGCAGGAGTTGTTACTAGCACTTCTGCATAAGTAACAAAAGGCGCTGTTACGAGTGGTTGTATATCCAATTGAAAAGAATCTGTTAACCCAAAGACTGGTGCAACATGTACTGACGCGCATAGGAGACTATGACACTGCGGAGAATCGCACTGATCGCAGGACATAATTTCCTGATTATCATTACACTCACTCATATTTACCGATGCTAGGTTCTCACCTGCCATGGAGTTCGAATCCATATGCATCATCTGATGCATAATCTTCATTTCAATCTGTTCTGATGAACTATAGAAAGGCACACTCATCGCTCCCCATGCTGCCGAAGACAAGGTTTGAAAAAGGAACAAAATTAGAAATAGCTTTTTAAACATGTGCCGCATCTCTATAAGCAATATTCTCTAATTTAAAAATTCTACTCTTTTTTTATATAAAAAAAAGAAATATATAAAAAACGAAGTATGACTAAATGTTTGATAGAACATAATCTTTTTGACTTGATCCAAAAAAAGTTTCAGAATCAATGACTAAGTTCTGAAACAACCCATCACTAGATGAGGTCCATTAAGAACGCAATTACATATTCTTTAGTTTTTATTTCACATGCGGCAAAGGGAGGTTAGCCAACAAGGTAAGTTATTTTCATCTATTCAACTTTAGAAAGAAGAGAGGTACTCAAAATGAAAACAGGAATAAAAGCATTACTACTTTCTGCAACATTAATCATGCCCTTAACCGCGGCTCAAGCAGATGATGATTACCCTCCAATGATGGGCTATGGACCAGGCATGATGGGTGGTTACGGGCCTGGCATGATGGGCGGCTACGGACCGG
>NZ_JBFHFC010000014.1:0-57787 GCF_041583835.1 Thiomicrorhabdus sp. | reverse complement strand
CCCCGATTTAGTATCTAAGCGAGCCGTTTTACCGCCTAAGCCTGATTTTCAAAACGCCCTGAAGAAATATTCAGTTTCTGCCATAAATATTCCCGTTTCCGAATTACTGTTAAAGCTTGCTCAAGACTCCGGGAAGCAGTTAGATCTTCACTCGGGAGTTGATGGCGCCGTTACAATCAATGCAATCAATCAAGATTTGCCTACAATTTTAAAGCGTATTTCAGTTCAACTAGGCTTTCTTTATGAAGTAACCCCTAAAAGTATCGTTGTTCGACCAGATAAACCATATTGGTTTAATTACCCGATAGATTATGTAAATATTCAAAAAACCAGTAAGGACACAATTGACATGAAAATGTCAGTTGGTGGCGCTACTGGTGTTGCAACAACTGGTGGCTCAGCAGGTACAGGAGGCAGTGCTGCAAATATCAATGTTGTTTCCGAGCATGATTTTTGGAATTCATTGGAACAAAACCTGTCGCGTATTGTTCAATCTGGCCTTAAAACCGGTAAAGGGAGCGCCGGCGCACCAGCCGCAGCTGCAGGTGCCAGAGGTGGATCAAGAGTTGTTAACAATAATATTGTTGTTAACCCAGAAGCAGGCATGATTACTATTTTTGCGACGGGTGCTGAGCATAGGGCAGTAAAGACCTATTTAGATGAGATTATGAATCGTGCTGAAAAGCAGGTTATGATCGAAGCAACTGTCGTTGAGGTTGAGTTGTCGGATCAGTATCAAGCGGGGATCGATTGGTCAACTTTGGTAAAATCAGATAGTGGAAACGGTGTCTTGGGGCAGAACTTGATTACTTCGACACTTTCGACTTCCGCAGCCGTTGCCTTTGATTTTACGGGTGTTGGCGGTGATTGGAACATCGGGTTGAGAATGTTGCAACAGTTCGGTAATACGAAAGTGTTGTCGAGCCCGAAGATTATGGCAGTTAACAACCAGACGGCTTTGCTGAAAGTGGTCAACAACGAAGTTTACTTTACGATTGAAGTGAACCGTGAATCGGCTACGACCACGAGTGCTGGAACGACAACCTATGAAACTACCGTGCATACAGTGCCGGTTGGTTTTATGATGAGTGTCACCCCTTTTGTTAGTGATGACGATGATGTTTCCTTGAATATCCGTCCGACGATTTCAAGAATTGTTGGTTACGTTAATGATCCAAGTCCTGATTTGGCTCGTGAAGACATTACTAGCCGTATTCCAGTTATTCAAGAAAGAGAGATGGCCTCAGTTCTGAAATTGAAGAATAGACAGACTGCAGTAATCGGTGGTTTGATTGAAGACGCCAATAGCAATAACAAGAATGCCGTACCTTGGATGAACGAAATACCGGTTGTTGGAGATTTGTTTTCCTACAAAGACGATTTGGCTAAGAAAAGCGAATTGGTTATTTTTATCAGACCGATCGTAGTTAAAAATCCTGATTTAGATCACGGGGATCTCTCATCCTTGAGAAACTTCTTGAAAACTGATCATAACTAATTTTAGGTAGTTTTAATCGTGAGTGTTTTACTAGAAGCGTTAAAAAAAGCGGCGGAAAATAAAAAGCTTGGCTCTGAGAGTTCTGAAGGTGCCGATGATATTGCTTCAGTAGAGCAAGGATCGTCAACTGAAGACACTGTCGAAATCAAGGAAGAATTAAAACCTGACACCGCAACTAAACCAGAGCCTGAAAAAACGGACGAGAATGCCGATTTAAAGGGGGTTGATGTTGAAGGTGGTCCTGAGTCGAATCTACTTTCCGGTTTGCAGTTGGTCAATGAGGTAAAAAAAGAAGAGCCAGCCGAGACGGTAAAATCAATTGATGATTTGGAGTTGGATTTACCTCAGAAAGAACATCACGTATCGGAAGAGGTTGCATCTGCTATAAACGAAGAGATTACTGATGCTGGATTAGATTTGAAGGCTGCTTTGCATGTTCCTTATGTGGATGATGCCGTTGAAAATGTTGAGCCGGTTATCGAGCCGCCGATCGAAAATGAAAAACCTCTACCTAAATTGGTTGAAGAGGGGCAAAGTGCATTAGATGAGTCGGATAAAACTTCTCAGGATGACAGTTATTCTTGGAGTTTAAGTACTCTACCCGGCTATGAGAGTACACCAGATACTCAGACTGTTAACGAACAATCTGTCGTTAATAATACAAGCAGTGAAACCCTATCGACTGAACATAATCAAATTCTAAGTTCTGACAAACGGTTCCGTCAGTACCTTCCTAAAAGCATTCGTGCCCTGTTGTTTGGAAGATCGTCAAATTACATGGTTTACACGCTCCTGTCTGTTTTATTTCTCAGCTTTTTAGGGTTGTTCGGTATTTTTTATTTTCAGGATCAAAGTCAGAAATTAGAACAGAGTATGCGTAAGTATGACATCGTTCGTCTGGAACCTGTTAAGCGTCCGATTGTAGAGCCTGTTAAAGAAGCTGAGGAGGAAAAAACATCTAAACCGACCGAAGTTTCTGAATCCGAGATGGTAACTGAGCTTGCCGAAACGGAAGAAAAAGTGGTTGCCGAAACGGAAACGAAGCCGGTAGAAAACGATATCAAAGATACTGTTAAAACCCAGCCTGCCAAGAAAACTGTGTATAAGAGTGTTATTAAGCCAAGAGTTCAGCAACCTTCGGTTGTATTGAATGTTCAGGCAGTTCCTGTTGAACCTTATGTTCAAAATGCTTATCAAGCGTTATACGATAAGAATTATGACAAGGCTAAAGATTTATTTGAAAAGGCTTTATTGGAAAATAATGAAGATATCCAGGCTTTGAATGGATTAGGGGCGGTTTATGCAAAACTTAACCAAGAAAATAAGGCCTTGGAGCAATATTATAAGGTTCTGGAAATCTCATCTGATGATATTCATGCTTTTGAGGCGATTATTTCATTAACGGGCTCGAGTCTTAGTGGCGAAGAATGGAAAAATGAAATTAAGCGTGTACTTGTAAAACATCCGGACTCGGCGATATTGAATTATGCATTAGGTAATATTTATGCCGGAGAAAAGGATTGGGATAAGGCACAAGTTGCCTATTTCGATGCGCACCGATTGGACGAAACCAATCCGGATTATTTAGTTAATCTGGCGATTAGTTTAGATCATCTTGGACAATATGCGTTAGCCGAAAAATACTATACGCTTGGATTGGTTCATGCTGAATCGAAAACGGTTTATTTTGATGTTGAACAGGTAAAGTTAAGATTGGCATCAATCAAGCAGTATATCGGACAAACGGACTTATGAAGCACCCCGGACTTTTAGGGCAGCGATTAATTGCAGACGGAAAAATTTCCGCAGACCAATTAGAAATTGCCCTAACGGAACAAAGAAAAACCGGAAAAAAGCTTGGGGAGGTTTTATTCAGGCTGGGTTTTTTGACGGAGGAGGCCGTCAGTGAGGCTATAGGTGAATCTGTAGGATTCGAGTCCATGAGCTTGACGGGCATTGTTCCCGATGCAAAAGCCATTAGTCTCATTTCTGAATCGTTTGCCCGAAACTACTTGATTATGCCTGTCAGTTTGCGCGATAACACTTTAAAAGTCGCGATGGCTTCGCCAGATGATATTTTGTTGTTGGATAAGTTGAAACGGCACATCCAAAAGCCCGATATTCAAATATTACCAACGATGGGGGTTGAGAAAGAGATTCTCAATACCATCGACAACTATTATGGGTATGAGTTATCGATTGACGGTATTTTGAGGGAATTGGAAACCGGAAAAATCGATATTACCCGGATTTCCGAAGCTCGAGAATATTCTCAACCGATGGTTCGACTGGTTGATAGTATCTTGACGGATGCGGTAAAAAAAAATGCATCGGATGTTCATTTCGAACCGGAAGAGAACTATATTCGAATTCGATATCGTATTGACGGGGTGCTGCAAGAAGTAAGGCTTTTGCATAGATCTTTTTGGTCTGGATTGGTAGTCCGTCTAAAGGTTATGTCTAAATTGGATTTGACCGAACAAAGACTTCCTCAAGATGGTCGTATGGATTTGATCGTTCATGGTCGTCGAATTGACTTCCGAGTATCCTCACTACCGACGACGCACGGTGAGAACTTTGTATTACGTATATTGGACAGAGAAAAAGGGATTGTTCCTTTAGATAAATTGGGGCTTGATAAGGACTCTTATGAAGAGTTAAAGCTTATGTTGGCTCGCCCGACCGGTATTTTACTGGTAACAGGACCGACCGGTTCCGGTAAAACGACGACTTTGTATTCAATTTTGAACGAATTGAATCAGGAAGGGGTCAATATTATGACTTTGGAAGACCCGGTTGAATATCCGATGGCCAGGATTCGTCAAACGCCGGTTAACGAAGAGATCGGAATGGGGTTTGCGGCGGGGATAAGAGCCTTGTTGCGTCAGGATCCGGACATTATTCTGATCGGTGAGGTTCGCGATCCTGATACTGCGGAGATGGCATTGAGAGCTGCGATGACGGGGCACCAGGTCTTTGCTACTTTACATACCAACTCCGCAATTGGAGCCATTCCCCGATTGATCGATATCGGTGTGTCGCCGTCAATACTGGCGGGGAACATCATTGGAATTATCGCTCAAAGATTGGCGCGTAAGTTATGTAAGAGTTGCAAGCAGCCTTATGAGGCTGAAGCGTTCGAAAGGCAAATTATGAATATTCCCGACGAAGAATCGGTGACTTTGTATAAGCCTGGCGGATGTGAGAAATGTAACAACATAGGTTATAAGGGGCGTTTGGCGGTATTGGAAACGCTTCGTTTTACGGCGGAAATGGACGAAATGATGCTTGCGGGTGAATCACAACACGTTATTTTGGAAGAAGCGTTAAGGCAAGGATTTTCGACCATGGCTCAAAGTGCACTGCGTTGGGTAAAGCAAGGTCAGACTTCAATAGAAGAAGTGAGTCGTGTCGTTAACTTAACTGAGCTACTGTAGAGGTCTTGAATGCAGAACTATCGTTACACAGGTGTCAATCGTTTCGGTAAGCGCGTAAATGGTGTGATGCCTGCCGCGAATGCAAAAGACCTAAGTCAAAGACTGGCTAAGAAAAACATAGACCTGATTAGCAGTAAAAAGCAATCAAACGGATTGTTCGGTTTGTCAAAGTCCAAGGTCAGTCGAAAAGACATGATATCGATTACGTTTCAATTTGAACAATTATTGAAAGCGGGCGTGCCCTTGATGGAAATCATCGAGGATTTAAGAGATTCATATGAAAGTGATTCCGTCAAAGAGATGCTGGCGGGAATCTATGATGCTATGCAAGGTGGTTCCACTTTTTCCGATGCACTAAGAGAGTATGAAAGCGTGTTCGGAAACGTCTACATCTCTCTTGTCTCAGTCGGTGAGAATACCGGGAGATTGGACGAGATTTTGGCGGACCTGGCTAATATGTTGAAATGGGAAGACGAGTTGGTGTCTAAAGCCAAAAAAGTCATGATCTATCCGGCAATCGTCGCTACTGTTGTAACTGGCGTCGTTATTATGATGATGGTTTTTGTAGTTCCCGAGCTTTTAGGATTTATTAAATCCATGGGTGGTGAACTCGGTTTCGCTACGGTTGCGTTGATCGCGACCTCGGATTTCATCAGAGACTATTTATTGGAGTTGTTTATTACACCGATTATCATCTACGCTTTAATTAAGTGGTGGCGTAGCAAGTCCGAAAATTTCAAAATTAAAACGGATGAAAAGTTGCTTAAAGTCAGCATCATCGGACCGGTTATTTATAAATTGAAACTCGCTAGGATTGCGAATTCATTAGCGGTTATGTACGGCGCGGGAGTCAGTTTTACGGATAGTTTGAAAATGACGTCGGCGGTCGCCGGCAATACCTATTTGGAGCGCAATATCGAGTATGCAGTGCACCTGATTCAAGAAGGTCGTCCGATACACGAAGCGTTTCAAGAGGCGAAAGTTTTTCCGACGATGGCGATCAGAATGGTCCGGGTCGGAGAAAGCAGTGGGCAAATGGATGAAGCCCTAAAAAATATCAGTTATTTTTACGACCGTGAAGCAAAAGAATTAATTGAAAAGATCGAGCCGACAATTGAACCTATTTTAACTATGGTGATGGGATTTATCGTCGGTTGGGTTATGCTTGCAGTACTTGGTCCAATTTATGACACCATTTCAAAGGTACAATAATAGTGAAAGCTGTATTTTATTTAAATGATCAGGGTGTAAGTATCTATGTGGATGACTGCAAGTATCAGGCGTCCCCCAAGATTTTTGGTTGGGAAGATACTTTGGCTATCGAAGAGTGGTTGAGTAGTTTTCCGCATCGTGCAAAAGCGTCAATCATCTTGGATTTGGTCGATGAAGACATCGTGGTTGAATCCTCTCCCAAATTGTACCTGTGGGAAAGAACGGCGGTACGTAAGCAATTGATTGAACGCCTGGAATCGGAAGGGGCGGACTTAATTTACACCGAGTGGACGGGATTAACGCAGACCAACGAAGAGGGGCGTGTGGATGAACTCATTCTTTCCGCTTCGATTATGGCTCCTGCGCATATCGCAAACTTTATTTCTTCACTGGAAGAAGCCGAGATTATCGTTGAGGGGATTTATTCGATTCCTTTCTTGTTTGCGGATTATTTAAAAAAGCATCTCAAGCAGGTTTTTAATTTTACAAAGCAGGAACTAGGCAGTCCGCTTTTCATTATTTCCAAGCAGTCTAAAAATGCTTATCGTCAAACGTTCTTTTTTCAAGGCCAATTACGCATTAGCCGACTGATTGAAATTGAAAAAGAAGATGACGACTATGTCGGAATACAATCGGCTTTAATTCACGAAGCAAAGTTAGCCAGAAACTATATTTACAATCAGAATCTCTCAGGAGATGACCATGCTATTGGATATATTTTTCTGGATAGCGACGAGAATTGCTTAATTGATTTGCAGCAGCGATGCTTGGACGAGGGTTTGATTACTTCGATCAATGAATTGGACAGCGCCGTGTTTAAAGCGATGACGTTTAATGCGGTCGGATTTGATAAGTCGATTTGTGGCGTCGAGCCGATTGAATATTGCGCTGCTGAGGCGATGGCCGACTATATTTTAAATGAGTCGCCTAAAAAGGCTTACTTTAATGATTATGTCAGCCGAATTAATGCCGTATTATTGGGCTATAAGAGCCTTATCAGTCTGAATTCTTTGATTTTTATCGCATTCATCTTGTTTGCTTTAGTGTTCGGTATAGGTACCTATTTAAGTCAGCATAAACTCGAGTTATTGGATCAGAAAATTTTAGCCCATAAGGTTGAAAAAGAGAGATTGCAAAAAGAGGTTAAGCTTCAGATTGATGCAAAAGAAATCAAGGCTTCGGTTGATTTCTCCGAAGCCATTTTGGGATTAAAAGCCGATAAGACCATGGGCTTTGAAATTGAACCGATAGCGGATGTGTTTAGTCGACACGAACACATTCAATTGACTAAATTGGAATGGAAACAATTAGATCGATTTGATAGTCACTCTTATGAAATTGAATTGGATGGGTGGGTATTCCCGTTTGAGGAGTATTTTAAAGAACCTGTTCAATGGGTCGACGATCTGATGACGGACTTGAAAAAAATTCCTAATGTCGCTCAGGTGGATTTGACGCAGGAACCGTTGAACCGCAATTTAAAGCAGGCATTAACGGTCAATGCCAAAAATGAAAAAGTGACCGCATTGCCGTTCAAAATTAAAATGAGGGTTAATGATGCCCAGTCTAAATAATGTTGTTTCAGCTACTTTATTTAAAAGGTTTTACTTAAAGCCATTAATTGTTTCAGTTATTTTAATTGCTGCATTTGCCGGGTTATGGCATTTTTTAGATGAAAGGCAAGCTGAAATCAAAAAGGCGGAAACGGTTAAGTTAAGAGAGTTGAATTCCCTGCGTAGCCAGGTTACCTTCTTGCAGCTGCAGGTACAGCTTTACCAGCAGTATGGTGAAAAATACAAAGACTTGGTGCGTAAGGGGATTGTGAAGCCGCAGGATCGCGTTTTTTGGGCGGATTCTCTGATTCAGATTCAAAAGACTTTGGTTATACCGGATTTTACGTTCCAATTTACTCCCGAGCAGCCTTTGGATAGCCGACGTTTCGATAAGATAAGTTTTGATAAGGGAATTTTTTATTTCAGTCGCTTAAATTTGTCGATGTCGTTACAACATGACGGTGATTTACCGAAGTTGCTTAATGCGATTAATGAGCGTATTTCACCGTTTTATTTAGTGGATAGTTGCAGTTACCAGATGAAAAATAAGACAGAAGTGGTAGAAGCGAAGTTTAATCCCGAGAAAGGGAATATCGCAACCCAGTGTTCTTTAGTGGTCTTTCATTCGCACTCTAAAATTGCTAAGAACTTATGATGCGAAATGCTTACAAGGAAATACTTATGAAACGTGAATGGCGATGCTTTTTGCATACCCTTTCGGCCAGTTCTCTGTTAGCGGTCAGCTTATTGTTGGCATCGATCAATACGGCTAGTGCCGCCGAACAGAGTTTAAATCGATTGATGTTGACGCCCGAGCAGCGAGCCAAGATCGATGCGGATAGACTGGCTTATCTAAAAAGTCTGCAAGTTAAAAACGTGACTGAGGATAAGCAGGAGATCGTTAAAGAAGTTAAAGAGGTTAAAAAGAAACCAAAGGTTGCCGTTAAAGCAAAACCTCGTGTTGTACTTCCTAAAAAATTGGCTGTGTCTGCTGTAATTGAAAGGCCGGACGGGAGCAAGATCATACGTATCAATAATAAATTCGAAGAAGTTCCTTCCAAGCATGTAAAAGTTGATTACGATAAAACTAATTTGCGCGGTGTGGAGATGGACATCGACACCAAAGGGGATGTTTTCATTCCGGTCGGAAGTACTTACTATCCGAGCAAGAATAAGATGGTCGAGACTTATAAGCTCAACAAAAAGCCTAGTACGAAACAAAAAATACTTCAAGCGGACGACAGTTCTGTTAAACGCGACCTTAAGGACGTTAAAATAGTCAATACTCCTAAACAGGATATGAATGCCGTCGAAACGGCCAAACCTCTTAAACAAAAACCGTAATGACAGAAATTTCCGCTATTCAATTTGCGCTCCTTGCCGGCGGGTGGGGAGTCGCCATCGTTTTTCTAATTTACTCTTTTTCTCTAAAGTCAAAATTGACTCAGTTAAGTGTCGAAAATGCCGCTCAAACGGAACAACTTAAGACAATGGAGACCCTGACTGCTCAGCTTCAGGAGCTGCAGGGGCAAGTTTCCGAGTTAAGGCCCTTACAAGGAAGCGTACTTCAACTTGAAAAGCAGCTGGAGAGCGCTCAAATAACTTTAAATCAGAAAGAGTCGGCACTTTTTGAGTTGCAGGAAAAAAATAACCTGCTGCGTGAATCGACTGCAGAACTCTCTAGCCGTTTAGAAAATGAAAAACAAAATGCACAAGAAAAGATTCAGTTGTTGGAAGAGGCTAAACACCAGTTGGCTAATGAGTTTAAGGTATTGGCCAATCAAATTTTCGAAAGTAAACAGGTTCAGCTGACAGAGCATAGTAAACAGAGTGTGGAATCGGTGCTTAAACCGATGCAAGCGGCATTGGATAATTTCAGGCAGCGGGTTGAAACGGCACATAAAGAAGATTTAGAAGGCCGTGCGAGTTTAGCGGAACAACTCAAACAGCTACAGAGTTTGAACAGTAAGATGAGTGAGGAAACTCAAAATCTGACTCAAGCGCTGAAAGGTGACAGTAAGACTCAGGGGAACTGGGGAGAACTAATCCTTGAAAGATTACTTGAACGTTCCGGGCTTAGGGAAGGGATCGAATTCGATCGCGAGAAATCCTTTGTTAATGACGAAGGCAAGCGACAACGACCGGATGTGGTGATCAATCTGCCGGATAACAAGCACATCGTCATCGACTCTAAGGTTTCATTGCTTCATTATGAAAAAGCGTTGAACAGTGATTCAGATATTGAAAAACAAACGGCTTTGAAACAACACCTGAACAGCCTGAAAAACCATATCGATACCTTAGCCGCTAAACGCTACGAACACCTTGAGCGTTTGAATGCACCGGACTTCGTTTTGATGTTCGTGCCGGTCGAAGGCGCATACCTGATGGCAATCGAAGCTGATCCTAGTGTGTTTGAAAGCGCTTTTGAAAAAAGAGTTGCAGTAGTGACGCCGACGACCTTGTTTACAACCCTAAAGACTATCGAGCAGCTATGGCGTTACGAGCGCCAAAGTGAAAATACGGTTCAGCTGATTAAACGTGCGGCGGAAGTACATGATAAGTTCGTTGGTTTTGTTGAGACGTTCGAGAAAGTCGGCAAACAGTTGGATACGGCACAGACCACCTATCAAACCGCCCGTAAGCAGATGCTGCAAGGTAATGGAAACTTGGTTCGACAGGCGGAAATGCTTAAGGAACTGGCGGGCAAGACCCGAAAAGAGATTCCCGCGCACCTATTGGAAGAGGCGGAAGGCGGAAAGGATGTTCAGTCGACAATTGCTTCTGAAGGTTAGTTGCCAACAGGTCTGTCTGGTTTTCTGCAATAGTTATTTCTCAATTGTTTTCATCATACATAGCCATTTTTTTCCGGCTTTCATGGCTTGCCGATAGCGTTGCTGTAAATCGGGTGGTAATGAGTCGACTTCACGGTGTTCATAGCCTAACGCCTCGTAGAAACCGTTCAAATGGGCAAGCGGGAAAGCGAAGCAAGTTGTTATAGACCATCCTTCATCTGTCTGTTGCTGCAATAAGTCTTGATGCATGAATTCCAGAAGCTGCGTCGCAATACCCTGTCGACGCTGTTCTTCACGGACAAAAACCCCTCTTAGCCAAAAACTCCGTTCATTGCCGTTACTTGACTCAACTTTAATCAAACGGGCACAACCAACGATGGTGTTAAGTTCCTTGGTGAGATAGTTGAAGTCGCCGCGTGAGGCACTTGCCTGTTGATGCTGTTTGAGGAAGTGGTTTAACCGATGAATATCGTGCGTTTGCGCTTTTTGATAAACTATTTCACTCATATTTATTCGCCGTTATTTCATACCAAAGACCTGAATTATGTCCAGAATCGTCTGTCCAACCTGTTCACGTCCTGCAAAGGTCTGTCTTTGCCCGTTGATTCGTCCGGTTAAGAACCGGGTTGCCATCGGTATCTTACAGCATCCGTCCGAAGTAGCCCAGATTAAGGGAACGGCACGGATCGCGCAGCTGAGTTTGTCGCATTGTCGAACCTGGATTGGTGAGGACTTCTCGGAAGAGGAATCCCTCCGTTCCTGGTTACAGGAGGGGGCGGTGTTTTTGCTTTATCCCGAAACCGAAGGAGATGACTGCCGATTCTATAGCATAGAGGAGATTCGGGCCGAATATCCGCTGAAAAATGTCAAAGTATTGGTTATCGACGGAACCTGGCGCAAGGCGCACAAGATTATGATGTCCAATCCAATGCTGAATAAGCTACCTCGCATTATGCTGCAACCGGCCAAACAGTCGGCTTACAAAATCCGCAAGCAGAAAAATTCACACAGCCTGTCGACGATTGAGGCAGTCTATGAAGTGTTGTCGCAATTGGAAAATGACGAACGGGGTTTCAAGCCATTGTTGACGGCTTTCGATTCGATGGTCGAGCAGCAGTTGGAATTCCGTCCTCCCCTTAAACAAGGAAAGGACTGATGAGCGATTAGCGTTTAGCAGATTCTTCGCTGATTTCGTCACGCAGTTTTTTGAAGATGAACAGGTTGGAGATGGTGAAGTTGAAGCCCATTCCTATTAGGACACCGATAATCAATGCAAAGATCATGTGTTGTTCAAAAAACGGCACGTAAGTGGTTAGGGTGTAATAGGTTCCGTAGTTGACCGAAAAGCCAAGAAGGGAGCTGGTGACAAAAGCTGTCCATTGAACCCTTTTTTTAGTTTTTTCTCTGTGATTGAAGGTCATGATACGGTTCAGCATCCAGTTCCACGATGCCGCTGGCCAAAATGAAATTGCTCGGGCAACGGTATGAGTAACCCCCATCATCTGTAGTAACAGATAAACCACTAAATCCACAATAAATCCGCTACTGCCGACTAAAGCGAATTGGAAGAATTCGGCTTTGGTTTTAAATTTGTGCTGATAGAGTCGACGCAGATGACGCAAATATTTAAGCTGTTCGGCTAGGGTCAGCTTGGACTCACCATGGACGCGGTCGACAAAATGAATCGGCACTTCGCTGACTTTCTTAAAGTCGCCTTTGACCATGACTTCCAGGGCTATTTTATAACCTATTGGTGAGAGATCTCTTCTTTCGGGAATGTCACCCTTTCGTACGGCAAAAAATCCGGACATAGGGTCTTTTACTCGCGTCAACGGTAGTGCCGGTAATGTGGCTACTGCCGAATTGATGTAGCGCCATAAGGTCCAACTGTCATCAATGCTTCCTCCGGCGACATAGCGCGAACCCAAAACAAAATCGCTTTCACCGGATTTCAATTGTTCCACCATTTTCGGAATGGCGCTGGCCGGATGTGAAAGGTCGGCATCCATGACAACGATATAATCGCCTTGGGCATTGTCGAAACCGTCTATAACGGCTGGAGAAAGGCCGCGGTCTTCGGTACGTGTTACGATACGGATCGGGTGAGTTGCTGATAGTTCTTCGCAAAGTTCAATCGAACCATCCTGAGAATTATCGTCCATGATGATGATTTCATAATCTTGGCCGATGAGGGCTGATTGAATCATTTCACTGAGGGGTTTAAGGTTTTCGACTTCTTTGTAGGTTGGAACGATAATTGAAATCATAATTTTTTTATACTATTTGATCGCTGGTTCGATGTGTTTGAGTTGTACTATTCGTCTTTGCGTTAACTGTTTAGAGTTAGCGCAGGTAGTTAGTACAGTAGTAAAAATAATAGCTCACTATTATAGAGTCGTTTGCGCGGATTGGCAGTTTTTTTACTAAATTACAACGCTCGAAATGATTCGGTTGATTGGTCACTGGAGGAATTCTTTCATAGTGTGGCGTGACAAGTATTCCATCCATACCCGGCTGTGCTTTGCCGAACCAGAATTCAAACTGTGTCTGCTTTCCGGTTGTGATATAAACCGGTTGAGGCCGTACATACCAGGTTAAGTGGCTGGCATAACTCCAGTTGGAAACGAATAAAGGAAGCGGTTCTTTATCTTTGGCGAGTTCCGCTTGAATGTCCAAAGCGGTCTCGGCGGCTTGTTTCCAGCCGTATTCGCCTTGGATTGGGTTCTTGTGATCGTCAAACGGAATCCAAGGGGTGTACAGGAAACTGTGCATCACCACGGTTAAAATCAGACTGAGGGCTAATTGCAATCCAACTACAATTTTAATGGCACGCTTGGTTTGGCGTTGCCACAGCCAATCAATGACCACCGGAATCAATAATAGCCATGCCAGAGCCGGCCAGTGCGGCAAGCTTTCTTCACGTCCGGATCCCCAAGCAAACAGGACAAATACGGGTACGGCAAATAGTAGTAATAAACGTGTCGCTCGGTTTTGGTAGTTACCGAGCTTAAGCATCATCCACCAACCGAAGATAAATAGCAGAGGTGTGTACACGATAAATTGAGCGGTCTGGGAACTTAAAAAGCGGTCAATGCGCCAATCCGGATTATGCGTACCGTGATGGAGTTGATAGAGGAACGATGCCCATTCATGGATGGCATTCCAGTAGAGTAGCGGGGCGGTAATCAGCAGTGCCGTCAAAATCGCCAGCCAAAGTCCCTTTTGCATAAGCCACTGCCAGCGTTTTTCTAGCATCATCACCATAAGTAAAGAGGTTATGATGGTAATCGAGGTATATTTGGAGAGAGCCGCCAGCCCTACTAACAGACCAAGCAATAACCACTGCTTTAGGGAAGGTTGATCGGTTTTTAGCATCTCCCAAACCAACCAAATCAGAGCCAGAACCACGACCATTAGCGGATTGTCGGGTAATTGCCCTAATCCCATGAGCGGAAACATTAATGTACCGTTTAGTAATAACAAGCTGCCGAATCCGATCCAAGCGGTTTCACGGATTTGTTCGTTTTTTGCAAACAGGCGAATGGTAATTTGGTAAAGCAGGTAGTTAAGCAGGATATAGAGCGAAATCGGCACGATGCGCGCGCCCCAGTCGGTCGGGAAAAGCCACATCGGAATGATCTGTAACCAACCGACCAATGGCGGGTGGTCGAAGTAACTCCAATCCGGCATCAGACCGTACAAGGCATAATGTGCTTCATCACCCCCCAATTCGGAGGTGAATGCGAGCAGGATGTGGATAAATGTCATTAAGCCGACTAATAAAATAGCGGCCTGATGAGGAAGAAGTCGTTGGGCGAGATTCATTTTAAGAATTAGATCCGTCCGTAATTGTCTTCAAAACGGATAATGTCATCTTCACCGGTGTACTCGCCGACTTGGGCCTCGATTAAAACCAAATCCAGCTTTCCTTTGTTCTCCAAACGATGGATTTCGCCGATTGGAATGTAAGTGGATTCATTCGGGCGTACCAATTGGGTCTGTTCACCGATAGTGACGGTTGCAGTACCAGAAACGACCACCCAGTGTTCACTTCGGTGGAGATGTTTTTGCAGGCTCAGACGCTTGCCGGGTTTCACGACGATGCGTTTGATCTTGTATTTGTCTTCCGATTCCAAAATCGTATAGGTACCCCAAGGGCGATGTGCGGTTTGATGAATAACCGGAAGTTCGCTGCCTTGGCGTTTCAGTTGTTCTACGACCTGCTTGATTTTCTGCCCCGAACCTTTTGGAGCAATTAAGAGCGCATCGTCGGTGTCGATGATCATCAAGTCGTCAACATCAACTAATGAGATCAAGCGTTGATCTCCCAAAATTAGATTGTTGTTGGCATTGAGAAGAATGCTTTGAGCTGTTCGCGTGTTCCCATGTTCGTCTTTAGGCAACTCTTCATTAAGGGATTCAAAACTGCCGACGTCGCTCCAATCGATGTCACTGGGAACGACTTTGACATTGCGGCTTTTCTCCATTACGGCGTAATCGATGCTGTCTTCCGGAATTGCTTGCATTTCAGGCAGTGGAATTCGCAAGAATTCGCCTTTTTCAGTTTTCGCAAACGCTTGGACCGAAGCGTTGTAGATTTCTTCTGCGTACTGTTTCAATTCCTCAAGAAATACGCCTGCTTTAAAGCAGAACATACCACTGTTCCAATAATAATTGCCTTGGACGAGATAACTTTCTGCAATGTCTTTAGAAGGCTTTTCTTTAAAGGAGAGTACATCGTCGCCGGAGGCTTCAATGTAACCGAATCCAGTTTCAGCGTAGTGCGGTTTAATGCCGAAAGTCACCAGTTTATTTTGTTGGGCAAGTTCAATAGCGGAATTGACCGCTTGTTCATAAGCGACTTGGTTTTTAATTAGATGGTCGGAAGGGGTGACGAATACTAATTCTTCAGGATCTACCGCGAGACAGGCCAGTGCAATTGCGGGTGCGGTATTTCGACCGACCGGTTCTAAGACAAATTGTGGCGTGAGATCTAAATTGAGATCTTGCATTTGATCTAAAGCAAGGAAATATTGTTCTTGATTTGAAACGATTAGAAAATCACTACAAAAAGCATGGTTGCGCTCGACCGTTTTTTGGAACAGCGATTCGCCTGAAAATAACGGTACAAATTGTTTAGGTAGTAAGGTACGGCTGATCGGCCATAAGCGTGTGCCGGAGCCTCCGCAGAGTATTACATTAATCATTTTGAATCACTTTCAATTCTAATTTAGGAGGGCACCTAAATTCAGATGCCCTATGCTTCATTCAAGATTACTTATTCTACTGCATTTGTTTTGTTGAGTGGTGCAAGCTGTGCGTGAATTCCAAGTTTATTCAGAGTTTGAGTTTCTTGAACACGAATTCAGGGATGTTACGAATGATCAGCATAATGATGCACCAGAACCAAGGCGTGTACAGGGTGTTTTTGCGGCGTTCTACCGCTTTGACGATGTGCTGGGCGATGGTTTGCGGTTTTGCCCATAACGCGCCTTTTTTGAATTCGGCGGTCATTGGCGTGTCGACGAATCCGGGTTTGATATCCAATACGTGTACGCCTCTGGAATACAAGCGATTTCGCAGGCCTTGTAGGAAGATCGATAACATTCCTTTTGCCGCACCGTAAACGTAATTGGATTGGCGGCCGCGATCACCGGCGACGCTGGTGATGACGGCGATGGTGCCGCAGCCTTGCATTTCAAGTTGGTTGGCAATCAATGTCAACATGGAGATTCCGCTAATGGCGTTGGTGTTGAGCTCACGTAAGGTTGTGGAGACGTTTTTTTCACAGGCTTGTTGATCCGGCAGTGAACCGTGAGCAATCAGAACCAAGTCAACCGTGCCCAGCTTGGCGAAAGCGGATTCCAATACTTTGGCGTGTTGCTCGAAATCGTTGACGTCTAAGACCTGATAACTGGCGGATTCGGCACCGCGGATTTGCGCGTCCTTAGCGATCGTTTGCAGTTTGTCTTCACTGCGACCCAGCAAGTGCAGGTTTGTGTTTTGTTTGGCGTAAAGGCGAATGGTTTGTTCCGCGATGGCGGAAGTCGCGCCGATGACTAATATATTTTTCATGAAATTTAGAGTCCTAAACGTTGCGATTGTAGAGAGTTGAATACTTTGTCTGCGCCGTATCGACTACGAATCTCTTGAAAGGTTTCCCATAAAGGATAACTTTGTTTAAACGTCGCTTCCGACATACGCGCGTCTTTAGTCAGGTAGAGACGACCGCCGTAGTCGAGTACGATACGATCCAACTCGTCCAAAAAAGGGAAAAGAGCGGCATCGATTTTAAAATCCAACGCCAAAGTATAACCTTCAATAGGAAAGCTTAAATAGTTTTCGTTTGCCGGGCCGAAAGCTTTAAGAACGGCCAGAAATGAGCCACGTTTTGATTTGGCGATCTCTTGTAAAATTCTTGTCATCCCTTCTAGACCGGCTTCTTTGGGCAGAACAAACTGGTATTGGGTGAAGCCGTTCTTGCCATATAGGCGATTCCAGTTCTGAATGCCGTCAAGCGGATAGAAATAGGGTTCGTAATGAACCTCTCGCTGAGCATGGCTTTGAGTCTGTTTATGGTAGTAAAGGGTATTGAAAGCCTGAATCGAATAGCGGTTTAACAACATGTTCGGCATGTTCAGTGGTACATTGAGTTTGCTGTTCTTGTGCGCTTCAAGTTCGCCTTGGGTGGCGTGTTCGCCCAGCATCAGTAGAGAACGACCCAACTTTGTGCCGGTTGAAAGGCAGTCGATCCAAGCCACCGAATAGGTGCAAGTCTCATGTTCCGCAAACAACTCTAGGGTTTCTGCCAAGTTTTTGGTTTTATAACTGCGCTCTTCAATGATGGCACTTTCGATCGGCAACAGCCTAAAGGTGGCTTGCAGAATGATTCCGGTTAATCCCATGCCCCCGCAGGTCGCATGGAACAGTTCGGAATGTTCCGTAGGCGAACAGACGATGACTTCGCCTGATGCCAAGGCCAGTCTTATGGCGCTGACGTGTTGGCTGAAACAGCCGTCCAAGTGGTGGTTTTTTCCATGTACGTCGCTGGCAATGGCGCCGCCGACACTGACAAACTTTGTCCCCGGCGTCACCGGCAGGAACCAACCGCGTGGGACGAATATTTCGAGCAGTTCCGCGAAGCTGACTCCGGCCGCACAGGTGATTTCACCGTTAACCGGATCGAATTCGACGAAGTGGTTCAGGTGCTGGGTTTGCAAAACATGAGAGGCGAGGGCGCTGTCGCCATAACTTCTGCCCAAACCTCTGGGAATCAGGTGATTGGTTTTCGCTTCCGCCAGTAATTCGCTGACCTTGCGTTTGGAATGTACCACCCAGCTTTCACTGTGGGTGATGGGGTACTGCCCCCAGCCTGAGAGCTTCAAGAGATCGCCTCTTTATGGACAAATACAAAGCGTTTATCCAATTGGTATTTGACGTAATAACCGATTGCCAAACCGATAATACCACCGAGATAACGCATCTCTTTGGAGTGGAATAGAGCCTGGAAGCCGAACTCGAATCCCCAGAAAATAACGGTGGTCGCCAGCCCCATCAGGGTGTAGAGGTAAAAGGTTCGGCTGCCGTGTTGAATACTGGTGGTTTGGTATTTGAAAATATACTTCTTGTCGAGGACGTATTTCACCACCAATCCGACAGCCGTTCCTACCATTATCGACAGAAGAATGGCGTAATTTCCCTGATACAGCGTAATGCTTAAATCCTGGCTTAGGATGTTGGCCGCGGTGGCGATTACCGCAAAAATCGTGTAAATTAGCGCAATCTTCATTTTTTTGGATTCACGGCCGAATGCTCGGGATAAGACTTGAATAGCACGGCACCCTTCCTTTATACGAAACTGGTTTTTTTGAGGTTGATTAATTTTTATGGATTCTAACACTTATAGCCAAGGTAATAAATCGGTATTACTCGGGTTGATTCTGTTGATGCGACCTCGCCAGTGGATAAAAAACGCATTCGTACTTGCACCATTGATTTTTGCCGGTCAGTTTTTGGATTTGTATGCTGTCGGTCAGAGTTTGTTGGCGTTTGTATTGTTCAGTTTGGCTTCCTCGGCAACTTATGTCGTTAATGACCTGCGTGATATTGAAGATGATCGTAAGCATCCGGTTAAGTGTCTAAAACGTCCGTTGGCCTCCGGCCGTGTCAAGCCACCGCAGGCTTATGTGTTATTGGCGGTGCTTTATGCCGTTTTGATTGGCGGTTTCTTTATAGAACCGGCCGTGATGAAGGTGATTGTGGCTTATTTGCTGTTGAACGTAGCATATTCATATGTTTTGAAACATCAACCGGTGGTGGATATTTTTACCATTGCGATTGGCTTTGTTCTGCGGGTTTATGCCGGAGCGATGGCGATCGGGGTGCCGGTGTCATCGTGGATGTTTGTCACCACCTTGAGTCTGGCACTGTTTTTGGCAGCGATCAAACGCCGTCAAGAGTTGACTCAAAGCGGTGAATCCGGACGTAAGGTACTGAAAATGTATTCGGTGTCGATTGTCGATAAGTTTGCCGAGATTTCCGCGACTGGCGCTTTGCTGTTCTACAGTTTCTTCGTGATGTCGGCGCGTCCGGAACTGGTTGTAACGGTACCGTTTGTGCTGTTTGGCTTGTTTCGTTATTGGTATATTGTTGAATTTTTGGGTGAGGGCGAATCGCCGACGGACGCACTGTTGGCGGATAAACAGTTGATGATTACCGTATTGGGTTGGGTCGGTGCGTCGCTTTGGGCTTTATGGCCGCAAACTTCGGGAGTGTTGTAATGGATTTAAGTTATCTGTTGATTCCGTTTGTCACTTGGTTGGTGACTGGCGTTACCAAGTTTGCGATAAACAGCATTAAGGCCAAAAAAATGGCATTCGAGTTAATTGGTTACGGCGGCATGCCGAGCAATCATAGTGCAATTGTCAGTAGTGTTGCGGCGTTGATTGCTTTGCGGGAAGGGATCGATCATCCTGCGTTTGCCGTTGCGTTAGGGGTGGCGTTTGTGGTCATGCTTGACGCCAGCAGTCTACGCCGTCAGGTCGGCAAACAGGCTGAAGCGATAAACCGGTTGAACCGCCAAGGCGGTGCCGACGTTGTGCTTCTGCGGGAGCGCATGGGGCATTCCAAACCTGAAATTTTGGCAGGCATTTTAGTCGGTTGCCTGTGCGCTGTTGCTGTGGATTCTTGGCCGCCAGTGCTTTAATGTTTGATTAAGGAAGCCTCTTGTCTACGATCGCTCGCTCTAATCATAATGCCTTCTCGTCTTTGTGGGCAGGTTTGTCCGCTCCCGAAAAAACGCTTTTCTGGCTATTCATTTTATTAAAATGTGCCTTACTGTTTGCGATTCCCTTAACCGGTGACGAGGCTTATTTTATCGTTTGGGGGCAGGATCTTTCACTTGGGTATTATGATCATCCGCCCGCTGTCGGTTGGGTCAACTATCTGCTGAGTCTGGTGGCGGACAATTTGTATTGGTATCGTAGCTTTGCATTTTTTTCATCCGCTTTGATCGCTTATCTGATTTATAAACTTCTGACCTTGAAAAGTGAACATGATTTCAAGTTGGCATTTTATGTTGCGATGGCGTTTTTCGTCTCTCCTGTGTCCTTGATGTTCGTTATTAACGCCAACGATACCGTTCTGGTATTCTTCGGCATGATCGGGGTATTCTGGTTCGCCAAGGCAATGCAGCAGCAATCTTGGCAATTTGCGGTATTGGCCGGCGTCTTTTTGGGAATGGCGTTTCTATCCAAATATTTCGCCGTCTTCCTGTTGACGGGACTGTTGGTTTTCAGTGTACTGAATGTCAGAACCTATGGTTGGAAACTGCCGTTACTGGCCGCAGTGATCGTATTGCTGTTCGTCGGCGAAAACCTCTATTTCAATCTGACACACTGCTGGAACAACATCCTGTTTAACTTTTTTTCCCGTACCCGTCACAGCGAAGTCGACCCGAACAATGTTTTGATGTATCTGGGCATGTTGCTGCTGATGTTGTCGCCTCTGGGCGTCTATTATTGGCTGCGTTACGCTAAATGGAACCGCGGTTTTTCTCAGAAGTTGGCTGTATATGCCGGTTTGCCGTTGTTGTTGGTATTAGTGTTGGTGAGTTTTTCCAATGTTATCGGCCTGCATTGGCCGCTATTGTCTATTCCGTTGATCTACTTGTTATATGTGACTTTGCCGCAAGCTCAGTTAAAGGGATTGTATTTGTTCAATGCCGTTAGTTCTCTAGTGATTGGCGTTGTCTTGTTAGGCGCTTTGCCGTTTCTTTCGCAGTTGTTGCCGGAGTCACATAAATCGGAAGCGGCGATCTATACCCAGACCGATAAGGTGTGTGCGTTGTTGCCGCAAAAAACGATGTTCACCTTGGATTACAGCAGTCAATCGGCGTTGTCGTATTATTGCAAGAACGATAATATCCACGTGTTCATGAGTACCTCGAAGTATGGGCGCGAAGACGACAAGAAAGTGAACTACAAGGCTCTGGCTGGACAGGATTTGACGATGTTCGTCAGTAAGCAAAAAGACCTTGATAAAGTAGCGCGTTTCTTCAAAGAGGTGAAGGTTGAGGAACTCAAACCGTTGGAAGGCGTTGTCTATTATCTGGTGACCGGAAAGAGCTTTGATTACAGTGCCTACCGACAACAAATTTTATTACCGGTTTACGAACAGTATTATCGCGCTCCGGAGTGGCTTCCTGAGGCGGAATGCCGATTCAAACAGAATTACGATTTTTAAAACCGGGTAAGCTTGCCCATCCGTTTCTACAGTGGGGTCTTATGTGGCTGACCCGCAATTTCTTGAACTAATTTCGGCACCAGGTAACCGGGAAGGCGTTCCAGTAACGTTTTTCTTAGGGTTTGGGCGGTTGCATCGTCCACTTCAAAGTGTGCGGCACCCTGAACTCGATCCAATTGATGTAGGTAATAAGGCAGAATGCCTTGTGAAAAGAGTTTGTGGCTGAGTTCGATCAGGGTGTCGTTACAATCGTTGACGCCTTTCAATAAAACGCTTTGATTCAATAGATGAAAGCCTGACTGCCGATACGCCGTCATTAATTCCGCGGTTTTATCGCTCAATTCATTCGGGTGGTTGCAATGCACCACCATCACTTTTTGCAAACGGCTGCTTTTAGCCCACTTCAGAAAATTCCCTTGCGGCGCTTTGCTAGGCGCTACAATCGGTGTGCGAGTGTGAATGCGCAGGGCACGGATGTGTGGAATCCGTTCGATTTTTTCGATGAGTGCCATTAGAGCGTTTTCCGCCAGGCTAAAAGGATCGCCGCCGCTGAGGATGACCTCATGAATGCTTTCGTCGTTGGAAATTTGCTCTAATGCAACTTGCCAATGGCGTTGGTTGATCTGGTTTTCGTAAGGAAAATGGCGTCTAAAACAGTAACGGCAATGGATGTCGCATTTTGGACTCGCCATCAATAAAACCCGCCCGTCGTACTTATGAATCAGACTGGGCGTAGGATTAGACTGTAGATCGCCGACCGGATCGAGTTTGAAGTCGGGATGGGAAATCAATTCATCCTTTACCGGCAGTATCTGTTTGAGAAGAGGGTCTTCGGCGTTCCCGCGTTCAATTTGGGCGATGAAGTCGGGATGTGCCTTAAAACGAAACGCCGTTTCGGTATCAATCGATTCGTCAGGATTCAGTTCAAGTTGTCGATAGAGTTGTGAGAGTGGCTGAATCATGAAAATACGGTATTTGTCTGCTGAATGAGTGATTTTATTGTTTGCCTGCAGTTGTATTTCCACCGCTTGGCTTTTAAGTTAAAATAGTCTGATTTTATTTTTGAAGTTATTATTTTAAGGCAACAGCTTAGGTAAAGATATGGCAACTTACAGTACAAATGAATTTAAAGGCGGTTTAAAGTTTTTAATGGACGGCCAGCCTTGTTCGATTATTGAAAATACAATTGTTCAACCTGGTAAAGGTCAGGCATTCAACCGTGTTAGATATCGTAACTTGGTGACAGGTCGCGTATTGGAAAAGACCTTTAAATCAGGTGAAAAAGTCGATGCGGCCGACGTTGTCGATACCGATCTGCAATATCTTTACAACGATGGTGAATACTGGCACTTTATGGATCCTGAAAGCTTTGAGCAATATCAAGCTGAAGAAGCGGCAGTGGCCGATATCACTAAGTGGTTGACGGAACAGGATATGTGTACGGTGACGTTGTTCAACGGCCAGCCTATTTCGGTTACTCCGCCTAAGCAGGTTACTTTGGAAGTGGTTGAAACCGATCCCGGTTTGAAAGGTGATACAGCGGGAACCGGCGGTAAGCCGGCGACTTTGAATACCGGTGCGGTTGTTCAGGTTCCATTGTTTGTTCAGATTGGCGAAAAAGTCATCGTGAACACTGAAAAGGGTGAGTACGTTTCACGTGCCAAATAAGCTACACCCTGTTGAAAACGGTCTGAGCAGCGAGCATGACTCGCTGCAAGGAACGCTAAAAAAACGCTCGCAGTTGTTACAGACGCTGCGGGCGTTTTTTTATGCCCGTTCGGTCACCGAAGTGGATACCCCGATTCTTTCTCGGGCCGGGGTGCCTGACGTACATTTGCATTCGTTATTTACCGACGTACGTGTTCCGGGAGAATCGGAACGGCAGCGATTTTATCTGCACACTTCTCCCGAATATCCGATGAAGCGTTTGTTGTGTATGGGCAGCGGTGATATTTTCTATTTGGGTAAGGTGTTCAGGGACGGTGATTTAAGTCCGCGTCATCAGGTGGAATTCACCATGCTTGAGTGGTATCGACTCGGGTTTTCCATGTTCGATTTGATCGATGAAGTCGTTGAGTTGATCCAATCAGTGTTGACTGTTGGGTTACCGGTTGAGCGTCTCTCTTATCAACAGGCCTTTCGGCAATATGCCGGAATAGAAAACATCGCCCGGGCTTCGTCGCAACAATGCATCGAATGCTTACAGTCTCATGGCGTACCGGAAATCGTCGGTGTCGATGCCGACGATAAGGCGTTATGGGAACAGTTGGTACTGACCGAAGTGATCGAATCTCAGCTTGGAAAAGAGGCCGTTACCGTTTTGTATCACTATCCTGCCAGAGATGCGGCGTTGGCTCAGATCAGTGCAGAAGATCCTATGGTGGCGGAGCGTTTTGAAGTGTTTGTAAATGGTATGGAGTTGGCGAACGGTTATCACGAACTGGCCGATGCCAAAGCTTACCGTCAGCGTTTCAGCGAATCCTTGTCACAGCGCAGGGATTTAGATTTGCCCGAGGTGCCGTTGGATGAAAGGTTGCTGGAAACGCTTGAGAAAAATCCATTGCCTGATTGCAGCGGCGTCGCTTTGGGGGTGGATAGATTATTCGCATTACAGCAAGGATATTCGGACATTCAACAAGGCATTGGCTTCGGTTTGAAAGAATCCTGAAAGCATGAGAACGAAAACAGGCGTAAATTTATACGCCTGTTTTTAGATTTAAACGAAGAGCTTTTGTATGGCTTGACGTGCGTTGTCCAAACTTTGTTGTTGTTTGTCTCCACCCATATTCATTCCCTGCGCTTCGATAACGTTAACCGAGGTGATGCCGTTGAATCCTAATACCGTTTTAAGATAGGGGGTGACGAAATTCATCGCATCCATTGGCGGTTGTGTGTAGTCGCCGCCGGAAGTTACGATTAACACTGCCTGCGGGATGGTCAATAATCCTTCCGGGCCGTTCTCGCCGTAACGAAACGTTTCTCCGACTCGGGTGATCAAGTCGATGTAAGTTTTCAGATATGACGGTACGGAAAAATTATACATTGGCGTACTGATCAGGAGGCTGTCTGCGTTTTTCAGTTCATTAACCAAGTGGTTCGATAACTCAAGAAGCTGCTTCTGTTCGATTGTCCTTTCCGCTTCATGGGTATACATGGCGTTGATAAATTCAACATCGATATGGTCGAGTTTGAGTTTGGTTAGATCGTGATGTTGTACTTCGCCATTCGGATTTTTAGCTCGCCATTGCTGTTCGAAAAAATCCGCCAGTTGTTTGGATTGGGAGTCTTCGAATCTTGCGCTGGCATCGATACGAACTAGGTTGGTCATGTTTATTTCCTCGAAGATATTAAATTAGGGATTGTTTTAAACAATTTGGAATTAACTATAGTTTAAGAAAATTAATGTTTTTGAAAAATGGTCGATTATGCAAAACATTGTTGCTGATTTAGCATTAATAGCCCCTTGCAAGCACCTTGTAGACTTGAGTGAAGATTGAATGTAAATCCACGGTTATCTTGAAAAGGCCTTCTACGTTCCTGGGGTTTTCTAGGGGGCTTGACAAGGGGTGGTATACTATTCAAATACTTAAAAAAATATCATTTCGTTGTTTTTTAGCTTAGGAGAGCTTAGATGTCCGATATTCCAATTACTAAACGTTCTGTTATGGTGCTGTTTTCCGATCCGAAGAGCCCAAGTTCCCACCGTGTGCGTTTAGTGGCAAAAGAGAAAGACATTCCTTTGGAAGTGATTTCCGTTGAAGAAGGAAATTTGCCGGAAGACTTGTTGGAATTAAATCCTTACGGGACTTTACCGACTTTAGTGGATCGCGATTTAGTATTGTATGATCCTCAGGTAATTATCGAGTATTTGGACGAGCGTTTTCCGCATCCGCCATTGATGTCGGTTGACCCGATTTCTAAAGCGCGCGCGCGTCAGATGTTGCGTCAAATTGAAAAAGAGTGGTATCCGCTGGTTGAAACCGTCAGTAATAGCCAGGATCCAGAAGAAGTTAAAAAAGCGCGTCGCGATTTGCTTGAGCGTTTGATTCAACTGATTCCTGTGTTTGACCACAAGCCTTACTTCATGAACGACGAATACTCGTTGGTGGATGTCAGTATGGCCGTTCTCTTATGGCGTTTACCTTCATTGGGTATCGATCTTCCGAAGTCGGCGAAACCGATTCTGGACTATGCAAAGAAAGTCCTGGAAAGAGAGATGTTTACCGAAAGTTTGTCTGATGACGAGCTTGATATGAGAGACGTGATCTAATGATTTCGAATCGTCCTTATATCATTCGTGCGATGTACGAATGGATGGTGGATAACGAGTGGACGCCTCATGTTCAGGTGGACGCGAACTATCCGGGGATTGAGGTGCCACAACAGTTCGCTCAGGAAGGTGTGATCGTTTTGAATATTGCGCCTTCAGCCGTTATCGGACTGGATATGAAGAACGACTGGTTCCAGTTCAAAGCACGTTTCCAGGGCGTTGAACAGAGAGTCGGTTTTCCGCCTGAAGCGGTATTGGCGATTTTTGCACGAGAAAACGGACAAGGGATGCCGTTCCCGGCGGAACCTTATCCGGAAGAAGAAATTGCAAGTTCGAGTAAGCCGAGTTTGTCGGCGGTCAAAGACGACGGCGATAAGCCGGCTTCTTCAAAAACCGATAAATCCAAATCCGCTAAGAAGAAACCGACTTTGTCGGTAGTGAAATGACGGATTAAGTGATTAACCCTTAAACGGTTGAATAACATCCATCTCTTGAAAAGCCTGCAATATCGCAGGCTTTTCTGTTTCTAGGAACAGCAGTTTCAAATTCGGTCCCGCATCCATCGTGAAATAAACTTCAACACCTTGTTGGCGAAGCTGCCAGATTTTATGCATTGCCGCCACGGATTCCGGTTGCCAGTAAACGATCGGCGGCCAGGTGGCGATCATGGTAGCGTGCATGCTCAACGCATTGTGTTCCGCTGTTTTTCCCAACAGGCTGAAATCACGATCGTTAATCGCCGTTTGGATAGTCTGCATGTCTTTCGTCGCTTTATCCGGCCAAGCCTGGTAGAGTTCGCAGGTGTCGACCGTCTGTTGCATGCCGACGCTGGAACCGACCGGCTTTTCGCTGACATCCACTTTTAATAAACCAATGCATAGTTCGGGCCATTGAGTGTCGATGGCTTCCGCATAGCTGTCCATGCCGTCCGATTGCACGCCTTTGTGCCAGACGGCAAAACCCGGATAAAGCGAGCGACTGGCGCTTCCGCTCCCGAGGCGCGCTAACAAGGAAAGTTTTTCCAGCGGTAGATTCCATTGAAATAAGTCGTTTAAAGCCAAAACCAGTGCGGCATAACCCGAAGCAGAAGAAGCCAGGCCGGCCGCGGTCGGAACGCTGTTGACCGTGTCGACTTGGAAGGCCGTATTTTTAGTGGCACGGAAATAGTCCAGAAAACGGCTCAAGCGTTGTGCAAACGGATGGTACGGTTCCAGAAGTTTGTCGTTTAAAACGATTTGATCTTCTTTCCCTTCAGTCAAAGTCAGTTCCGTTTGTGTGCCTAATCCCGGTAAGCTGATGGAGACGCTGCCGTTAATCGGTAAGTTTAAGGTTTTTTCGCGTTTTCCCCAGTATTTGCTCAGTGCGATATTGACCGGCGCTTCTCCAAAGCCTTCGGCTTTCGGATTGGCTAAGGCCGAATGATTCTGCGTGTGGCCGATGACTTGATTAACAAAATCTTGTGGGCTGAGGCTGGCGGTGGTTTCAAATGACATGTTTTCTGGTTTTCCGTCTAATTATTTCGTTATCGCTCGTTGTTCGTTTTCGACTATCGGTTTATTAATACAGGGTTTCGGTGTCGGCGCCTAGCGGGGTGATCTGCACGGCGATTTGTTGATAGTCGCTAAAATACGTCGAGATGTCTTTCGGACAGTTCTGTAATTGTCCGAATCCTAAGACGCAATCCCCCAGCCCGGAACCGGAGATTTTGCTCGCTTTTATGTCGCCGCAGCGACGCATTTTATAGATTAAGTTCGATAGGGTTTCATCACAAACGCCCAAGGCTTCCATGAGTCCTTGGTAGACTTCGCATAAGCGGTAAAATTCTGGGTATTCCCGCTCCGATAGAGCTGTTCCGGCCTGATGGGTCGTGTTTCCCATCAGTTGGTAGAGTTGGTTTAACAGCGGTTCTTGGGCTTGCCATTTTTCCGCGACTTGCTTCAAAACGTCGGCGGTAGGCGTTTTGTATCCGCTGTAGATCAAAGTCAGGGGCAGTTCTTCGATGCTTAAAGAGTTTAATTGAAAAATTTCAGCGTCGTGTTCCGGCGTCTGCGGCTGAAAATAGATGAGTCCGCCTGACAGGCTCGCAGCCAGATCGGTTGCAGAGCCTCGTCCTTGTATCGCGATAATGATTTTACGACCAATTTGAAACAATTCCGAAGTCTCAAGATTTCGCTCAGTTATTTTATTGAGTCCGTGTAAACCGGCGGCCAAGACGGCAGCGGAACTTCCCAAGCCAATGGTGGAAGAAAATTCACTGTGAATAACGATCTGCAAGCCGTGCTTCAGGTGGGGGGCAAACGCTTTGAGGGCGTGGATGATGAAACGCAGTTTTGGGTGTTCGAAGTTCTCTAGTGGTTCGTCTTTGAGTTCTTGCAGTGTGAACTGATAATTTGCCAACGTGGATTCGATACAGATTTGTTCGTCATCAATTTTCTGCCATTCAATTTGTATGAATTGGTCAACGGCACAGGCCAAAGCTGGGTAGCCATAGACTACACTGTGCTCGCCCAGTAACATTAGATTGGCGGGAGCTCGGCTAAGCCAGTTCACACTGCACTCCTTGCGATTGTATTTTCAACGGTCTGAAATGATAGCCGTTTGCCCGACATAAATCCGCCGGCGAGTTTTCGCTGATGCATAACAGCATGCCTGCCGATTCACCGGCAATACTGCCCGCGCCACAAATTTTACAGCTCGCGTTTAAGTTGCCTCTGAGGGTTTCGATAAAACTCTGAATTCGGTTTGGCACCACGCCGATTCGACACAATAGTTGATGATTTCGGTCAATGGCTTGTTTCAAAATGTTCTGATCCCAATTTGACCAAGCCTGTTCTATTTGATGTGTCGTGATTGAAAACGACTGCCAAAGGTTTTTGTCATTTTGATGGTGTTGTTTGACCCACGTCACGCACTCGCCGGTTGTGCTCTGAGGTTTTCCGGTATCGATCAACCACGCATTAAACGGCCGATTAGCGAGCGGCTGTGGCTTTTGATGTAATTGGTATTTGAGTAGGCCGCCATGCAGCAGGGTGGCCGGATCGATTCCGCTGGAGTGGCCGTGTTGGTATGCTTCAATACGTTTTGCCAATTCAAGTAGTTCTTTATCGTCCATTTGCCAGTGCAACTGGGTCAGCATGGTTTTGATTAGGCTGACGATTACCGCGGCCGAAGACCCTAACCCACGCCCGATGGGAGCATTGGATTCGATTTCGATCTGCCAATTGGCCGGGCAAAAAGGGCGTATTTGACAGAGGTTCGACAAGGTAATTAATATTAAATCAAAGGGTGAGGTCAATACCGCGTTGATTGGGGCTGTACCGCTACGAAAATCTTCAAATCGTTGGTCAATTTTTTCTGCCTGATGCTGCCATTCTGCAAAAGAAAAATGCTGTTTTAAATCAAAGTTCTTCAGGGAAACGGTAAAGCCGGGTAGGTCGACGGAAGCTTCGTCGTCCATCAAGGTGCAGCGGGTTTCGAGATCAATTGCCATGCTCAGAGCGGGGCAGCCGTATAGGACGGCGTGTTCGCCCGAAAGAATCAGTTTGGAGGGCACGGAACAACAAGTCCTCATGTGCGATTCTCCTTTGCCCTGAGTTATGGATTAAATGAGTCAGACGGTTTCGTAGTAGCGCTTGTGATCTTTAATGCCGGCAAGACGGTACGGCCCTTTATTATTAACCTCAAACTCGATGTTTTCAACATCGTCGTCCACTTGGTGGTAAAACGCCAAGTATTGGGCATAGGTCAAAGGTTCGCGCTGTTCGATTTGTCGGGTATGGCTACTCGTCATCAATACGGATTCATAGCCCGGCTGCATCAAGCCTGTGAAGAATTCGGCGACACATCCCGAACCGTAGCTGAAAAAGCTGATGCGGCGATCGGCGAGGTTTTCTTTCAAGTTATCCAATAACGAGCAGAAGCCGACAAATAACGATGCGCTGTAGCTGTTACCCACGATACGGTTATAAATCTGGCTAGGCAGTGTCTGTGCTTGGAATTCTTCCTCGGTCAACTTGACTCCGGCCACTTTCGCTAAGGTCTGGTGTGCCTTTTCCGCCATTTTGGTAAATGGGATGTGGTAGCAGAAATGGTTGATGTCGGAGAAGGTCTTTCCGGTCTCTTCGGTAAAGTGCTGCCACGCTTGTTTAAGACTGTGCAGGTACACTTTAGTCGAATATTTACCATCCACTAAAGCGGTTTTACGCTGATTCGGACGCCAGAAGTCCATGACGTCTTCGGTGTGGTAACCCGAGCCCGGTTCGATTGCGATAATGCGTGGCGATTCGGTGATCAGCATGGCGACTGCACCGCAACCTTGAGTGGCTTCACCGGAGGTGTCGACATCGTACTTGGCGATGTCTGCAGCGATGACCAATACTTTTTCCTTTGGATTGGCACGTACCATCGTTGTGGCCATCTGCAATGCCGCAGCCCCGGAGTAGCAGGCGTGTTTGAATTCAATTACGCGGCAGCGTGAAGACAGGCCGAGCAAACCATGCAGAAAGACCCCCGCCGACTTGGATTGATCCACGCCGGATTCGGTCGCAAATAGAACCGCGCTGATCGTGTTTTTATCGATCTGCTCCAAAATCGGCGCCGCAGCTTTTGCCGCCAGGCTGACCACGTCCTCGTCGGGCGGCGCGATCGACATTTTTTCCTGTCCTATTCCAATATAGAATTTATCAACGTCGATATTTTTTTCTTCAGCAAAGACATCAAGGCCTAAGTAGTAATCTGAAGTGGAAAAATGGATTAAGTCTATGCCTACGTTCATATTCAAAGCAGAATCTTTATGTTTTGGTTTATGGTGTTTAACTTAACACTTTAGGCTCGGCTGCTGGAGGACGAGCTGGGTGTTTAAATGCAGGGCGTCGGAAGTCGGCACGCCCAACAGAAATTGCGCCGTGGCGAACTCCTGTTTAAATTGTTCTATTTTTGCGACTACGGCCTGAGTAGAATCCAGTGCGGGCGCAAGTAACGGAGCGGCAACGCCGCACAGTCGACCCCCCATTATAACAGCTTTTATCATGTCGATGCCGTTTCGTATGCCGCCGCTGGCAATAAAATCGGCTTGCTGTTGATAGGGTTGTGCCAGAACAAGCGACTGCACGGTCGTGAGCCCCCAGTCCTGAAATTCAAAACCGAGATCGTTTTCGGCACGGTGTGCTTCGATTCGACTCCAGGAGGTGCCGCCGCGGCCGGCAACGTCAAAGTAGCGGATGCCGGCTTGCAGTCCTAACTCGATGTCGGCAGGAGAAAGACCGCAACCGACTTCTTTTAGGATCACCGGGACCTCCAGCTTTTCGACCAGTTTGGCGATTTTATCGGCCAATCCGCTAAAGTTAGTGTCGCCTTCGGGTTGGATGATTTCCTGTAGCGGGTTCAGGTGCAAGTAGAGCGCATCCGCTTCGAGAGTTTCGACCGCACGCTGCGCCTGTTCGATGCCAAATCCGTAGTTGAGTTGTACGGCACCGATATTGGCAATCAGTGGAACCGAAGGGGCGTATTGGCGTAGTTGGAAGCTTTGTCTGGCGGCTTCGTCCTGAATCATGGTGCGCTGCGAACCAACGGCCAACGGAACTTGGCAGGTCTCTGCGGCTTCCGCTAAATGGCGGTTGATCTGTTGTAAATTCTGCGCGGCACCGCCGGTCATCGAAGCAATCAAGAACGGAAAGGAAATCGATTTATCTAGGAAGCGGGTTTGGGTATCAATGGCCGCAAAATCGAATTCCGGCAAGGCACGGTGCATGAGTTGAATCGAATCGAACTCACTTTGTCGGCGCTCCACCTGCGGATCGTTTAGAACCGCATCGATGTGATCCTGTTTGCGTTGCGTGATCTGCGTCATGCTAGGCTTTTTCCGCGCGTTCGAGCTTGATGTGGGCTTCCATTAATTCTCCGGGATTGGTCTGTGCCGCCAGCAAGGACAGTTCGCCGCATAAAGCGGTCGCTCCGGCAATACAAGCGAGACGGCGCGAATTCACGCCCGGTTCGACATCCGGATTGGCACACCCAAGCTGTTGCAGATTCTCTAAGACGAAATCCAGTCCTTTACCGTTACCGACGCTACCGACGATCAGGTTGGGCAATGTCGTGGAAAAGTAGAGATCGCCCTCGGCATTCACTTCTACATGGTTGATCGCTTGGGAGCCTTCGACGATATTGGCGGCATCCTGGCCGGTCGCCAGATAAAAGCCCAACAGCATATTGGCCACATGAGCATTGGCGCTACGCAAGCCGCCGGAAACAATGCTGCCGATCAGGTCTTTTTTGATGTGCAGGTCAACAATCGCTTCCGGCGTGGTTTTCAAATAACGCTGGCAGAGTTTGCGTGAAATGGTGGTTTCGCAGACCACGTATTTACCGCGTCCCAGTATGCCGTTGACGGCCGATACTTTTTTATCGGTGCAATAGTTGGCGGAGATGGAAACGTATTTTAGGTCTTCGTATTCATTCAGAATCCACGGGATAATCTTGTCCGCCGCATTCGTTACCATATTGTGTCCGGAAGCGTCGCCGGTGGTGAACTCCAAACGCAGATAGATCAAATTACCGACAACCTGAAAATGGGTGTCGATCAGTTTGGCAAATCGGCTGCTCTGCGATACCACTTGTTGAAGGTCTGCATGACGGCTTTGAATTTGCTGCAAGCGCAGGGACGCGACTCCGGCATGTGGCGCTTCCAATAAGATTGAGCGTGTCATACGTTCGTCGACGACCGTAACGCGAATGCCGCCTGCTCTTGCCGAGACCCGAGCTCCACGCGCCACGGAAGGCCAAAGTGGCGATTCGTAGGTCGCCATCGGCACCATCAGATCATCGGTTTCGACGTCGCCGATCAGTTTAAACGGCCCCACGGATTCCATCGGAATAGAGGCGTAAGCGGTATTGGAAGATTGCATCGATTTTTTCATAAGCGCTATTATAAATGAGCGCGTGCATTTACGTCATAAAAAAGCGGAAAAACACCCTAAAAGGGGTTGAAAGTAATGGAAAATGTCTCTACATATAGCCTATCTGTAGGATACAATCCTGCGATTGATTACGATAATTTGATAATGAAGGAAATAGCATGACTTTAGCGACGGCGCGTCATATTTTGGTAGATACCGAAGAACAGTGTAATGAATTGAAAGAGCAAATCGCCAACGGTGCCGATTTTGCAGAGTTGGCTAAGGAGCATTCAAATTGTCCTTCCGGCCGTAGCGGCGGTGATCTAGGTCAGTTCGGACCGGGAATGATGGTGCCGGAATTTGATAAAGTGGTATTCAGTGCGGAAGTGGGTTCGGTTGAAGGCCCGGTTAAGACGCAATTCGGTTACCACTTGCTACAAGTGACCAGCCGCAGCTAATCGATTTGTTGATGGTTGAATCAGACATTCGGCATACGGTGTCTGAAAAGCAAAAAGCCCAAAACGGTAAACAACGGTTTTGGGCTTTTTTTTGCCTGTAATTCAGTGACTATGCCCGAATTACGAGATTAGCGGTTCAGAATTAAATCATGCCTTTCTTCTGGGCCCCTAAGCCGATCAGGTAGAATCCGCCGATAATCACGATTGGTAGCCAGGCGTCGTTTATATCCCGTAACAGGTTTACTAATAACGGAGTAATAAACGAGGTGATCAGCGCAAAACCGAAAGCGCAGAACAGTACAAATAGCGTGATTTTCAAGAAGAATTGCAGAGAACCTATCTGGCGTTTGACAAGATTGGTGATGTCGTCGCCGTATATAACCAAAAGGGTGGCGGCCATTGATAGCCCGATTTCCCCTAAGTAAGGTTTCATCCAGCCTGCGATTATGTTTAAGAAATCGGTGACAAAACTAAAATCCATAAATTTCTCTTTCTGTTATTGGACGCTAAAGCGTTCGATTGGCGAGGGTGTTCATTTCTGAATTGGAAACGGCATTTTCTATGGCCGTCTCGCTCGCAAATCATTGTTTTTAACGATAAAAAAGGGCTGGTCAGCCCTTTAAAATTTGGTTGTCTACTATTACTTAGGTGTGTAACTGAATCGTTGTCCAGAAATTGATGCTTCGTACATCAAACCACCTTTGATGATAATGAAAGCCGCCATGCCTTTATAGTATTGGCCTTCGCTGGTGTTGCTGTCTTGAGTCAATCCGGCGGAAGCGCTGGCCCCTTTGGTAGACGCTTCTGCCGTCGCGCCGGCCGTTATGATCGCAGCACTCGCTTGAGCCGAGAATTCAAAGCTGCCGCTGGTGAATTCGTCGAAGGCACGCTTGTCTTGAAAGAAAATGATCTGGCTGTATGCTTGGCCGCCTAGCTGAAAACCGATACTCAATTGAGTGACCGTGGTATCGCCGACGTGTTTCAACCCGCGGTAAACACGTCCTTCACCGTAAGCGCCGCCGATTCCGATCCCCGCTTTACCTACGGTCGGGAAAACCGCAAATCCGTAAGCGTCCTTAAAGAAGTCTTTGGATTGGTTGGCTTTATGGAAGCGATTAACGGTATCGTTGTAAGCATCGGCGTGCGCCGACGGTACGATGAATAGCCATGCAAAAGCACTCAGTAGGATGGCATTGATCAACTTAGACATATTTAGTTACCTCGTTGTAGCTGTGCCGACAAAGCCGCGCAGTCGATAAATGAATTTAGGTTTTTTCATTATAGTGTTTTTTCATTCGCTCTAAACCCCTTAAATAAAGATAAAACCCGGATTGAAGTTAATTTTTCGGTTTGATTTGTCGTCGACGAACTTAAGAATTTGTTTTTTACGGGGGTTGAGGGATCGATGCGATTTGTCTTTAGATGAATTTCTTGTATATTGAACATCGAGATGAAAACCTCGGACAGAGAGACAGCCTAACCGAAAACGATTTGAGCGGACCGGTTAGGTTTTGGCGAAGGCTTTCAAAAAAAAACGGCGAAAAGGAGTGGTTATGGGTACGGCATTGATTGTGATTTTAGCGCTGATCGTTTTATTGATTATTTATTTAATTAATATCTACAACACGCTTGTGACGTTGAAAAACCGTTTTCAAAACAGTTTTGCTCAGATCGAGGTTCAACTTAAACGTCGTTACGATTTGATTCCCAACTTGATTGAAGTTGCGAAGAAAGCGATGGCTCACGAGCGTGAAACGCTTGAAGCGGTCGTGGCGGCGCGTAACGAAGCAGCGGCTTTTCTGAAAGCGGCCGCCGCTAATCCCGGGGAAGCTTCCGCGATTCAACATCTCTCTCAGGCGGAAGGGATATTGGGCGGTGCTTTGTCTCGTTTGAACGTGGTGATGGAAGCCTATCCCAATCTCAAGACCAATGAAAATATGATGCAGTTGACCGAAGAGCTCAGCACCACCGAAAACCGCGTGGCATTTGCCCGTCAGGCATTTAACGATTCGGTTATGGCTTACAACACTTATCGTCAGAGTTTTCCGCCGATTCTTTTCGCACCGGTTTTCGGACATCCGAGAGATGCCGAGTTATTGGAATTTGCCGACAGCGAGCAGATTCAACAAGCGCCGAAAGTCGCTTTCTAATCCGGCAGGTTGTCGATTGAACGGTTGCGGCCATGAATTTTTACGCCTCGCAAGATCGCGCCCGTAAAAGCACTCGCTGGCTGATTTTGGTTTATGTGCTGTCTTTGACGGCTTTAACCGTTATCAGCAGTTGGGTATTGTTGGTTCTGCTGCGCATGCTCGGTTTTCAGTCTTTGCCGCGCGGTTCTGAATTTTACAGTTTGACGGCCAATGACTATTGGCTGTTTGCCGGCGTGGCGGCGTTCATTCTTTTGGGGGCGCTGATCAGCTCTTATGTTAAGGGGCGTGAACTTTCCAAGGGTGGACGTGTCGTGGCGCTTTCCTTGGGCGGTCGAAAGATTCAGCCCAATACCTCCGACTTCAACGAACGTAAGATTTTGAATGTGGTGGAAGAGATGGCGATTGCTTCGGGCATGCCGGTTCCCGAAGTCTATATTCTTCCCGACGAAACCGCGATCAATGCTTTTGCCGCCGGTTTGACGCCGACCGATGCGATCATCGGTTTAACACAGGGGGCGATCGAAAAACTCAATCGCGCCCAGTTGCAAGGGGTTGTCGGTCACGAGTTCAGTCATATCCTGAACGGCGATATGCGCCTTAATATTAAACTGATCATGCTCATTACCGGGATTGAGTTCGTCGGCATCATCGGCCGTATTTTCACTCAAAGTACTCGGGCTTCCAGCCGTTCTTTCGGCTCCCGACGCCGTTCAAGCGGTAAAGGATCGGGAGCGATCATTTTGGCCGGAATCGTTTTACGTTTGATCGGCTGGATTGGTGTGCTGTTCGGACGAATCATCCAGGCTGCGGTGAGTCGACAACGCGAATACCTTGCCGACGCATCGGCAGTGCAGTTTACGCGCAACCCGGAAGCCGTGGCCGATGCGCTAAAGGTCATTGGCGGTGAAGCGTACGGTTCCCGATTGAGCAAAACCGACACCTCTCAAGTGACCCATCTGTTTTTTGGTCAGGTGTTCGACAGCTATTTCAATTTCATGTTTGCCACCCATCCTCCTCTGGAAGAGCGAATTCGATTATTGGAACCGGGTTGGGACGGCGAGTATCTATTACCAATCCCGCCTCAAGCACAGCCGACAGCGCAAGAGAAAGCTGAAAGCACGCCGAGTGCCGAGAAATTCATGCAAACTTTGGCGACCGCAGCGGTGCTTGGCGATAGTTTGACGCCCGAGCTTAAGACGGACTCCGAATCCGAAATTATTTCCGACGCCACAACCGAATATGGACTGTTGCTCGAGCAAATACAGGAGCCTAACGAGGCGGTTGCCTTAGTGGTGGCGTTACTGCTTCGCCCGCCAAAACAAAGCGGTCAGGAAAGGGGAGAATCGCGATCCAAGTCTGTGATGCAATCGGTAAATGCATCTCCGGAGAGGGTGCTGGATAAGGACGTTTCGACGTTGTTGGATGCGGCTGACTTTAAAGGTTTGAAAGGCAGCGTGGCGGCGCTTTTTCTACGACTGCAGAAAATCGGCTTGGAAGATGAATTGCCTTTGGTTGAAATGGCGATGCCGTCTTTAAAATCGCTTTCCGAACCGCAATATGCGCGTTTTAAAACCCTGATGGATGAAATTATTCAATTGGATCATCAGGCGGATATTTACGAGCAGACGTTATATCGTTTGGTGACGCACTTTTTGGATGTGCATTTCGGATTCAGTAAGGCCCGTAAAATCCGCTACCGTAAAATCAATGCCGTTGCGATTGAAGTGCAGTTGTTGATGTCGATGCTGGCGCATTACGGTCATGATGCCGAACGGCAAGAACGGATCGAACAGGCCTACCGTAAAGGGATGGAAAAGGTTGGGTTGTCTTTTGAAAGAATGGCGAAAGTACAGTCCTATTCGGCAAACGACTTTGACCGTGCCACTGAAAAGCTGGCGCATTGTTCTTTGGAATTAAAAGACCGGATTCTGCAAGGCCTGGTTGTTTGTGCGCAATACGACGGTCAGATTGCCGAGGTAGAGCGCGAATTGATTCTTGCGATTGCCGCAACGATGGATGCCCCGATTCCCCGGCTTAGCCTTTAGTTCCGTTCTTTGAGTTTGTCTTTTCCGCCTTTTGAAATCACACACCATTTTCATTTATTTTCTTGTTAATAAATTGGCTTGAAATGCTCCTGTTTTTATTCGACCGATTTTGCTAATTTTTATTGCTAAAAGAAAGACTTGGAGGGATAATCCGCGCGCTCTAATTTGAGGTGTGCGCATGTCATTGGATTTAACCCCTAAAATCGTTGATCAATTATTGGATGCCTTGGTTGAACAAGGTTGGTTTGAATGGCCTAATGCGGTTTCCGACGAACTGTGCCAAGCGTTGTTGGAAGAGGTCGAAACCTATGATGAAGAAGGCGAGTTGCAGCGTGCCGGGATCGGTCGGGGAGACGTACACCAACTGAATAAAGATATCCGGCGCGACCAGATCAAGTGGATTGACGGTTTGACCGTCGCACAAAACGTTTATCTTCAGCAGATGGCACAGTTGCAGTATCAACTCAACCAAGCTTTGTTTTTAGGGTTGTTCGAGTACGAATGTCATTTTGCAGTGTATAAGCAAGGCGATTTTTATAAGAAACATTTAGACAGCTTTCGCGGCCGCGCCAATCGTATGGTGACCACCGTGCTTTATTTGAATCCCGATTGGCAGCCGGAGTGGGGCGGAGAATTGATTCTTTATAATGAGGATTCCAGTGCGAAGTTGGCGGTTGTCACTCCGGAAATGGGTAAGTTGGCGATTTTCATGAGCGAGCAAATTCCGCATGAGGTGTTGGTCACACATCATCCAAGAGTCAGTATTGCCGGTTGGTTCCGTTGTAATAGCAGTATCGGCGGAAACATCGATCCGGCATTCTAACGGATATTAACGGATATTGTCGTTGTCATCACCGTCGTTCGTTGTATGATGTTTTGAAAACTTTTCGGCCTTCTATATTCGTTTTGATAGAGGCATTGATTCATATAGGGCTTGCTGTTTTCTAAATACAAAGTGATGGCTATGTTCAAAGCTTCTCGTAACATCTGGGCGCTGGGTTGGGTCAGTTTCTTTACCGATCTGGCGACGGCGATGATCAAACCGCTGATTCCGATTTATGTGGTTTTGGTTCTTAATCAAGGGATGGACAAGCTTGGTTACGTCTTGGCTATTACGACCTTGGTATCCTATCTTTTTCGTTGGTTGGGCGGTTGGCTCAGCGACCGTCTCCAAGTCACTAAACCTTTGTTGTTGGCCGGTTACGGCTTGTCGGCAATCCTAAAGCCGTTGTTTGCATTTACAACGAGTTGGGTCGGCGTGGCCGCCATCAGTGCGACCGAACGCTTAGGCAAGGCGATTCGTAGCGCTCCGAAAGATGTACTGATTTCCGCCTCCGCTGAGCAACACAGTCAGGGACGTGCATTCGGGGTTCATAAAACGCTGGACATCGCCGGAGAGACCGTTGGCGGCTTGATTGCTTTTGTATTGCTAAGCTGGTTGGGGCAGTCGCCTGAATGGATTCGATTCATTTTTGAAATAACCATTATCCCGGGGGTGATCGGGGTTTTGATTCTGATTTTCTTCGTCAAAGAGCGTTTAAATACACCGGTAAAAGATACGGTGGACGAGTCTGATTCAGAAGCGCTTAAAAAGCAAAACCGTTTCGGAAATCAGTCTGTCCCTCAGGTGTTTGACGTGACCTTATGGGCCTGGTTCGGCGTTTATTTTCTGGCTGTTTTTTTCATGCTTAACGATGCTTTTATGGTGATGCGCGGCAGTGAAATCGGCATAGCAACTCAATGGTTGCCATTATTGTTGGTGGTGTCTGCATTGACGCAAACCTTGATCAGTTACCGTGTCGGTAAGCGTTTGGATTCACATGGTGCGAAGTTGTTATTGGTCGTCAGTTTGTGGGCGGGTGTTTTGTCGGTTGCTTTGCTGTTTTCTCAAAATACCGTGGCGATTGTGATCGCTTTCGTGCTTCAGGGGATTTTCATGGTGTCGGGTTTGAATGCTTTGCGTGCCCGTATCGGCCAAACCGCCTACGGAAAAGGCAAAGCTTACGGCGTGTTTTATCTGGGCACGGCGGTGGCAATGGCGCTAGGTAACCTGATCGTCGGACAGCTGTGGGAGTACGCTAATGTGTCTTATGCACTGATGTTCTCTTTGATCGGTTTACTCCTGTTGCTGTTTGCCGTCAGTATCAGTAAAAACCTGCTTCAGGCTCATGTCGATTGAAGTCGATTTCATGGGGTTTTTCGGAAGAAGAAGCTTTTTTGCAGGCTACATTTTTAAGTCCGAATTTGCGCGAATCGGTTGAATCCCATAATTTTTTTAGTTGTATTCTCGGCTGTGTTTTGTACAATCAAACCTATCATTTTTTTAAATTCATATAATTTTGAAAACGGAATTTACTCTTTCCGTTGAATCACATTTCCTATGTTTGTCACTACGCAGTGACAGTTTAAGACGCCAAATTGCTTTGGTGTTGGCGATACAGCAAAACTTAACAGATTGAACAGAAGTACAGGCAAGAGCCGTTTCGATATTGGAGTCGTGTTTTATCTTCAATGAGCGTTCACAGATTCGGCAGCTAATGACCAGAAGTTTCGACGACATCAAATAATTGATCCGGAAAGCAAGCCATTTATGCTGAAGGTAATCGGTTAATCATGCGGCATCAAATGGACTGAAACCTGAATAATTTATGGGCCAAAACAAACAACAACTGTACATCGCTCTAATCAGCGTTCACGGTTTAATTCGGGGTAATAACCTTGAATTGGGGCGTGATGCGGATACCGGAGGACAAACGCTCTATGTGCTTGAATTGGCTCAGGCGCTTGCCCGTCATCCGGATGTGATTCAAGTCGACTTGATAACCCGACAGGTGGTGGACGGCAGTGTTTCCGAGGATTACGCCAAGCCGATCGAAGTGTTATCCAAAAATCTTAGAATCGTGCGCATTCACGCGGGTCCCGATCAGTACATTGCCAAAGAGCAATTGTGGGATCATTTAGACGGCTTTGCCGATAATGTCACCAGTTTTTTTAGGGGGTCCGGTATTTGGCCGGATATTCTCCACAGCCATTACGCCGATGCCGGGTATGTCGGCGAACTGCTGGCGAATCAACACGGTATTCCCCTCATTCATACCGGACACTCATTGGGAAGGGTTAAACGCAGTCGGTTATTGGCGAGTGGGCTGTCTGCGGAAGAGATCGAAAAACGCTATAACATGACGAGACGGATCGAAGCGGAAGAGATGACGCTGGCCACGGCGGAAAGGGTCATTACCAGTACCCATCAGGAGATCGAGGAACAGTACGAAATCTACGACCACTACCAGCCCGATCAGATGCGGGTTCTTCCCCCCGGCACCAACCTGCAGCAGTTTATGCCTCCCAGCGGCGAAGAATTCAAAACGCCGATTTATTCAGATCTTGTTCGCCATCTCAAACATCCCGAAAAACCCATCATTCTAGCGCTTTCTCGTCCCGATAAACGTAAAAATATCGTTACCTTAATCGAAGCCTACGGCTTATCCCAGGAACTGCAAGGGCTTGCCAATCTGGTCATCATCGCCGGTAACCGTGATGACATAGACGATTTGGAAGAAGGGGCGCAGGAAGTCTTCCACGAATTGTTGGTTGCCATAGACCGCTACGATCTTTACGGAAAAGTAGCGATGCCGAAGCATCATCAACGAGATCAGGTTCCGATGATTTACCGGATTGCGGCTGCATCGAATGGGGTTTTCGTCAATCCGGCCTTGACCGAACCGTTCGGTTTGACGCTGATCGAAGCGGCCGCGTCCGGTTTGCCGATCATTGCCACGGAAGACGGCGGACCGCGGGATATTATCGGTAACTGTCAGAACGGACTGCTGATTGATCCTCTGGAAGCGGATTCGATCACACAGGCACTGTTGAAGATATTGAAAGACAGAAAGTTGGCGCAGAGTTATATTGAGAGCGGTTTGGACGGAGTTCGTGAGCACTATTCCTGGGATGCGCATGCCCAACGTTACCTCGATTTGATTCGCCCGATTGCGGAACGTTCGGAACACTTGATTCGCCAGCCGATTCACCGTCGGGAACGCCTCTATCGCGACCGGGCGATCGTCAGTTGTCTCGATCAGAACCTGATCGGCGACAAGGTCGCATTGCAGCAGCTGATTGGCGTTATCCGAAGCAATCGAAGCAGTACCCTGTTCATTATCGCCACCGGTCGCCGGTTGGATTCGGCTTTGAAGTTGCTTAAAAGTTACAACATGCCGGAGCCGGATATCCTCATCACCAGCGGCGGCACCGAAATTTATTATGCGCCGAAACTGACGTTTGATACGGCGTGGGACGGTCATATCGATTACCAGTGGTCGCCGCATAAATTGAGATTGATTTTAGATGAGGTTCCGGGATTAGTCAGACAGCCCAAGGCGGAACAGAGCCGTTTCAAGTTGAGCTATTTCATTGACCCTAAGGTTGTGGATGTCGAGGATATTAAGCGTCTGTTGCATAAAGAGGAGCAATCGGTTCACGTCCAGATGTCGTTCGGTGAGTTTTTGGACATTCTACCGATACGCGCCTCTAAAGGCATGGCTTTACGCTACGTGACCGACCGCTGGCAGATTCCGCTCGAGCGCGTGTTTGTAGCCGGTGGTTCCGGTGCGGACGAAGATATGATGCGCGGAAATGCATTGGCGGCGGTCGTGTCAAACCGACACGACGAAGAGTTGTCTCAGCTGGTGGATATTGAACGAGTCTATTTTGCCAAACAACCTTTTGAAGCGGGGATTTTGGAAGCGTTGGAATATTACGACTTTTTCGATACTTGTCAGGATCCAAGAGAGAGCGAAAGGTCGTCTGAAGACTATGAAGCAAAGGCAAATTGATGGATGATGTGAAGTTATTGCTGTGTACCGATATGGACAGAACTCTGATACCAAATGGAGCGCAACCGGAGCCAATAAACGCGCGGCAGCGTTTTGCCCGGTTTTGCGCTCAACCGGAGGTCACTTTAGTTTACGTCACCGGCCGTCATTTGGATTTGGTACGCGAGGCCATCGAAGAGTACGAATTGCCGCAACCCGATTATGCGATTACCGATGTCGGCACCAAAATTTATCAGGTGAATGACGGTGAGTGGTTCGAACTCGGTAGTTGGGAGCACGAAATTGAATTGGACTGGCAAGGTCGTAGCCGACAGCAGCTTGAAGAGTTAATCGGCAAGGTAGACGAGCTTGAATTACAGGAGGCTTCTAAACAGAACACCCATAAATTAAGTTATTACGTGTCGCTTGAGTCGGACTACCAAAGAATCATGAGCCGGATAGCAGACTGTTTGCAGCAAAAAGGCGTTGCCGCCAGTTTGATTTGGAGTGTGGATGAAACCACCCGGACCGGTTTATTGGATGTTTTGCCCCGCAACGCGACTAAACTGCATGCGATCGAGTTCCTCCAACAGCAGCTTGGTTACGGTCGCGACGAGGTGGTGTTTGCGGGTGACAGCGGTAACGATCTTCCCGTCTTGACCAGTCCGGTACACTCCGTATTGGTGGCGAACGCCACGGATGAGGTTAAAGAAACGGCGCGTCAGATGGCTTATGAAAACGGCCATGAGGCAGCGTTGTATTTGGCAAAAAATACCCGTCATGAAAGTGACGGAAATTATTCGGCAGGCATCTTGCAAGGCGTTTGGCATTATGTTCCTATGTTTGAATCGCTATTTGAAAAACGGGGTATGACCCATGAGTGAAAAACCGGAAATTATTGTTTTTGGTGAGGTGCTGTTTGATTGTTTTCAGAACGGAACACGCGTTTTAGGGGGCGCTCCGTTTAATGTCGCGTGGCATTTACAGGCTTTTGGTGATCAGCCTAAATTTATTTCCCGTATCGGCGATGACGAGCTGGGACGAATGATTTTATCGGCCATGCGCGGTTGGCATATGGACGTGACCCATGTACAGCTTGATCCCCGGCATCCGACCGGCAAGGTTGAGGTGACGATGATACATAACGAACCTCATTACCGCATCACGCCTAATTGCGCCTACGATTTTATTTCGTCGGAGACGTTATTTCATTTGCCGAGACGCAGCATTCTGTATCACGGCACGCTCGGATTACGAAATGAAGGATCGCGCAAGTCGTTTTCCCAGTTACTGCAATGTTGTCCGGAGTCGTCGGTGTTTTTGGACGTGAATTTGAGAGCCCCATGGTGGAAAAAGGAAGACGTCTACCACTGGCTGGAAAAAGCCCGTTGGGTTAAGTTGAACGAACATGAAATCGTTCAGCTGGAATTGGGACACGACGATACGAAAGAGGCCATGGTGAAGTTGCAACAGAAATTCAGTCTGGAACAGGTCATTCTGACGTTGGGTGAAAAGGGGGCGATGGTGCTCGGGCGTGACGGCGAATTTCATCATGTCGTGCCTGAAAAGGCCGATGAATTTGTCGACACGGTGGGGGCCGGAGACGCGTTTACCGCCGTCTATATTCACGGATTGCAGGCGGGTTGGAGTATCGCCGACAGTTTGCAGGCAGCACAGTATTTCGCCAGTAAAGTGATCGGCATACGTGGCGCAACGTCAAACGACCCAGAGTTTTATAAAGATTTCATCCAGCGCTTTATTTAGTAGCGCCGCCATCGCCGGATGAAAAAATTGAACATTCGGCAGCGATTTATTTGTCGGGTTGGTAATCGAAAACGACAGCTCTGGACAATGTGTTAACGGCTTAAACATTTAGGAATGCTATGTACGAACAGATTTCACACTCGCTTCTAAACGACATTCTCAATCAAATCAAACCGGAAATTTCCGAACAGGATTTGAGGCATTTCTATACCCGTTTGGGCGCCAATTTCTATGCGATCCATTCGTTGTTTGAACGCCTGTACGGCAAGCGTGACGATTTTAACGAACAGGCTTTGCGCCTGGTGGAAACCATGGCGCGGAAATACATCAAGCGCCCCGAACATCTCAGACAGATCGATTTGGATCGGGAGAAGGATTACAACTGGTTCCTGAGTCAGAAATGGGTCGGTATGGCTTTGTATAGCAACGGTTTCGCCGGTGATTTGAAAGGAATGTGCGACCATCTGAATTATTTCAACGAACTCGGCGTCAATATGGTTCATATCATGCCGATTATGCGCTGTCCGGAAGGACATTCCGACGGCGGTTATGCGGTCAGCGATTTCCGCGAGATCGACGATCGGGTCGGGACATTGGAAGAGCTGCAGCAGTTGGCCGACGAGATGCGGGGCCGTGAGATTCTGTTGGCTTTGGACGTGGTACTTAACCATACGTCGGACGAACACGAATGGGCCCAGCGTGCGCGAGCAGGCGATTCAAAATATCAGGATTACTATTACACCTTTGAAAACCGTCACGTGCCCGATATGTTCGAACAGAGCATGCCGGAAATTTTCCCGCAGACTGCGCCCGGTAATTTTACCTGGGACGAAGAGATGGGCCGCTGGGTCATGACGGTTTTTAATAATTATCAATGGGATCTCAATTACAGCAACCCGTCCGTATTCATCGAGATGTTGGACGTCATTCTTTATTGGGCGAATAAAGGGGTCGATATCCTGCGTCTGGATGCGGTGGCGTTCCTGTGGAAAAAGATCGGCAGTACTTGTCAGAACGAGCGCGAGGCGCACCTGATTCTGCAGTTGTTGAAAGATTGTTGCCAGGTTACCGCACCCGGCGTACTGTTCATCGCCGAAGCGATTGTCGCTCCGGTTGAAGTCACCAAATATTTCGGTGAGGATGCGGTCATCGCCAAAGAGTGCGAGATCGCTTATAACGCCACCTATATGGCATTGTTATGGGATGCAGTCGCCACCAAGAACGCCAAACTGCTTAATCAGGGAATCAAGAGCCTGCCGGTGAAATTGGAGCGCGCCACCTGGTTGAACTATGTGCGTTGTCATGATGACATCGGTTTGGGCTTTGACGATCAGGATATCGTGCAGGCGGGTTACGAACCGTTCGGACACCGCAAGTTCCTGATCGATTATTTCACAGGACGGTTTGACGATTCCCATGCACGTGGCGTGCCTTTCGGTGAGAACGAGAAAACCGGTGATGCACGTATTTCAGGTTCTCTGGCCTCTCTGGTCGGGTTGCAATATGCGCAGGAAATCGGCGATCCTCAAGCGATTCAGGATTCCGTCAATTTGATCCTGCTTCTTCACAGTTTGATACTCTCTTTCGGCGGGATTCCTTTATTGTATTACGGTGACGAAATCGGCACTGTCAACGACGATTCCTATCTGAACGACCCTCATAAAATGGACGATTCCCGTTGGGTTCACCGCCCGTTCATCGACTGGGAAAAAGCCGAACGCCGCAATGTCCCGGGCACGGTCGAATATTCAATTTTCAGTGCGTTGAAGAGAATGATTGCCGTGCACAAGGAGGTCGAGGTTTTTGCCGACTTCAACAACCGTGAACTGATCGATGTCGGCAATCCGCATTTGTTTGTGTTCGGGCGTTACAACCTGCATCGACAAGGCGAGGGTGTCTTGGTTGTCGCCAATTTCGACAGTAAACCTCAAGCCATGAATTTGGACGATGTCGGCAGTTGGGGGCGCCCTCAACACGGCCATCTAATCGATTTGTATACCGGCCAAAGCCCGGAAATATTCAAAGACACATTAGTCATTCCCGGTTTCAGCTTTTACTGGTTGTGTGAGATGTGAGTCCGGCTAGGCGTCTGGATAGACGCCGTTTCTCTCTTGCTGTATCCTTTGCTCCATTCAAATAAGCGATTAAAACCGAACAGGTCTGTCCGTTTGGTGATTTAGAAGTGTGTGGTAAACGTATGATTAGAAAATCGATAATTTCCTTATTGACGGCATTCAGCCTGTTTTTTGCAGTGGTGGTTTGTGCCAAGCCTGCCGCGGTGGCCATGCCTGACGAATACAGCGCCAATGTGGCCAAAACGATTATGCAACAGGGCGGTAATGCCGTGGATGCCGCCGTCGCCGCCGGTTTTGTGTTGGCGGTGACTTATCCGGAAGCCGGTAACCTTGGCGGCGGCGGATTCATGACGCTTTATACCCGATCGAATCAGCCCCAAGCCTCTAAGGCATTCTTTCTGGATTATCGAGAAAAAGCGCCAAAAGCCGCCCATCGAGACATGTATCTAGACCAAGACAAGCAAGTGATTCCCTATCGTTCTTTGGTGGGGTATCAAGCATCCGGCGTGCCGGGCACGGTGATGGGGTTGTGGCAGGCACATCAACGTTTCGGTTCTTTGCCGTGGAAAACGCTTTTGCAGCCGGCGATCGATTATGCGCAAAACGGTTTTGTGGTTTCCGAACATCTGCAAAACACCGCCGAATGGTTTCAAGGGTGGATTGCCGATAAATCGCCGGAACCGCTGAATTTCAAAACCCATTTTGCCGGATTAAAAGCCGGCAAGCGATTCAAGCAACCGCAACTGGCTAAGACGTTGCAGCGTATCGCCGATCAAGGTCCAATGGATTTTTACCAGGGCGAAACCGCTAAGTTGTTAGTGGATTTCATGCAGGCGAATGACGGACTGATTACTTTGGACGACCTAAAAAGCTATCAAGCCGTCTGGCGCGAACCGGTTGTCGGACAATGGCAAGGGCGGGAAGTGGTTTCGGCACCGCCGCCAAGCTCAGGGGGAGTGGCGATTGTGCAGTTGCTTAAAATGAAGCAGCAGTTAAGCGGACAGTTGAACTCGGCTTTGAAACAAGCGGCAAAAGAGGGGATCGATCCTCAGGTCATTAAGGCGCATTTCTATGCCGAATTGGAAAAGCGTGTCTATGCGGATCGTGCGTTTTATCTGGGCGATCCGGATTTCGTAAAGGTTCCGGTTAAGAATCTTATTGCGGACGACTATTTGAAACGACGCGGTCAGGCGGTGCGTTTGGACGAGATTTCCGAATCCGAATCGATTCATCCCGGCAAATTGGAATCGCCGGAAACCACCCATTTTTCGATTATCGACAGTCACGGTAATGCGGTCTCCAATACCTATACCTTGAATATGCCGTTTGGCAGCGGCGTGGTGATTGACGGTGCCGGTTTCCTGATGAACGACGAGATGGACGATTTCAGCACTAAGCCGGGTGTTGCCAACGTATTCGGCGTGGTCGGCGGCAAGGCGAACGAAATCGCACCCGAAAAACGTATGCTGTCGTCGATGTCACCGACAATCGTACTCAAAGACGGTGAAGTGGAAATGGTGGTTGGCACACCGGGCGGTTCCACCATCATCACGTCGGTGTTTCAAACCATCGTCAATGTGGTGGACGAGGGCATGAGCGCACAGCAAGCGGTGGATGCGCCGCGCGTACATCATCAACTGTTGCCTAAAGACCAGATCGCCTACAACCCGGATTTGCCTGAGGCCGTAAAAATTGAATTACAGGCGATGGGGTACACCCTGAAGCGTAACGATTATATGGGCGACGTGCAGTTGATTGTCAGCCGGCAAGGCAAAGTAACCGCCGCATCCGATCAAAGAGGACGCGGGGTGTCGGAGGTTTTCGAACTGCCGAACTGATCGGCAGAAGAAAGTAGGGAGTTGGTTATTCGGATTCGTGTTTGCTAAAGAATTTTTTAAACGCGGCTTTTAGGTCTTCTCCCAACACTTCCAGACGATCAGACCAGTCTTCCAAGGTTTCACCGGCTTCGTCGGTGAACTCTTCAAATTCAGCTTTAGCGGCGTCCAATTTGGCTTCCAGTTTTTCAATCTGCTCATGCATCTCAAGTTTGATTTCGGCCGCTTCAAATTTGGCTTTGGCTTTTAGTTCTTGCAGTTGAGCCGAATACTCTTCGATTTTGGCTTCGGCCATGGCTTTGTAATCGTCCTTTTTGCTCATTATGAACACTCCTCTGTGTTTTACCCGAACAGGTGGTCAATGATGTTGATTCACCCTTGTGGCGGTTAGTCTAATATAAACTCATTACCCTATAATTTGAATTGATTTTAGGTAACTTTTTGGCGTCTATTTTTGAAGTATTATGTGACTGTTTAGCTTGTTTGCCAAGGTTGCCGATTTTGCTGGATCAGAGGGGGGCAGGGCAGGAACTGAATAGGCCTGCTGAGAAGCAGGCCTGTCGGGTTTAGTCGGAAGGCTTTTGTTTAATTTTTCAAATAGAATTTGAGTCTAATTATTAATCATCGTACATTGGACGAGGATAAGGATAGCTTTGGCGCATCTGCTTTTTCTGTTCGTCTGTCAGGACACCATCCATTTGTTTTTGCATCTCCATGCGTTTCCTGAATGATTTTTCCTGCAGGTTCGAGATTCTACCGTAGGCTTCCTGAATGGCTTTAGGATCTTCTTTGTCCGCTGTCATCAAGTCACCGAGTCGCTTTTGTTCCTGCCACATTTCACGCATGTTATTGCGTTGTTCTTTGAAGAGGTCTTTGCGGATTTTATCGATACTTTTTTGCTGATCTTTACTCAGCTTAATTCCCGTTCCATATCCAGGCCCCATCATGCCGTAGCCGGGTCCCATGCCTCCCATCATGCCATATCCCGGACCCATTCCGTATCCCGGGTGCATGCCGTAACCCATGCCATAGCCAGGATGCATACCGTAACCCATTCCGTAACCCGGCCCCATATGGTATCCAGGGCCGTAGCCCATTCCGTAGCCCGGCCCCATATGATAGCCCGGTCCGTAACCCGGACCAGGACCGTATCCTTGCCCCATCATTCCGTATCCCATGCCATAACCTGGGCCTGGCCCCAACCCTTGTCCCATCATTCCATATCCCGGGCCGCCTTGCATCATTCCGCGCTGGTAGGGCATGTCATCCGGTTCGTCTGCCATGGCATAGGATAAGGTCGCAATACTTACGATCGATGTGATTAACAAAGTTTTCATAGACGTTTTCATTTGATACTCCTTCTATTGTTGCTTGTAACGCTTAATAGCTAAAAAACAACCAAGAGGCCTGCATGACAAATTTTGAAAACCTTGTTGGCGGCAGGCTTAATCAAGGTGAAGATGATCTATTCGGGAAAAATTTGTTGTTAAGGCGGGTGGGCAGCCGATGCACGTGCATCTTTTGTGATTTGTACGCCTTCAAAGATCGTAAATCATCTCAACCAATGAATTGATTTTGCTCTTATTTTTTTTTGATGTCAAAAAACCGGGTTTTATAGTCAGGATTTATCCATGATTTATATGCCGGACTGAAAATCGATAAGATACTCGATATAAAAGCTGTTATTTCACACTGATTAGATACGCTTTTCCGTCCGTGAAAAATGCATCGCCCATCAGGTTTTTTCCGACCAAGGGTTTAACCAGTTGCAGCTCGTCTTCCTGCTCAACTTCGTTGCTGAGCTTGAGTTTCTGCGCCAACAGGTTGCGTTGGCGATCTAGGTCGGCAGAGATAACCGGCATGAATCCCCATTTAAAACCATCGTTGGCATTGGCGACGGCGACATAAAGCCGTTTTCCGTTTTTCAATACCGAATGGGTTTTCCATATTTTTAGATGTTGGGCATTCCGTAGCCAATTGGTGCCGGGCACTTTCGAGAAACTTAAATCCTGCATTTTTGAATTCCAAAAGGTTGGCGATATGGGGGCGGCCGGGTAGGGTGTTTGTAGTATCAATGCCTTGATTGCTTGACTAAAGGTGTTTAGATTGGCTTGGTCGGATTTTACCCAACCGGCTTGTTGGAGAGCCTGTGTAAGGGTTTGTTCGTCTCGAGCTGCAAAAATGAAATTAATCGGTTCCTGGCGTTCGCCTACTAGAGTTTCGGTGTATTTTTTCGATTCGCTGCCGAATATCTCGATGGGTTTCGAAACAACTACTGCGGAAGTTTGGGGTACAACGGCTTTGGGCGGGTGGTAATTAAGACTAAAGCCGACATAGAACAGTGCCATGAAAGAAATCAGCGTTGCCGAAATCGGGCGGGCTCCAATCACGGGGGGATTCGACGGATAACGTTGCTGTTTAAACTGTAGCCATTCGGAAAAGGTGATGGCAATGATGAGCCACATTGCCCCGACAAGATAACCGCTCCAAATATCGCTGATATAGTGGACTCCGAGATAGACCCGGCTGAAACCGATGGCCAGAATGACGGCGACAATGGCAAAAAAGATGTTTACTTTGGCGGTTCTGCTTTGAGCGCTGTGCATCAGTACATAACCGATAAAGCCGAAGAAAGCGACCGCAATGGTGGCATGTCCGCTCGGGAAAGAGTAGGTTTGTTCCGCATAGACCGCCAGTTCGGGGCGAGGGCGTTGAAACGCCAGTTTACCTAGAAAAGTAAAGACCGAACTGCCGGTGACGGAAATCAACAGAGGTAGGATGTAATAGCTTTTGCGCCATAGCCACAGTAAGGCTATCGACAGTGCAATCAATCCCAGAATCAGTTGGCTTTTGCCGAGAACGGTTATCCACGTGAAAACCTGAGTCAGCGTTTCGGTGCGCAACGCATTGAATAAGCTGGCGATGTGTACGTCTACGGCCACAATCGGATCGGAGGTGACGACGTCTTCGACAATGCCGCCGAACAGAGCCAGTACATAGACAAATCCCAAGGTCATAATCGACAAAGGCAGTCCCGTAAAGGTTGTCGGGTTGAGTCTGGCATGCATAAAAGCAAGGCTGCGCGGATGATTTATTATCCACTTGGACACATACTCGTTGTTAATCCACGCTTCCTTCAGAGAGTGCCAAATTGAAACCGTTATTTCCGAGAACTGTTTACCTTTGTGGATAATCAACCATCTTGCCAGATAGAACAGCACCACCAGAAACACGAATAACCCGATGAATAAACCGGCACGTGATAACCACAATTCGACAATGTTGATGGATTGTGCAAATGCATAACCGGCCAACACCCATAACGAACCCCAACCGATTGCGCCAAGCAGGTTCCAGAACATGAATGTTTTACGATTCATTTGAACGCTTCCGGCTATGAACGGCACCACTTCTTTGACGCTGGGAATGAAACGTCCCAAAAACACGCTTTTCGCGCCATGGTCATCCATGAAGATTTTCGCTTTGTCGATATGGCTTGGTTTCAGAAACCATAATCCGCCTTTGATCCAACGTGCTCCGTACTTTCTGCCCAGGTAATAGTTCAGGTTGTCGCCGATGAGTGCGCCGATGACGGCAAACCAGATCAAATCGACAATATCGAGATAGCCGCGTGCCGCTAATGCACCCAAAATCAGAATGACGGCCGTGCCCGGTAGAAGCATGCCGACCCCAATCGTGGTCTCGAGCAGCGCGACAATTAAAGCGATCCAATAGCCTTCAATACGGAAGTGTTCAATGGAGGGGAGAAGATTATTGACTAGATCGATCACATAATTGTCCTTATTTTATAAGGTAAGAACGTTCTATGCCGTTACGGCGGTTGCCATCAAATTGTTCTGTTATCGGCTTGGATTTGGATTGAAGCCGATGATTTAACCGGAGGCGGGACCGCTTCCGGTTAAGGTAATCAGACCTGTTGGCAGATCTGAGGGTATGGAGATTAACCGCCAATCATTTTTTGACGCAATTCCATGAATTTCTTGCTTTGGTTTTCCATCTTCTTCAGCAGCTCTTTGGTTTTAGGATCTGCTTTTACCATTTTTGCTTCCACGTCGGTTTTAAGAGACTCGGCCATTTTTTGAATTTCCGGATCTTGATAAGCTTTTTGCTGGTTTTGCTGGAAAGTCATCTGGCGCTTACGGAAGTTCACCATCTCTTCTTGGGTCGGTTTGGTTTTACCGTCCTGGTATTTTTTGATGGTTTCTTCAAGGGCATTCAATTCGGCTTTGGCATCGTAGTCTTTGTTAGACATTTTCTTCAGCATGGTGGCTTGAAGTTTGTCGCGCTGTTTGACGAGTGACGGGTTTTGTTCGAATGCTTTCTGTTGAATGCCTTGCAGTTCTTGTTGTGTGCCTTGCATATCCATTTGAAGCTTTCTCAGCTCCATCATGGTTGCCTGTTGTTCAGGCGTTAATTTAGGCGGCTGCATTTGACCATGTGGCATCATCTGGCCTTGAGGCGCCGGTCCGGACGGTTGTTCCGCCAAAACGGTAGCGGAGGCGCTTAATCCTACGGACAGGACTAAAGCGGATAATGCAGACTTGGACACACGGTTAAAACGAAATTTCATGAAATCTCCTAGTTTTCAGGGAGACGGTTGCACGATCAAAGACCCATTATGAAAATAATATCAGTCAATGGTCTAGCCATCGGAAGTCGGCGGTTTGCGCAAGGCCTCATCAAAAAAATTGAATCGATAAATTTAGAGTGTCACGGTAACAAATGCCGCGCTGGAAAACAACAACATAGTCTGACAATAAAATGAAGCAAGATTTGATAAATAAAGCAGGCCGTCTTTGATGGGATGTTGTCGAGAGACGATTTCGGTATGGAGGATGGGAAAAAATAATCGGTTAGAGTATTAGGAAATCTCTAGCCGATTATTTAAGTTTTATCTACCTAGTTGAATTTAGGTGATTTTTTGATAAGCCGGTTCCAGTTCAGCCTGTGCCTGCGCCAACATTTCAAACTCTTCTTGAGCGCTGTGAGCCATCAGGTTGTTTTTGCTGAAGACAAAATAATAGACCGCACCGACAGCGAACAGAGCCATCGTGTAGAAGAAGGCACGAGGGTCGAATGCATAAACTCCGGTCAATGCAATTAACGACAGCGCAAGCGCAATTCCCGAAGTGATGATACCGCCCGGCGTTCTGTAAGGGCGTTCAAGATCGGGTTGCTTGATTCTTAAAACAATATGGCTGTAAGCTATCAAAGCATAAGAAACGGTTGCACCGACAACCGCCATTGCCAGAATCAAATCCCCTTCGCCACTGAGCGAAACAATAAATCCGAAAATCCCCGGAATGATCAATGCACGCGCCGGTACTTTTTTCTTCTCGGTGGTCAAAGACAATGACTTTGGAAGGTAGCCCGCACGGGAAAGCGCGAAAATCAGGCGGCTATAACCATAGATGATCGAGAAGAATGATGCGATCAATCCTGCAAGTCCCAATAGGTTCACCAACGTCGCCAAACTGTGATTACCGTTGGCGTTCAAAGCATCCACCAGTGGAACGGCGCTTTTACTGATCATTTCCGAACCGGCGGAACCCGCCAATAAAAAGACCACTAGAACCGCAGTGAACAACAAGAACAGCATGGCGCCGATGATTCCCTTAGGAACGTCTTTGGCCGGATCTTTGGCTTCTTCCGCCGCTAAAGGCACCCCTTCAATCGCCAGGAACAACCACATGGCAAAAGGCAAAGCCGCCCAGACACCATACCAACCTAGAGGCAGAAACTCGGATGAACCGGCCGCATCGCTTACCGCAATATTGAACAGGTTTGCAGAATCGAAACTGCTCAATAGGGCAACACCGGTCGCCAGAATCGCAAATACCGCCAGACCGCTGATTACCATCATGATCTTCAAGGCTTCACCCACACCCATCAAGTGAATGCCCACAAAGACGAGGTAGAACAAGGCGTACACCCAAATCCCGTTGAACCCCGTGAGCGCCTCAAAGGCGGAGCCGATGAATATGACGATGGCGGCCGGCGCCAAGGCGTATTCTATGAGTACGGCCAGTCCGGTCATAAAGCCGGCGGTTGACCCCATTGCCTGACGTGCAAAACCGTAACCGCCACCGGCGGAAGGAATGGCGGACGACATTTCGGCCAGCGACAAGACCAACGTTAAATACATGACCGCCATTAGAACCGCGGCAATGGCGAAACCACCCCAACCGGCTTGCTCAATACCAAAGTTCCAACCGGCGAAGTCGCCCGAAATCACATAGGACACCCCAAGTCCGGCCAGCAAAAACCAGCCTGCCGTGCCTTTCTTGAGTTGCCGTTTAGCATAATATTCTTGATGATTTTTAGTTTCCATTTTCTAGCCTCCAGAGCTAAAGTCATTCAATTAAAAAGTTCTTTTCATTGGTTTCCCTACTTATTGTTTTTTCATGGCTTCGATCCTTTAAGTTAACGCCCGAAAGTTTCAGACGACGTGATTCTCTAATTAAATAAAGTGTTTTTTGGCTGGCTTCCCGATAGGAAAGTCCTGACGGACGAATGTTGGAGATGCAGTTTCTTTCGGCATCATGGCGTCCCACCTTTGGGTGCCAGGTTAGATACAGCCCGAGGCTGTCAGGCGAACTTAATCCGGGACGTTCGCCGATTAATACGATGACCATTTCGGCTTTTAACAATTCGCCGATCTCGTCACCGATCGCGACCCGTCCTTGCTGGACAACGCTGAACGGCGCCAGGCAAATGTCATTTAAGGCCGGGTCTTCGGTCAGATCGTTCAACAAGGTTTCCATAAACGGCATGACATTCTGTTGTACCGCTTTCGAAGAGAGACCGTCGACCACCACAATGGCCAAGTCGTATTCGGTTGCTGAGGATTCGGTTAGCGCTTCCAGTTTTTTTTGCGAATTTTCATCAAGCCTTCTTCCGAGATCCGGTCTTTGTAAATAATCGAAACGGTCGATCGCCCGACTGTGAAGCACGCACAAAGGCGCTTCCGTAAAACTCTGTAAGGATTGCAGTTGTGGTTCAAGTGCCATTACGTCAAGCGGTAGATGTACCGCATCTTTCGCTTCGGCATGGGCGATTTGGAATGCCAGCATTTCATGTGTGGGCAAGCTGACTCCGGTTCTGCCTAATCCGATTCTGGCATCGGTGAATTGGCGAAGCTTTCGCCACGGGTTTTCAATCACCTCGGAAGAAATCGGCGTTTTGATATTTGAAGTTTCCTGTATGGAACAGTCCCGGTTCTTCATACATTTCCCTTCGGCAAAGATTTCAATGAATGGGCAAAAGAGGAGGGCATCTCCTCCGGCAGAATGAATTGTTCGATGTCTTCAAAAATGGCCATTTCGGTCAGCCACTTCTCAAATTCGGGAGACGGTTTGAGTCCCAATACTCGTCTGACGTAAAGCGCATCGTGAAACGAAGTCGTCTGGTAGTTGAGCATGATGTCGTCGGAACCCGGAATGCCCATCACAAAAGAGCAACCCGCTACGCCGAGCAGGGTCAGCAGGTTATCCATGTCGTTTTGATCCGCTTCGGCATGGTTGGTATAACAGACGTCGCACCCCATAGGCAGACCTAATAACTTGCCGCAAAAGTGATCTTCCAGTCCGGCGCGGGTAATCTCCTTGCCGTCGAACAGATATTCCGGGCCAATGAAACCGACCACCGTATTCACCAATAACGGCGAAAACTGTCTGGCGACGGCATAAGCGCGGGTCTCGCAAGTCTGCTGATCAATGCCGTGATGGGCATTGGCGGAAAGGGAACTTCCCTGACCGGTTTCAAAATACATTACGTTGTCGCCGATGGTGCCGCGATTCAATGAAAGGGCAGCATCCTGCGCTTCGGCAAGGGTGTTTAAATTAAACCCAAAACTGGTGTTAGTCGCTTCGGTACCGCCAATGGATTGAAAAACCAGATCGACCGGCGCACCGAGTTCAATCGCTTCAATGGTGTTGGTAACGTGCGTCAGTACGCAGGATTGGGTGGGAATGTAATAAGTCTGAATCACCTCGTCCATTAACTTCATCAGTTTGACGGCTTGCGAGACATTATCCGTCGCCGGATTGATGCCTATCACGGCATCCCCGTTGCCGTAGAGCAGGCCGTCCAGAATACTCGCGGCGATGCCGTTGACGTCATCGGTCGGGTGGTTGGGCTGCAAGCGGGTCGATAGACGATTCGGCAAGCCGATGGTGTCGCGAAAGGCCGAGGTCACATGACATTTTTTGGCCACCATAATCAAGTCCTGGTTACGCATGATCTTGCTCACTGCGGCCGCCATTTCCGGCGTGATTCCCCAGCGAATCCGTTCAAGCATTTGCGGTGTTGCCTTGTCGCTCAATAACCAGTTACGGAAGTCGCCGACCGTCAGGTGCGAAATCTCGGCAAAAGCCTCCGCATCGTGTCCGTCCATGATCAGACGTGTCACTTCGTCGGTTTCATAAGGAACGATCGCCTCGTTTAAAAAGGTCTTGAGCGGCAATTCCGCCAAAGCCATCTGTGCGGCGGCTCGTTGTACAGCGGATTCGGCAATCACACCCGCGAGTCGATCTCCCGAACGAGCCGGAGTTGCTTTAGCGAGTAGGTCGCCAAGATTTTTAAATTGATAGCGATATCCACCGAGTGAATATTGGTAGTTCGAGTTCATTTGGTAATAACTTCGGATGATTGTAGGGAATAAAAGTTGCTTGCTGGTTTTCAAGCGAGTTATATTCCGAGCGAATATCGAATTTTGGCAAATCTTTTAAAACTGATACAAAACAAAGGGTTACCGTGGTTTAATTTACGTTAGTAATGATTTGGTCAAAAGGGCGATCTTAATGTTGGATATTAAAAATCAAGAAAGCGCACTATCTCGGTGCACTTTGAATACAAATGATCCAGACCAACAAGCCGGAAACCTGACGAATTGGCTTCAGGAATACGACCAGATGAGTGAAGGCGCTTTTTATGGGAGGGTCGATAAGCTCACCAGTCGGAATCTGCATGTTTTTCGGGAATACACCAACCGTGCCTTGCATCAGCAGTGCCAGATCTGGCCGGATGCAATCTGGTTCGGAATTCCTTTCGAGCGTAGCGAGGATGTGCGTATCAACGGGCAGAGTCTTGCAGACAATACGTTGGCAACCCGTGTCGGGGACGAGGCGTTTGAACTGGTCACGCCCGAAGATTTCAATATTTACGGCATCGTGCTGGAAAGTTCTTTTCTCAATAACATCGCAGAGCTGCAAGGATTGGAATTAAGGGAGCTGGATGTTTTCAAGTCGCCGGTCATCGAGCTGGAACCCCGTAAGCTTGAGTCCCTGAAATACAATTTAGCGGAAGTGCTCGGCGCCAACTCGAACCGGATGGCCTCACACATCAAAGAAGACATTCTGGTTTCCAGTCTATTGCAGGCCTTTCCGGATCACCCCACCCGTAAAAAATCCTTGCCGAGTTACAAGCATCGTAAAGAGGTGGTGGAAAGAGTGAAAGCCTATATTCAAACCCATCAACAGTTGCCCGTGACCATGACCGAACTCTGCCAGATCGCTTACGTCAGCCGACGGACTTTGCAATACAGCTTCGAGACCATTCTGGGGTACAGTCCTTTGAAGTTTTTACGCATGACACGACTGAACCAGGTCAGACGGGCACTGAAGAACGCACCTCAAGACAGCACCGTCGTCGAAATCGCCGAAATGTGGGGCTTTACCCATGCAGGGCAGTTCAGTGCGGATTATAAGAAACTGTTCGGCGAGTCGCCGTCGGAAACGTTGAGGAAGCATATAACGTGAGTTCCACTCAGTTCATTTGGGCAAACTATTTAAGAAAATTTAATGTGAATTCGTTCTAATTTCCACGATTGAATCGATTATGTTTTCTGTTACTTGAATTGTTGCCGATATTTCTTCGAGGACTTTATTGAGAGAGGAAGTTACATGCTTTTTTGCTCTGTTCATTTGAGAAGTTAAACGTGGGATGCTATCTATTGTTTTTCTGAATCCTATTAGTGAAATTTTAGAAGTAAAAGCAGCCTCTTTCATTTCTTTAATAGTCCCAAAGAGTTGATTCAAATCATCTGGATCAGAACCAAAATCATTATATACAACAAGTGCTTTGCTTAAGGATGTTAGAGCTTCGGTTCTGGATATTGAAAGAATAGATTTAGGCGAACTGGATTCGAAACTTGTTTTAGCCGATGCTTTACTGGTAGGTAGTCCTACGATAAATCAGAATTCGCTGTTGCCGGTTTACAAAATG
>NZ_JBFHFC010000013.1:0-58398 GCF_041583835.1 Thiomicrorhabdus sp. | reverse complement strand
CTCGAAAATTTCTTTATGCATATAGTGGCGGTGCTCACCAAGTTCGACCGCATGAGCCGTCAGGTTGGAAGTTTTAACCGGACGTTCGACCAATTCGCCATTGGCGCTGTATATCTCCACCTGAGTACGAGTGATCTTGGCGACATCGCCCTCTTCCAAAAAGATGAAGTTTTGGGTTACAGGTAACAGTGCCGAGACATCAGATGCGATGAAATGTTCACCAATTCCGACACCGATAACGAGCGGGCTGCCTTTTCTTGCAGCGATTAGAGTATCGACATCATCAACTGACACCACACCCAATGCGTATGCACCTTCAAAACTCTTCAACGCTGAGGTCACAGCCTTGAATAAATCCCCATCAAAGCGAACTAATTCGTGATGAATGGCATGGGCGACCACTTCGGTATCGGTCTCAGATGTAAAGCGGTAACCTTGCTCTAACTGTTGTGCTTTTAGATGTTGGTAATTTTCGATGATCCCGTTATGTACAACGGCAACGCGATTATTACAAATATGCGGATGAGCATTGTTTTCAGCCGGCACGCCGTGTGTCGCCCAACGAGTGTGGGCGATACCGATTTTACCTTGAAAGTTTTGATCGTCACGTCGTCTTGCCACAAAATCGCTTACATCAAGAGTATTAATTTTTTGCTCAAGATTTTTAATTTTTCCAAGCGATCGTACACGCCGAATTCCGCCGTCCAAATCTAAAGTCGCAATACCTGACGAGTCATATCCCCGGTACTCCAGTCGTTTTAACCCTTCCAAAAGGATCGGGACGATATTACGCTCCGCAACGCCCCCTACAATTCCACACATAGAGTCAATCTAACCTAGCTACAGTCATTAATTAAGCGCTCAATTATAACATAAACTTGCTACAGTAATATGAGCTGAGCCCCTAAAAAATACCTACTTTTACGTAAAACCGCATAATATTTATGACTTTTGTCCTATCGGCTCTAGATGCCAGATCTCTTCGTTATACTGCAACATCGTCCGATCAGTCGAAAAAATCCCGCTGCGAGCCGAATTGACAATACTCATCTTCAACCACGAAGAGCGGTTTTGATAAGCCTGAGCAGCACGATCCTGAGCAGTGACATAACTCTGGAAATCCGCCAAAGTCATCCAAGGATCCGAAGGGCTTTTAAGGGAATGAATAATCTCATTAAAAATACCCGGCTCAAACTGATTGAAATGCCCGGACTCAAGCAACCCCATCACCGCTTGCAAATCATAATTCTGATCGATATAACTCTGCGGATGGTATTCGGAACGTAAAGCTTCCACATCCGGTGTGTGCAATCCGAACAAGAAGAAATTCTCTTCACCGACGGCATCGTGAATCTCAACGTTTGCGCCATCCAAAGTTCCGATGGTCAAAGCACCGTTCATCATAAACTTCATATTCCCGGTTCCCGAAGCTTCTTTACCCGCCGTTGAAATTTGCTCGGAAAGATCCGTTCCCGGACAAATGACTTCCATGGCAGACACCCGGTAATTTGGGAAAAACACCACCTTAAGTTTATTACCTACATCCGGATCCGCATTGACGACATTGGCAACATTATTAATCAATTTGATGATTTTCTTTGCCATCGCATAACCCGGTGCCGCTTTACCTCCGAAGATAACGCTTCGATTGGTCCAGTTTTCCGCATCACCGCGCTTGATGCGAGAATAGAGATGGATAACATGCAGCACATTCAACAACTGACGTTTGTATTCATGAATACGCTTCACCTGAACGTCAAACATCGAATCGACACTCAAAGTAACGCCGGTTTCCTTGAAAACCATATCCGCCAAGCGCTGTTTATTGCCTTGTTTAACTTCATACCATGCTTGTTGAAACTTAGAATCTTCCGCCAACGGTTCAATTTGTTTCAACTCGGTTAGATTGGTAATCCAACCTTCCCCAATCTGCTCTTTTAATAGTGCACGCAAATTCGGATTACATCCCGCCAACCAACGTCGCTGCGTCACCCCATTGGTCTTATTGTTAAATTTTTTCGGCCACAACTGATAGAAGTCGTTAAACAACCCCTCTTTCAATAACGTGGAATGCAACTCGGCCACCCCGTTTACGGAATGACTTCCGACAATCGCCAAGTACGCCATACTGACATTGTTATGTTCATCGATAATCGACATGCGTCGCTGACGTTCCGTATCACCGGGCCATCTCATAGCCACTTCGGTTAAAAAGCGTCGATTGATTTCGTAAATAATCTCCAAAGGACGTGGCAATAATTTTGCAAACAGACTCACCGACCATTTCTCCAATGCCTCCGGCAACAAAGTATGATTGGTATAAGCCATTGTTTTAGATGTGATTTCCCACGCCTTTTCCCAACTAAGCTTCTCTTTATCCACCAACAAACGCATCAGTTCAGCCACAGCCAAACTTGGATGTGTATCGTTCAACTGAAACGCACTGTGAGCGGCAAAGTCCTTAAAGTCTCCATAACGAGCCTTCCACTGACCGACTACATCCTGCAAACTCGCCGACACTAGGAAATACTGCTGCTTGAGACGCAACTCCTTTCCGTTTTCGCTACTGTCATTAGGATACAGAACCATTGTAATGTTCTCGGCTGAAGCCTTTTTAGCCACCGCTTCGTGGTAAGACCCGGCGTTGAACTCAGAAAGGTCGAAACCTTCTCTGGCCATTGCCGACCACAAACGAAGGGTGTTTACGGTTTCATTTTTAAACCCGGGAATCGGCACGTCATAAGGAATCGCCAATACCACTTCGGCATGTTCCCAGTGAACCGTCATCTCTCCGGTAACCGGATCGATATATTGGCGAGACTCTCCACCAAACTTGACTACTTGGGTATATTCCGCACGCTGAATTTCCCACGGATAAGGTCCCATACCCAACCAATGATCCGGCTCTTCTACCTGATAACCGTTTTGAATGATCTGGCGAAACATCCCATACTCATAACGCAACCCGTATCCCATTACCGGCAGCTGCAAAGTAGCGCAACTATCCATAAAACACGCAGCCAAGCGCCCCAAGCCACCATTACCCAGACCGGCATCGCGTTCGGTTTCTTCAATCTCTTCCAGACTCAATCCCAATTCGTACATGGCCTGTTCGGTTTCGGTTTCAATACCCAGATTCAACAGGTTATTGGTCAAAGAGCGTCCGATCAAAAACTCCATTGACAAGTAATAAGCTTTTTTGAGCTTCTTTTCGTTATAAGCTTCCCACGTTCGCTTCCAATGGGTCATCAAACGGTCACGCGTGGTATAAGACAGCGCTTTGAATAGATAATAATCTTCTGAGGTGATATTGCGCCCCAAGGTATGACACAAATATTTCAAAAAATCGGTTTCGATATCTTCTTTTTCCATTCCGACATGGTGCAACATTTCGGAAACCAATTCCATTCGTTTTGCTTCTAGTGACGTTGGCATCTTATACATCCTCTGAATACAGTTCTACATAGTGCTTTGCACTGGCTTTCCAGCCAAAATTCTGTTGCATGCCGTTTTTCTGCAACTGCTGCCAGCTGCGTTTTTTGCCATACAAATGCAAAGCGTGTAATAAGGTTGACTTTAAGGCGTAACGACTCGGATCGTAAAAAACAAATCCGGTAGCCGTACCCTTCTTTAGATTTTCATCCGTGGCATTAACAACCGTGTCAGCCAGCCCACCGGTATGGTGAACGATCGGAGGCGTGCCATACGCCAAACTATACATTTGATTCAATCCGCAAGGTTCAAAACGCGAAGGCATTAAAAACAGATCCGCTCCTGCTTCAACCTGATGCGCCAAAACTTCCGAATATCCCACATAAACCCAAACTCGCTGAGGATAATTCTTTGCGATCTCCAACAAAGCCGCTTCAAAATACTTGTTCCCGTTACCGACAAATACAAAGTTCACATCGGTCTGATCAAGCACTTCGGGCAAAACCTCCAGAACCAGATCCAAGCCTTTCTGTCCCACCATACGCCCGACAAAACCAACCAAGGGAGCATCCAACCAAGCGGCTATCTCGTTTGCAACCGACTTTTCATCCAAGCCGCTCAACAAAGCCATTTCATTAAGCAAAAACGTTTTATTTTGCTTTTTACCGGCAACCCGCCCTTTTTCCAACGAATAGTTGCGGTGAATCAATTCATCCACTTTCGGGTTCCAGATTGTTTCATCGATACCGTTCAATATCCCAACCAAACGTCCTTCCTCCCGGCGTTTCTGTAAGACGCCTTCAAACCCGTAGGCAAATTCAGGAAAACAAATTTCTTTTGCATAAGTCGGGCTAACAGTCGTCACCCAATCCGATGACACCAGACCGGCTTTCAGCATGGAGAAATGTCCCCAAAACTCAACACCTTCCATCCCCCACAATTCGGCAGGAATATTTAACTGAGCGAATAAAGAGTGGGGAAAGTTACCCGGAAACGCCATGTTGTGAACCGTAAAGACGGTTTTAGGACGAGCCTCTTCCAGACTTAACAGTGCCGACACCAAGCCGGTCTGCCAATCATTAACATGCACCACGTCCGGCTTCCATTTCAAGCCGACTCGGTCCATCGACAATTCCGTGACCACTTTGGAAAATACGCCGTAACGCTCGCCGTTATCCCACCAGTCCGTTCCATCTTCCGCCAAATAAGGGTTTCCTCCTCGGGCGAACAGCTCTGGAATATCGACCAGCCACGCTGGCACATCGATACCTTCAAACGCACCCGCCTTTAACTGAAAGATTGACGCCGTATAAGTTCGACCGCAACCACCAACCTCCAATTCGGCGACTTTACGCATGGCTTTTTGTGGAATCTTGGCCATGACGTCACCGTAGGCAGGCAACACTAAACGCACCTTATGCTTAAGAGCCGACAAAGCGTTCGGCAAACTACCGGACACATCGGCCAAACCGCCGGTTTTAATCAAGGGATGTGCTTCAGAAGTGGCAAAAAGTATTTTCATTCCTCGTCCTAACAAGTTTAAATTTTAAATATCAATATTCTTGGATAAACGCCGAAAACAGTCATTTACGACGACACATTCACTTCAATGACAACACCAGTACCGACAACGGAGGCAAGGTCAATTCCGCCGAACAAGGTTGATTCATCCACGGTTGATCCTGAGTCGTCACAATACCGCCATTGCCCATATTGCTTCCTCCGAATCCTTCGGAATCGGAATTAAGCACTTCCACATACGTACCTGCATCCGGCAATCCGATGCGATAATTTTCCCTCGGTACCGGCGTGAAATTAAACACACACACCAACTTCTCATATTCGGAATAACGGATAAAACTTAAAATCGACTGTTGATAATCGTGGCAATCAATCCACGCAAACCCTTCACCGACGAAATCGCGTTCATAGAGTGCCGGATGGTTTTTATAGAGGTGGTTCAACTCCTTAGCCAAAAGCTGAATTCCGCGATTCAGAGGCACGTCGCACAAATGCCAATCCAAAGCGCGGGAATCGTTCCATTCCGTCCACTGTGCAAACTCCGATCCCATAAACAGTAACTTCTTACCGGGATTCAACATCTGATAAGCAAGCAGCAATCGCAAGTTAGCCGCTTTCTGCCAATCGTCTCCCGGCATCTTGCCGATCAACGAACCTTTCAAATGTACGACTTCATCGTGCGACAACGGCAAAATGAAATTTTCCGAATAGGCATACATTTGACTGAACGTCAGCTGATTATGATGGTAAGGGCGGTAGATCGGTTCCTTTTCAAAATAATCCAAAGTATCGTTCATCCAACCCATATTCCACTTCATGGAAAAGCCTAAACCGCCCATCCAGGTCGGCCGCGAAACCATCGGCCAGGAAGTGGACTCTTCAGCCATCACCACGGCACCCGGACACTGCGCATGAACTTCCTCGTTCAGTGCACGTAGAAAGTCGATCGCCTCAAGATTTTCTCGTCCGCCGTGCTCGTTCGGCACCCACTGCCCGTCTTCGCGCGAATAATCCAAATACAGCATCGAAGCCACAGCATCCACACGAAGACCGTCAATATGCAGCTCTTTAATCCAATACAACGCATTGCTCAACAGAAAATTGCGTACTTCGTTACGGCCGAAGTTGAAAATGTAAGTTCCCCAATCCTGGTGCTCGCCTTTACGCGGATCTTCATGTTCGTAAAGCGCCGTGCCGTCAAAACGGCCCAGTGCAAATTCGTCTTTAGGAAAATGCGCCGGCACCCAATCCAAAAACACGCCGATACTGTGCTGATGGCAATAATCCACAAAATAGCGGAAATCGTCCGGCGTACCGAAACGGCTGGTCGGAGAAAAATAACCGCTGGTTTGATAACCCCAAGATTGATCCAACGGGTGTTCGGAAATCGGCAGCAACTCAATATGCGTATACCCCATCCACTGAACATAATCGACCAATCGGTGAGCGATCTCCCGATAATTCAAAAAACCGCCGTCGTCGGCCTTTTGCCACGATCCCAAATGCACCTCATAAATATTGATCGGTGACTTCTGCCAATCGAATCCGGCCAGATAATCCAACCAGGCCCGATCGTTCCACTGATATTTCGAATCATAAACGATACATCCGGTTGCAGGACGATACTCCATCGATTGCGCATAAGGGTCGGTCTTGGTAAAGCTGTCTCCGGTATTACGATTTCGAATTTCAAATTTGTACAGGTCGCCGCTATGCAATCCCGGAATGAAAAGTTCCCACACCCCCGAACCGCCACGCACTCTCATGGGATGACGCAGACCATTCCAACCGTTAAAATCCCCGACCACGGACACCCGTTCCGCAGAAGGCGCCCATACGGCGAACTGAACACCTGCAATCCCGTCAACCGTTTTTGGATGCGCACCCAACACTTCATACAGATGCCAATGACGCCCTTCGGCAAATAAATGCAAATCCAATTCCCCAAGCTGAGGCAAAAAGGTATAAGGCGAAACCAAGCTATGCCGCGAGCCGTCGGCTTCGGTCCACAAAACCTTATAATGCAGCGGCAAAAGTGCTTTCTGCTCGGCGTCGATCACAACTACAAACAAGTCGCTGCCTTCGATACGTTCCAGTGTAATCGTTTGTTCGTCCTGAGTTAAAACGCAGGCCTCTTCCGCCGTCGGCAACCAAACACGAATCATCCAAGCCTGTTCATCTTCCGAAACCACATCCAGCGGATGACACCCCAGAACGGAGAAGGGATCGTGATGGCAACCTTGTTGCAAACACTGAATTTCGTTTTCAGAAACCGTATGAATCGCCTTTGATTTTATTTGCATCTGCTCTTTAACCCACCTATTGTTTTAACTTCATTCATTGGAATTTTCTTGAGACATCCGTTCGGTTCTTTCGATCAAAGCCTTAATATTTTGCTCCAATCCCGCTGGAATCTGTTCCCACCCGAACTGCCATCTCCAATTCCCATCCGGCACGCCGGGAACGTTCATTCGATGCGCCGAATCCAGCATCAGCCAATCCTGCATCGGCACAATTACTCTTTGCGCCACCGTATTCAAAGCGGCGGCAATTAACGGCCACGGCATTTTCGAAGGCAACTGCAACTCAGTCAACAAGCCTCCGACACGGGCGGCCAATTGTTCCCTGACCCAATATTCCGTCCCGGGATCCAAACTGTTATACCACCCAAGAGTGGTATCGTTGTCATGGGTACCGGTATAAGTCACGGAATTCTCCACTTGCTCGTCAAGCGAGTGCGGATTATCAGGCAGGCCGTTAAAGCCAAATTGCAGCACCGACATACCCGGAAGACCGTAACGGTTTTTCAGCGCGACCACACCTTCGGTGATAATCCCCAAATCCTCGGCAATCAACGGCATATCGGGAAAATCTTCGTGCAGAGCATCCAATAACGCCTCACCCGGCGTCTCCACCCAGTGGCCGTTGACCGCGGTCTCTTCGGAGGCGTCAATCTCCCAAGCCGCTTCAAACCCCCTAAAGTGGTCGATACGAACCAGGTCGAAATCTTCCAATGCCGCGGCTACCCGATCACGCCACCAGCCGAAGCCGTCAGCCTGCATCACTTCCCAGTTATAATGCGGGTTCCCCCAGCGCTGACCGGTTTTTGAAAAATAATCCGGCGGCACTCCGGTTACCACGGTGGGATTTAAATCCTCGTCCAATCGAAACTGCTGAGGATTCGCCCACACATCGGCGCTGTCAAACGCTACAAAAATAGGCATATCGCCAAACAGTTGTATGCCTTTGCGATTGGCATCCACTTTCAACTTGTGCCAGATTCGGTGCAATACAAACTGCTGGCGTTTTAAAGCCTGAATCACTGCTTGATGTTTTTCGGCAAAGGTTTGCAACGCTTTTGGTTCACGCGTTTTCAAATCATGAGGCCAATCCCGCCAACTTGCTAAATGATGCTCCTTGCGGATCGCCATAAACAAAGCATAATCATCCAACCAGTGCGGCGGATTATGAAGATAAGCTAAAAAGTCGCTTTCATCACACAAATCCGACCAATCATCCGGCAACAGTGCGGGGTTCAACGCAAAAGCGGATACCGCCTGATAAGGCGAACGATCTTCATGAGGTTCGCTCAATGGCAGCATCTGCCATATCGACAGACCGGAAGATTCCATCCAATCTAAAAAACGCCATGCCTGCTCATTCAACTGTCCGGGCTTACCGTCCGAATTGGGAAGAGAGGTTGGATGTAACAACACACCAGCTTGTCTTTTATTCACGGTCTTATCTCATGTTAAGAATTTATTCCTAATTGCGTCGCATCGTCCCTGAGTTTTCCATACTGCCACCGCCTTCCGAAATCGGTACGTTCAACGCTTCCGGCGGAGTTTCGCCCAACATCTGATATAACTTGGTCAAATGGCGTCGGTACAAGCGATCGAAATCTCTGACCGAATCCGACGGATTGTAATCTCCAAACCACCAGAACCAGTCGGAACCTTCGCAAATAGCCAATTGCTCCGTTGCCATTTCCACCTCTTGAGGTGTCAATCGATTGGCCGCCATCACCTCGTCGAAACAAAGCTTGGCTTCAACCAATAAATCCCACCCCTTGTTTTTATCCTTTTCGCCAATCCAGGTTGAAAACGAACCGTACACCCAACTCCCCGATTTTAATATCGGCAAATGACGGACTTTCGCCCCCTGTTCCAGCGCTTGAGAAAACGTCGTCATCTCTACACGCGGGTGACTGCTTAACGATTTATATAAACTCGATAAAAAATGATGGGCATTATCCGGGTAATATTCCCAGGCGTTCTCACCGTCCAAAATAACACTGACCACATGATCTTCGACATCTTCACCCAAAAAATTAGCGATATTCTGCATGTGTTGAACAAAATCCGCCGCGGCATCGTCCGGATGCCAGTCTTTATACTGAAAACCGATCAAATCGGACAAGCCGTCGTCCCTAAAGAACAAAGCACAATTTTGTGACGCATGCTGAAGAGGTTGATAAAGAGCTTTCTTACTGTGCAAATCATGCTGATTGATATGCGATGCTTCGCAGGAATGACGCCACACACCTTCCCCGGACGCCGTCCAACCGATGCCATATTCGTCCAACAGTCCGACAGCGGCACTGCTTAAAGCCCCTTCCGACAACCATATCCCCTTAGGACGGCAGCCAAAATGTTGTTCATAAACCTCAAAACCGTGCTGCATATGCCATTTTGAACGCTCGTAACCGTCCGGATAAGCGGCATAATGCGGAGACGGTGCATCCGGCAAAGCATCGCGCATGCTCTTAAAATCAATCAGTAAAGGAACGATCGGATGACCGTAAGGCGTCATTGAAATCTCTATCTGGCCTTTTTCCATCAAGGCGCGGTAACGAGGCACAATCCCGCCAACCGCATCCGCCATGATCTCAATCATCAAACGCTGATCGGCTTGACCGTAATTGTGTTTCTTAGCCATCAACCGATTAACCCGCGGGTCATCATGACGCAAACTAATCCCCATCCAAGCGAGGTGATACCACATTAAAAGGTCGGTGAAAAACTGGGCATTCAAATAACCGACACAAACGCTGTCGATCCCTTCCGGGGCACTATTGGCCTGAACCATCTCAACCAATTCACGGAAATGCGGCAACGGATTAATCATGGTCGGTGCATAGGCGCGTTGACAGACGGCGACTATCTCTGCACGCTGTTTGATATCGCTGGGTACCGGCGTTACGCCCGCCACCAGATTCAACAACGGATCCTGCATGGGTTCGCCGGAATCCAACCAACGTTGCATCTGCTGTTGATAATCGCTCAACTGCTCTAACAAAACCGGGGCAAAATTGACCACAACTTTAGCTTGCGGACAATTTTCCAAATGCCACACCATGTCGGTGTAATCCTTGATGGCATGCAAATACACCCACGGCAGACGGTAAACTCCGTCCAATCCGTCCCGGTAATGCGGCTGGTGCATATGCCAGCACAACACAACCTTAATTTTCTTATCGCTTTTCGCTTTCATCTTCGCCGCCGGTCTTGTTATAAATCGTTCAACGGATCATGTGCAGTCGGTTACCCAACATGTCGGGGGTCACTAAAACGATTCCGGAAGATTCTTCCACATAGAAACGTTTTGCATCTTCAACCGGATCTTCTCCGATTACCGTACCTTCCGGGATCACCGATCCTTTATCGATCACCGCATTTTGAATGCGACAATTACGCCCTACTTCGACTCTCGGTAAAAGAACCGAATCTTTAATCAAAGAGAAACTGTGAACGCGGGAACCGCTGGAAATAATCGAACGCTTAATTCTCGCTCCGGAAATAATACAACCACCGGCCACCATCGAATCAATCGCTTCACCGCGTCGGCCTTCGTCATCAAACGTAAATTTAGCGGGTGGCATTTGCGCCTGATACGTCCAAATCGGCCAATCGCGGTCATATAAATTCAACTCCGGCTCAATCGAACACAAATCCAAATTGGCTTTCCAAAAAGATTCGACCGTACCCACGTCACGCCAGTACATCGGCTCCCCGGTTTCATCCACAAACGGAAAAGCTCGTGCGCGCCAATCTTCAATAATCGAAGGAATGATATCCTTACCGAAATCGTGCGACGAATCCGGGTTATCTCGGTCTTCAATCAACTTTTGGTACAAAAATTCGGTTGAAAAAACATAAATCCCCATCGACGCCAATGCCATATCCGGTTTACCCGGCATGGAGTCAGGATCAGCCGGTTTTTCGGTAAACTTCGTGATATTCATCTCTTCGTCAACCGACATGACACCAAAACCTCTGGCTTCGTCTTTAGGAACTTCGATACAGCCAATCGTGACATCGGCACCTGAATTGGCATGCTCAACCAGCATATCGCTGTAATCCATCGAATAAATATGATCTCCACCTAGGACCAACACATATTCAGGGGTATGGCGGCGCATGATATCCAGGTTTTGGTACAGCGCGTCCGCCGTCCCTTTATACCATTCCTTATCAATTCGCTGCTGAGCCGGCAACAATTCGACGAATTCGCCAACCTCGTAACGCATGAAACTCCATGCACGCTGAATATGACGGATTAACGAGTGAGACTTGTACTGGGTCAAAACACCGATCTTTCGAATCCCGGTATTCACGCAGTTAGACAATACGAAATCGATAATTCGATATTTACCGCCGAAAGGAACTGCAGGCTTGGCACGCCATTTAGTTAAATCCTTTAGACGGCTTCCCTCCCCCCCAGCCAAAACAACAGCCAATGTCTTACGGGTCAATTCCGTTGCAGTCTTCGTCTCACAATAGTACTTCATTCAGATATCCTCTTTGCATCCAACTGTTCATGTCTATAACTAAATAAAACGTAAAAATCGACTAGGCGCCATTGGATTTTGAAAACCGCAAATTGTGTTGCATCGCGCCTCTCAAGCCCAATAAATCGTCATTAATCAAATAAACCGGACGACTCGCCACAATCTTCGACATACGTCCCTTCTCCAAATAAGCCTTATGAAAATAAGGCTTATTCATCCAATTAATGATCTTGGCAGCAATCCCTCCTGCAAGATAAACCCCCTGAGGAGCACTCCAAAGTAGTGCGGCTGCACCAACAAAGGCGCCATAAATCGTCACAAATTCGGTCATCGCCTTAACTGCAATCGGCTCATTTCGCTCTGCGGCACCGAATATTTCCGCGGCGGACAGGGGTTGAACATTTAGAGCATCCAACCGGGGTTCAGCAATAAATAAACCTAGTTGGTCATTTTGCGTACTTTTAATCCGATTTTTTTTAAAGTTTTGTGAATCATCCGCCGAATACGTCACCGGACAGTCATATAACTGAAAGAAACGATACAGGGTTTCCAACCCTGGTCCGGACAACACTCTTTCATAAGAGACGTGCTCATATTCCTGCCACAACCAGTTCAAAAGCAGCTGTTGGGTTTCCGAAATCGGCGCAAAATCGAAGTGTCCGCCTTCCGAAGCAATCGGATTTACCTCAGTACCGTCGAAAAAGACCGGAGAGACCCCCAAGCCGGTTCCTGCACCAATCACCAGATAATGTCCGGCAACCGGAAACGGCTCTTTTTCGTAGAGAGAAGGGTCATACAATGTCAACACCTGCTCGGAGGTCAGGGCCTGCACACCCAAGGCGGCAGCATGAAAATCGTTAATAAAAGAAACATTTCGAATTGAACAGAGCTGTTCGATTTGATCGGCATCGACTTCCCAAGGCAGATTCGTCAACTGCACGACACGACCGTCGACCGGCCCGGGCAGACCGAAACAAGCGGACTCAATAATATTGGAAGAAAGATTTAAACTGGAAAGAAAGGTTTGAATAATCGATTCGAGCGAGTCGAATTCTTGGCAAAGATAACGTTGTTGTCCACGATGAAGGGTTGTAGAAGTTTCCGGCTGAATTTCAATCAGTTGAAGCAGTGCTTTAGTGCCACCGATATCGCCCGCCAGAAACAACATCTAATTCCCCCTTTGCCCGTCGGGATCGTAATAACGACAGCCCCGGCAACGTGAGAGATTCATTTGATTCTTATTCCATCGCATATACTGAATCCAAGCCTTCGCAAATTAAATGGCTGATCATACTATGGGCTTCTTGGGCCCGGGCGGTTTCCATTGTATCCACCCGAAAGCAGATATCGGACAAATCATTCAAAGGACTCTCCGCACTGCCGGTCATTGCGACCGTAAAGCAGCCCTTATCTTTTGCGACCTCAATCGCCTTGACGACATTGGCGCTTTTTCCCGACGTGGACATTGCAATGACCACATCGTCCGGATTGGCCAACCCTTCAATTTGGCGGGCAAACACGGTCTCAAATTCATAATCGTTACTGTGTGCCGTCAAAATAGAACTGTCGGTAGTCAATGCAATGGATGCGATCGGACGACGATTCTTAACGTAACGCACCATCAGTTCGGCAGCCATGTGCTGAGCATCCGCCGCACTACCGCCGTTACCAAGCCAAATCACCTTACCACCGCTATCGACCGACTTAATGATGGACATAACGGCCTGTTCAATTTGCTGCGATTGCTGCAACACCGAATCAATCGCACGCTGGTGCTCAGCAAGTGCGTGAACAAAGTCAATCTGCATCTGTTTATTGTTCTTCAATGGTGATTCTCTATTCATCCAGCGCTTCTTGACGTTCCGCTTCATGGATACGCTCTACGATATTGGTGGTTGAATATCCCTGCCAGAAAGACAACACTTCAACCTGCCCTCCATTCTGCCAAACACACTGCGAACCTGCAATCTCTTCCGGACGATAATCTCCACCTTTTACGAGGACATCCGGTTTCAGCTTGCAGATCAGGCGCTCCGGCGTCTGCTCGTTGAACGGAACAACCCAATCAACGCAACTTAAAGCGGACAACAATTCCATTCGCCCTTCTAACGGCACAATCGGGCGGCTCGGCCCTTTCAGCATCTGCACCGATTCGTCTGAATTCACGGCGACAATCAAGCGCTCACCCAGTTTGGCGGCTTCGTTCAAATAACGCACATGCCCGCTATGAAGCAGATCGAAACAACCGTTGGTTATCACGACGCGCTCGCCGTTATTCTGTGCCAGCTGCACCAACTCCAACAATTCGTCCTCGTTCATGGCGACATAGCCCTGATGACGCATAGACGCTTTAATTGCTTCATCCAATTCGGCTTTAGAGACGGTTGAAGTACCAACTTTACGCACCACAATGCTGGCCGCCTGATTCGCCAGATGCACGGCATTCTGCATACTCATGCCACTGGCATACCCGGTCGCTAAGGCCGCCATCACCGTATCACCGGCACCGGTGACATCAAACACTTCCTGAGCCTGCGACTTCAATAAATACGGTTTTTCATTTTTAGTCACCAGCGCCATACCGTGTTCGCTGCGCGTCACCAACAAGCCCTGCAAATCCAGTTCCTGAAGAGATTGCTTCGCTTTCTCCACCAAACTTTCTTCATCCGCGCATATACCGGCAATGGCCTCAAACTCTCCCTGATTCGGTTTAATCAAGGTCGCGCCTCGGTAACGCGAGAAATCCAACCCTTTCGGATCGATGAGTACAGGCACGTCGACTTTTTTTGCCGCCGCAATCATCATTTCGACAAACTGCAAGGCCCCTTTGGCGTAATCGGAGATCACAACGACGTCATACTCACCGACCTTCTGAGCGACCTTATTCGCCAATTCCAAAGCAGGTTCGGCGGGAACCGGATTTTCAAAATCCATACGAATCAATTGCTGATGATGACTCAACACTCTCAATTTGCAGATCGTACCGCTATCCGAATAAGCCCAGTCGGACGTCACACCGGATTCTTCCAACAACGTTTCCAATTGCTGACCGTAAACATCATGGCCGACCACACCCATCAAATGCGCCTTAGCGCCTAAAGCGGCGATATTCAAAGCCACGTTGGCAGCACCGCCGGCACGCACCTCTTCACCCCCCACCTTAACTACCGGTACCGGTGCTTCGGGAGAAATGCGACCCGCTCGACCGGTCCAATACTGATCGAGCATTACGTCGCCCACGACTAGAATCTTTGATTGAGAAAAATCATGCATCATTTTTATAGGAAAAAACTCATTAACTATACAGGGTTTTAAAGACTTTAAATTCGTCCTTAAATTATCCAAAGCCCTGTTTAAATCGATTAGAATATGGGCGTTAGTTTATCAGGAAACCCCCAAATGCACAGTTGGAAAAAACAGTTTTCTTCACACTTCAAAAAATTATTTTTATTAGGTGCCGCGTTTAGCTGCGTTATCGGTTCTCAAAATGCTCTGGCGGGCAAATCCAATAACGATCCGATGACACTGGCGATTGCCGGCTCGATCATCTCTTTCGGTATGGCCTGTTACCAAGGCAAAGCCCCTTGTTCATTGTCTCCGGGCATCGATACCGATCAACTGACTTTCAGCGTGGACAAAGGCTCCGACAACACCATCGACCACTTACGCTTGGCACTTGGGGCGGATTGGAAAGAGAAGTTTTACGAATCCCCTAATTTCGAAATCGGCGGTCGTTGGGAAATCAACGCCAACCGTTGGAACTCTTCCCGCACCAACCCCGACAATAAAGAAGGCTACATTCTTGGAATCACGCCGCTTTTCCAATACAGCTACAAAATGTCGAAATTCGATATCTACATGGAAACCGGAGCCGGCCTTCAATGGCTCAACGACGCCACCATCGAAAACGAATTCAAATCCACCCAATTCCAATTCGGCGACATTTTCGGTCTGGGGATCAAGAACAAACGATTTGAACTCGGCTACCGTTACTTGCACATCTCTAATGCCGGTATTGAAATGCCGAATCCGGGAACCGATTTCCATAACATTCATTTAGGTTATCGTTTTTAATACGACTTAACAGAACAAACACAACGGAAAAACCATGTCTACAGATTACCAAGCCATCGCCAAACGCGTTTTCGACATCGAAGCCGAAGCGGTACTTCACCTTAAAACTCTTTTAGACAACGACTTCAACGGCAGCGTTGAGGCAATTCTAAAAGCACACGGGCGTGTCGTCATTTGCGGCATGGGCAAATCGGGACTCATCGGCAAAAAGATTATGGCGACTTTCGCCAGCACCGGAACGCCGTGCTTCTTCATGCACCCGGGCGAAGCTTTCCATGGTGATTTGGGGATGGTTGCGCCCGACGACGTGTTTCTCGCCTTATCCAATTCCGGCGAAACCGAAGAGGTGATTCGTTTACTGCCGTTTTTAAAAGACAACGGCAACATTCTGATTTCGATGACCGGACGCCCGGAATCGACCCTGGCGAAAAATTCCGATTTTCACCTCAACATTTCCGTGCCGCAGGAAGCGTGTCCGCACCAGTTGGCGCCGACCTCTTCCACTACCGCCACATTAGTCATGGGCGACGCATTGGCGGTCGCGCTAATGGAAGCGCGCAACTTCCAGCCGCACGACTTCGCGCGCTTCCATCCGGGCGGCAGTCTAGGGCGTAAACTTCTGGTCAAAGTCAAACACGAAATGACTTCGGCCAACCTACCGATGATCAGCTCTTCCGCATCAGTCAGCGACGTCATTCACACCATGAACGAAGGGCGTCTGGGACTGTGTATTGTCGATCAAGGCCGCGGCATCATCACCGACGGCGACCTGCGCCGACACATGGAGCAGGACGCCGGTAACTTCATGAACAAAACCGCCGCCGACCTAATGGGAACCAGCCCTAAGACCATCAGTAGCGAAGCGCGTTTAAGCGAAGCCGAGGAATTGATGAACCAATACAAGATCACGTCTTTATTGGTCACTGAAGCCGACGAGATCGTTGGCGTCATCCAAATTTACGACCTGAACCGCTAGGCGATTCCTGCGATGCGACTCGGCGTCTACCGTTTCCTTACCGCACTGGCAATGCCATTGATTGCCTACTCGGGCTGGAAACGCTGCAAGAAACACCAGTCGCAATGTGAACAGTACCCCGACCTACCGCCCATAGCGGATTGTTTTGCGTCTCGTTTCGGCCGTAACCGCCAAACTTACCGCAAAGGCGGGATTTGGATCCACGCCGTCTCCGTCGGCGAAACCCGCTCGATTTTCCCGTTGCTCAGCGCGTTGAAACAAAGCTATCCGGATCTGCCCTTAACCGTCACCAACGGTTCTACACAAGGCGCCATTCAGGCTCTGCAATTCTCGCCGGTCGACATTCAACACCAAATGATTCCTTACGACTTTCCGTTTGCCGTCAATCGCTTTCTTGACCAACTGCAACCCAAGCTCGTGGTCATGGTGGAAACCGAAATCTGGCCGAACCTATATCAAGCCTGCTCGGAACGCCAAATCCCGGTCATACTGGTGAATGCCCGCTTAAAAGAAAAATCCTTTCAAGCCTACCGGAAATGGGGCGGAGCCATGCTTAAAAAGGCTTTGAACCAGACCCGCTTTATCGCCGCACAATTTCCGGTCGATGCAAAATCGTTCCAAGCACTCGGTGCCGAACCGCAGAAAATCAAAACCCTCGGCAACATCAAATTCGATATGGAAATTCCGACCGGTTTAATCGAACAAGCCGAAGAATGGAAAAGTCAAAACCGTCTTCAAAACCGTTTTATATGGGTAGCCGCCAGCACGCATGCCGACCCGAACGCTCCGACACAAATGGAAAGCAGCGAAGAAAGTCTGATGTTACAGGCTCACCAACAATTGTTGGAAACCCGGCCGGATGCATTGCTCATCCTGGTGCCGCGTCATGCAGACCGCTTTGCCGAAGTCGCCGAAATGCTCGAGAACAGTTCATTCAAATGGGCTCGACGTAGCCAACACCAAGCCGTCACCGAGGACACACAAGTCTATCTAGCCGACAGCGTCGGCGAACTGATGCAATGGTTTGCCGCGAGCAACGCCGCCTTCATCGGCGGCAGCTTAGTACCGTTCGGCGGCCATAATATTCTGGAACCGGCCGCATTACACAAGCCGGTTATCTCCGGACCGCACTTCGCCAATCTGGATGCACTGTACCAAACCTTTATCGGTGAAGACGCGGTTCAATTAGTCGACGACTCCCACAGTTTGGGAGAGTTCCTGATGACAATCGCTTCCGATCCTCAAGCACAACAGGATGCCGGAGAAAAAGCTTATCGAGCGTTCGAACACAACACCGGCGCCTTGAAAAAGTTACTGGCTGAAATCAAGCCGCTCCTGGACTAATACGGAAGATGCGACCGCCAAGACGATCCGGACGATTTTAACAGACAATAAAAAAGCCCCGTTTAGGGGCTTTTTTATTCCTACTATCGCAAATCGAATCCGCTTAGTGATAGGCCTTATGCGACAGATACAACGCCAAGGCCACCATCATGATTGCCAAAGCGTAATACAACAATTCCAACGGCTCGGTCGGCTTCAAGAATATGGCTTGCTCGAAGAACATTACGATCAAAATCAACACGATGACTTTCGCCAAACGGTCTTTCAAATCGTCCAAAGAACTGATGAACAAAATATTACTCGCGCCGTGTTGGCTTTCCGCAATATCGATCTTGGAGATGAACAGTTCATACAACCCCAAAGAGAAGATCAACATAATCGCACCCAATAGGAAACCGTCAACCGAACCGACGACATGCGCCACCGTCTGCGCTTTCAACAAGGCACGCCCCGCATCGTCCATTTCGTGATAATGCGTCAAATGTGAAATCGTATAAAAAATATCCACCGAAGTCAGATAAAAAATCCCGAACGCCGTCACCATACTGGCAATGACCGCCACTAAAACGACAAAACGGCTGTTCCACAAAGCGGATTCAAACATCGATTCTACCTTGCTCGGTTGATGTTTCGGCACTGGCTGGCACTCAGTCTTATTGGCTTCCATCCAAATTACTCCTTTGTAAATTATTCTTTTGAACTCAACGATTCGATCGTCAAATTGTGATTCGTGTAAATGCAAAGTTCCGCTGCGATGTTCAACGCTTTCTCGACCACGTCACGCGCCGGCAATTCGGTATTTTCCATCAACGCCTGCGCCGCCGAGTGAGCATAACTGCCGCCGGAACCGATGGCGATAAAGTCATGCTGCGGTTCAATAACGTCGCCTGTTCCCGAAATCAGCAACATATTCTCCTGATCCGCGACCAACATCATCGCTTCCAATTTGCGCAAAGCTCGATCGGTTCGCCAATCTTTGGCCATCTCTACCGCTGCACGCATCAACTGTCCGTTATGGGCTTGCAAACGACCTTCAAAACGCTCGAACAAAGTAAACGCATCTGCGGTCGCACCAGCAAAACCGGCCAACACCTGACCGTTATACAAGCGGCGCACCTTGCGTGCATTGCCTTTCATCACCACGTGCCCCAAAGTGACTTGACCGTCTCCGCCGATGACCATTTCTCCGTCACGCTTGGCACACAATATCGTCGTTCCATGAAATGACATATTCAAACCCTTAAATTCTTATAATTCACATTTGTATTGGCGGCTATTCTAAATGAAAACAGGGGAAGAAACGAGCGATTTGCTTATTTCGAAAACCGGACAAGACCGTCGTTATTTTTTAGAAATTACGAATTCGTTTCAATTCATCCCCGAAATTACGTTATTTGTTTTTCTTAGCTCGAGGGTGCGCCTGGTCGTAGACTTGCGCCAGATGTTGGAGATCCAGTTTGGTATAAATTTGAGTGGTCGATAGATTGGCGTGGCCGAGCATTTCCTGAACCGCCCGCAAATCACCGCTGGATTCCAATACATGAGTTGCGCAAGCATGGCGCAGACGGTGCGGGGACATCTTAGTCGGCAAACCGGCTTGTAAGGTTCGTTCATCCAAACGCTTCTGCACACTACGCACACCTAAACGTCGACCGAGCCGATTGACGAAAACCGCCTGCTCGTCGGCCCTGGCGTAATCCGAACGAATCTTCAACCATTCCGATATTGCCTGTTGCGCTTTGGAACCCACCGGCGCCAAACGTGCTTTCTGGCCCTTACCCAATACATATACCCAACCGGAACGAAACTGATCCAATCCCGGAGTCAGATCCAATTCGGTACATTCGGACACACGCAGTCCGGCGGAATACAACAGTTCAAAAATAGCCTGATCGCGCACATCCTGCCAAGTCTTCAATGGCTGCTCCAACAACTTGCGCGTCCAATCTACATCGAGGCTTTTCGGCAACGGTTTAGGCTGTTTCGGAGACTTGACGCCCTTTGCCGGATTTTTCTCCACCACACCCTCTTCCAACAGATAATCGTAAAAGGAACGGATCGCGGATAATTGACGCGCGACGGTACGGGCACTGACGCCCTGCTGAACGCGATAACCTAAGAAAGCGCGAATCGCCTCCGAATCGATCAGCTTCCAATCATCAAATTTCGCCAACTTGGCTGACAACTGCGGATTATTGGACGCGGCATGCAGACCGTCGTCAAGGTCATTCAAATCGTCGGCAAAATAATAGCCCAGAAACGCTTCGACATCGCGCTGATAATTCAAAAGGGTATGAGGCGAACGGTTCTGCAATTTGAGATTGAGCAAAAACGCGTTCAGGGCTTGCATCGAAAATTATCCGGCAAACAAGTGAGACAAACGGGCGGTCACCATTTCCGCCATGATTCTCAGAAAATAGGTTCCCAAATTCGGGTGAAAACGGTCGGTCGTACTGCCCAACGCCAACACACCCCAAACACGTTTCTCGCCAAGCGGCAACAGACACACCGACTGCATCGGCTCGTTCGTATGGAACAACCCTTTCTGCCAAGCGTCTTCCAACAAACCACAGGCCGGCTCTTCCGGCTGCAACGTCGACTTCATGGTCTCGACCCAAGTCTGACTGATACCCAACTGGGTAATACCGTGCAAACTGGTTGAAGGCACATCCCAGGAAACCAATGCCACTTCTTCAACCTGAAAACGTTGTTGCATCTCCTCGATAATGCAGTCGACCGCTTCTTGTTCGCTACGAGCCGCCATCAATGCTTTAGTAAATTCCTTGACCTTATTGAACAGCTGGCCGTTTTCTCCGGCGATATTAATCAGGGTATCGACCTCCACCTGCAATTCGTCCCGCTGTTTGCGCAACTGGTAAATCTGGCGCTCCAACAACGAAACCGCCTTACCCGTCTCCGGATGGGGAATACTCAACTCGTCCAGCAGATTAGGAAAAACGTGAAAAAACTCGCGATTGCGGTTCAGGAAATTCGCCACGTCCTCTTCGTGAATATCGTTCAACAGACTAGACATGCTCAATCTCTCCTTCAAAAACGGTCTCCGCCGGACCGCTCATCCACACTGGCGACGAACGGTCGCCGTTCCAGACAATTTTCAAATCGCCGCCCGGCAGAGAAACCGTCACTTCGTCATCCACTTCTCCCCAGTTGCGATACACCACCATTGCAGCGCAAGCACCGGTTCCGCATGCCAGGGTTTCCTCGGCTCCGCGTTCAAACACCCGTAAACGGATACGACCGGCATCCACTTTCTCCGCGAAGCCGACATTCACACGCTCCGGAAAGAAGTCATGCGATTCGATCGCTGCGCCCAAAGTTTCAACCGGCGCCTGCCCGATGTCGGTTACGCGCAGTACCGCATGCGGGTTCCCCATCGAAACCGCTCCGATTTCAATCTGCTCGCCGTTGACTTCCAAATCATACACATCCTGTTCGGTCGGCATATTGAAAGGTAGTTTTTGCGGCAGAAAATGCGGCACGCCCATATTGACTCGAATCCAGCCGTTATCTTCGACATACAACACAATCATTCCGGAAGCCGTCTCTACGCGAATCTCTTTTTTATCGGTCAGGCCTTTGTCGTAAACAAACTTGGCAAAACAACGCGCGCCGTTACCGCACTGCTGGACTTCCGAACCGTCGGCATTGAAAATCCGGTAACGAAAATCCACATCGGGGGTTTCGGTCGACTCGACCACCAACAATTGGTCAAAACCCACACCGAAATGGCGGTCTGACCAGCGTTTGACTTGTTCGGCAGAAAGGTTAACGGTTTGACGGACGGCATCGATGACCATGAAGTCATTTCCCAAGCCATGCATTTTGGTGAATTTCAAGCCCATTTAGGCACCCTATATTTTTTATGGTTATTACATTGAAAACGATTATAAACGCAAATCTATCATGCGCACAGGGAATACGCAAACCGAAGCATTTTCCTTTATAATGACCCAATTATTCGTTAAACATTCAGGACAGATTTACCCAATGATGACTCCAAAAGAGATTGTTCACAGTTTAGACACCCACATTGTCGGTCAAAGCGAAGCAAAGCGTGCGGTTGCCATCGCCCTGCGCAATCGCTGGCGTCGTTCTCAACTCTCCGACGAGATGCGTCAGGAAGTCACGCCTAAAAACATCCTGATGATCGGACCGACCGGGGTTGGTAAAACCGAAATCGCGCGCCGTCTTGCCAAATTGGCGAACTCGCCTTTTTTGAAAATTGAAGCCACTAAGTTTACCGAAGTAGGTTATGTCGGCCGCGACGTCGATTCGATCATCCGCGACCTGATGGAAAACGCCATCAAGATGACCCGCGAGCAGGCAATGCAAAAAGTGCAACGCCAAGCGGAAGACGCAGCCGAAGAACGCGTTTTGGATATTCTTCTGCCACCGGCGCGCGGGCGTGAAGAAGAAAGTTACGACAATATGTCCGAAACTCGCCAGAAATTCCGTAAACGCTTGCGCGAAGGTTCTTTGGATGACAAAGAGATCGAAGTCAATATCAGCGCCACTCCGGCGCATGTCGAAATTCTTGGCGCTCCGGGTCTTGAAGACATGACCCAGCAGCTACAAAGCATGTTCGAAGGCATGAACCAGGGCAAGAAAGAAAAACGCAAAATGCCGATCAAAAATGCTCTTAAAGCGCTGGCCGAAGAAGAAGCGCAGCGTCTGGTCAACGAAGAAGACATCAAGACTCAGGCAGTTGAAGCGGTCGAACAGAACGGAATCGTTTTCATCGACGAGATCGACAAGGTCGCCAAACGTCAGGATGCCAGCGGCGGCGACGTCTCCCGAGAAGGCGTACAGCGCGACCTTTTGCCTTTAATCGAAGGTTCGACGGTATCGACCAAATACGGCATGATCAAAACCGACCACATCCTGTTCATCGCCTCCGGTGCATTCCACCTATCGAAACCGTCCGACCTGATTCCGGAATTGCAGGGTCGTCTGCCGATTCGAGTCGAACTGCAATCGCTTAAAGTCGAAGATTTCGTGCGCATCCTTACCGAACCGAAAGCGGCTTTGACCACCCAAGCGATCGCACTGATGAAAACCGAAGGCGTCGAATTAAGTTTCACTAACGGCGGAATCCAGCGTTTGGCGGAAATCGCCTTCCAAGTCAACGAAACCACCGAAAACATCGGCGCACGCCGTTTGCATACGGTTCTGGAAAGGCTTTTGGAAGAGATTTCGTTCGATGCGCCCGAAAAATCCGGCAGCAAAATCGAAATTACGCCTGAATTCGTCGAAGAACGTCTCGGTGAATTGGCGCAAGATCAAGACCTGTCGCAGTACATTCTGTAACCGACGGTAATTAATCAGGAATCCGTTATGCCACATCCTACCGACATCAAGCTGCACCAGCGCTCCAAAATACTGGAAGTCGCTTTTGACAGCGGCGAAACGTTCAAACTGCCTTGCGAATACCTGCGCGTCTATTCGCAATCGGCGGAAGTCACCGGACATGCTCCGGGACAGGAAGTGCTTCAAGTCGGCAAGCAGGACGTCAATATCGAGAACATCACGCCGGTCGGCAACTACGCGGTGAAACTGCATTTCGACGACGGTCACGACAGCGGCATCTATACTTGGGAACGCCTTTACGATCTGGGCAAAAACCAAGAAGAATACTGGGTGGACTATCTGCGCAGACTGATGCGCGCGGGTCACGACCACGAAGATTTACAGCGCCTAAAAGCGCAAAACCGATAAACCGAACAACACTCTTATCAAACACATAGGCAACCAATATGAGTCAGCAAAAGAAAACCATTGATTTCGGATTTAGCGAAGTTCCGCTTGAAGAGAAAGTCAAAAAAGTTAAAGGCGTATTCGACTCGGTTGCCGATAAATACGACGTCATGAACGATGTCATGTCCTTGGGAATCCACCGTCTTTGGAAACGCCATACCATCGAACTCAGCGGTATCCGTCCGGGCAATTGCGTGCTGGATCTGGCGGGCGGCACCGGCGACCTTACCAAAGAGTTCGCTAAACGCGTCGGCAAAAGCGGGCGTGTGGTCTTGGCGGACATCAACGAAAGCATGGTGCGTGTCGGCCGCGACCGTTTGATCAACCAAGGTATCGCCGGCAACGTCGATTACACCATCACCAATGCCGAAGCATTGGGCTTTCCCGACAACACGTTCGACCTGGCGACCATCGCCTTCGGACTTAGAAACGTCACCAACAAAGACAAAGCGCTTGAAGAACTCTACCGCGTTTTAAAGCCGGGCGGACAGTTGATGGTGCTTGAATTCTCTAAAGTCACCCAACCTCTATTGGCAAAAGCTTACGACTTTTACTCGTTCAACATCCTGCCGAAAATGGGCAAATTAATCGCGGACGACGAAGCAAGCTACCAATATCTGGCGGAATCGATCCGTATGCATCCCGATCAAGACACCTTGAAACAGATGATGCTGGATGCCGGTTTCGATAAAGCCGAATACCTCAACATGAGCGAAGGTATCGTCGCTCTTCACCGCGGCTGGAAATACTGATGGTTCTCAACAAAGCGCTGGAATTCATGCTCAACGAGGCGATACGTCTGGACGAGCGTCAAGGCGCAGACTTCAAACCGTTGGAAGATAAGGTCATTAGCCTGACGTTGAATGATTTGGGAACGACCTCACACCTATTGTTCACCGCCTACGGCGTCAGTGTACAAAGTGATCTTCAAGGCGAAGCCGATGCCGTCATCGAAACGTCACTGGGCAGTTTGCTTGCTTTTCCTCAGACAAATGAACTTAAAGGAGTCGTCTTTCACGGAGACGAAACCTTGGCGGAACAGTTCGTCCATGCCTTGAATTCGTTGGAAATCGATTGGGAAGAACACCTATCGCACTATACCGGCGATCTGATCGCTTTCAAAATCGGCCATGCCGCACGCACCGTACTGCAAACCAAACAAGCCGTTAAACAGCAGAGCGGCGACACTTTGAAAGAATATCTTCAATTCGAAATCAACGCTCTTCCGACCCAATCGCAAGTGCAACGCTTCAACCGTCAGGTCGGCCAGATCAGTGAAGCAGTGAACGAGTTGGAACTCCGTATCGACAAACTCCTCCAATCCGCTAAAGCGGCCACACAATAACAGAATACGACTCAATGAAACTACTGAAACAACTGTCGCGAATCATCAAAATCAACCGTGTACTGACGCACTACCAAATCGATCGCATGGTATTGGCCAATAGTAAATATGCCTGGCTGATCGTCGTCAACCAGCTATTGCCGTGGAACTGGCGCAGCAAATCCAAAGCCAGCCGCGGTGAACGCATTCGTTTTGCACTGGAAGAACTGGGGCCGATTTTCATTAAACTCGGACAGGCGTTATCAACCCGTAAAGACCTGTTACCGCAAGACATCTCGGTGGAGTTGACCAAACTTCAGGACGACTGTCCTCCGTTTGACGAAACACACTCCAAACAGATTATCGAACAGGCACTTAAACAACCGGTGGAAGAGGCTTTCGCCAGTTTTGACCCGGTACCGATGGCATCCGCTTCGATCGCCCAAGTGCATGCGGCCACGCTGCACAGCGGCACAGATGTCGTAGTCAAAGTCGTGCGTCCGGACATCAAACCGGTCATCGAACAAGACGTTAGCATCATGTTCAGCCTGGCCGGTCTGTTGGAAAAAGCGGTCAAAGAAACCCGCCGTCTCCATCCGGTGGAAGTGGTGGCCGAGTTCGAAAAAACCATACTCGACGAACTCGACATGATGCGCGAAGCGGCCAACGCCACCCAATTACGCCGTAACTTCGAAGATTCCGACTTGCTTTACGTTCCGGAAATTTACTGGTCGCACACCAACGACAATGTCATGACCATGGAACGCATTTACGGTACTCGCATCAGCGAAACCGAAAAACTGATCGAACAAGGCATCGACCTGACCGACCTATCCGCCAAAGGCGTGACTATCTTCTTCACCCAGGTGTTCAAACACAACTTTTTCCACGCCGACATGCACCCGGGCAACATTTTCGTCTTGCCCGACGGACGCTATGCGGCAATCGATTTTGGAATCATGGGCACTCTGACGCCGGAAGACCAACGTTATCTGGCGGAAAACTTCCTGGCCTTCTTCAACCGCGACTACCTGCGCGTATCGGAACTGCACATCGAATCGGAATGGGTGCCGCGCGATACCCGCGTTAACGAACTGGAGTCGGCGATCCGTGCAGTATGCGAACCGATCTGGGACCGCCCGTTGAAAGAGATCTCTTTCGGCCTTTTCCTAATGCGCCTGTTCCAGACTGCGCGTCGCTTCGGCATGGAAGTACAGCCACAATTGGTATTACTGCAAAAAACCTTACTAAATATTGAAGGTTTAGGTCGCCAGCTGGATGACGAACTTGATCTATGGGATACTGCTAAACCGTTCCTGGAAGAATGGATGCAGGATCGTGTCGGGCCGCAAAGCCTGATCAAAAACATCAAAGCCAACCTACCTTTCTGGATCGAACAGGCCCCGCAAATGCCGGGATTGTTACACAGCACACTGAATAAACTGGCACATGACGGAGTCGGCATAAAGTCCGGACAAATGGCCGAACTACAGCACGAGATTCGCACTCAAAATCGTCAACAACGTCAACGTGCGATCGGATTAGGATTGATTCTGTTCGGGCTGTTCCTGCCGTTTGAGATTCCTTACGGCGGCTGGGTACAAATCGGGCTGTTAGCGCTTGGCGGTTACTTCATCATTAAGAAATAACCGAATCAACAACTTAGTAACTATCGTTTTCACGTTCAAGGTCATCACGGAGCTGTCATGAAAAAAATCTTACTACTATCGGTTACCGCTTTATTGCTGGCTTCCTGTGCAAGCAACCCCTACCCGCTCAATATGAACGAAGAGCAGTGGCAGAAACTCACTCCGCAAGAACGCCAAGCCTTATTGTTGAAACAACAAGAGTATCAAGAAACTCAACGCCTTGAACGCATCAAGGCCGATGCCAAACAGCGCGAGTTGGATAAAAAGCTGGAACTCAAAGAACAGGAACGCTTGAATCGACTATACGATCACCCGAGTGGCGGAGACGTTGTTCGGATTAACATTTATAGCGGTGAATATCGCTATAAAAAACAAGTATTTAAGCTACAACCGTTCTCCACCCTGATCGCCCGCGGCGAAATCAAAGAAGTCGATCTTTCGATGCGCGACTACAAACAACGCCATCACCGCGAACGCGCTTATTTGAAATATAATCAGGACGGAACCGGTATCTACCTTTATTTATCGCATCCGAGTCACTATAACAATGACTATATCGCGCTATTACGCGATCGAAGCTGGGCATGCGGTTCCGAAAGCCGTAAAAGTTTCCAGTTCTCGAAAAACGAAGCATTGAACAACATGAAGTTCTATGTAGAAGAGCTTAATTCAAACTGCCGCGACCGACGCTATCGATAAAGCGGCAAGAGGAAACCCAATGAAAACGCTTATTACCCTTATCCTGTCTGCCGTCATGCTTGCTCCGTTACCGGGCAAAGCCGGGGAAGTCTTGCCTTTGGCTGTCGACCTGCAAAAAGCCGGAACGGTGGCCGATAAATATCAGGTTCCGGTCGTCATTTTCTTCACGGCAACCTGGTGTAATTATTGTAAGAAGCTGGAAGAGAATATCATCACGCCTCTGTTGGAAACCACTCCAATTGAACAGTACGCTCAATTTCAGCAGGTATTACTGGATAAAGACCACTGGATGATGAAAGACTTTGCCGGTAACGATATCGAGATGAAAACCCTTGGGCCTAAATTGGGCGTTGTCGTTGCACCGACCACACTGTTTTTTAACAGCAAAGGCGAGCAGATTGCCGAGCCTATCATCGGTCTGACACTGGAAGAACACTACCCGGGAAATCTTGAGAAACGTATCAACCAAGCTTTGGAAAAACTCGGGAATCCTAAACGTTTAGATCTTTATAAACTGGTGGAAGAGAGTAACGGCATCTAAGCCGTATTCAATCCTCTTAAGCGTATTCCGAACAAGTCTGTTCGGAATACCATCATCACTTTAACGTAAACGGTAACGCGGCTCCGAGAGCACCGGTACTGCGACTTGAATGTCCTTATCCCGATCCAACTCTTCCAACATACGGTCGTAAGAAATCACTCCGCTCACATCGAAAATGGCCGAACCGCCTCTCGGTAACAAGGTCAATAATTTAAAGCCGTAACGTTCGCCGATTTTATCGATATCGGCCTTTTGGTATGTCTTCACCAAAAAGCTTGACGTAATCACTGCATTTCGTCCACTGGTGCGGTTCAATAACACCGGCGCAAATTCAATCTCTTTATTCTGATGCCATTTCTTCAAAGGCGCACAGGTTTCCTTGTCGAACCAGCTCTCGTCGGCCTGGTAAATAAACCAGCCTCCGTTCTGTTCCAACAACGTCAAATTCCACTCTTCCGGCATTTCGGTGTTAGGGGTGAAACTGGCAATGCGCTTCGGCTGATTGTCGTAGGTCGGCCCCGCCATTTTCGCAACCAACTGGCACGGTTCGGTAAATGCAAATCCTTGTGTCGGCAACATGGCCGATGCCGCCAGTAACAGGCCTGTCCAAATCGATTTTTTCATATTTAATCTCTCTTTAACGGGCTTAATGACCATATACTTTCAACGACCAGGCAGTCAATTTACCGGTACCTGGATGATTGATCTGATTATTGGTGGAATTATCCAAATCACGCACAGTCAAGGCCCAATCCCCTGCACTGTTTTCTCCGTAAAAGGCGTGACTGATCAATGTCAAATTCACCATGTCGTAACCGGACTGATACGCATTGAACGGTGTCAGCAAGATACTTTCGGTACCGGAAGGCGAACGCAAAACAACTTGATAGTCGCTTATGTCGATCTTATTTTCCGAACCGTCCGTCGCCACACCATCAAGATCTTCAATGGACAACGTCAATTCGACACTTTCGGTCGCCAAGTTATTTGCAACGCTGACACTGGTCGACAGACCGGTCGCATTATAGTCCGGTATTTGATTTGCAACCGGCACCGTTCCGGCGATATCCGCCGTAGTTTGCAAAGCGGCCATCGAAGTACCGGCCGACTTCCACTCCAACGCCATCTGAAGGGCGGCATTGGTATTCGGCGCCCCGAACCCGTAAGCATTACTGTATGCAAAATAATTTCCGCTGTAAGGGTTAACCGCCTTGTTACTGACCCAGCCGCGCTCCAACACAACCGATTGCCCACCGACGGAGACCGTATTCGTAGCCAGATTCGGGTCGAGTTGACGTGCGGTCACGGCCAGAATGTGTTTGACGTCTCTCCAGGTCAGATTCGGATTGGCCTGCAACAGAAGTGCGACAATTCCACTCATCACCGGAGTCGAGGACGACGTTCCGTTGAACGCGGAAAAATAATTGCACTGTTCGTTATCGGTACCGTTCACACCGGTGTTGAAGTCAGAGTTATAAGGGGAATAAGCGAATATGCCGGCCGTCGATTGATTCTGACTGAAGCCGTAGGTACAGCCGCTCATATCCGTGGTAATCAGCGCGGGTGAATCCACCCCGTATTCGCCCGCCGGACCGACCATCCACAAGGCGGATCCGGTATTGGAGTAGGTAGAACGCTTGTCGTCGGCATTGAAACCGCCGATCACCATCAGATAAGGATTAACGTTTTCGTATTCCATATTGACGTTATAGCAAGTTAATCCGTTGGTAATCGCCTGACTGCACCAATCCGAAGAAAAAGCCGTACCACCGGCGTACTCATTTCCCGCCGCCTTCATGTAAAGCGCGCCCTTGCCGTCACGAAGATTCTCGGTTCCCCACTGGAACCCGGAAATGATCACCTCGCCATTCGTTTTTTCCACCCCGGTCGTGCCTTGGTACGGGTTTAGACCGTAACTCATATTAAAGACGTCGACATTCGCACTGTAGAGTTCCGGGTAAGATGAAACCGAATTGGCATAACCCAATGCCGCCATCTCCATATTCAAATCAAACCCGGAATACAACAGGTTATAACCGATCAACTCCGCTTGAGGTGCGACCCCCCATATACCAAGACTGTTTCCGCCTACGGCCGTCGCCAAACCGGCAACGGCAACGCCGTGATAACCGCTAGGGTTTTCTACCGTATTGGGCGGAGTCGGATCGTGTAAATCCTTGGTATTGCTAGCGGAAAAGAAATTATAAGAGGCGTTGGCTAATACATTACCAACCAAATCTTCATGTGCGATATCGACCCCGGTATCGATAATGGCAATTTGCACACCGTCGCCGGTATACCCTTTGGCGTAAGCCGAGACCGAATCCGTCGTACCGTCAAAAACCCGAATATCCGCATATTCATCGTCGCTGTTGACCGTCCCGCCAGTATTCGACACCGTCAAAGCCGTCTGGCCGTAATTGTAGAGATACCATTGGTGCTGAACAAATGGATCGTTAATCGCCGTAATCAATTCGTCCGGTACCGGTTCGGGAGCAGGAGCAACATAAGAGTCCGAACTGCCGCCTCCGCCGCCGCAACCGCCGATCGAGCCTATAACAAATAATAACGCGGTGAAACCAAACTTGTTGCTGTTCATCCTAACTACGCCTTATTCTTACCAACGTCCTTTTTGAACCAATGTAGCCAATACCGGTGTTTTTTTGCGCATTACCAAATCGATCCAGTCCGGCATACTTTGCGCATTGTCCGCCTGAATTTTCAAATTGTGCTGAAACGCTTTTGGACCCATCAGCGAACTGCCGCTCAGCTTCCATCCCGGCCCGCCGCCGTCCAAGCTCAGTTCAACCTGCTTGTTTTTCAATGCCGGTTCAACCTTCAACTGTGGGATATTGGCACCCAAAAAGTCCGCCTGACTGAATTGTGCGGAACCGTTGATCGAAGCCAACCAGCCCGTCTGAACGTCCCAAACCAATCCCAACTGCAGCAAACCGACTTGCCCTTTCAACTCACCCAAACCGCGAACACTATTGGGTAAAAACGCTTGAAAAGCCGTCAACTGCCACATCCCGTTCAAATCGCTCACTTCAATTCGGCTTTGATCCAGCAATCCGGTAGCAATATTCCATTTCGAACCGCCCTGCGCGTTATCCAACGACATCGCCAGATTCGGCTGCAACATCAATAAAGACCAAGGACTGAGTTGCCACTCCAACTTAGCCGAAAACACGCTCTGAGCCGACGGCGAAAAGGTCAACTGCGTCTGCCCTTGCCACAAAGTGCCCTGAGGTTCGGACAAGTGCAGATTTTTCGGCAACTGACTCTGCAAATTCATCTGCTTGAACACCCAACCGGCCGGCAAATGATATACAAAAGAAATCAGCAGGACTAAAACGAAGATCGACAGCAATCCAGCCAAAGAAGATTTAGTGCGTTGCATTATTTGCCCACCTCGAAGCTCACCGTCGCTTCGATCATTCCGGTTTTCACCGGAGTCACCTGCAACTGGCTACTCACCAATCCCTGCTTTTCAAGTAGCGATAACCAACGGAAAAAACGCGGCGCAGGCACTTCTTTAAAGCCGACCTTAATCGCCTTGGCATTCGGAGTAATGCTCTGCATAAAAGGTAATAGATTTTCGTCACGCAGGGTTTTCTGCACGCTTCCCATCAACTGCGACTGCGTCGAGAACAATAGTCCCGACTCTGCGGATGCGACTCTAGGATGGGCAACGACTTGCTCGCTCAACCACTGCCAGTCGTTAAGTGCTTGCTGTTCTTTTTGCACGGCTTGTTCATAACCCTTATGAATCGGCGACCATACCAGCAGATAAAACAAGACCACGGCAAGAAATGCGATCATACCGGAGAGCATCATTCTCTCGCGCTGTGCCAACTGCGACCACGTCTGGTTAATTTGCGCCAACATACAACACTCCTTCCGCCAACGTTTGCGAAACGTTCTTCACTTTCAATTCCACCAACATTTTCTGACCGGCCGCTTGCGCCAGACTTTGCAAATCGTTAACCTGCGCGGACTGGATCTGTAGGCTTAACTGCCCGCTTGACGCCTTCCAATCCAATCCGACAACCTGCACCTTCGGAAACTGTGCAAACACCGCTTCAACCTGATGAACCAACTGGCTCGGTCCAACTTTATCACCGGTTGTCGATCCCTGATTAAAGCCGGTTTTCGCTTGCGTGCGGATATTGATGATGCGTTTCACTTCCGGGAATCGCTGCTTAAATAATTTTTCAGTCTGAGCTTGATACGCCGCAGCTTGATCACGGTGTTGCTGGGCCTGCATAAACAGACTCAACAGATAAACCGCCACCAGAGCAACCAATAGAATCCCCGCGCTTTGCCAGATTTTCCATTGCCCACCCGATTTCGATTTAGACTGGAACTCGCCGCTGCGTAAATTGAAGCCTTTGCAGGCATGACGAACGCCCGCAATCGATGTCGCACAGTCGTTCGACAACGCAGATTCTTCCACGGTCTCAATCAACACCTCGCCGTGCTGTTGAATATGCAACTGTTTAAGCGGTTCAAACCATCCCGGACTTGCTGCAAACCCCGTATATTCGCCACTACGAACCAACAGACGTTGGTCGGTCTGCTGATAAACCGACCAGACCTGTCCATTTTGCGACTCTGAAGACGGTTCTTGTGCCATTGTATTTGCGGCTGTATTCGCCATACGCTCGGTCGGCGGAACCCGGAAACAATCGGCCACCAACAAAACGTGATCCAAGCCAATTTGACGAAGTTGCTCGACCCACAACTGCATACGTTCTTTGGTAATCACCGCCACGCTCACCTCACCTTGCGGGGTTCGGTTCAACGCCACAAAATGCAGACTTTCCACCGGTTCAGCCAGTGATTCTTCCAATGCATAAGGTAAGGCCGCAATCCAATCCGAACGGCGTTTTCCGGGAACGAAATGCTGCATCAGGCTCACCTGCTCGGTCGGCACCCAGACGACGGAAACCGCCGCTAATACTTTCTTCAATGCGTCCTTGTTATCCTTGCCCTCTTGTGCCTGAATAAACAACACCGCCTCTTGGCTTTCTCCTGATTCGGTCTCAACGAGCAATTTTCCGGACAGGTCAAATCGAACCTGACGGAAGACCGGCAAATGACTTTGCTTCACTTGCATCCCTTTTTGTTCAGTGTGTTTCTGCGACACTTAACCACCTTTGTACTAACTTAACTTGGTTTCTATCCGGGCGATAAAAAATGGCCGACAAACCTTGTAATGACTCGCCGAAATCGACTTGGCCGACCAATAAAAAATACTGACTGTTCACACTGATCAACCAATCCGGCAGCGCATCAGTTAAAGGCCCGCTTTCCATCCCGGTCTGTTGAGCGATAAACGTCCTGAATTCCTCAATGCTATTGGCAGGCGTTTCCTTACGCTGTGCAATCCAAGCCTCGGCAACCGATTCGTTCATCCAATCGGTCAATGCCATCAACACCTCTTTCGGAGCGGTATTAACATTGATGGCCGTCACCGTCGGCAACACGCTTGCCGTCAATTTCATGCGCTGCCAAATTTCAAAATCGATATTTTGCAGTCCCTGAATATTCTTCAACTCTTCGAACATCACCAAAGGTTGGTTGGCGGCACGATACGGAGGCTGCATCAGCAGATAAGCATCGCTCTCCGCACCGTTCGGTAAACGTTCGTCGTCTGCATCCACCCAATCGGTCAACACTTCCGCCGGGGCTTGTTGCAACCCTAACAGCAACGCCCATCGATTGATGATTGCCTGCCATGTCTCACGCTGCGCCTTATCGCTTTCCTGAACGTTATTCAGGTTCAGGCGCGCTTGCATATCGTAGAGCTGCCCGGAAATTTCTCCGCCTTCAAACGGCACTTTCAACATGGGCTGCGCCCAAAGTTCTTGTAAATGGTCGGTCTGGTTGTTTTTTGCGTCCAACAACAATCCCTGTTTAACCCAACCTTCCAGCCCCCATGCCACGGCTAACGACTGCGCTTGATGCAGCATATTGGTACTGCGGCTCAACGTCAGATGTTGTTGATAAATCAACTGGCCGGACAAAGTCGCCACCAACGCGACAATCAACAATACGGTTAACAGCGCAAACCCCTGCTGAGGTTTTTCTTGCGCCAAGCAAACCCGATTACGGTCGCCAAGGTGCCGCTTTCCATTTTCTTCACCGTATGCAGCGCGACTGACCGACTTCATTGATCGTTCGCCTCATTGTTATCGGTCGTCTGCGTAGCCGTGGCACCGGCTGCACTGATCTCCGCATCCGCCCCCATAAACAATCTCGTCATCTCGCCCATGCCGTCAATCTCCAGACTCACTTCCGTCAATCTCGGCAATGCGGTCAATGTCTGCTGCTCGCTCGGCCAGCTGCGAACATATTCGTTATTCGCGTTTAGCAAGCGTATCTCAAAACGCTCGACGTGATCCAAAACCGGCAGCTTGGTTGGCTGGGTATCCGGTGCGCGATCCAATACCGGCCACACTAACCGGTACAAAACACCGTCTTCCAAACGATACGCGACCCGCAACAAACCGCCCATGCCGTAAGGCGTCGGGAATTCGGCGATGCGAGTCAACTCAACCCCTAAATCGCGACGGTATTGGAATGCCGGCAGCACTCCGCCCAAACCATCCTGAATGGTTCGCGGCGCCAACTGGATGAAGTCTTGTTCCATCCACCAAATCGCACGCTGTAATTGTTCCATCTTGGCCGCATGATCTTCTGTACGCTCTTGCACCGTTACCACACTGCTGACGGTTTGGTAAGCCAACACCGCAATCACCGCTGAAATCGTCAAAGCGATCAGCAGCTCAATCAAAGTGAAGCCCGCTTGCCTTGAAGTCGAGTCGTTTACCGTCGAATTCACGGGCCGACCACCGTCGCCAGTGCGGCTGAAGGTTTTTTGCTGCCTTCCAATGTCACCGTCATGGTCGCTTTTTTAACATCCGCAATCATAGTGTCTTCGGTCGCCAACTCCGAAACCCAAGTCCGGTTCAACATCGTCACTTCCTGCTTGGCTTCCGCACGGCTATTAGGCATAACTTGCAATTTCACCAGTTCGTCTTCCGCCACCCAAGTAGCGACAATACGTTCGTCCAGCGCACTGTGATTGCTTACCGTCAAACCCATCGCTCGAGACAATGCGGCCAATGCGATCGACACTACGGCCAGCGCCACCATGACTTCAATCAAGGTAAACCCTTGTTGACGCTTGCGAACCGATCCAATCATTTCACGTTCCCGTTTTCTTGTTCGGCATCAAATTGCAGCAATCCATTCCAATGCACACTGTATGAGGATTCAGCCTGCTTACCGCGTAAAGAGGAATTCGAACGCGGACTAAATAAAACCGATCCGGCCATGACATCTCCGCTCGGCCAGAACACCCAACCTTCCCTCGGCAAATTCTGCTGTCGGGCGAACTGTTGATTATCGATTGTCCATTCGACCTGCAACGATTCCGACCACGCCAAAGAATCGATTTTCTCATCCTTCTGCCATTTACCGCGTTGCTGACTATAGGCGCTCAAACCTTTTTCGTCGACGGCCACCAGATACAATCTCTGCTTAAGCGCCGCCTGATCGCGAACGAAGCTCAACAAGGATTTAACGCTGCGTTCTTGGGAACGTAACGTTGCCTGTTCGCTGGAACCGATCGACATCATGCCGACGGTGACGACCACCGACATAATAACGACCACCACCATCAATTCAATCAAGGTGAAGCCCGATTGCGCGACTCGTCTGCTGACCATGTTAGGCTTCACCCCGTCAAAGGGCGTTACTTGATATTCCAGTTACCGATGGTTGCATTCACGCCGTCACCGCCGTCCTGTCCGTCAGCACCGTAAGTAAACAGGTCGAAATCGCCGTGCTCACCCGGACTCAAATAAAGGTACGGATTGCCCCAAGGATCCATCGGCATCTGTTCAAGGTACTGTTTCCAATGCTTCGGCTGAGGTTCGGTCGTCGGCTGTTTAACCAACGCTTCGATTCCCTGATCGGTTGTCGGATAAACATAGTTATCCAGTTTATACAGTTTCAAGGCGGACGAAATCGAACTGATATCCTGCTTGGCTTTAACGATTCTCGCTTCGTCCGGACGATCCATCAACTTAGGGGCGACAAACGCGGCCAATACCGCCAGAATGACCACCACGACCATCAATTCGATTAACGTAAAACCTTTCTGTACAGCAGAATTACGCTTCGCCTTAATCGTCTGCATCATCGGTGTTTGTGTATTTTCCATCTCATACTCCTAAAAACGTCTGTTTTATTTCTTTGTTACGCTTAACCAACCATTTGGTTCATTTCAAAAATCGGCATCATGATCGCCAGAACAATGGTCAAAACCACGCCCCCCATGACGATGATCAACATCGGTTCCAAAATGCTGACCAGGGTGCCTGCGGCATTTTCGACCGCCTGTTCGTAATGCACTGCACCCTTCAACATCATATTATCCAGTTCGCCGCCGCTTTCACCGGTCTGCACCAAGTTCAACAACAACGGCGGGAAAAAGCCGGCCTGTTGCATGGTAACGCTGATACGTTTCCCTTCGCGAACCTGAGCGACCATCTTCTCCACTGCCTGTTTCATCGGATCCAGACTCATTACCTCTGCCGATATCTTCAAAGCGTCGGTGGCGGTCACGCCACTGGAAAGCAAAACCCCGACGGTACGAGACCAACGTGCGGTCGCCGAATAAATCACAAATCGTTTCACGCCCGGGGTTCGCATCATCAACTGATGTACCCGGTAACGCCAGGCCGGCTGGCGCATCATCAACTTAAAGCCGACAAACGCCGCAATTACCGCAATTAAAATCCAACCCCATTGAGCTTGAATGAACTCGCTCACCGTCAATAACCCTTGCGTTAACGGCGGCAAGGTCTGATTCATGTTATCGAAAACGCCGACGACTTTCGGCACCACATACACCATCAGGAAAAACACGATGATGACGGCGACGACCACCATCAAGATCGGGTAGATCAAAGCGGTTTTCATTTTCTTGTTAAGCTGGTCTCGCTGTTCGATCGCATCCGCCAGACGCGACAGCACCTTATCCAAATGCCCACTCTCTTCACCGGCACGGATGGTGGCGATAAAATCCTGTCCTACCCGATAGTTCGATTTTTCCAACGCATGGGCCAATGAATAACCTTCCGACACCCGGGTATGAAGATTGGCTAAAAAACGTCGCATCAATTTAGATTCGGCTTGCTGGGAGATCGACTGCAAAGCTTGAGTCAGCGGCGTACCGGCATCCAATAAAGTGAACAATTGACGGGTGGCCAACGCCAGATCGGCAGTTTGAATCTTCGGCGCGAAGAAAGATTGTGCGGCAACGTTTTTAGATGCGTTCTTTTTCTGCTCGATGGATTTCAGTTCCACCGGCGTCAGGTTCTGTTCGCGCAGCATTTGGCGAACCTGACGTTCGGAATCCCCTTCCATCAGGCCTTTCTTCATCTGACCCGTTTGGGTCATCGCTTTGTATTCAAATGCAGCCATGAACGCTATCTATCTTCCATCAATTTTTAAAGAGTTAGTTTTGGGTTACCCGCAAAACTTCTTCGAGACTGGTTTCGCCGCTCAACACTTTTTCCAAACCGCTTTGCATCAAGGATTTAGCGTCTTTATGAACATAACGTTCAATTTCCAATTCGGATTCATCCGCGTGGATCATCTGGCGCACCTGATCGTCCACCATCACTAATTCATACAGCCCCATTCGTCCCTGATAACCGGTATGCTGGCAGTGGTCGCAACCAACGTGCTGATAAATCAACGCCTGATCGACGCCCAAGGTCGCACATTCCGCATCGTCGGCCTGATGTTCCTGCTTACAGTGCGGACACAACTTTCGGACCAGACGCTGCGCCAAAACACCGATTAGACTCGATGATAGCAAAAACGGTTCGATGCCCATATCGCGCAAACGGGTGATGGCACCTACTGCCGTATTGGTGTGCAAGGTCGACAAAACCAGGTGTCCGGTCAAGGAGGCCTGAACCGCGATTTCCGCCGTCTCGATGTCTCGGATCTCACCGATCATCACCACATCCGGATCCTGACGCAAAATGGCGCGCAATCCTTTGGCGAAAGTCATATTGGCTTTATTGTTAACTTGAGTCTGACTAATACCGTCAATGTTGTATTCGACCGGGTCTTCGACCGTCATGATATTGCGCTGGGCATCATTCAAGCGGCTCAAACCGGCATACAGTGTGGTGGTTTTACCGGAACCGGTCGGCCCGGTCACCAGGAAAATACCATGGGGCTTATTCAGCAGGTGTTGGATACCTGCATAGATCGGTTCAGCCAAACCCAGCTGATTCAGGTTCAAACGTCCGGCGCTCTTATCCAACAAACGCATAACCACTCTTTCACCAAAACTCGACGGGATTGTGGAAACACGTAAATCAACCGCGCGACCGCCGAGTTTCAAAGCAATACGCCCGTCTTGCGGCAGACGCTTCTCGGCGATATCCAAACGCGCCATAACCTTGATACGCGACACCAACATACTGCCGATGCCGGGCTTAGGCGTTAAAACCGTACTTAATCGCCCGTCGATACGGAAGCGGATTCGCAACTGGCTCTCGAACGGTTCGATATGCACGTCGGACGCATTAGCGCGGATCGCTTCGGCCAGAATCGCATTCAGTAATTTGATGACCGGCGCATCGTCGGCGCTGTTCAACAAGTCTTCCGGCTCGCCCAGTTCCGCAACGACGCTGGCTAAATCTTCGCTTTCGAACTCATCGAAAGTCTCGATCGATTTCTGTCCGCTGCCGGCATAAACCGCTTGAATCTTACGCTCGAAACTCGACTCGTCCAATTGTTGGAAAACAATCTCGCACTGCTCGGCTTTTTCGGCCTGCTCGATTTTTCGCTGCAACTCCAACAGAGCCGTAGCCGGGGTTTTTTGAGTGTAAAACACTCCGACACGACCGTCTTCTAGAGCAGTCAGCACAACCTCATTGGATCGGGCGAATGCAAAAGCCAGTTCGGTGTTCATAGATCCCTCTCAAGCAAGGCATCTGAATCCGAACTCTGCTTGTCATTCGCTTCCAATTCAGTCTTTCCGCCCGATTTCGACTGGAAAGGCGTCGCCGGTTCCTGTTTTTTCCACTGATCTATGCTTGGTAAGCGAGGACGTAAACCGTTAAGCAATTCGGAATCGTATTTATTCAACAAATGATCCTGCTGCTGTTGAATTTGAGAATATTTCTTATGGCTGTAATAGTCACTCGTTGCACGGTCACGAATAATCACAGGACGTAGGAAGATCATTAAATTGACCTTCTCACGTTCGTTCTGCTTGGAGCGGAACAAGGCTCCCACAACGGGAAGGTCTCCTAATCCCGGTACCTTGGAAACCACTTCGTTTTCACGCTCCTGAATCAATCCGCCCAATACGATGACATTACCGTCTCCGACAATCACGCGGGTCTTAATCTGACGCTTGGAAGTCTGCACATCGACGGCTTCCGCTTTCGGAATGACATCCGAAATTTCCTGATCGATATCCAGATAAATTTCGTCGCCTTCGTTGATTTGCGGTTTCACCTTAAGTTTCAAACCGACGTCTTTACGCTCGATGGTATTAAACGGATTGCTGACGCTGGTCGTGGTACTGGTGTAACTTCCCGTCTGGAACGGAACTTCCTTACCGACCACAATCTCTGCCTCTTCGTTATCCAAGGTCACCAGAGACGGTGTCGCCAGAATGTTTGCATTGGTATCGCTGTTCAAGGCACGAATCAACGCACCCCAACCGTAACCGCTGGAATCCACTTCGCCTAATCCGCTCGTCACACCATGCCCGATTGCGGAAAGCTGCGTGGTCGGATCGCCGCTCAACAACGCCGGAATTGTGCCGGAGAAGTTGATCAAACCACCGCCGTTCGGACCGTAAGCACCCCATTCCACACCCAATTCAGCCGCTTTGGTTTCGGTCAATTCGACAAAAATCGCTTCGATTAATACTTGGGCACGACGAATATCCAGCTGCTTAACGACTTCCTTAAGTGCGCTGACCATGGCTGGCGGCGCACTGATAACCAAGGCATTCATACGCTCGTCAGCTTCGATACTGATACGTTCCTGCAGATTTTTCTTATCCATACTCGCGGTGGCCGACGTAGCCGCCCCTGCAGCCGGAGCCGCTTCCGCTCCGCCTTCGGCGACAACAGGCATATTCAATTCGAGCGGACTGCCGTCATCAGACAACAACAAGGAACGGTTGGTCGACAGGTTCTGTAAAACCGGCACCAAGTCCTTCGCTTTGGCGTAATGCAGATAAATCACCTGAACGCGACCCTGAGTAGGCACCTGTACATCCAGCTCTGCCACCATCGTTCTCAACATCATGCGCTTGGCTTCGTCTCCGACCAGGATCACTCGGTTGGAACGCTCGTCAAACGTTACTTTGGCTCCGGTAGAACCCATACCTTTCGGCAAAACGTTGCGCAACGTTTTAGCAACTTCTTCCGCCGAGGCGTGTTTCAATTCGATGATTTCGTAACCGCTTTGCGTATCGACGTCAACGCGCGCCAACACTTTCTTAATACGCTGAATATTGGCAACCGTATCGGTCACGATCAATTTATTACTTTCCGCCAACGCGACCAAATGCCCTTCTTTGGCAACTAACGGTCTCAACACGGCAACCAACTTGGAAGCGGAGACATTCTTAACGCCGATGACTTCAGAAACCCATGCTTCGTTGCCTTCTCCGCGCACACGGTAAGGTAGTTGATCGCGCGCCAGGTTAGCCGGTACGATTTTGATGACATTATCACTCGGAATCGCGGTATAACCGTGAACGTTCAAAATCGTCAACAACGTTTCATATAAAGCGCTCGGCTCCATCGGCTCCGGGGCGATCAACGTCACCTTACCTTTGACGCGAGGATCGATCACGAAGTTGTGTCCCGTAATTTTGGCAACCGCTTCAATCACCGTGGAAATATCCGCGTCCTTGAAGTTCTGCTTCAGGCTTTCCGCCGCATAGGCTGGAGTTACGTACATTACGCTGGCGGAAAAAGCCATCATACCCGCCAAACCAAATGACACCACTATCGCTTTAAACTTATTCATCACTGTCCCGTTTGTCATCATTCGATACAAAAACTGCATCAATTTAAATCTACTGAAAGGTTTACTAACTGCCCTTGCCGCTCAATGGTCAAGTCGAACTGACTCTCGTTCAGAAAGGCTTGCCAAAGGCTTGGTTCCTGCGCCATCTCTTGAATCGTACGACCGTTTACCGACTTAAGCAAATCTCCGGCCTTAAAGCCGATCTCGTTAAAAATTTCCGGTTCGGATTTCGGCCAGATCTTAACCGCATCCCACTTTCCGTCTTTGTTCATCGGCTGGAATCGAATGTACTTTGATATGCTTATCGGATTGGAACGCAAGTCTTCGCCGATCTTTCTCAAAGTCTGCTTATGCTCGGTCGTGATTTCGGAGGTTTCTCCTGCTCCACTCTGGGTCGCAGGTTCAAACAAATCTTTCCCACCCTGTTCTATCATCAACTTTTCACGCTTACCGCGATTTAAAATAATGACCTGATCGGAGTAGACCTTCAGCAGATCGACCCCACTGATAATCTCTTCACCTTCGCTAACCACCAGGGTCGAGCCGGAAGATTCGATAATCGCCACCCCTTTCCCATCAATGGCGATCGCACCGACCAACTTCAAACGCAATCGACTAGCATCCACCTCAGAAGGCGACATACCGCTATCATTCAAATCGGTCGTTTGCGTCAAATCCACTTCCGGCTTTCCGAACAACAGAGAATCATCCCCTTGAAGCTTAAGATTCTTTTGGGGTTTGGCTACGATTTCGGGAAGAGCAGGCGTGGTCACAACATTCAATTGAGAACTGAAAAGCTTACCGCCCTGCCAAGCCAGCAACACGAGCAAAAAATACGTGGCCCATTTAGCCAGTTTGGGATTGCTCGAAATCGCACGAAGAAAAGGAAAAAAATTGACCATAAAAGCAGACGGATTCACATGTTTATAACCATACAGAAAGAAGTATTGTAAACCAGAAACCGCTGAAGCTCACCCCAAACTTGTTTATAGTTTTATGACAAGAAAAATTATAGAAAACAGGAGCCATTCCAATCCCGACCACAAACGTTTACTTACCGGAAATGCCCGCTTCAAATCAGGAGTGTTCGGGCGTTACATTTGTAAACAAACAAAACTAAAAATACCCAGACACTATTTCATTTTCCAAAACTTCCAAACATCGCGCATCGTTATGCACGTATAAAGACTTGAACACAAAAAAGCCCTGCAACCACGTTGGCAGCAGAGCAAGGTTAACAAAACTAATTTTTAAAAATCAAAAGCAGCGGTTTACCGATTAAGCTCTCTTAAGCTCGCAACTTCCGTATCCAGCAATTTCTGATCTTTTTTAAATTTCATTTTACAGACTCTAAAGTCGTCTTTTTTTACACTGGCCTGAATACACATTTGATACCCTTGAATCACTTGCGCTCTTTTGAAATGAGACTGAATTTCTAATTGCATCAGGTTTTGCGTGCCGGCCAACAATTCCATTTTTTCTTGAATTAGCATTTGTCGAGCATCTTTCTGTGGATTAGCTGTCGCGACGCTTGATAACGTTAAACCGAACATAGCTGTACTGACGGCTAAAAGCGCTAATTTTTTCATTAATTTCGTCCTTAACTCAGATTGGTTGGTTAATAAAACTCAGAATAAGAACAGCCTGAGTTTTGAACACCAAAAGTATTAAATACCGCGTTCAATTAAATACTAACAAAAACCAATACGTAATACTGCTAATTATTTTTTGCTTTAAATCAATGCTATTTATATTAGCTTCAACTTAAATTCCTTGAGAAAATCCAACTGAAGATAAGCACTCAAATAATTTCAAACTCGCAATAGAACAATTTCCTAAACATTCGCCTCTCTAACCAATCCGCCCGTTCCGACACTGCACTAACCACCAAATTACGCCACAAAAAAAGCGGCCATATAGGCCGCTTTTAACAATCGAACGATTACCACTCTTAGAACATGTGACTGTATCGTTTGATTTCCCATGCAGAAATCGTACGGTGGTACTCTTCCCATTCCATAGTTTTGTACTTGACGAACTCGTCTTTAAGCCCTTTACCAAGCACCTCTTCGACAAACGGATCGCTATCGAACGCTTCAACCGCTTCCGCAAGGTTCTGAGGCAGGAATTCGATTCCCTTTTCAGCCAACTGCTCTTCGGTATATTCGTACAAGTTCTCTTCCTGAGCCTGGCCCGGATCCAACTTCTCGCGAATCCCCTGAAGACCGGCCGCCAACACTAAGGCTGCCGCCAAGTATGGGTTAACCGCACCGTCGGCGTTACGCGATTCGAAACGTCCGCCGCCCATTGGAACACGCACCGAGTTGGTACGGTTGTTGGAACCGAACGAGTTGAATACCGGCGCCCAAGAGAAGGTCGCCATCGCACCCTGTCTGACCAAACGCTTATAACTGTTCACCGTCGGCGAGAACACGGCACACAATGCTGGACCGTGCTTCAGGACACCCGCGATGAACTGGTAACCGATTTCGGTCAAACCTAGACCGCGCGGATCGTCTTTAGGATCGCACTTGAAGACGTTTTCGCCGGTCTCTTTGTCGAACAACGACATGTTGAAGTGCGCACCGTTACCGGTCTTGTCCGCAAACGGCTTAGGCATGAAGGTTGCCAACAAACCTTCTTCCTGCGCATAGTGTTTCGCCATGTAACGGAAGAAGATGAAGCGGTCACACATCGTCAATGCATCGCTGTACTGGAAGTCGAACTCATACTGACCGTTCGCATCTTCGTGATCCAAAGAGTACAAATCCCACCCCAAATCATTGATGGTGGTCGCCATCTTATCCAACCAAGTGAATCGGTTCATGAAGCTGCGCACGTCGTAACAAGGCTTGATCAACTTATCATCCTTATCCGGAACCGACAGCGTTCCGTCTTCCTCTTCTTTCAAAACAAACAATTCACACTCGATACCCAGATTGAAGCCGAAGCCCATCTCTTCCGCTTCCGCCAATACTTTCTTAAGTGCGACACGGGTGTTGATTTCGTACGGCTCGCCATGCAAGGTGTTGTCCGCTGCCATCCAAGCCACTTCAGGCTGCCAAGGCAACTGAATCAAACTGTCCAAGTCCGGAACCGATGCGATCTCGTCTTCGTTAGGCGCCTGACCCAAACCGTCAAGTGCATAACCGGTATACAATTCCGAACCTTTCACCATGTGATCCAAGTGCTCAATCGGAACGAATTTCCCTTTAGGAATACCATGAATATCGACATACGCACCGATGCAATATTTAACACCGGCAGCTTGTAACTTGCGTTTCGTATCTTCTACATCAAATTTACTGTTCATAATTTTCTTTTAACCTTTCTTCTAACTTTTAACTTTTTCAAAATAACCGTGTGCCAAAGGGGGCTCTTCTCGCATACCCTTCGTCACAACTCCACTTAAATCTTCTACCATCCAGGCGAACAACTCTTCACCCTTCTCTACACTTGCAAGACTCGGCTTGCCCGTAACGCCATTGAGACTGGTCCGATTGACCGGATGCGAAAACACGCAATCTTCGGTTCGATCGGGATCGTCACTCTCCGGTATACGGGACTCCCTTACCAATTCCGGCGCGACGGCCATCATCAAAGAGGTTTCCGCCTCATTGGCGTGCCAATCATCCGCGTCTTCAAAATGCCGCTGCTTAACGCGTTCGCTGACGGAAGCCGAATTGATAATCGCGACCATAAAATCGTCATGCTCCGCCCGTAACATTTCTAAAGCGCAACGCAAAGGCGCAAAGTTGGAAACGTGGCTGTTTAAAATAAACAGACGCTTAAAGCCTGAGGCATAAACCCAATCACCGATTTCCTTGACCACATCGATCATGGTTTTAGGCTGTAGGGCAATCGTTCCCGGCCAACGTTGTGAATGCCCGATCGAGCACCCGTAAGGTAAAGTGGGTAATAAAGCGATTTGAGTGTTATCGGCAACCTGAAGACTTAGCTTTTCAGCGATCTCCGAGTCCATACCGCAACCCAAATGAGGACCGTGCTGTTCAGTCGCACCGACTGGTAGCAACGCTGCATCCATACCAGAGTCGACCAGTTGCCCGATCTCTTCCCATGTCATTTGATGCCATTGATTCATACTGTTCTCCCCGCTCATCCTACTGAGCAATAAAATATAGACACACCCAACCACACAACCTATTTAGAGGTCGTCAGGCATATCGTATTTTGTGGGGTTAATAGGAGTAAGCCGCCGCGAGAATCGCGGCAGCTGGATTAAGAAAATAGTTAAACTAAGAAAACAATCTTTTCAAACCTTGAGATTATTTCAATCCCATTGTGATTGAAGGATCGATGTACGCATCTACACTCTGTGGCGTATCGTAGACCTTGTTGGCGATGTTGAAATCGTCGGAGATCTTGGTAGAACCATATAGAGAGTCGAATCCGTCACCTTTCTTAAAGTGCGCTTTCGCTTCGTCCAAAGTCAGGATTTTAGTCCCTTCGATGAACTGTTTGTACTCGTCAGGAGACAAACCTACACGTGAAGCCATGATAGCGATCGCATCGTCACGAGTCTTAGGATCATTGATATAGTCAACTGCCTTATACCAAACCTTAGCGACTTTTTCCCAATCAGCACGGTTAGAAGCCAAGCTGCTTGGAGAAACTGCCAATAAGTCATAGATCAGACCAGGTTCGTTCTTACTGGTGTAAATCGCTTTAGAACCAGGAACCAACTGCAATGCAGAACCTGAACTTGGCTGCCAAGCAACGATTGCATCAACCTGACCGGAAGCCAGAACCTGAGGCGTTTCGTTTGTCGGAACGTTAACCAACTCAACATCCGCTTCGGTCAAACCGTTCTTTTCAAGTGCATTCAAAAGCAACAAGTGACTTACGAAACCAACTTCAACACCGATTTTCTTACCGGCCAAATCCTTAACAGAGTTGATACCCGGTGCACCGATAACCATGTCGTTACCGTTACTGTAATCGTTCATAATAATCATGACACTTTTCGCACCGGTCGCACCCGTTACCAAAGCATCACCATTTGTCATACCTACCGCATCAATCTGACCCGCTGCGAAAGCGTCCATAGAAGCAACGTAGTCGAACCATTCGAACTGTACGTCAACACCTTCTTCTGCAAACCATTTCTTTTCAACAGCCACTTCCCAAGCTACCCAGCCAGGCCAGTCACTGTATCCGATCTTCAATGGTTCCGCATTTACCGATAAAGCTTGCGCCGAAAGGAACAAACCAGCCAAAGCACCTAGAATTTTTTTGCCACCCAACATAATCGTACCTCCTAAAAATTATTACGATTTATACAAAAGGTAATAATCACTAATCACTTTGCATGCCAATAAATATAAAATCCCTTTAAAAACAACAGGTAATGAAAATAATGGCTGTTTGTGAAAAAAATTAGCTTCAAAATACCTGTCCATGTTGGTTCAAAAGGCCAGTTTGGTGCGAAAAATTTATTTCGCCCTACTCGCTTCAATCAACGCGGCCAATAAAATGAAACTTCCCCCGACCATTTCGACCGGCGCCATGGTTTCGCCCAGGATCAAACTGGCGGAAACGACCGCCGTGACCAACTCCATAATCACGATAATCGAAGAACGCCCGGTCTCCATTTGCGTCACCGCCCACTGGGTTGCGAAATTGGCAATCATCATCCAGACTGCGGCATATAGGAACAGTACACCCCAGGCTTCCCATCCCTGGTCAACGGATACGCTATCCCCCGACATTAATACCGCCCCACCGGCCAAAGCAACCGCACCAAAAAACATCGAAGTCAGTTTGATCTTAACCGGAACGTCTTGAGATGCGCGGAATACCACATTATTCATCGCAAACAGAAATCCGGAAAGCAGAGCCAACACATCGATCCACGACGGCGGCGAAATAAATGCATTAAACCCGCCGACGATGAGAAACGCTCCGATAATAGCCAATCCGACGCCTAGCCAACGCCAGTTATCGACCTGTTCGTGCAAGAAAATACGTCCGCCGAGTACACCCCAGATCGGTACCAGATAAAACAGCACCATCACCCGAATCACATCACCGTAAATCAGGGCCGTATTAAACGCCAACTGCGCGCCGCCTCCCAATAAAGCCACCCCAATCAACACTTTCCAATGGGTTTTCACATAGTGACGCTGATTCCAAACCCAAGGGATCATAATAATAAAAATCAGCAAATAAACAAACAACGTCAACGGCAGGCCGTCAAACCCCAACTGATTAAGGTATTTAAGGGGCAACCAGGTCAAGCCCCACAAAATTGAGGCAACAAACAACACAGCCACCGGAAAAGCGCTCATATCCTATCCTTATAAATTTGAATGCTTGATAAATGAATTATCGTTGAGAAAAATTTTCGAAATGTGCTCGTTCGGTGCGCCCCATCCACTGGTTGATTTCCCAGAGATCGGCGACCGGAGCCTGTGTAAACGGAAGTAGATGCAAATAACCGTCCGGACCGAATTCCGGCGTCATTGTTGTGACGGCATTGCCTGCCTCCTTTTGGACTTGCCACACCAACGACCAAATCGTCTGATGCGAATGCAGTGCGTTAACGTATTCCGGTGCAGCCGGATGCGGCACCTGCGGACCTTGATCGTATCCGACCCGCGCGTGAATGTGTTTCACTTGCGGCAGGATCTTTTCGATCACCGAAATTTCAGAATCCATCAAACGTTCGCAGACTGCACACCAGTGACTGATATCCAGTGTGAAGCGCATTTCTGGGATCGCTTCGGCGATGCGTTGCGTCACCCAAGGATTAAATAAAGAACGGCTACGGTGCGTCTCGAAGTTAATCGGCAAATCGTAGCTATCCGCTAACGCAATCGCAGTTTTAAAAAAGTCGATGCTCTCGCTCTCCGGCCAGGCGTCATAACCGCCGATACAGGTTGCAAATAGCGGTTTCAACGGCAGACTGTTTTCGATCCCTTCTTTAATATCGCGCAGATGCTGTTCCGGCGTGGCGCTGGCATGCGGCACATAATCTCCGCCGGTGACAATTTCGGCAATGTAATCCAGACCAGCCTGCTCAAATGCCGCCGACCATTCAGCCCGCTCTTGAGCGTCGACCGGTGCACGCCCTTCGATTCCCTGAAATCCGGATTCGACAGCTTGCGCTGCGGCCTGTTCGATCGGCAAATCACAACCCCATAATGTTTTAAAGGTTTTTAATTGCATCGTAAAATCTACTCGAAGAAATTAGGGAACACGTTGTGTTTCTTAAAAAATTCCATATCGTGGTTCGGCCACAAGTTAGCACCGGTTTCCAGACCTAACCGCTTTAGCTTCTGAATACTTTCGATCGCCAAATCGTCTCGATCCTGCCAACACAATCCCGGAGCGATTTCCTGCTCCAGGTTCTCGGTCAAATCCGCCGCGTCACCTGCCAACAAGATCGGCGATCCTTTCGGCAATTCGATCAACATCGACATATGTCCGGCCGTGTGGCCCGGCGTCTCGATCGCACGAACGCCTTCAATCAAGTCGTACTCTCCGGTCTGAATTTTCCAGTTCAAAGGCATGGAAAAATCCTCTGCAAAATAGGCGTCGTCGGCCGGCTGTTTCGCCGCTTCCAACTCACGCTGATGCACATGCACGTCCGCATGACAGAATTCGCACAACCCGCCGGCATGATCGAAGTGCAAGTGACTGCAAAACACCAAGTCCACATCCAACGGTGACAAACCAAGAATCTCCAATTTATTCGGTAATCTTTGCTCTTCGGTCATCTCCGGAGGCCCGAACGGAAACGCTTCATTCTCATAATAGTGTTTACGCTGTTCCTGCTCTTTGATCTTGTGATAATCACACCCGACATCAAACAGAATACGGCCGTTATTGGTTTCGATCAGATACGCCAGAATCGGCGCATCGATAAACGTACCTTGCCCTTTGTTACGGGTCGAAAGCGTTTTTTCATAATGGTGCGTGCCAGTCAAAATCGGCCAAAACTTCTTAACTTGTGTCATATTTTCATTCCTTTTAAACCGTTTTAAACAACCGCACTCAGTGCGCCGTCAAAAAAGAGACGCCGTCCACACCAATGAAAGTCTCGCCTTCATTTTGCTTAACGTTCAAATTAATCGGATCCGCATTCAGGATTCTAGGAACCCGATAACGGTGGTAACTCTTAATTAAATGTCTGAAAGTCAGAACCTGCCGCTCGTCGTCGCCGTAGTTCTGTTCGTGCAGACGACGCAACCGGTACCAAGGTTGAACCTGCTGGTCATGATGTACATTGTGGTAACAGAAATTCAACACCAGCAGATTCAGCCACGGATAACGTTCCGACAGCAGATTCGAATACGTATTGTGATGTTCGAACTCCATATCTCTCAGCTTGGCTTCCGGGCCGCGCTTTTGATCGAGCGTTTCAAACAGTTCATAGGTATGCTGGTGCACGTCCATAAAGCGCATTACCGTCAAAAACAACATATAAGCGATTGGATACAGAATCAGAATTTTCCAAGAGATGGAAACCAACCCGACGAAAAACAGACCGCGCAGAATCAAAAACAACAACACTCTTCCCCGGCGCGGCTTACGGCTTTCTTTGACGAACGGCAAAACAATCACCAAGGCGTGCATCAGCACCTCAAGAGCCGGAATGTAAAACCACTCTAAAATTTGAATGATTTTAAGCGTGAGCGGGTATTGCAAAAGACGGGTACGGAAATCGAAAGAAACGATATCTGCTCGATCGCTGTGGTGGCGATTATGTTTGCGTTTGATATCTTCGAAACTGCTGTAACTGGAACCGCAAATCCAAAGCAACAGTTCGCTGTACCATCGATTGAAACGTCGATCCTTGAACAGGCTCTCGTGAGCGCACTCGTGGATTAGATAGGCGGCAATCACCATGCTGTGCGCCACCAGTATGACACCGACGACATTCAGCACGATGTAATCCGAAACTAGACCATAAAGACCGAAACCGTAACCAAACAGAACGTAACTCAACGCCATCACGTTAGGCCACAAGGCATCGTCATAACGAAACAGTGACTTGAACACTTTCTCACCCCTTCAAAAGCATCGACGGGTCGTCCCGCAACCACAAACCAAATACCGGGTCGTCCCGATATGTCATTCCCCATGTAAACTGCTGCAATCCCGTTTATTCGACAACCCTCGATAGCGCTCGAATAGAACGGCAATAGCCCGAACAAGTCGGGCCAATTCAACACACAATCAACCACCTACTTAAACGGCGCAGGCGGTGCAATGAATAAAGCTGAAATTATTCTTGCGGACGCACTTTCATCCAGTTACGCCAACCGCCATGCTCGGTAATCTCTCTCGCTCCGGCCACGCCGCTCGGCTCGCAGATGAACCCGACCACTTCAGAACCGTCTTCCAGTTCGACTTTCCCCAGCCCCAAAGGCGAAGGAATCAACGCCAGGAAACTGCCCAGATGTTCTTTCGGCATCGCCCAGACTTCCAATTCGATCGAAGCGCCTGCCGACCCGTCGGTTTTCACCAGCCCCGGTTTCAGGATTGGTCGGCTGCTCAATTCAAAGAACTGATACTTCGGTGCCGTTTTAGTCACTTTCAACAACTTCGCACCGCGTTCGATCAACTGACCGTTCAACGGGAACCCGGTCAAGTGAGCACCGACGACCGCCAACGGAATCGACTTGTCGTCCACCGTCATGTCGGCCGACTGGATCGGACTGCGGTTGACTGCGGCAAAGTCCACAAACTCGCCATGCCACTGTTTGGTCAGGTTCAGCAACTTGTTATCGCTGCCCGCCGGAGCAAACAAGGTAATACCGCAAGGCATGCCGTCTTCACGGAAACCGGTCGGCATCGCCACCGCACTGTAATCCAGCAGGTTCATGAAATTGGTGTAAGTACCCAGAGCACTGTTCAATGCAACAGGCTCTTTCTGAACCTCTTCGATCTTGAAGATGGTCGGCGTCGTCGGCGTCACGAAACAATCGATCTCATCCCAGATTGACTCGGTCTGTCTGATCGCGTCCTGCAACTGGTAAGCGCCTCGGTAGGCATCCGCCGCACTCAAACCACAGGCCGAACGGATAATCCCTTCCACCGTCGGATCCATGTCTATCGGGTCGGTCTCGATAAATTCGGCAATCGCCGCATAGCGTTCCGCCACCCAAGCACCGCCGTAAAGCAATTTGGCCGTTTCCAACCAAGGGGTGAAATCAATCTCCTTGACCTCATACCCCATTTCTCTAAGCGATTCGATACTCTGTTTGAAATTGGCTTCCGCTTGCATATCGCCGTAGAACACCACGCTTTGAGCATCCGGAATCCCGATGACCGGTTTCGGCCCCCAGGCCGGTACAGTCAAATCCGCCATATCTCGACTGAACGAATCTTCGGCATCCTGCTTAGCTGCCACAGAGAACACCTTCTCGGCATCAACACTGTCCAATGCGAAAATCGACACCACGTCCTGCGACTTCACCGCCGGAACCACACCACGGGTACTCAATGCCCCTTTGCTCGGCTTAAGCCCTAATAGGTTATTGAAGGCAGCCGGTACACGACCCGAACCTGCGGTATCGGTTCCCAACGAGAAGCTGCACAGCCCCATGGCCACCGAAATCGCCGAGCCGGAACTGGAACCGCCCGAGACATAATCGAAATCGAAACTGTTGTGGCAAACGCCGTAAGGTGAGCGCGTTCCCACCAGACCTGTCGCGAATTGATCCAAATTGGTTTTACCCAACGGAATCGCTCCGGCCTCGATCAGCAAACGGACCACTTCGGCATCTTCGCTTGGCGTAAAGGCATAAGACGGGCACGCCGCCGTAGTCGGGACGTTCGCCAGATCGATATTGTCTTTGATTGCGAACGGCACCCCCCACAACGGCTTGGCTTCAGGATCAAAGTCGCCCAAGTTGTCCAGATACGCCTGAATCTCGTCAAACGACAACAGACGAATCCAAATATTGTATTCGGCCAATTCACCGGCCTTCTGATGCAAGCTCGCAAACAATTCCTGCGGCGTTAGCTTACCTTCGGCGTACTGCTTATGCAGCTCGCCGATATTCAATGCATATTGATTTTGAGCCTTATCATTAAGCTTCATTGTCCAACTCCAATACCATCAAACGCTGGCCGTTTTGAATCAAATCCCCTTCGTTCACCAGAATTTCGGTCACCGTCCCGTCCATTTCGGCTTCGATATGGATTTCGATTTTCATGGTTTCCAAGCTGGCGATAATATCGCCCTCTTTCACCTTGTCGCCCGGGCGTACCGGAATCTTCCAGACGCTACCGGTAATCGGTGAAAGCGCGGCTTCGAATCCTTCCGGAATTTCCGCTTCCGGTTCGCTGGCCACTTCTTCCTGCCCGCTACCGGAATCGTAGTTCGCCTGACCGTTCTCTTCCCAACGCTGACGCTCTTCCTGGAAGGCCTGCTGCTGCTTAGCCTGGAACTCTTCGATCGAAGACGATTCGTTTTCCAGGAACTGCTGGTAATCCGCCAACGACAGCTCGGTCTCTTCAATCTTGATATCGAAACGTCCTAACGGGAAGTCCTGACGCGCTTGGGTCAACTCTTCATGCGAAACCGGATAGAACTTGATCTGGTCGAAGAACTGCAACAACCACGGCTTTTCGGTATTGAAGAACGGTGTCTGATGATAGGCGTTCCAAACCTGGATGGTACGTCCTACGAACTGGTAACCACCCGGCCCTTCCATACCGTAGATACACATGTAAGCCCCACCGATACCGACGGCATTTTCCGGCGTCCAGGTACGTGCAGGGTTGTATTTGGTCGTGACCAGACGATGACGCGGATCCAACGGTGTCGCTACCGGCGCACCCAGATAAACGTCACCCAACCCCATAACCAGATAGTTGGCGTCGAAGACGATTTTCTTAACTTCTTCGATCGAATCCAGACCGTTGATACGACGGATAAATTCGATGTTGCTCGGACACCACGGCGCATCCGGACGAACCGACTGGGTATACTTGTCGATCGCCAATTGCGTACTCGGATCGTCCCAAGACAACGGCAAGTGGACGATACGGCTCTTGACCACCATGTCACTACCGCTGGACAACTGAGATTCGATTTCGTGAATCTGTTTGACCAATTCCAACTGGGAAATCTGCTTGGCATCGTAATGCACCTGAAGACTGCGGATACCCGGGGTCAAATCGACGATGCAAGGCCATTCCAGCCCTTTCAATTTTTCATACAGTACCTGAGCACGGAAACGCAAGGCGATGTCCAATTCCATCTTACCGAATTCGATTAACAGGTTGCTGTCACCCGAACGGCGGTAACGGATACCGACTTCATGCTGGGTATCGTCCAACTCCATCAAGATGCACGAACTTTCGGTCGGCTCTTTCAGGAACGACATTTCAGGCAACAGCTTGAATTCTTCGATGAATCCTTCCAACGCCTTAAGTTGTTCTTCAGCCGTTTCGATTGAAACCGCCTTGAATTTAACCTTATCGCCCGGACGCAATTGTCCCATCTTCCACTGCTGTGCCTGGATGATGGTTGCCGGACAGACGAAACCACCCAAACTCGGACCGTCCTGAGCCAAGATAACCGGCATATCACCCGTAAAGTCGATCGCACCGATTGCATAAGGGTTGTCGTGGATGTTGGACGGATGCAATCCGGCCTCGCCACCGTCTTTACGCGCCCACTTAGGCTTAGGACCGATCAGACGGATACCGGTACGGCTTGAGTTATAGTGCACTTCCCACTCGGTCGAGAAGAACGTCTCGATGTCTTCGTCGGTAAAGAAATCCGGCGCACCCTGAGGGCCGTAAGTCACGGCGATCTCGTATTCGTTACCGTACTGAGGAATCAATTCAAGAGGAATGGCCGCATAATCGGCATCCTTATCCAACTCATGGACCGGCAAAACATCACCGGCACGCAACAAGCGTCCGCCGTGACCACCGAATCCACCCAATGAGAAGGTAGTCTGGCTACCCATATAATCCGGTACGTCAAAGCCGCCCTGCACTGCAAGGTAAGCACGCTGACCAGCCTCTTTGATGACTTTCGATTTCAAAATCTGACCGGCTTTAACCGCCACCGGCTCCCACATCGCAATCGGCTCTTTATCCAGAGTCGGCTTAACGTCCGCCCCGGTCAAACAGATGACCGTATCCTGATTGAATTTCAGGCTCACACCGGAAACCGTCATTTCGATGGTCGACGCTTCCTTCTCGTTACCTAAAGCGCGGTTCGCCAAACGATGCGCCAACGCATCCATTGGACCGGAAGGCGGAACACCGATGTCCCAGAACCCGATACGCCCCGGATAACTGATGATCATCGAATGCGTACCCGGATTCAGGACTTCGATAGTGGAAGGCGTAGGCGCGAAACCGGCCAAGTATTTGGTGTATAAATCTTTCCCACTCAAAAATTGTGGGTCTTTAGACAAAGCTGTCAGATAACGCACGTTGGTTTCGAAACCGTAGATTTTGGTCTGCTCTAACGCTTCTTGAAGTTTCTCGGTCGCTTCCTCGCGCACCGGTTCGTGAACGATGATTTTCGCCAACATCGGATCATAGTAGGAACTGACTTCCTGCCCGCCCGTTACCCAGGTATCGACGCGTACGTCTTCCGGCATTTGCCATTTGGTGACTTTACCACTGCTCGGCTGGAAGTTTTTCGCCGGATCTTCGGCGTAAACACGGACTTCGATCGCATGCCCTATCGCCGGTTTGACCGGTTCCGGGAACTTGTTGCTGTATGCGACTTCCACCATCCATTGAACCAAGTCAACATTGCGGACCGCTTCGGTGATACCGTGTTCAACCTGCAAGCGGGTATTCACTTCCAGGAAATAATATTCATTGGTGTCGCCGTCATAAACGTATTCGACCGTACCTGCGGATTGGTAAGCAACCGATTCACCCAAACGAACCGCATCGTACTCCATCGACTCGACCAGATCACGATCGATGTCGACCACCGGCGTTTCCTCGACCACTTTCTGGTTACGGCGCTGCAAAGAGCAATCACGCTCACCGAACGAAACGACATTGCCTCGTCCGTCACCGAAAATCTGAATTTCGATATGACGTGCATTGGTCACGAATTTTTCAAGGAAGACGCCGTTCTGACCGAAAGCGTTCTGGCTCATGCGCACAACCTGTTCGAATGCGTCGTCCAGCTCCTGGGCGTTATGACATTTCTGCATCCCGATTCCGCCGCCGCCCGCGGTACTTTTCAACATGACCGGATAGCCGATGCGCTCGGCTTCTTCCAACGCTTCTTCCTTGTTCTCCAGCAAGTCGGAACCAGGCAAAAGCGGCACTCGACTCTTGATCGCCAATTCACGTGCGGTATGCTTCAAACCGAATTCGCGAATATGTTTCGGGCTCGGACCGATAAACGTGATGCCGCTGGCCTCACACATTTCCGCAAACGAGGCGTTCTCACTCAAGAAACCGTAACCCGGATGAATTGCGTCTACGTTTAAACGTTTGGCTTCTTCCAAAATCAATGGGACGTTCAGATAAGTCTCGGTCGCCGTCGCGCCCTTTAACAAGATAACTTCGTCCGCCATCTGCACATGCAGCGAACCCTGATCCACTTCGGAAGCCAGCGCCACCGAACGGATGTTCATCTTCTTAAGCGTTCTCATGATGCGCGTCGCAATTGCACCGCGGTTTGCCACTAATACCTTTGAAAACATTATCTTTCTCTCTTTTTGCTTCTTTGCTAAGTGAGTCGTCCCACTTTTAAACTCTCGCCTAAACGGTCACACGGCCGGGTCGTCCCTTTCGTGCTTGAGCCTTACTCCGGCTTTATTCTTCCCAAATCACCATTTCAACCGGCGTCGGATTGTAACCGTTACACGGGTTATTCAATTGCGGACAGTTCGAAACCAACACCAATGTATCCATATGCGCCGTCATTTCGACATAACGTCCCGGAGCGGAAATCCCGTCGTCAAAATCCAGATGACCTTCCGGAGAAACCGGTACGTTCATGAAGAAGTTGATATTGCTCGACAGGTCGCGCTTGGTCATCCCGTAGTCCCATTTGCTCAATGCAGTCAAAAAGCTGTCGCGGCAAGAGTGCATGTGACGCTTGTCGATCGAATAACGTACGGTGTTACTTTCCGCCGAACAGGCACCGCCCAACGTGTCGTGACGACCACAGGTGTCCTCGGTGATGGTCAGCATCGGATTATTCAAGTTAGAACGCAAAACCGACCCCGTTGTCAGGTAGATATTCCCTTGACCTTTAATCGTGTCCGTCGCACTGTAACGCTCTTCGGTATCGTTGGCGTTATAGAACAGCGTATCCACCGCTTGGTTTCCTTCCAAGTCGACGATACGGAATTTTTGGCCTGCTTTGACCACATACATCCATGGATCACCCGCCTTAACCACTTCACGGTGAACGATTTGGCTGTCCGGAATCTGCTCAGTTGCTAAAGTCATAAGGTTTCTCTCCATAATAAATCGCAGTGTTGTAAAACGCTCGTTCGTTTTCTTTCTTGTGTCTTAGACAGGCATCGTCGCTCTGTACCGGTTCTGCTTTCATCGCCGTTAACTGGATCGGCTTAGGCGCATATTCCGAGCTTGGATCCAATGGGTGCTGAGCGGTAGCCAGCACGACAATGCAATCCATCTCGAAGCGCAAATCGACATAGTCGCCCGCTTTGCTGTTGCCCACAACGTAGGTCATGGCACCATCCAGCTCAACGCGGATTTTCGAGAAGAAATTGACGTTCGGAACCAAGTCTTTGGCATCCAAGCCCCACTTTTCCAGTTCGTTGATCAAACTGTCGTAACCGTTTTTATAGTAGTCGTTATGAACTTTCTGATAATCCGCTTCGCCGTATTTCTCTTTAACCATGGCCGCATCCGAAATACCGCCGATGGTGTCGTGCCAACCGCACGTGTCTTCGACGATCGAACACAAGACGCGTCCCATATCCGAATAGCAAACATTCGGCGTGGTCAAGAATGCGGTTTTTTGTCCTTTCAACGTATCAGGCATGTTGTAACGCTCGCTCGGGACTTCGATGTTGTACATCAATGCAGAAACATTCGCTCCGCCTTCGACATCCTTAATTCTCAAAGTCGTGCCGCGACGCATTACGCCTGACCAGTGCGCTCCACCCGGAAGCTGCTCGGACCAGATAATTGAATTTTGATCACTCATAATTACCCTTCTTTCCTTTCGTACATATTTTTCGTAGCGGCCTCTTTCTGGCTCTGAATCGGCGGCAACACCGAATTGACCAGATAAAGGTTTCCGGTTTTAACCCCTCGGTTGGCAATCATTTCATCGCTGATGATTTGTAATTGCTGTGCAGCACCCTGCAACAGATTCACTTCCAACGTATGCTGATCCACCAACTGAATCTGAGTGGAAGAGATAATTTCCGCCACGTATTTGTGTTTAATTGCGTTCAATCTATGCTGCAATCCCGGCACGGTATGATCGTAATAAAGCGTGACCGTTCCGGCCATAACCTGATTACTGTGCTTTTGGTTCTGCAACGCCACTTCTTTTTGAATCATTTCAGTCAACAAAGCAGAACGGTTATTGAATCCGCGACGCTTCACCAGACTGTCTAGATTCTCCAATATTTGAGCCGGCATCGAAGCACTGACTCTGACTAATGATGACTTATTCATAACTTAAAATATATTCGGTACTTCGGCATTCACCGGAACCATTTGGACCATACTGAGTTTTTCCTCAATATCCAAATCGGTAATCGGCGGATGCACCAGGGTTTCTAAATAACGCTTGGTCGCCAAAAACGGCTCGCTCAACATAATGTCCAACGGACGCGGACGAGGAAGCGGCACTTTCAGCACTTCACGTACACGCCCCGGATGCGCATCCAACACCAGCACTCTGTCAGACAGATAAACCGCCTCGTCCAAATCGTGCGTAATGAACAGAATCGTAATGTCGATGTTCTGCCAGATCTCAAGCAGATACTGTTGCATCTTGGCGCGGTTCTGCGGATCCAATGCCGAAAACGGCTCGTCCATCAATAACACCTTAGGCTGAGTCGCCAAAGCACGGGCGATGGCGACACGCTGCTGCATCCCGCCCGAAAGCTGGTGAGGATAAGCTTCCTTATATTTTGAAAGCCCCACCAAATCAATCCACTGCAAAGCTTCGGTTTCGGCATCCGGTTCAGCCATTCCCGACTGAACCATACCGAACATGACGTT
>NZ_JBFHFC010000012.1:0-64429 GCF_041583835.1 Thiomicrorhabdus sp. | reverse complement strand
TTTAATGACCGACGAAATCGACTCTTTTTGTACCTGAATGGCTTGTTGCATGTTCGCCATGACATTGTGGTAATCGCCATGGAAATCCTGTATTTGAATTTCGGCATCCAGTTTTCCTTGTGCAAGATCCATACTGGCTTCGTCAATGGCCTGGAAGGTCTCGACGATACGTTTTAAGCTGCCGTTAAACGATTTTTCAAGATCGTCCAGATCACCTTTGTATTCACCTACCATGCGGGCAGAGAATTGACCGTCCGCTAAAGCCTGGCTGACTTGCGTCACTTCGCTGGTTGCTTTCACCACCGAGTCTAAAAGTGTTTGGATGCTTTGTCCCATTTCGGTCAATTCGTTACGGCCGTAAGGAATTTCCCAGTTTTGGTAAGTGCCGTTTTCAGAGATTGCCGTTACCTGCTGTTTCATTTTGGAAAGCGGGGTGGAAATCGATTTGACGATGAAGAAATTCAGCAACAGCATGAATAATAACGCCGCACCGCTACCGATGGTCATTTGTGTCGTCTTGGAATCGCTCAAGTCATTCAGCGTTTCGATCAGACCGACGATCTGTTGATCGGTTTTTTCAGTGGCAACGTGCAGTAACTCGTTGGCTTGGCTGGAAAGCTCGCTGATGGTTTGATTGTTTTGCGATTCAGTCTGGATATAGTCTTTCATATCGTTGAACGACTCATAATATCCTTCCCAACCGGAATAGACCTCGGAGAAAGTTTCCTGATTGACGAAATCGGAAGAGAAACGCTCGTTAAGCGTTTCAAAAAGTGAGTTGCTGCCATCACCCAGCCCGTCTTTGTCAAAGGCGGCTTTCAGGGCAGGATTGTTTGCCGAAATCATTTTGAACAGGCTGGATTGAGAAATGTTCAGGCGTTTAAGGATTTCTTTAAGCTGCTGAAGGGTCTCTTCGTCCATGTCTTCGACGGCAGAGAGGGCTTTAATGCCGTTTTGCATTTTTTCGGCACTCGGCTCAATGCCGTACTCTAAGGTTTCCTGAATTTGTTGCTTCAGGAAAACCGACGAGTTGGCGGCTTTTTTCATATTGGTTAATAGAATATCCATCGCGTCGACATCCAACGCTCCGTTAGGTTGAATTGATTCTGCTTGAGTTTCCGTTTGAACGTTATCCGACGCTTTCTCGGAAGTGGTTTCCTCGGCAGCCGGTTGTTCGGAGTTCTCGGCGGCCGGAGAGGTTTGTGAATCTTCTACGGTGCTTTCGGTTTTGCTTTCTTCACTGTTTTTCAGTGATAGGTTGAGCGCTTTAAGCTCGTCAATCCGGTGGTTGAAGGTTTCGCCGGACTCTTTGCTCATGTTACGGATATAGTCGTTCATTTTCAGCAAAGTATTAGAGAACTGGGTCTGGAACTGGGCGATCTTTGCAGTTTGGGTTTGCTGAATTTCTGATAGAGCATGTGCATGCCCGCGTACTTCGGTAAAGGCTAGCCGAGCCAGTAGGAAGACGGCACTTAAGAAAATAATGCCTATAAATAGGTTGGTCCATAATCTTTTCTGAATGGAAAGATTCTCTAATATACGCATCCTGCACTACCTTGTGATCTATCTGAATGAAGTGCATTTCAGTCTAAATATTCTTTATGACAATAAAATGAATTTTGGGGGTGAGATAAGTGTTTTGTTAAGGTTTATACGTGTGAAAATAAAAAATTCATTTATAATTCAAGATTACGATATTTTATTGAAATGAAACCAACCTTATGCAGCAGAAATTAAAGAATGCGGTGGAAGCGATTCGAGGCGTCAAGATTCCGGAATTGCCTGATGAAGTTTTACTTTTAGAAAAAGAGATTAAGAGTAAATTTGCCAATATCTCGACTGTGGCCGAGATTATCGAGAAGAACACGACGCTTTCCGGTGAATTGATGCGAATCGTTAACTCGCCGATCATGAAACTGAAAGAGCCTTGTAAGTCGATTCGTGACGCCGTTAATGTGATGGGGTTGGATAATATTTATCACTTGGTCGTGTCAGCTGCATTAAAGAATGTTTTCGGACAGAAAGGCTTGTTTAAAGACATTATGGATCACAGTGTCGATGTCGCTTTCTGTATGTCGGACATTGCCGAGTGGATCGACGGCGTGAGCCGAGACGAAGCCTATATGTTGGGTCTGTTTCATAACTCCGGAGCGATGATGTTGGCGTCTAAAAACGAACAGCGTTATGCTCAGATTTTCAGCAACTCCATGTCATTGCCGCTTTCCATCATTGCTAAGGAAGAACAGGAGTTCGGAACCAATCATGCGATGGTCGGAGTGTTGATTGCCAAGAAATGGCATCTGCCGATGGAAATGATCAACGCGATCATGCTGCATCACAATGAATCCTGCGAACGAATTCAAAATGATAAAGTACGTGCGATGGTCGCAATGATCAAGATCGCCAATTCGATCGTTTCAGAAGTCTCTTTAGGCGCTTACCGTGGTGACGAGATGCGTCGTTACGAGAAAGACGGTATCGACGAACTGATGATTCCGCCGGAAACGGTCAAAGAGATTCGTACCGCTTTAATGTCCTATTCTTATAAGTAGGATTAAAGCGTTTAAGTGTCGGATGCTTAAGGATAAGCCTTAACTTTCGGTAACGTTAAAAAAACAGGCCCGGTTGGAAATCCAACCGGGCCTGTTTGTTTTCAGTAAGATGTTTTTGCGCTCGAATGCATTTGCCGCGATTCGTAAGCTATGGCAAAACATCAATGATGCGAAGAAGGAATTTCTTCGTCATTCTCTTTGTGCTTGGCTTTGTAGACTTTCAACGCTAGCGACTTGGCACGAATGTTAAAGGTCAGCTTGGCCACATCGTCAAAGTGTTTTGCAAAATGCACCGTCATGCCTTCCTGAAGATAGTCCGGCAGTTCCTGATAATCCTTTTTGTTCTCGAACGGCAGAATCAATTCTTTGATGCCGATGCGTTTTGCTGCAATCACTTTTTCGCGGATTCCGCCGACCGGTAACACCTGTCCGGTCAGACTTAGCTCACCGGTCATCGCCAATGGCGATTTAATCGCTTCGTCACGTGCCAACGAAAGCAGGGCGGTCGCCATGGTGACACCGGCACTCGGCCCGTCTTTTGGCGTGGCGCCGTCAGGCACGTGCAAATGCACAAACGCCTTGTCGAAGAATTCCGGATCGGCCTTGTACTTATCCAGATTGGACGAGATAAAGCTGTAAGCGATTCCGGCGGATTCCTGCATCACGTCGCCCAGCTGTCCGGACAATTTAAAACCGCGATTGAAGGTGTGAACGCGACTCGCTTCGATGGTAAGGGTTGCGCCGCCCATCGACGTCCAGGCCAAACCGGTAACCGTACCGGTTTGCTGGTTCATTTTTTCCGGCGTAAAGCGCGGTTGTCCCAACATCTCTTCAAGTTCGCTGACGTGAATACGAGCGTTGTCGATTTCGCCGGTGACGAATTTCAACGCCAGTTTACGCACTAACTTGGCAAGCTGTTTCTGCAGGTTACGTACACCGGCTTCACGCGCATAGCCTTCGATGACATGGCGGATCGCCGGAACCGTAATCTGCACTTGTTCTTTGCTTAATCCGGCTTCTTCAAGCAGTTTTGGCCACAGGTGATGTTTGGCGATCTGGATTTTCTCTTCGGTGATGTAACCGGAAAGGCGAATCACTTCCATACGGTCCAGCAACGGCCCCGGAATGGTGTCGAGCGTGTTGGCGGTACAGACGAATAATGCCTTGGAAAGATCGAAACGCACGTCCATGAAGTGATCCATGAATTCGCTGTTCTGTTCCGGGTCAAGCACTTCCAGTAACGCCGAAGCCGGGTCGCCGTGATAGGACGCGCCGATTTTATCGACTTCGTCCAACATGATCACCGGGTTGGCCGTCTCGCAATCTTTTAACGCCTGGATGAATTTACCCGGCATGGCTCCGATGTAGGTACGACGATGTCCTTTGATTTCCGCTTCGTCGCGCATACCGCCGACCGAGAAACGGTAGAACTTACGACCTAGTGCATCGGCAATCGAACGTCCGATTGACGTCTTACCGACGCCGGGAGGACCGACCAGACAGATGATCGAACCGGAAATCTCGCCTTTCAATGCGCCGACGGCCAGAAACTCGCTGATACGATCCTTAACGTCTTCCAATCCGTCGTGTTTTTTATCGAGGATTTTCTTGGCGCGTTTCAGGTCGAGAATGTCCTTGCTGTGTTTGCCCCACGGCAGTAGCGTCAACCAATCCAACCAGTTGCGTGCCACGTTGTATTCCGGCGACTGCGGATCCAGCATGGATAACTTGCTCAGTTCCTCTTCGGCTTTTTTATTGGCCTCTTCACTCAGCTGCAACGTCTCCATGCGTTCCAGGAATCGATCGGTATCGATCGTCTGGTCGTCTTTGACGATGCCGAGTTCTTTTTGAATTTCGTTCAACTGTTGGCGCAGGAAGAATTCACGCTGCTGTTCGCTCAGGTTTTCTTCAACACGTTCGCGGATGTTGTACTGTAATTTGGTGACTTCGATTTCCTGTTTGAACAGGTTCAGAACTTTTTCCAGACGATCTATCAGATCAAGCGTTTCCAACACCTCTTGCAGTTTCAAGTTATCTGCGGTGGTCAGACTCGCGGCAAAATCGGCCAGATGAGAAGGTTCGTTCGGGCTGTAGCGGTTGAGGAAATATTTCAACTCCTCGCTGTACAACGGATTCAGCGGCAACAACTCCCTAAAGGCGTTCATAATCGCCAAACCGTAAGCTTTGAATTCTTTTTCGGTGCCGTTTTTAATGTCGGCCGGATAGCTTACCAGCGCTTTATAAGGCGCCGACTCGGAAACCCAGTGTTCGATTTTAAAGCGTTGCACACCCTCGGCAATCAATTGAATGAAGTCATCGCGTACTTTCGGTTCGTGGATACGCACCAGCGTTCCTACGGCCGAGAATGCTTCCGGAGGCGCTTTTTCGTGATCCGCATGGTCGACGAAGACCATACCGATGTATTTGTGTTCTCCGTCTTTAATGGCTTCAAAAGTCTCCTGCCAGGCATCCTTATTCAATAGAACGGGCAGTTGTTGACCAGGGAAGAAAGGACGCTCTTTAACCGGTAACAGGTAAATTTCTTTCGGCAGGTTCAATCCCGGCTTGGCAAGATGGCGCACTTCGCTCTGTTCGTCGTTGGCAATGTGTTCTCCATCCAGAACCGTCGCGTCGATTTCCGCTTCGATCGGTTCTTCCATTGGCTGCGACGGCTCTGCGGCTAGATTGTTATCAACCTCGGTCTCGGAAGTATTCAAGTCACTTTCGATAGGGGTTTCAGGCTTGTGATTCGTCTCAGTCATCGGTTCTCTAATTCGTTATAATCGTGGAAATTAGGGTATTATATGCGGATTAATGTTGTCAGATTCAAGGATTCAAAATGCAAAAAGACGAAATTAAAATTGGCATTGTAACCGTTTCCGATCGCGCAAGTCGCGGCGAGTACGAAGATTTGGGCGGACCGGCGATGCAGGAATGGATCGGCAAGGCGTTGACTTCTTCGTGGAAAGCGGTCGCCAGAGTAATTGAAGACGAGCAAGAGCTGATTGAATCGACATTAAAAGAGTTGGCGGACGAACAAGGGTGTTGTTTGATTTTGACCACCGGCGGAACCGGTCCGGCAAAACGCGACGTCACGCCGGAAGCGACTGCGGCGGTGTGCGATAAAATTCTCGACGGCTTTGCAGAACAGATGCGAGCGGTCTCTTTACAATATGTACCGACGGCGATTCTATCGCGCCAGATTGCCGGAACCCGCGGTGCAAGTTTGATCATCAATTTACCGGGTAAACCGTCGGCAATCGGCGAATGTCTGGAAGCGGTTTTCCCGGCCGTACCTTATTGCATCGACCTGATTGAAGGTCCTTATTTAGAAACCGACGAGGCTTTCGTTAAAGCTTTCCGTCCAAAACATGCGGTTAAAAAAGGATAAGTCTCGTGACCAATATTAATTATCAGTTTGAAGGCTTGGAAACGGTCACGGATTTTGTGCGCTGGGGCGGTTCCTTGTTCAAACGTGCCAATTTGTTCTTCGGTCACGGCACCGACAATGCGTTCGACGACGCCCGAGTGTTGGTATTTTATGCCTTGAATCTGCCGATGGAAATTCCGGAAAGTTATTGGCATGCACGTTTGTCGCTAACCGAAAAACACCAAGTGACCGAACTCTTCAAGCATCGCATCGAAACCCGTAAACCGTCCGCCTATATTACCGGTGAAGCCTGGTTTGCCGGAATGCGTTTCATCGTCAATGAATCGACGTTGGTACCGCGTTCGCCGATTGCCGAGCTGATTGCTAATAACTTCCATAATTGGGTGGATGTCGAACAGGTGACCCGCGTGCTGGATATGTGTACCGGCAGTGGTTGTATCGGTATCGCTTCGTTGCAAACCTTGCCTTACGCCGAAGTGGATCTGGCGGATATTTCGCCGGAAGCTTTGGAAGTGGCGCAGAAAAATATTGATCTTTACGGCTTGAACGAGGTTGTGCATGCCATCCAGTCCGACCTGTTCGATAATCTGAAAGGCAAAAAGTACGATCTGATTCTGTCGAACCCGCCGTACGTCGATCAGATTGAAATGGACGCCTTGCCAGAAGAATTCCAGCAGGAACCGAGTCTGGGCTTGGCCGCAGGTCATGACGGTTTGGATATCGTGCGCCGTATTCTGGCGGAAACATCCGAATACCTGACCGACGAAGGCGTGTTGATCGTCGAGGTCGGCGTTTCTCAATACTATCTGGAACAGGCTTATCCTGAATTGCCGTTTTACTGGTTTGAGTTCGAACACGGCGGAGAAGGGGTGTTTGCCATTCATAAATCGGAACTTGACGTGTTTCAGGATATTTTGAATCAACGCGTTCAGCCGTAGTAAAACAGTTTGCGAACAACCGATTTTAAATGTGGGAATATGGTTGGCTGGCCGGTTTTTTGCTTAATGTTTTGTAGGACGATTAGCCCATTAAGTTTTTGGAGTTTTACATGAGACGAAACCTCTCGTTATCGGTTGTTTTAAGTTTTTCGCTGGCCTTATTTTCAGGCGTGAGTGCCACTGTTTCGGCATCGGATGTACCGCTTACCAAGCCTTTGGTCGATTTGAACGCCGAAGCGGAAAAAATAAAGAAAGCCCAAGAAGCGTCTGCTAAGGATTCGGCGGCAGCGGTTAAAGCAGCTGAAAAGCCGGCGACGGAAGAGGCTAAGGCGGCGCACGCGGCACCGGCGGCTCATGCAATCCATTGGGGGTATTTCGGTGAAGGCGGGCCGCAGCATTGGGGTGATCTTTCTGCCGATTACGCAACCTGTAAAACCGGACGCAACCAATCGCCGGTCGATTTGCGCGACAAAACGGCTTTGGGCGTACAAGGGTTGCCGGGTCTGGATATCGCTTATCGCGAAGTGCCGTTGAAAATCATCAATAACGGTCACAGTATTCAGATCAATTTCCCGTTGGGAAGTTACATCAAAGTCGGCGGCCACCGCTTTGAATTGCTGCAATACCACTTCCATACGCCAAGCGAGCATCACAAGGAAGGATTTGCCTATCCGATGGAAATGCATTTGGTGCACAAGGACGGCGACGGTAATCTGGCGGTTCTTGGTATTTTGTTCCAGGAAGGCGAAGAGAATCCTTATTTGAACGGTCTGTTGAAGCGACTTCCAAAAGTCATGGGCAAGCAAGAGATTCATAACGATCTGAAACTCAATCCGGCGCATTTCATTCCACCTAATCCGGAGTTCTATAAATACAGCGGTTCTTTGACGACACCGCCGTGTTCGGAAGGCGTTTATTGGATGGTGTTTAAGCATCCTATCGAAGCCTCCGCCGAACAGATTCAGCAGATGAACGAATTGATGGGCGAAAACGCCCGTCCGGTTCAGCCGAAATTCGCCCGAAGTATTTTGAAGTCGTGGTTGGATCAGGACTTTGAAACCCCGCTTTACGAGTTTTACTAACGGATAGCAACCGGGAACGGAGCGTTCGTACCCGGTTGTGAAACCAGGCCGTTTTTAAAACGGACAGGCCCGTGAAAATCCAAACCGGTTTTCACGGGCTTTTTTTTGCCCCGTGTTTTGTCTCATTACCTTGTTGTGCGTATTTTTCTTGTGCACAGCGAAAAAGTCCGTAAACGACACGAATTTTTAACATTAAAGAGCGCGTCGGGTGATACACTTTGTACTTCAAAGAGTGTGGTTTTTAGTGTGATATAGAAAAGGGTAGCGAGAATGGAAGTCGGACTGTTTATCATTTTCTGGTATGGCGTGCTGCATGCAATGGGGCCGGATCATCTGGTGGCCATCGCCGATTTCTCAATCGGTAAGAACCTTAAGAAAACCGCTGCCGTTACCTTAATGTTTGCTTTGGGACATGGTTTAACGCTGTTTGTTTTCGCCAAAATCCTGCAACAATTTCCTGCGTCCGAAGCGTTTACCGATTACGGCGATGTCATTTCCGCCAGCGTCATTTTATTGATGGGGTTTTATCTCCTTTATTTGGTCGTCGCTGATCGTATTTCATTGCACAAACATAGGCACGAAGGCCGCGAACACCTACATATCAGTTTTTCCAAAAACCACTCTCATAGCCGTTTTAACGGAGCGATGCCTGCATTGAGCTTAGGTATTTTGATGGGCATCGGCGGGGTGCGCGGCATGTTGGTGACATTGAGTCTGGTCGGCAGTCAGGAAGTCACCTGGATGATGATTGCCTTGTTTGCGCTGGGTGTAATGCTGGTGTTTGTCTGTTTCGGTCTTTTCATTCTCGCGGTGAATCGTTATTGGTTGAATTCGTTGAAGAATGTTCGTCGTATCTTCGGTGTGCTGGGTGTGGTTTCGATTGTGGTCGGCGGCCGGATATTGCTAGGTTGAAGGTTGAGCGGTTTTTGGATTCAAAGGAGGTCTTATGTGTGAAGATTGCGGATGTTCAATAACGGATTCGGCATTGGAAAGTACGACGCGATTCGTTCCGGTTCACGATAATCCACAGCTTAACGATGCTAAAACCGTCGATGTCATCAGTAAGATTTTGCATAAAAACGATCACGAAGCCGCGCATAACCGCGCCCATTTCGACAAGGCCGGCGTGTTGGCGATCAATCTGATGAGCAGCCCGGGCAGCGGTAAGACCAGTCTGTTGGAAAGTCTGGCGGAATTGTCGGATCGTCCGTTCGAATTCGGCGTGATCGAAGGCGACCTGCAAACCTCTCGTGATGCCGAGCGTATTCAAGCCAAAGGTATTCCGGCCTATCAGATTCAGACCGGTTCCGCCTGTCATCTGGATGCGTTTATGGTGCATAAAGGTCTGCATGCCATGCCTTTGAACGACATTGACGTCTGTTTTATCGAAAACGTCGGTAATCTGGTCTGTCCTGCGAGTTACGATGTCGGCAGTCATTTGAATGTGGTGTTGGTATCGGTGCCGGAAGGCGACGATAAAATCGAAAAATATCCGGTGATGTTTCATAAGGCCGATCTGGTCTTGATCAGCAAGGTCGATCTGATGCCGCATTTCGATTTCGATATGCAGGCGGCGAAAGCCATGGCCAGACAGCTCAAACCGAACGTCGATATTTTGGAGATTTCCGGTAAAGATCCCGAGTCGATTCAGCGAGTGGTCGAGTGGGTCGAGTTCAAACGCAAAATGCGCGCATAACCCGAATTCCGTTGAGTAACTAAGTCATGTGCCTATCGATTCCTTCCCAAGTGATTCAAATAGACGACGCCAATATCGCCACGGTCGATACCATGGGCGTGCAACGTCAGGTCAGTCTTGACCTGATGCCGGAAGCGGTCGATATCGGTGACTATGTGTTGATTCATGTCGGATTTGCGATGAACAAGATCGATCAGGAAGATGCGCTTGAAAGTCTGAAACTGTATCGGGAGATGGTCGATCTTATGGATGCCGAAGACCTTAAGGTATCGCAGGGGAATTCATGAACGGTTTGCAGCTTCAAGACCTCTATCAAGGTTTTCGCGAACCGCAGACAATCCGTGTTTTGGCGGATAAAGTCCGTCAGGCTGCATCGTCTCTTAAGTCGCCGCTTCATATTATGGAAGTCTGCGGCGGCCATACTCATACCATTATGAAATATGGGTTAAAGCAAATTTTGCCCGATAATATCGAGTTTATTCACGGTCCGGGATGCCCTGTCTGCATCATGCCCAAAGAGCGCATCGATCATGCGATTGCCTTGGCGCAAATGGAAAACACCATCCTGCTGACGTTGGGCGACATGATCCGCGTTCCCGGTTCCAAAAGCAGTTTGGCGAAACAGCGTGCCTTGGGCTGTGACATTCGCGCTTTGAATTCGCCGTTGGACGCCATCCAGATCGCACGGGAAAATCCGGATAAACAGGTGGTGTTCTTCGCCATCGGTTTCGAAACCACCACACCGATGACGGCGGCGGTGATTAAGCAGGCGATCGCTTTAGGATTGGGAAACCTCTTTTTCCATATCAATCACGTATTGGTGCCACCGGCGGTCGAGGCGATTCTTTCCGATCCGGCCTGTCGCATCGATGCGTTGATCGGGCCGTCGCACGTCAGTGTCATCAGCGGCGCCAAAATCTACCGTCCGTTGGCGGAAAGTCACAATATGCCGATTGTGGTCAGCGGTTTCGAGCCGGTGGATGTGATGCAAGGCATTCTGATGATTGTCGAACAGGTGCTTGAACAACGTCATGAGGTGGAAATCCAATACACGCGTGCGGTGAGTTTCGACGGCAACCTTAAAGCGCAGCAAATGATCGATACCTATTTACAGCCGCGCAGCCATTTTCGTTGGCGCGGACTCGGCGACATCGCCCACAGCGCGTTGCGGCTGAAAGACGAATACCGTCATCTGGATGCCGAAGTCGCCTTTGCCGACCGGCTTTCCGACGAACCGATCGACGATCATAAGCTGTGCATTTGCGGCGACATTCTTAAAGGACTTGCCAAGCCGCAAGACTGTAAAGTTTTCGGCCGCGGATGCGATCCGACGCGTCCGCTGGGCAGTTGCATGGTGTCCGACGAGGGAGCTTGCAACGCCTATTATCGTTATGCCGAGGTGACTTTGCCGCCTTCCGCTAAACAGAATATGAATAGGGCGAGCGCATGAAAGTGATTGAACTTAGTCATGGCGGCGGCGGGGCGGAGAGCCAGCAACTCATTCAGCAGTTGTTTTACCGCCACTTTTCCAACAAGATTCTGTTGAAATCCGAAGACGCCGCGGTGTTGTCTTTGCAGGGGAAAACCGCTTTCACCACCGACAGTTTCACCGTCAGTCCGTTGTTTTTCAGCGGCGGTAACATCGGTAATTTGGCGATTGCCGGAACCTTGAATGATCTGGCGATGATGGGGGCGAAGCCGCTTTATCTGAGCTGCGCGTTCATTATAGAGGAAGGGTTGTCTTTCGATACGCTGGAAAAAGTAGTACAAAGCATGGCGCTCGAGTTGCAGAACAGCGACGTTCAAATCGTCTGCGGCGACACCAAAGTTGTCCCCAAGGGGGCTGTGGATAAGTTGTTTATAAACACCAGCGGAATCGGCGAGATTGCCGAGGAACAAAACGCAAAACCTTCGGCGCATGATTTGGAAGTCGGTGATGCGATTATCGTTTCCGGCGATATCGGTCGTCATGGTGCAGTCGTGATGGCCGAGCGCGAAAGCATTAAGCTGCAAAGCGGTTTTAAGAGCGATTGCCAAGTTTTATGGCCTGCGGTGAAAGCCTTGCTGGATGCGGGTTTGGAAATACACGCGCTGCGCGATGCCACTCGCGGAGGATTGTCCGCTTTGTTGAACGAATGGGCCAACAGTTCCGAGATTTGCATCGAGATTGAAGAGGATAAAATTCCGGTTAGCGATTCGGTCAGAGGGTTGTGCGAATTGCTCGGATTCGAGCCTTACGATTTTGCCAACGAGGGTACTTTTGCGATTGCATTACCCTGTTCACAAGTCGAACAAGCCTTACGGGTATTGAGCGAATTCGAGTTCACTAAAAATGCGGCCGTTATCGGTAAAGTCACCGATTTCCAAGCGGGTCTGGTGGTGTTGCAAACGCCTTGGGGAAGTCAGCGGGTTTTGGAATTGCCCAAGGGCGAACTCCTGCCGAGAATTTGCTGAGTCCGGATGAGAGTCGATTGCCATGCATGAATATTCCATCGTTCGCGATTTAATCGATCAATGCGAGGGGTATGCGCAGGACAACGGGGCTTCCGAGGTCAGTAAAGTCGTTATTAAGGTCGGCAAGCTTAGCGGGGTCGAACCCGACTTGCTGGCAACGGCTTTTGAGACTTTCAAAGAAGCGTCTGCAGTTTGCAGGACGGCCGAACTGGATATGCAGATTCAGCCGGTGGAAATATTCTGCCGGGGGTGTGGCGAACACAGTACGTTGGCAGAACATCGTTATGTGTGTCCTTTGTGCCAGAGTGTTGAAATTTCCATTACGGATGGCGAAGAGATGTTTCTAATGCAACTTGAAATGAAGTAGTATTAATACCAACAATTTTAGGGAAATTAAACTTTCTCAACAGACAGTCTTGCCGGGAGCGTTGTCATGCGAATTGTGATTATTGGGGGAGGTATTGCCGCGGATTATCTCGCCAATACCATTTTGGAAAAAGATCCGAATGTCGAAGTGCTGATTCTTTCCAAAGAAGCGTATGCACCTTACGATCGAATCCACCTATGCGACCTCGTAGAAGGGGTTGCGGACATCCATGACATCACACTGGACTTGCACCCGGGGGTTCAGGTCAAACTCAACGAGGAAGTCACCGCCATCGACCGCAAGGCCAAACAGGTGATTTGCCACAATCGACGTTACGATTACGATTATTTAATTATCGCCAGCGGTTCCCAGCCTAAAACCCTATTCGACATTTCGCAGATTGATAATGCGGTGACTTTCCGCAGTGCGGACGACAGTTTCAAAATCGCCCGGAACCTGCAAGAACGTAACGTGGTCATTATCGGAGCCGGGCCGATCGGCCTTGAGTTACTGGATACGCTGATGCGCATGCCGTCTCCGAAACGTATCTATATGATCGTCATTGACGAAAGCCTGTATTCGCCCGATCTGGACCCGTCGAGTGTCGCCTTGATTCAGAAAACGTTCGAGGCCGATCCGCGCATCACCATCTCCTTCAACGACCAGATTACCGATAAGGTGGTGGAGAACGGCCACATCACGACTCTGAACACGTTCAAGCACACCATTGAAGACCCGTTCCTGATTTTCGGCATCGGCATCAAGCCGAATGTCGATTTCGCACGTGACGCACTGGAGTGCGATCGCGGCATTCTGGTCGATAACACGCAGCGCACATCCGACTTGTTTATCTATGCGGTCGGCGAGGCGGCGCAAATCGACGCAACCGGTTTCACCGCCGGGCACGCCAAAGATTGCCGGATTCAAGCCGATGTTGCGGTGAGCAATATTCTCAAAGTCGAGCCGAAAACCTTTGAGCGCGAAGTCGCCATAGACGGCCTTAAAGTCGGTTCGTTCCAGTTCACCGATGTGTCGTCGCCCAATTACAACATGCGCGACGAAGACAACGAAGTGGTGTTGTTGCGGTCCAAGAAAGAGGAGCGTATTGACCAGTACATCCTCAATAACGAAAAGTTGATGCGCTTCATCGGCGTCAATTCGAATGTCGATGCGCTCTATCTCAAACAGTTGATTGTCGAAAACGAAAACATCGATGCCTCTTATTTGTATAACAACCGTCACGAGAGCGAGCGCGGACGTTTGGTGTGCAGCTGTACCGGCGCTTATCAAAAGGATCTAGTCGACATCATCGAAGCCAATGCGGTCACCAGTTTTGCCGAATTGAAAGAATACAGTCAGGCAGGTCGGGTGTGCGGACGCTGCAAAAAAGACGTCGCCAATCTGGTGGCGACGGCGCATGTGGACAAGGCCGAAGTCGAACGCAAAAAAGCCGAACGCGAAGCGGCCGAAAAGCAGCGTCAATTGGATAAGGTTAAGCGACGTCTGGACAAATACAACCGTCTGCACCCGAGTAATCAAATCGACAACACCAATCTGGAAGAGGCGTTGAAGTCGTTCGACAAGGTTAACGAATTCAACGGCTGGGTGTCGATGATGACTTTAAACCTGCAACTGCCGCCGGAGTTCGATCATCTGGTGCATCAAGGGATTCAGCATTTGAACAAGGTGCCGGTGATCTGGTTGGAGTTGGCGGACTGTACCGGCAACTCCGAAGGTTTCATCAAGTCGGTTAACCCGACGGTGGACGAATTGATTCTGAAATTCATCTCCTTGGATTATCACGAATTGTTGATGGCCGCCTCCGGACCGCATTCCGAAAACCGACTTGACCAGTTGATCGAAGAGGACGGCGGCGATTACATCCTGATTGTCGAAGGTGCCGTACCGCTGGGCATGGAAGGTAAGTTTCTTCGTATCGGCCCTAAAGGCGAAACCGGCGAGGCGTTGTTGAAACGCGTGGCCGAGAAAGCGGCGGCGATTTTTGCGGTAGGTTCCTGTGCCTATGACGGCGGAGTCGTGGCCGCCGCGCCGAACCCGACCGGCGCGGTGGGGGTCTCCGAAGCCTTGGGGCGTAAAGACATTATCAATTTGCCGGGTTGTCCGGTGAACCCGATCAATATCGTCGGTACTTTGCTGCATTACGTCATGTTCGGCGAATTTCCGGAACTGGGCGAGAACAATAAGCCGGAATGGGCTTACGGGCCGCGCGTGCACGACAACTGCGAACGTCGCGGTCATTACGACGCCGGCGAATTTGTCCGCGAGTGGGGAGACGAAGGTGCCAAGAAAGGTTGGTGTCTGTTCGAGATGGGGTGTAAAGGCCCGTATGCAGACATCAACTGTTCGCAGGTGAAATTCAACGAAGGCACTTCCTGGCCGGTTCAGGTCGGTCACGGTTGCATCGCCTGCGGTAAAGGTAAGGTCGCCTTCGACGAACTGGCCAACAACCGCAAAGTAATCAATGTTCCATACGAGTTAAAGTCATGACACAGCCAAAACAGAAAATCGTAATCGATCCGGTCACGCGTATTGAAGGTCACTTGCGGGTTGAAATCGAGGTGGACGAAAACAATGTGGTCACCGAGGCTTGGGCGTCGGGGCAGCTGTTCCGTGGCATCGAAACCATTCTTAAAGGGCGCGACCCGCGTGATACCGGTTTGATCGCGCAGCGTATCTGCGGCGTCTGTACCAACTCGCATTACCGTGCCTCGATCACGGCGGTAGAAAACGCCTATGAAATCGTGCCGCCGAGAAACGCCGAGATTGTCCGTAATCTGGTCTCTTTGGCCTTGTTCGTACAGGATCATATCGTCCATTATTACCATCTGCATTCGTTGGACTACGTCGATGTCGTCAGCGCACTGAGCGCAGATTGCGAACAGGCCAGTAAGATCGCTCATCAGTGGCACAAACAGCCCTATAACTGTTCGCAAGGCGATTTGGCCGCCGTGCAGGAAAAACTCAGCAGCTTCGTCAAAGCGGGGCGATTGGGTCTGTTCGCCAACGGTTACTGGGGACACCAACAATATAAGCTGTCGCCGGAAGAGAATCTGATTCACATGAATCACTATCTGGAAGCCTTGCGCATTCAGCGTGAGGTCAGCAAGGCGATTGCGATCTTTGCCGGGAAGACGCCGCATCCTCAAAACTTGGTGGTCGGTGGCGTGACCAGCGTTATGGATATGCTCAATCCGCAGCGTTTGAACGACTATCTGTTCATTATCAAAGACACCCAGGAATTTCTGAAACGCGCCTATCTGCCGGATATGAAAATGGTGGTGGCCGCTTATAACGACGACATTAAAGCGGGCGTCGGACGCGGTAACGGCAATTTCATGACGTCCGGCGGTTATCCGTTGGGCGACGACGAACCGCTGTTCGAAAGCGGTGTGATCTGGGGGCATAATTTCGATCAGGTCGGTACGTTCGACGAAACCAAAATTACTGAAGAGGCGTCGCGTTCCTGGTATGCGGACGAAGCGCCGACCAGCCCGTTCGACGAGACCACCGAACCGTTTTATACCGACTTGAACGACGACGGTACTTTGAAGACCGAAGGCAAATACAGTTGGATCAAAGCGCCGCGTTATCATGGCGAACCGATGGAAGTCGGGCCGATCGCGCGAATGCTGATCGGCTACTTGCAAGACGGCAAGTATGTGAAGCCTTATATGCAGCATTTCATGGACGACACCGGTATGGAATTGATCGATTTCTCCAGTTCGGTCGGACGTAACGCAGCGCGTGCCGTCGAGGCCGAGGTGGTGTGCGACGTTATTTTCAGTTTTGTCAGCGAGTTGATCGAGAACATCAAGTATTACGACGAAGAGACCTGGACGAAATACGATTTTGAATCCCTTCCGGCCACCACCAAAGGATGTGCGGTATTGGAAGTGCCGCGCGGTACTTTAAGCCATTTCGTGCGTATCGACGAGGCCAAGGTGCAGAACTATCAAGCGGTGGTGCCGACTACTTGGAACGCCTCGCCTAAAGACGCCAACGGCCAACGCGGGCCTTACGAGGAAGCGATTGTGGGATTGAAACTGGCCGATCCGCAACAGCCGTTGGAAGTGCTGCGCGCGGTGCATTCGTTCGATCCGTGTCTGGCGTGTGCGGTGCATGTCATCGACGCCAAAGGTAAAACCCTGGCGGAATACCGGGTTCATCCGGTCGGCGGGCTGTAAGTGTCGCAAATCGAAAACTCAGCCAATATCGCCGTGCTCGGCATCGGCAATATCCTGTTTCGGGATGAGGGACTGGGTATCTACGCCACGCAATTTCTGAAAGACAATTACGTTTTCTCACCGTCAATTGACCTGATCGACGGCGGCACCTTGGGTATGAATCTGATTCACTACTATCAGAGTTACGACCATCTATTGCTATTGGACACCATCAGCGTGGACGAAAACGACGAACCCGGCACCGTTTATTCATTGCCTGCCGACGTATTGCAGGGGATGGGCAACTACCGTAAGACCGCTCATGAGGTTGAAGTGTTGCAGACTTTGGAGTTGGGTGCCTTAGTGGGTGATATGGCCGAAATTCAAGTGATCGCCATGGTGCCGGAAGACATGGAATCGGTTTCGATCTCCTTGACCGATACCGTACGACAAGCGCTGCCGTTATTGATCGATACCGTGATCGAGCAACTGGAAGCGTTGGGCGTGAAAGTCGAACCGCAGCCGCAGCCGAAGGTCAGGTCGCTGGATCAGATCGTTGACGAATACGATCGACCGCAGGCTCAATCGTTTGCATAATTTAGGGGCGTTACAGGTGATGAAGTGTCTTTAACCGATTTCCAACATCTTGCTTTACAGGTATCCGGCAAAGTGCAGGGGGTTGGTTTTCGTCCGTATGTCTATCAGTTGGCGCAAGCACTGAATCTTCAAGGTTCCGTCTGCAATACCTCGCAAGGAGTGTTGATTCATGTGCAGGGCGAAGCAAACGCCGTCGAACGGTTTCATCAACGGTTAATGGCGGAAGCGCCTAAACAGAGTTTAATTCAGTTGGTCGAATCCGAATCCTTGCCATTGTCCGATTACGACGGGTTTGACATTCGAGAAAGCGAATCTGCAAAAGGCGGTAAAAACGCCAAAGGCCATAACCGAATCTCGCCGGACATCGCCGTGTGCGAAACCTGTCTAACGGAATTTCACGATCCTAATAACCGTCGTTATCACGATGCATTCATCAACTGTTCGGATTGCGGGCCGCGCTTTTCGATTTTGAACAAGCCTGCCTACGACCGTGAAAATTCGGCGATGCAGCCGTTTGAAATGTGCGAGGCCTGCGCAAGCGAATATCTCGATCCCAGCAACCGACGTTTTCATACTCAGGGCATCTGCTGCCCTGAATGCGGCCCTAACATGCATTTGTATGATGCCTCTCAAAAAACCTTGGCCGAAGGCGAGCAGGCGGTTCGACAAGTTGCGGAAATTTTAAATCAAGACGGTCTGGTTGCACTTAAAGGAATCGGCGGTTTTCATATTCTGTGTGACGCGACCGATACGCAGGCGGTTGAAACGCTTCGCCAGCGTAAACACCGCCCGGCCAAGCCGTTTGCTGTGTTGTGCAAAGATTTGGAGATGGCGAAATCGTTGGCCGATTTAACGGAACACGAAATCGAACTGCTCACGTCCGACGCCAGGCCGATTGTATTGGTTCAACCTAAACCCAACACGGTTTTGAGCGAGCAAGTCGCACCCGAGATCGACCGTTTGGGTCTGTTTCTAGCCTATTCGCCGTTACAGCATCTGTTGTTCGAATATTTCGATAAGCCTCTGGTCGCCACCAGCGCCAACCTTTCCGGAGAGCCGATTATCTATCAGGCCGAAGAGGTGTTCGGCAAATTGTGTCGCAGTAAAAATTCGGTAGTGGATTACGTGTTGGATTTCGACCGCGAGATAGTTAATCCATGTGACGACAGCATTGTGCAAAGCGTGAACGGTAAAACCGTGACCTTGAGGTTGGCGCGTGGGTTGGCACCGTTTTATCTGCCACTGAAGAAAACGGATTGTGCCAACGGAAAATCATCCGAACGAAGCTGCCCGGAAACGTTGGCGGTCGGCGCACAACAAAAAAGCAGCGTGGCAATTGCCAAGAACGCCCAAATTATCCTGTCTCCTTATATTGCAGACCTGTACTCCTTAGCTTCGCAACAGCGTTTTCAACAGACGGTTGAACGCATGAAAACACTCTGTCAATCCAAGCCGAGAAAACTGGTGAGCGATCTGCATCCGCAGTATTTCAGCAGCCAGTGGGCAAAAAAACAGGCAGGGCAAAACGGGCTGTCGTTGACTAAAGTTCAGCATCATTATGCCCATGTGTTGGCATGCATGGCCGAATTCGGGTTGACCGAAACCGTGTTGGCATTCAGTTGGGACGGCACCGGACTAGGTGAAGACGGCGACTTGTGGGGCGGAGAAACGTTATTGGCCGATCTGAACGGTTACGACCGTTTGCTGAATCTGAAACCGTTCAAATTGTTGGGCGGTGATCTTGCCAACCGCCAACCTCGACGTATTGCGTTAGCGTTGCTGTTCGACCAGTTTTCTCTGGATGACGTGTTGATGCTGGATTCACCGACGGTTCAGGCGTTCAGCGAAGTGGAAGTCGAACAATTGAATTACATTCATCACAAGAGCCTGAACAGTCCGGCAAGCAGTTCGATAGGGCGCCTGTTCGACGCCGTGGCGAGTTTACTGGGCTTGAAGCAGAACCTCGACTACGAAGGACAAAGCGGATTGCTGTTGGAAAAACATTACGACGAAGCAATTACCAACGCTTATAGATTTGAAATCGAAGACGGCTTGATTGACGTTGCGCCGATGATCGAAGCGTTACTCAAGGATCAACAACTGGGGATCGAGTTATCAGTCATCGTCAGCCGTTTCTTTAACATGCTCGTGAACCTAATCGAACAGGTTTCAGACCAATACCCAAATTTGCCTGTCATCGTCAGCGGCGGCGTTTTCCAGAATAAAATGCTGTTGAAATTGTTGTCGCAACGTTTTGAAAATAAAAAACAAACACTGTTTTTCCAACAGAAAACACCTATGAACGATGGTTCGATTGCGTTGGGGCAGGTATGAATAGATGAATCAGTCTCAAGTCGTTAAAATTTATTTAAATCAAATGGAGATGGTGAAAAAGCGCTTGTTTTATGCAGAAAAACAATTAGAAAAGTTTGAAAAAAATAATGAATTAATGGATTTGGAAAATGTGATTTTGAATCTCAGGAAAATTCTTGAAATTATTGCATATGCTTCAATAGCTCCAAATAAGAAATCTTATTCAAAATTTCGTAATGATTCTGAAAGGCCTGTTGATTTTAGAAAAGATTATCATGGTGGATATATTCTCAAACATCTATCAAAAATAAATGAAGATTTTTATCCTAAGCCTTTGCTTGAACCAAAACTATTAGCACCACGTAGATGGCATTTTGATAGTTTGGCTGATGGGTATTTAACTAAAAACGAATACATAAAATTATATGATCGTTTAGGTAAATATTTGCATGCGGATAACCCTTGGGGTAATGATAAGGGGTATATGCAACTAGCCAAAGAATTACCAAGTTACTTTGCAAAAATTAGGAATTTGTTGCGGTTGCATGCAACCTTTGTTCAGGATGCAAAGTCGCGATTTGCTTTTGTTGTTGAATTAGGTTCTTTGACGAAAAATGCCTCAATGATTACAGCTATTGCTGATGGTGCATTTATTGTTGATAACTGAATGTGATAATTTTAACTGAGCTTCTGTTTTGAGTAATAATTCGTATAGAATGTGGCTTAATTAAAATCACAAACGATTAGTTCGACTGCGTAACGATAAGGTAAGAGATATGAATGATGAATCTAAAAACGAACCGATGGAAGCAACGAAGCAAGAGGTGAGTAAGGGCGTCAGTGGCGTTAAGGTGGTTTGGATTGTTTTGGCCACCATTCTGGTCACAGTCGGTTTGACCTATTGGATTCTGAGTCAGACGCTTTTTCTGAAAGCATTCACGCCGGTGGAGTTGAAGCCGAAAGAGGAGCAGGTGCTTAACGCCAAGTTGAAAGTCATCGGTGTTGAGGTCAGTGAATACGACGCGCAGGGCAACCTGAAACCGGAAGCGTACAGCGAGGTAGGTGCCAAGCGCGAAGTGCTGTTCAGTGAACGTGAATTGAATGCGTTGCTTGCCAAGAATACCGATCTGGCGAAGAAAGTGGCGGTGGATTTGTCCGACGACCTGTTGAGCGTGAAGGTATTGGTTCCGTTGGAAGAGGATTTTCCGGTGATGGGCGGTAAGACATTGCGTATCAACGCCGGTGCGGAGTTGGCTTATCGGGACGGCAGACCGATTGTGAAACTTAAGGGCGTGAGTCTGATGGGGGTGCCGATTCCGAATGCCTGGCTGGGTAATCTCCAGAACGTCGATTTGGTGAACGAGTTCGGTGCCGATCCCGGTTTCTGGAAGGGCTTTGCCGAAGGGGTCGAGAACATTTCGGTCAAAGAGGGCGAGTTGAGCGTTAAGCTCAAGGAGTAATAAGTCGAATAAGCCGTTAACCGTTCAAGTTCGGTTATTTTCGATAAGGCTCGATAAATTCTTTAGGTATCGGTTTGGGTTTGTGGTTTATCAAGTCGATACAAACGTAAGTGGCCTGCGCGGTGAACACGGTTTTGCCGTCGCGCGGTCGAATAATCTGAAAATTTCTGGTTCTCAGACAGCAGCCTTTTTGTTCTCCCACCCAGGTTCCAATCAACAGTTCGTCCCCTAAATAACAACTCGCTTTGTACTGCATGCAGTTCTCGTACACCGCCATGATGCGGTTAAGTCTTTTTTGGGTGTCGTGATTGATGCCGACCGCCAAACTGTGCATCCACGCGACCTGTTCCATCCACGCCACGTAACTCTTGTTGTTGACGTGGTTTAGGAAGTCCAGTTCTTCTTCGCTCACCACATGTTTATGGATGAAAGGGTCGGGCGCTTGCCAATCGAATGCCTGCCAGTCCGGCGAACTCGTTGAAAGTGGGGTGGAATCGTTGTTTTGGGTCATTACTTTTAAAGGGTTTTTAGGTAGAATACACCGATTATAACGAATCTTAGAGAAGTACACTTATGTCGGGCAATACGATTGGACAAAATTTTCGCGTCACTACCTTTGGAGAGAGTCACGGTATCGCACTGGGTTGTATCGTTGACGGTTGTCCTCCGGGATTGGAATTGAGCGAAGCGGATATCCAGATCGAATTGGACCGCCGTAAGCCGGGAACGTCCAAGCACGCCACGGCACGCCGCGAAGACGACGAAGTGCAGATTCTTTCGGGCGTGTTCGAAGGCAAGACCACTGGTACGCCGATCGGCATGATTATTCATAACAAAGATCAGCGTTCAAAAGATTATTCAAAAGTGGCGGAAACTTTCCGTCCGTCTCACGCCGACTACACTTACACCCAAAAGTACGGCCTGCGCGATTACCGCGGCGGCGGACGTTCTTCGGCGCGTGAAACCGCAATGCGTGTTGCGGCGGGAGCGATTGCCAAGAAGTATTTGAAAGAGCGTTTGGGCGTGGAAGTGAAAGGTTACCTTTCTCAGTTGGGCCCGATCACGGTTGAAAACGTGAGCTGGCCGTTCGACAATGACAACGAATATTTCTGCCCGGACGAAGCCAAGCGCGAAGAGATTCGTGCTTATATGGACGATCTGTTGAAGCAGAAAAACTCGGTTGGTGCAAAGATCAGCATCGTCGCTAAAAACGTTCCGGTCGGATTGGGTGAGCCGGTATTCGACCGTTTGGACGCAGACTTGGCGCACGCCTTGATGAGCATCAACGCGGTCAAGGGTGTGGAAATCGGCGACGGTTTTGCAGTCGCAGGGCAGTTGGGAACCGAACACCGTGACGAAATGACCCCGGAAGGGTTTGTATCGAACCATTCGGGCGGGATTCTGGGCGGTATCTCAACCGGTCAGGACATTGTTGCGCACATTGCGTTGAAACCGACTTCAAGCATCATGACTCCGGGCCGCAGCATCAATACTCAAGGTGAAGCGATCGAAATGGTCACTAAAGGCCGTCACGATCCTTGCGTGGGCATCCGTGCCACCCCAATCGCCGAAGCGCAGATGGCGATTGTGCTGTTGGATCACTTCATGCGTAACCGTGCCCAAAACGGCGATGTGGTGGCACCGATCGTTGACCTAGCTCATGCGGGCGAATAACGGGGAAATCTCCTCGACACATCCATCCTATCAGACAGCCTATTACAGGCTGTCTAGCCATTATTTTTTCTACTTTGCCGTTCTCGGCGGACTGCTTCCTTATCTAGGCCTTTATTTCCAATCGCTGTCGTTTACACCGGTGGAAATCGGACAATTGATGGGGGCGTTGTTGGCAACCAAAGTGATTGCACCGAATCTATGGGGTTGGTTGGCTGACCGGTCGGGCTTGTCGATTAAATGGGTGCGTCTGGCAACCGCTTTGACGCTAGTCAGCGGCGTTGGTTTGATTGCGTTCGACAGTTATTGGGCGTTGTTGCTGACGATTCTATTTTTCAGCTTTTTCTGGCATGCCTCTTTACCGCAATTTGAATCTTATACCTTTGGTTGCTTAGGCGACGAGAAACATCGGTACGGCCAGATTCGGCTGTGGGGTTCGGTCGGTTTCATCGCGGCGGTACTGGCGATCGGTTGGCAGGTCGAGCATTTCGGTATCTGGGTGTTGCCTTGGAACCTGTTGGCGTTATTAGGCGCGGTATGGCTGACGGCCTATCTGGTCAGCGATAGTGCACCGCGAGTGCATCTGGAAAAAGATGTCGGCTTTATCGAAATTCTCAAACAGTCTCCGGTTTGGCATCTGTTGGTGGTGGCCTTTCTGGTTCAGCTTTCACATGGCGTCTATTATGCGTTTTTCACTATCCAACTGAGTGCGTTAGGGTATGAAAAAACCGTCATCGCCTGGTTGTGGGCATTGGGTGTGATTTCCGAAATCGGCGTGTTCTTTTTCATGGCCTGGCTATTCAAGGCGTATTCGGTTCGCAATTTGATTTTAATCAGTGTTGTGCTGACGTTGATTCGCTGGTTGATGAACGCCTATCTGGCGGCTAGTCTGGAGTGGATGATTGTTGCGCAGATATTGCATGCGGCGAGTTTCGGATTATTCCATGCGGCGGCGATCCACCTGATCGACCACTATTTCCGTGGACGGCATCACGGTAAAGGGCAGGCGATTTTCGCAGCGAGCAGCCACGGTTTGGGCGGTGCTTTAGGGATGTTGATGGCTGGTTATGCGTGGTCGTTAGGGCAGGCCGAATTAGCTTATGGTTTGTGTGCGATTGCAGTGGCGATTGCATGGTTTTTCGCTTGGCGAGGGGTGCGCGAATGATTTTGGTTTTAGTTTCGTTATTGATAGGGGTTGTCAGTGCGTTTTATTGTCATAAAATGGCACAATCCAAGCATCGTCCTGCGGCATTTTGGGGTACGATGGGTTTACTGTTTGGACCGCTAGCGTTGATTGTGCTGATGTTGTTAAAGCGCGTTGACTAGGGCGGGAATCGAATTAAAAAATTTTTAGGAGAGTCACAATGAGAATGTTGCATACCATGTTGCGTGTGGGCGACTTGGACAAGTCGATCGAGTTTTATACCAAGGTTTTGGGAATGGAATTGTTGCGCCGTAAAGATTATCCGCAGGGCGAGTTTACGTTGGCGTTTCTGGGCTACGGAAACGAAGACGAAAACACGGTGCTTGAACTGACTTACAACTGGGGCGTGGATTCTTACGACTTGGGAACCGGTTACGGCCATATTGCGATTGAAGTCCCTGACGTCTACGAGACGGCGGAAGCAATCAAGCAAGCAGGCGGTAAGATTATTCGCGAAGCGGGCCCGATGAACGCCGGAACCACCATCATTGCGTTTGCGGAAGATCCGGACGGATACCCGATCGAATTCATCGGTGCAGGTCACGACCGCGGTTAATCAAAATTCCGTTTTCATCTTTAAAAAAAAACCAGCAGTTTGCTGGTTTTTTTATGTCTGTTATTTAGAGCTTTGTGTCATTACATGGATGCTTCAAGCTTCAAGTAGGTCTGATTGAGGTTTCGTTTATGCCAGGAATCATAGTGTTCCAGATGTTTAAATTCAGGCCAGTCCTTATTGTTTTGAACCGCTGTATCAACCCCTGCAAATTCTTCAGCGGCTGCACTCATCGTTTCAACCAGTTTTTTCAGATAATCGCCGGTTTCGGCATCCGCCTGCTTCCAGTCCGAAACCCGACCGTGACCCGGTACGATATATTGAGCCGGTAATTCACGCATCTTTTGATAAGCTTGGTTCCAAGACACCGGGTTTGACCAAGGGTGAACGCCTAACATTCTGTCCAAATAAACAATGTCTCCGGTAAACAGCACCTTCTGTTTTGGCAACCAAAGAACGGAATCGCCAGGGAAGTGGGCGTCACCGTAGAAGTTAAGCTGCATTTCCACGCCGCCAATCGTCAGTGTGTTGGAATCCTTTTCCAATACCACATCTGCGGTTTTCATCTTAACGCCCGTTAGTTCAGGAACTTTTGACACTAGGTTGTCTACCTCCTGATTGAACATGGAAGATTGGGTTTCAACGCTTTTTTTGTAAGCGTAGATTTTGGCGCCTTGTTTTGAGAAATAATCATTCCCCAGCCAGCGGTGGTCTTGGCTTCCTATATTAATGACGGCGACAATCGGTTGGTCTTTGATGCCTTTGGCAATGGCTTCAAGCTTTTGGGCGGCGGCATCACCGGCACCGGAGTCAACTAGCACCCAACCTTCTTGGGTATCGATGAAACCGATATTGTTGTTAAGGCCTAAGTTTTCCGGTGTGCGGTCTGTAAGAGGTCCTACATAGGCATAGATACCATCGGTTACTTTTTGTGCCTTGAATTCCATCGCAAAAGCATTCCATGGCGAGATAGCAAGGATAAAGGTTGCCAATAGCTTTAGTAGATTTTTCATGGATTATCCTCTTTATGCAAAATCCGTTTATTCGGTGGGAAACGGTAAACGCCTCCAATTGAAATTCGATTATATGATATTTGTATAGGCAAATATAATAGAAAATAATAATGACGCTTCCCTAATAAAGGTAATCAAGTGATGAATCAAACTACCTAGAACTTGTGGGGTTTTTATGCCTGTAATTTCGCTAATTGTTCTTCTATTAGCAACAGTATTTTGAATTTTTGCCTATTTTTCCACGCATCACGAGTTTGTAAGATGTCTTTAAGTTTTATACAAAGCAGTAGACAGAGGCGTTTATGAACTTGACCAATAGCACTAAACATTATGGCTGGATCAGTATTGCAATGCACTGGGTTGTTGCCGTGACCGTATTGGGGATGTTCGCTTTGGGATTGTGGATGGTAGATTTGAGTTATTACTCGACATGGTATCACGATGCGCCTTTTATCCATAAATCCGTTGGCGTTCTTTTGGTGGGCCTGATGTTGTTTCGCTGGTTGTGGAATCTGCTAAATGCCGAGCCTGAATTGATCGGTGTTAAGAATCATTGGGTGGGGCTTATGGCCCGGGCAATGCATGGGGTTTTATATCTATTGGTTTTTCTATTGGGCCTCAGCGGATACCTGATCTCTACAGCGGAAGATCATGCGATCAGCGTATTCGGTTGGTTTGAAGTACCGTCGGCATTTGAACCATTTTCGGGTCAAGGTGATTTGGCCGGAGAAGTCCATGAGTGGTTGGCGTTTGCTTTAATCGGCCTGGTTGTTTTACATGCCGCAGCAGCCTTAAAGCATCATTTTATAGATCGCGATAACACCTTGAAACGAATGTTGAAAGCTGAATCGGATTGAATCGAATTGAACTAATTAATTCGGATTAATTGAAACTTAGAACCGTTTAAAAATTTATTTTGTTAAAAACCAGACCTTTAAATTGAACAGGAGATTTATCATGAAAAAATTACAGCAATTATGGCTGGCCGCTTCGTTTATGTTGGTATCGTCCTTGGCGTTTGCGGCACCGTCAAAGTATGTTATCGACACTCAGGGAATGCATGCGTCGGTTAACTTCAAAATTATGCATTTGGGGTACAGTTGGCTGACCGGCCGTTTCGAGAAATTTTCAGGCGATTTCACTTACGATCCCGAAAATTTAAGTAACAGCAAGATCGCGGTTAAAATCGATACCGACAGTGTCAGTACCAATCATGCAGAACGCGACAAGCATTTGCGCAGTGCGGATTTTCTTAACGTAAAAAAATATCCGGAAGCCACGTTTGTGAGTGATTCGATCAGCGGTGCCGATGAAGAAATGCTGGTCAAAGGGAAGTTTACTTTGAATGGCGTTACTAAAGAGATCACGATTGTTGCTCACAAAATCGGTGAGGGGAAAGACCCTTGGGGTGGTTATCGTAGCGGTTTTAGCGGAGCGACTAAAATTAAAATGGCCGATTACGGGATTACTTATGATTTAGGGCCGGCTTCCGCCGAAGTGTTCTTGGAATTGAATATCGAAGGGGTTAAAAAATAATCGGTTGTTCTAACGTATTGCAATAATATAGTGTAATATCTATTACACTATTTTCAGAAAGAAGGTTGGGTTGACGAACATTTGTCGATCCGGCCTTTTGTCATTTATACAATGCTAATAATCAACATTAATACTGGTTGAGGTTAATCAAGTTCGTTATGTTCCATCCAAAATATCAACATATTCTGTTTGCGTTTTTCATGTCGTTTTTCATGTCATTTTTGATGTCCGCAGCAATTAGTATTATCAATATCGGCATTCCGGATGATTTTATGCATATCTGGATGCATGCTTGGATTAGCGCCTTTGTGATCGCGTTTCCGATTGTGATTTTTGTGGGGCCGATGGTGCGTAAAATTGTGGCCCGTTTGATTCGCGTCGAATAAGTCGTTTCTCAAAAATCGACCGGCCTGTTTTCATCCTGGTGTAAGATTAGGTTTTTTTCGATCTTAAATTTTAGGAATAAATATGCCTGAAAAAGATTCCATCCTTGCAAGGAATGCCACCTTACGGCAGTTACAGGTATTTGAAAGCATCGCCCGTAATCAAAGTTTTACCAAAGCGGCCAAAGAGTTGCATCTGACGCAGCCTACGGTATCGATGCAGGTTAAGAAGCTGGTGGATGTGTTAGAGGCGCCTCTATTCGAACAGATCGGACGTAAGGTGTTTCTAACCAGTGCGGGGCAGGCTTTGTATGAGGCGGCCGAGGCGATACTGCGTAAACTTAATACCGCCGAACAGAAGATCAATCACCTTAAAGGTTTTTCCGGCGGAAGCGTCAAGTTATCGGTGATTTCGACGGCGCAATATTTCGTTCCTAAAGTCATTCATGAATTCAATCAGGCCTATCCGGATGTGACGGTTGTGATGCGTGTGGGTAATAAAGAAACTTTATTAGACCGAATCGCCAAGAATAAAGACGATTTTTACCTGTTAGGACAGCCGCCGGAGGGATTGAACGTGACATCGGAACCGGTGGCGGTCAATCCGTTGGCATTCGTGGCTAACGCCAATCACCCTTTGGTCGGTAAGACGCTGACGGTGGAGGATTTAAAGGACGAGCCTTTTCTGATGAGAGAAACCGGCTCGGGTATTCGTGCTCAGGTTGAGAAGGTGTTCGACCAGTTTGATTTCCAGCCTAGCGTCAAGATGGTGCTGGGCGGTAATGAGGCATTGCGTCTCGGGCTGTTGCAAAATCTGGGTATTACGGTGACCTCCGTTCCTACTTTGATGAACGAAATCAACCGTGGAGAGATTGCGATATTGAATGTTCGCGGATTTCCAATCAACCGCCATTAGTATCTGACGTATCCCAACGGTAAAATTCTTTCGATTGCCGCAGAGAAGTTAATCGAACTTCTCAAGCTGGAAGGCGAGTCCCTGAGTGCACAAGCATTTAATAAGCTAAATTGATTATTTAAAATCCATAGACGATGATCTATCGAAGAAATAAGAATTATTGATTTGAAGTTATCGATCAGTTCTCTATAATAGCCCTCGTTATATAAATTTCGGGGTCAAATCAAATTCTTAGTTTGGTTTGACAAAAAAGTAAGGGCGATAACTTCATCGCTGAAGCGTCCCTAAAATTGAGGTAAGAAAAATGGATCAGTCTAATCGTTATGCTGACTTGTCTTTGAAAGAAGAAGATCTGATTGCAGGTCAAAACCACATCTTGGTTGCTTATACCATGGAACCAGCTGCTGGTTACGGTTACCTAGAAGTTGCGGCTCACATCGCTGCTGAATCTTCAACTGGTACTAACGTTGAAGTTTGTACAACTGATGACTTCACTCGTGGTGTTGATGCATTGGTTTATGAAATCGACGAAGCTAACCAAATGATCAAGATCGCTTACCCATTTGATCTGTTCGACCGTAACGGAACTGATGGTAAGACAATGTTGGTTTCTTTCCTAACTTTGGCTATCGGTAACAACCAAGGTATGGGTGACGTTAAGAACCTTCAGATGATCGATTTCTGGGTTCCTGAATCTAAGCTATACCTATACGACGGTCCATCTGTTGATATCTCTGACATGTGGCGCATGCTTGGCCGTCCTGTTGAGAACGGTGGTTACATCGCTGGTACGATCATCAAGCCTAAACTAGGTCTACGTCCTGAGCCATTTGCTGACGCTGCATACCAGTTCTGGCTAGGTGGTGACTTCATCAAGAACGATGAGCCACAAGGTAACCAAGTTTTCTGCCCAATGAAGAAAGTTATCCCTCTAGTTGCTGACGCTATGAAGCGTGCACAGGACGAAACTGGTGAAGCTAAATTGTTCTCTGCGAACATCACTGCTGATGACCACCACGAAATGTGCTACCGTGCTGACTACATCCTAGAAACTTTCGGTGAAGATGCACCTAAAGTTGCATTCCTAGTTGACGGTTATGTTGGTGGTCCAGGTATGATCACTACTGCACGTCGTGAGTATGCTTCTCAGTACCTACACTATCACCGTGCAGGTCACGGAGCGATTACTTCTCCGTCTTCTAAGCGTGGTTACACTGCTTTCGTTCTTGCTAAAATCTCTCGTCTACAGGGTGCTTCTGGTATCCACGTGGGTACAATGGGTTACGGTAAGATGGAAGGTGATGCTTCTGATAAGAACATCGCATACATGATCGAACGTGACGAGTGTCAAGGACCAGTCTTCTACCAGAAGTGGAACGGTATGAAGCCGACTACTCCTATCATCTCTGGTGGTATGAACGCACTACGTCTACCTGGTTTCTTCGAGAACCTAGGTCACGGTAACGTAATCAACACTTCTGGTGGTGGATCTTACGGTCACATCGATTCTCCAGCTGCTGGTGCAATCTCTCTACGTCAGTCGTACGAGTGTTGGAAAGCAGGTGCAGATCCAATCGAATTCGCGAAAGATCACAAAGAATTCGCTCGCGCATTCGAATCTTTCCCTGGCGATGCAGACAAGATCTTCCCAGGCTGGAGAGAAAAATTGGGTGTTCACAAATAAGATATTCGTTTACGAATGTTTATTTGAACAACCAAAAGAAAAAACCTCTGCTTTCGGGCAGGGGTTTTTTTAAATCCGGATTTTATTACCTACCTATTTTCTAGGTTATTCAACACTCTGTTTTTATCTTGAATACGATGAGAATACAGTGTTAAATCACTTAAGAGCTTTCTTATATAAGATTAATTACCATAAACGTTACGGGGAACTGATATGGATATTTCACAATACAAAATTGATAACGAACCATTTTACGATGCGCAGTCTAATGAGGTAGAACTATACGAAGCGGCTTATGCGGCCCGTCTACCGGTTATGGTCAAAGGGCCTACAGGTTGTGGTAAGTCACGCTTTGTAGAGCATATGGCATGGAAATTAGGCAAGCCGATCATCACCGTTTCCTGTAACGAAGACATTACTGCTTCCGATTTGGTAGGTCGTTACCTATTAGACGCCAACGGAACGCGTTGGGTAGACGGTCCTTTGACAATGGCGGCACGTTACGGCGCCATCTGTTATCTGGATGAGATCGTTGAAGCACGTCAAGATACCATGGTTGTTATCCACGCATTGACCGACCACCGTCGCGAATTGTCTTTGGATAAAAAGGGCGAGTTGATCAAAGCCCATCCGGATTTCCAATTAGTTATCTCTTATAACCCAGGTTATCAGTCATTGATGAAAGACCTTAAGCAATCAACCAAGCAGCGTTTCTGCGCGTTGGATTTTGATTACGCCGAACCGGAAGTGGAAGCGCACATCCTTCAGAAAGAAGGTGGTGTCGATGCAGATACGGCTAAGAAATTGGTACAAATCGGTGAAACTGCGCGTAACCTGAAAGGTCACGGTTTGGATGAAGGTATCTCAACCCGTTTGATGGTTTATGCAGCGACTCTGATCAATCAAGGTATTACTCCAATCGAAGCGTGTAAGATGGCGTTGGTTCGTCCGATCACCGATGATGCGGACATCCGCCAGACCCTAGATAACGCAATCGAAATGATTTTCGGCTAATCATGGCCTGATTCACCCGCTTTAGGCGCTACTCTTCGTTGGAAACGGTCGTGTACTAATTGTACACTCCCTTTTTCCGGCCTTGATTAGCACCAAAATCAGATGAATCAACCTCATGATTTTATTGATGTGATTGAACAAAGACGTTCAATTTTTTATCCGTTAAAACCGAGTTGAAATCATTATGGATGCAGAATTACTAGCCGAATATCAAACGCAGTTTACCTGCGGGTTCGAAAAGGCCAAGGATGTTTTTCCGGCGTGTATCGCGGAAGCGCATCAGACCCTTTCGCCTGAAGGTGTGCAAGCGTATCTGGATGGCGCGAATTTCTTGTGTAAGATCGGTATGGGTGTCGAGCCCGTGCTGGTTTACTTGGAAGTGATGCCTGAGATTGCCGCGCATATCGGGAAGGGCACCATGAAGATGGTGGCGGATTACGCCTATCAAATCGCGCGTAGTCCGAATAAGAAGGCGCTGATCCCGTTCCTTGAGTCTTTGGGAAGCGTATGTCGCCGTATCGATACCATTGAAGATTTGCAGCATTACTTCGATATCATCGAAGGCTTTGTCGAGCAGACTCAGACCGTCATCCACGGCCACCACTCAATTCATGAAAGCCCGGGTATGGTTCCATTCATGGAAAGCGTACCGCAGTTAATCTCCAAGTTGACCTTGGCGGGTATTCGTAATTTTGTTGAGTATGGCGCCCGTAACTACAAAGATTCCCCGGATCAGCAGATCGAATATTTCTCTTTGAGTTCGCATGACGCCAAGAGCATCATTCAGCGTGAACGTGAAGGTACGGTGTTCAAGGACGTCGAGCGTCATCTGGATATGTTGAAAGACTGTATGTGGAATTGTGATTTACCGTTCTCCGTCTTTTCGACTGCATTTGACCAGTTGCGTAAACCGGTACCTTATCTGGACGAAGACTTGATTGCGGTACCGGACGTCTATGATATTGAAAATGGCGTGGCCGGTATCGACCGCTATCGTGCGATGTTGGCGCATATGATGGCGCACCGCGAGTGGTCGACCAAATTGATGGCGGACAACTTCGCTCCGCATATGCAGTTGTTTATCTCCGTTTTCGAAGACAGCCGTGTCGAATACCTTGCGATGCAACGTTATCCCGGATTGAGAAAGTTGTTTTTGGCATTGCACCCTTACCCTGAAAAGGGGGCTTGCGACGACAGTAAACAATCATGTCTGCGTTATCGTGCAACCCGTTTGTCACGCGCCTTGCTGGATCAGAATTTCGATTCCGAAAATCCGTTGATCGAGGATTTCCGCGAGCAATTTCATGCCGTTATGGCGGAAAAGGGCGAGAGCTCGACGACGCAGGATATGGCTAAATTGGGAACCGGTTTCTATGTGAAGTCGCGTAAGCAGTCTTCGGACAGTTTGCCGGATATTTTCTTCGACGATACCGAAATCAGTTATCGAGACGATAACCGTTACATCTGGTTCCATTACGAAGAGAACGACGAATCCGAAGACTTCCATAACAACGAATACCAGTCCGATGAAAGGGTGGTGGACGATGCCGACAGTTTGCCGCCGCGTCATTACGACGAGTGGGACTACATTTCGGAAACCTTCCGTCCGGATTGGGCGACGGTATACGAACGTCTTCATCCGTCCGGAGATGCCGGTAAAATTGATCGTTTGATGGAAAAACACGACGGTCTGGCGAAACGCTTGAAGAAAATGATCGAGATGCTCAAACCTCAGAACAAGAAACGAATCCGTTTCCAGGAAGAGGGCGAGGAGCTTGATTTGGATGTGGCGTTGCGTTCCGTGATTGACTTTAAGAGCGGGCAGGCACCCGATCCTAGAATCAATTACAGCCATACAACGGACAGCCGAAATATCGCGGTGATGTTGTTGGTGGATACGTCGCAGTCTTTGAACGAACGTAATCAGGAAACCGGTCAGACCCTGTTGGAATTGTCCGAGGAAGCGTTGGCGATTACCGCTTGGACGGTTGAACAGTTGGGTGATAAGTTCGCGATCGCCGGTTTCTGTTCGGATACCCGACACGAAGTGCGTTATCAGCACATCAAAGGGTATTCGGAAAGTTACGGCGATGAGGTTAAGGCGCGCATTGCGGCCATGGAAGCATCCTATTCGACACGAATGGGGGCAGCCATGCGACATGCGGCGCATTATCTGGAAGCTCAAAAAGCAGAGAAAAAGCTGATGTTGGTGCTAACGGACGGCGAGCCTGCGGATATTGATACCAAGGATCCGCAAATGCTGATTCAAGACACGCATAAAGCGGTCGAAGAATTACAAGGTAAAGGAATTTACTCTTATTGCATTACACTGGATCCAAAGGCTGACGAGTATGTTTCGGATATTTTCGGTAATCAATATACGGTGATCGACCATGTGGATAAGTTACCGGAGCAGTTACCGCAAGTGTTTATGAAGCTAACGCACTAAATTTGTGTATAATTCTCTTTTTGAGGTAGGCCTTTAATGAAAATGCCCTTGTTTAAGGGCATTTTTGTATCCGCAGAAAACTACTCCAAAAAGGATTAATATGTGCCAGCAGTGTGAATGCGATAAGTCGATCGAGAAACTATTGCAAAACAACCGCGCTTGGGTTGACGAGGTCAACGCCAACCGTCCCAATTTCTTTGAAACTTTATCCCATCAACAAAAACCGGAATATCTTTGGATTGGTTGTTCGGATAGCCGCGTTCCCGCTAATGAATTAGTGAAAATGGATCCGGGTACGATCTTTGTGCATCGTAATATCGCCAATTTGGTGAACTCCAGTGATATGAACGTTTTGACCGTTATTCAGTACGCCGTCGAGGTGTTGAAGGTCAAACATATCATTATCAACGGTCACTACGGATGCGGCGGTGTCATGGCGGCTCTGGAAGAGAATAATCCGGATTTGATCGATCACTGGGTTCGTCCGATTCGTAAATATTATCAGCGTATGCAAGCCGATCTGGATCAAATGCCTTACGAGGAAAAGATCAACCGTTTGTGTGAAATTAACGTGACCGAACAGGTGCGTAATATTTGTCACGTTCCGGCGGTTAGAAACGCGTGGAAAAAAGGTCAGGAACTGGCGATTCACGGGTTTATTTACAATATCAAAGACGGCCGCTTGCAGAACTTGAATGTCAGCGTAAACGACTTGGAGTCCGCCGAAAACGCCGTACTTCGAGCTAACGAGTTTTAAGCGTTTTTTCCGGCGATAAAGGCCGCCATTAACGCCTGATGTAAGGGGGAGTCGGTTTGAAGATCTTCCCCTAAATAGTGTTTGGCGATTTGCTTAAGGGTGTCCAAAGATTGATCTGCCAGCCAGTGTTGTTTAAAACCTTCAAAGTCAAAGCTGGAGTCTTCCTCCGAGAAGAACTCAACCGCTAAACCGGTGGGTTGTTCAAACAGGATTTCCGACATTTCCATCACTTCCAGTTCATAGGAATAAGCGCTGATGTTGTTGGCTTTAGCGATAGCGGAAGGGAAGTCAGGCAATTCGTTTTCATGACGAATTACCCAGTCGTCCAAGTCGAATAGGGTGGAAGGTTCTTGTAATTCACCTTTGAAATAAAAGGGAATTTTGACAACGATGGTGTTTTTCAATGTGTTTTCCGATTGCAAATGCATAAATTTGAAGCGAATATTATATCTCAGTGCGAAAAGCGGTTGAATAGTCTGTGTATCTTGTTCGCTTTGTCGCTATAATTGGCGACGAAAAAATATACTTCACAAGGAAATTAAGATGTCTAAATTTGAAAATGTAACGGTCCTAAAAGAAGCGTCGGTTTATTTCGACGGTAAGGTCACCAGCCGTACGGTTTTGTTTGCGGATGGTTCTAAAAAGACTTTGGGTATTATGATGCCGGGCGAGTATGAATTCGGTACGGAAGCGGCTGAAGTCATGGAAATGATGTCGGGTGATGTTGAGGTATTATTGCCGGGCGAAACCGAATGGAAAGCGATTCCTAACGGCAGCAGCTTTGAAGTGCCTGCGAACTCTAAGTTCGGCATCAAGGTTCATGCGATTGCGGATTATTGCTGCTCGTATATTACCTGCTAATCGTTTAACCGGAATTTTCCGGTGATAGATTTAAAAAGCCCGAAGCGGACCAACTTATCCGCTTCGGGCTTTTTTGTTTCCTCGGTTATTTTTAGACTGTATTGCAATCTATTCGTTGGTTGCTGATTTGGGTTGTTAAATCCAAAACGAAGCGACGCTACTGATGACCAGATTCAATAGGATTGACGTGATCGCCAACGGAAACATAATGAATTTTTTGGTACTGAGAGGGTTGGATCGTCGTGCCACTTGTTCGTAAAGCCACGTCAGGAAACTGACTATGGCCGCGCCGATCGCCATGATGAAGAACCAGTCGCGAATGGTCTCCGCCGATTCGAAAAACAGAACGTATAAAGAAAACGGTCCGCCCACCCAGAAAAAAATCAGATAAGCCGTACCAATGAGAAACCCAAGAAACTTACTGAACATAACCTTAATTCTCTTGTTGTTTTTGCCGTTCCTTTTTAACACGTTGCGATTTAAAAATAAAGTGCAATGCAAAATGTAAGATGATTAAAAGAATGAAAAAACCGATGGCGATTTCGCCGATGTGATGAATCCACATGATGATTTGTCTCTTAGTATGGGTTTAAATACTTGATTAAAGGACAATTGTACTGGGTTTTTGTTAGAATTTGCAGCATCTGAAATTTAGGAGTTCTCATGAATCAAAGCAGCCAGCCTTTCAAATGGCAAACTTATAAAAACGATACCCTGTCCGGAATTACCGTCGCACTGGCGTTGGTTCCCGAAGCCGTAGCCTTTGCATTCGTTGCAGGCGTCCATCCGTTGGTCGGTTTGTATGCGGCGATTATCGTCGGCATGATCACCGCCGTGTTCGGCGGTCGTCCGGGAATGATTACCGCCGCCGCAGGCTCTCTTGCGGTGGTGATGATGCACTTGGTGATGGAGCACGGCGCTTCTTATCTGTTTTTAGCGGTCATTATGATGGGTGTGATGCAAATCTTCATCGGGGTCATGAAGTGGGGGCGATTCATTCGAATGGTGCCTTCGCCGGTGATGCTTGGGTTCGTGAACGGTTTGGCTTTGATTATTCTATTTGCCCAGTTCGGCCAGTTCAAGGATGCCGACGGTGCCTGGTTGACGGGAACCAGCATGAACATCATGTTGATGATCGTGGCCGCGACGTTGGCGATTATCTATCTGTTGCCTAAGATCACTAAGGCGGTGCCTTCTGCATTGGCGGCGATCGTGTTGGTTTCCGTGGCCGTGATTATGCTGGATATCAATGCGGTCACAGTCGGCGACCGTGCGTCGGTTTCCGGTACTTTGGAGTCGCTGGTTTACGGTGACGGTGTTGAAGGCGGTTTCCAGGGCTTGAGTTGGTTCACGAGTTTGCCGGAAGGTTTCTGGAGTTTGGAAACTTTATGGATCGTTCTGCCTTATGCAGTGATTCTGACGATTATCGGATCGGTTGAATCTTTATTGACGATGACCTTGATCGACGACATCACCAATACGCGCGGCAAAGGCAATAAAGAGTGTATCGCTTTGGGTGCGGCAAACTGCACCGCCGGTACGTTCGGAACCATGGGCGGATGTGCGTTGATCGGCCAATCAATGATCAACGTTAATTCAGGCGGAACCGGGCGCTTGTCGGGCATCACTGCTGCACTCGGTTTGTTGGTGATTGTATTGATCGCTTCGTCCTGGATCGAGATGGTGCCGATCGGCGCTTTGGTCGGTTTGATGTTCTTTGTGGTGATTGCGACATTTAACTGGTCGAGCTGGAATATCATGCGCGGTATGACCAAAGCGGATGCGTTCGTTATGGTTTTGGTGACGGTTTTGACGGTGGTGTTCGATTTGGCGGTCGCGGTGATCGCCGGGGTGATCGTATCGGCTTTGGTATTTGCCTGGCAGCATGCGCAACGTATCATTCTGGAAGAGACGACGGAAGAGCGCGACGGTAAAACGACTAAAACTTACAAGGTGCAAGGTCCTTTGTTCTTCGCATCGGCTAAAAATTTCATCGACAGGTTCGATCCGAAGAACGATCCCGAGTGTGTACAGATCGACTTTATGCATTCGCGTGTTTACGATCATACCGGTATCGAAGCGATCGATAATCTGACCAAGAAATACCAGTCGGCCGGTAAGAAGCTGGTTTTGAAGCATTTGAGCCCCGAGTGTCAGGTGTTGTTGCAAGACGCGAAAGAGCTGATTGAGGTTAACGTTTCCGAAGATCCTCATTATCATGTTTCGATCAGCGGCCAGAAGAACTAGCTCTTAATCCGGCCTATCGGTTCGAATGTGTTCGGTCGTTTTTTGAGTACCGTTCAAGCAGACAAAGAACCTATAAAAAGCACCTATTCAGGTGCTTTTTTTATTTGTAGTGATGGCTACATATCAGAATCTTCTATTGTACTTTGATTTTTCAGGGCTTTAGTTATAATGAAAGTTCCCTTTCTGTTTGGACAAGCCTCATGGTTTCAGACAAGTTTCTGATTAAATTATTAGCGGTGGCTCCGGTTTTGGTGATTCCGGCCATGGTGGCTTTTGTTGCCTTGCTTTTGATTCATTCGGAACAGGCGGCTTTTGAAAAAACGCTGAATCGCCTGGAGGTCAAGTTAATCGAATCCAAACAGGCGGCTATTCGCGCTCAAGTGGATAGCATCGTCAACTTAACCGCTTACCGCAAATCAATCATAAAAAAGGAACTACACGAGCGCATCAAGCGACGAGTGGAGGATGCCTGTAAGATTGCCCATTCCATCCATGACCAATTTTCTAGCACCTATTCGGAAGAGGAAGTAAAGAAGATCATCGTTGAAGCGTTACGTTCTTTAACCTGGAACGATGGTGAGAGTTATATCTGGATTGTTGATTACGACGGAGTTTCACACTTATCTCCCCAATACCTGTCGCATTTTGAAGGCGAGTCCATAATCGATCTTCAAGACGCCAACGGTTATTATGTGATTCGTCAGGAAATAGCCCTTGCCAGAGCAAGGGGCAAAGGATTTATGTGGGACTCTTTTACCAGACCGGGGCAGCCTCAAGATAAACAATTTGCGCAATTAGCCTATGTGAAAGCCTTAGGCTATTACGACTGGTATTTGGGCTCGGCGGAGTTTTTGGATACCGCACAAAAAATAACCGATAAGGAGTTGTTGGAAACGATATCCACGGTGGATAACAACGGCAGCGATTATCTGTTTATTCTGGGAAAAGAGGGGCGAATTATTTTAAATTCGGCGCGTCCGGATCTTGAAGGGAAAATGGTTATGAATTCCGACGATCCGCATGTTAGGGAAGTTGGGCGGAAGATTGAACACGCGCTTGACGAACAGTCCGATGATTTCATTCAATACCGTTGGGTTAATCCGGTCACCCGTAAAGAGGATTTAAAATTCACCTATGTGAAAGCGGTGCCCAATAGTCAGTGGGTGATTGGCAGCGGTTATTATGAAGGAGAGATTGAAGCCGGGATCGATTCAGTGAAGAAGACACTTGAAGTCGAGTATCGAAACCGAATGGAAGATATTCGTAAAATCAGTGTACTGAGTTTTATTTTGGCGGTTTTGGTGTCGTTGTATTTAACGTTGGCGGTCAAGCGGTTGTTGCTACGCTATCAAAGCGAGTTGGAAGTTAAAAATTTACAGTTGACGGATTTAAATACGTCTTTGGAAGCCAGGGTGGCAAGGCGAACCAAGGAATTACAGAAAGCGAACGGTCAATTGGAACTGTTGGCGACGACCGATACTTTAACGGGGGTTTTAAACCGATACGCGTTCATGAAAGCCCTGGATGAAGAGGTGCTGCGAGCTCAGCGTTACCAAAACCAATTTTCACTAATCATGTTCGACATTGATTTCTTCAAACAAGTGAACGATCAATATGGACACGATTCCGGTGATGTGGTTTTAGTCTCTTTGGCGAATCTGGTTCAGAGTTGTTTACGTGATGTAGATAAGTTATTCCGTTTGGGTGGTGAGGAGTTTATTATTTTGTTGCCGAATACCGATGTGGATTCTGCGGCGGCGATTGCCGAAAGGATTCGTCAAATAGTGGAGAAACATCATTTCGAGAGAATTGGTAATCTCGCAATCAGTTTGGGCGTGGTTGAACACTTGCCGGACGAATTGGCTGAAGCGACGCTCAAACGCGCCGACATTGCACTTTATCAATCCAAAGAGCAGGGAAGAAACCGGGTTTCTATTGTTGAAAGTTAGGTTTTATTGTCGACTGGCGTCGTGTTCTGTCGCCGTTAATAACGTTAAATAAATGTTTTCGGTTAAGGCTTCCTTAATACTTTGTTAAGGAGTTCTCAATATCGCAATTTTTTTTTGTCTTTATAATTTCCCACAAATTTAATAAGGGAAAATATCATGCAAAAAAAAGCGCTCTCCATCGCCATGATGACGGCATTTTCACCGGCTGTTTTTTCGGCCGAAGAATCTTCGAAATCCGACTCTCAGCTTGATCAAATCAGTATCACCGCAACTAAAATCGGGCGTGAAAGTAAGGCTGTTCCGCAGAGTGTTGCCGTTGTCGATGAAGCTCAAATAGAGCGCGAAAATGCCATGAACATTAACGATGTGATTGATAATATTCCCGGTGTTCAGGCCGTTTCCAAAAATAACGGTTACGATTCACGTTTGATTATCCGCGGTGCCGGTTTAAAAGCGCCTTACGGTGTGCGCGAAATTATGGTTATTCGCGATGGTGTTCCGATGACCGATCCCGACAGCTTTACCCGTTTCGATTTGATTGATATCGACGATATGGAAGGCGTTGAAATTTATAAAGGTCCGGGTTCCATTTACGCTAGTAATGCCAGTGGTGGTGTGGTTTTTATCAAGTCCAAATCGGTGTTCGACGATCAGCAGGATCGTGTGAAATTGGGTGTGGGTTCATTCAACAGCTTGAACTTCAATGCCAAAAAAGCGGTGACGTTGGACGAAAACGACAGCATTGCCTTCAATGTTTCCCGTCGTCAATCGGATAATGACTGGCGTGACTGGAACAAGTTCGATACCACTCAGTTCAGCGTCAAACACGGTCATTTCTTTGAAGACGATTCCGTGTTGGAAACCGAAATCGCGTACACCGAAGCTAACCTGCAACTGCCGCAGTCGTTAAGCGCCGAAGAGTTTGCTGCCTATAAAGACACGGGTGAAACCACAAATACCAACGGCGACTGGCGAAAGAGCGGCCGTTATTCAAACATGTTGTTCATCAACAGCCGTTATGAAACGACTATGGGTGCCTATACATTCAAGCCTCAGGTTTATTTCACTCAGTGGGGGCACTACCACCCTGTAACCGGAATGATCAACGACGCCCAAGACAACAAAGTAATCGGTACGGATTTGGCATGGAACCGTAGTCATGAGTTGTTCGGAAATTCGGCCGAGTTCTTGTTCGGTTTTACGGCGCGTACCGATATTCGAGAGAACGGCAAGAAATATACCTATCGTGACGTCGCTGCCGACGGCGTGGTTTTAACCGACAGTAAAGGCGATTTGGCACAGGTTGAAGACAGTCAAAATAATATTTTAGGTGCTTACATCCAGGACAGTTTTTCTCCGTTTAAAAACTTGATGGTGGATGTTGGCTTACGCTACGACCGTGTGGATCTATCGATTGACGGTAACGAAATGTTGGCATACAACTGGGGCAGCGGTACTTACGTTCCGGGTGCCGGAGATTATTCATATAGCGAAACCTATCATTTGTTCTCGCCTAAAGTCGGTTTGACCTATGCGTTGACCGATCAGTTGAATGTTTACGGAATTGTCGCTTCGGCAAACCAGGCGCCGACCGAAAGTGAGATGCAGGCAACGCGCGACAATGCACCGAATGTCGATCTTAAGGCTTCAACGTCAACCAATTACGAAATCGGTCTGAAGCATCGTAGTAAGACTTGGTCTGCGGATTTAGCGGTATATTTCAACCAGTTGAGTGACGAGATCGTTAAGGTCGAAAACGGTTATGCGGATTACTACGAGAATGCCGGTAAAACCGAGAAGAAAGGGATTGAGTTGACCGCAGCGTATCAGTTAACGCCTCAATGGGCGATCGGAGCGAGCGGTTCCAGAAGCGAATACCGTTATGTGGATTACATTAGCGGCGACAACGATTATTCCGGTAACCTGTTGCGTTTCTCGCCGGATTATCAGTACAGCGTGTTTGTCGATTGGAAAAAGGGCCCTTACAGCGCTCGTGTCGAAACCACCGGAGTGGGCGAATACTATATGGATGATGCCAATACCGAAAAATATTCGGGTTACAGCGGAGTTTCTCACTTAACAATGGGATATGACAGAAAAGCGCATAAGGTCGCGTTGAGCGTCCACAATATCACTGACGAGCGTTATGCTGCAGAAGTGTCTAAAACCGTCAGTTCTTGGGGGCCGGACAGCTATTACTACACTCCGGGTGCGCCGCGTAACATCATGTTGAGCTATCAATATAAATATTAAGGGTAGGGTATGAAAACTCTGGATAAAACTCGCAGTAAGCTGGATTTGCTCGGTTGGCCGGTAGTCGGGTGGTTTTTCACCAACTCCAAGTTGATGATGGCGGTCAGATTAATCGCGCTTGCCATGATGGTGTCGGCGGTCTATTTCGGTTTGGTGTATCCGACCGAAGACGTCAATCCCTATACGGGAGCGATTTTTTGGTCTTTGTTCTGGCCGTTTTTTCTGATCGTGACCATGGCGACTTTGGGTTCGGCTTTCTGTGGAATTTGCCCGCATAGTTTTGTGGGTAAATATCTGAATCGCATCGGCCCTAAAAAGCCGTTGCCGGCCTGGTTGAAAAATCGTTGGATCGGATTCGGGTTACTGTTGGTCGCCTATTGGATTCCGATTTACCTCTTCCCGGGTGTTTTGAAAACGCCGTGGGTCAGCGCTTTATTCTTCTTGGTACTGACCGCAGTGGCTTGGACCCTGTTTTATTTGTATCGAAACATGGCCTACTGCAGTTCGGTCTGTCCGATCGGCAGTGTGACCAGTTCGTTCGGAAAGGTCGGTTTTGTCGAGCTGAAAACCGACCAGAGCCACTGTAGCACGTGTCGCAGTTTCGACTGCACCAAAGCGTGCGAATGGAATCTGCGCCCTTATTTTTTTGAGAAGAAGAACTCCATGGGCGATTGTACTTTGTGTATGGATTGTTCCCAGGCCTGCGATGCCGTCGAGTTGAAGTTGACCAAACCGTCAGTTCAGTTGTGGAAACCGAGCAGTGCGAAAGAGCCCATGAATGTGTGGGTATACGTCTGGCTGTTGGCCGTGATCTCGATCACCATGCGTTTCCATCATTCATTGGGGCATTCCTCCATCAAAGAGAGCTTGCCTTGGGTTCAGGCCGGGCAGTGGATGGAAGCGGTTATGCCGATTCCCGTATTGGATTGGGTTGGATTCATGGCATTGAGCATGGCGATCATTTCAACGTTTGCAATCGTCTGGGCCAGCTTTGCACTGAGTGCCAAGTGGGTGCAATTGCCGGTTAAGGAGTATTTTCAGTCTGTCGGTCAATTTATGGCGCCGTTGATGTTGATCGGTGCTTTAAGTCATGTAGGCAGTTTCTTCTTCCTGCATTACGCTTCCGATCTGATGAACGCCTGGTATTGGTTGATCGGTTCGGTTGCTGTAGCGCAACCCTTAGCGTCATTCAGAGACGGCTGGGTTCATTTGTTTGGGTTGTTTAATTACTTGGCGGTAGTCTGGGCGTTGTTTGTCTTGCACAAACGTTTGGGTCTGCTGTCGCTTACCGGCACTAAGCGCGTCATGGTATGGTTATTGAGCGGATCAATCGTCTGGTTCTATCTGTTTTTAGTCGTGCTGCGTGCCATGGTGCCGCACGGGCATTAAGCTTTCAACGCAATCATATTCGTTAACCTTCCGTTTTGCATTCCGTTTTAACGGGAGGTTAGCGTTCTCTCTGTTTTATTCCAAAATGTGTTTTTTTTGAACTAAAACTGTGCAATTTCCGGCATTTTATTTCTGTTTCATCCTTTTATAAAAGTCATTTTTAATCTAACTCATTGATTTTAAATATTAATGATCTTTTGGAAGGTTTGTTGTTTAGCATTTTTAACGTAATTGTTAAGTGTTTGGCAAAGCTGTCAATTGATACGAACACCTCGGTCGTTTGTCAAAGTGGTATGACATCCGGCGTATAGAGGTGGAGATAAAGGAATCAAATTGACGGGGATGTAGCACGGTTTCATACAGCCATTCCGCAGATAATGCATAAGTTCCCGATTTAGTTCTTTCTAGGGAACCGTTCAAAACCTTAGCTTCCGTCGGCCGGTTAAGCTGAATTCCGTCTTTTTGATTCGAATTTGACAAATATAGTCGTATCTAAATATCAGTTTTGCTATGTCGTTGATGTTTAAACGCCTTGAGGTTAAGTGTGTTTAAGCCGATTAAATTCTTATCGCATCAAGTGAAATATCGTGACTAATAAATAGAGGGGGATGATTTTGAAGTGGTTGTTTCAGTTGGTTTCGTGGAAAGGATCGTATTTAAAGTTTGAAAGACGCGGATTGAATAAAAGGATTTTTTCTTCAAGTCGTAGACTCTGGTAGTCCATTTGATTCATGGTCTTGCATTCTGATGAGCAAAAGAATCCCGGTTTGTTCTTAAGTGGGAAATTCGATTTCTCATGGATTCTTGTCGATTTTTATTCTGAGGTTGTATGAAATATTTCAAGGCAGCTTCCTCTGTGTATGTGGTTTACGCAAGTAGTAGAGGAACAACAAAAGCGTTAGCCGAAGATTTTGCGCGACGCTGTCAGGTTTTGGGAATCCGTGCCGAACTGCTTTGCCTGAACGCATTGACCGAAGAAAACTTTTCTAAATCTTCGGTGGTGTTTTTTATCGGTTCGAAAGGAAATGGCGAGCTTCCGGAAAACGGCGAAGCATTTTTTGACAGTTCGCAGTTTGCCAAGTCGGATTTATCCAATATGCGTTATGCAATTTTCGCTTTGGGAAGCCGGTATTGCGGGCAGCGTTCATGGGCGGGCAAAAAATTGCACCTGGCGTTTAAATCCGAGCAGGCCGGTTTAATTGCCCCTCCGGTGTTTGCCGAAGACGGTTATCAGAAATTGTATGCCTCTTGGGCGCATGAAGTTTTATCGGAACTGTGCGGCATGCCTATCGACGAACTGCCGCAGAATCTTGTTGCTTTATCCGTGCCTGCTCGGCAAGCAACGGAAACGACATTTTCTTCAACGATTCTTGGAAAGGATTACGCCTGAATTCAATGAGGCGTACTTTGTCCGATTGTCGGATTCTCGCAGGCATTCGGTCTGTTTGTTGATTGTTTTCTGCTTTAGTCGAACTTTGGTCAAGGTTCGGCTAATCCTCGTTTTGCTTCTCATCTAAACGTTTTTTCTCTATCTCATTACATTTGTTTGTCGAGCTTCTACTTAATCATTTCTGTAAGGCGGTGTGTTTCCCATCGTCGTGAGGGGGATGAGTGGATTTCTTGTACGGCGTGTTTTGTATACAAATGTAAGTAATTGTCTGTTAATGATGGCTTTTGTAACTACATTGTTGTGCTTTTGAGTGGCTGTTTCGGCTTTTATATGTGTTTTTTAAGGTTATCTGTTTGTTTTTTAAGGGTTAATTGGTTTGTGGCACTGCTGGCGCTAAGTAAACATTAGTTTTGGTGAGGTCTAAACGAGAGGCGTTTAGGCCGGATCTTGAATCTATTTGTTTTGGTTGATTAAGTTAAACTCGCGGGAATCGAAAGGTTTCTTTTTGTTTTGACAGGGTGTTGAAACATCTCGCCGTTAAGTTGAAGTCTTATCGGCGTTACGGGCAAAGTGGTCTGAATAGTCTTTATTATCTTTTTGATCGCACCGATCCGGTGTGTTTAGAAAAGTGTCTTTAATATGTTTTTTCTTTCACGGCACGGCTTGCTTAATGTGCGATTGAGGTGCGTGAGGGGATGTAAGGAGTACATGATGGGCGAATCTTTGTCTTGTTCGGTTAAAAAATCTACGTTTTCATCCGGTTTTAAATTAAATCTGGTCTCTAAGGGAATTAAACAGGCTGTTCTAGCTTCTTCTTTGGGTGTGGCTGCCGTTGCACAACCAGTATTGGCTGCGGATACGTTTACGGAAGCGCTAGTTGGCGGTAAAGCTTCTGTTGATATTAACGTGCGTTATGAAGCGGTTGATCAGAAAGGTGTCGACGATGCGTCTGCTCTAACAGAAAGAACTCGTATCGGTTACCAAACAGGTAAATTCAAAGGGTTTGATGCGTTTGTTGAAATGTCCGGAACCGAGTCGATTGGCGAACGTAACGACTATCATGTTCCTGCTGGACCGGATGCCGATACCAATGCAGTCGCGGTTATTGCTGATCCGGTCGTAACGCGTCTGAACCAGGCTTGGATCGGTTACGGAATTTCCGATAGTAGCTTTAAACTAGGTAAGCAGCGCATTATCATCGATCCACGTTTTATGGGGAACGTCGGTTTCCGTCAAACAGAGCAAGTGTTTACCGGTTTTACCGCTCAGGTAAAAGAGATTTCCAAAGTTAAGTTGGATTATGCGTATGTGGTGGAAGCCGATAACCTGTTGGGTGTTAAGGTTCCGATGAAAACACATGCCTTTAAAGCGGATTTCGATGCGTTTCCGGCGATGAAGGTTAGCGGTTACGGTTATTTCATCGACTATGACGACAGTGCTGCGGATAGCCAGACAATGGGGGTGCGCGTTTACGGTTCTCCTAAGGTGTCTGAAGGCGTGAATCTGATCTATAAAGCGGATTTCGCCAGCCAGGATGATTATGCGGATTCCGATAATATCGGCGGCGATTACCGTAACCTTGAGTTGGGTGTGAAAGTGTCTGGCGTTACTTTGGCTGCGGCCCAGGAAGTGTTGGGTGGTGACGGTGTTAAATCGTTCCAAACGCCTTTAGCAACTAAGCATGCCTATAACGGTTGGGCTGATAAGTTCTTGACTACGCCGGTGAACGGTTTGGTTGATAACTCGGTTAAAGTCGCAACTAAGATTGCCGGAAATAAATTGTTGGCGGTTTATCATGATTATTCAGCCGACAAGGGCGGTGATCATTACGGTTCGGAAGTGAATGTGTTGTTGGCTAGAAAGTTCGGTAAAAACTATACCGCCGGTGTTAAGTACGCAACATATGATGCTGATACGTATTTGACTGACACATCCAAGCTTTGGGTGTGGGGAACGGTTAAGTTCTAAAACGATATTTTTGGTTTGAAAAATCGGGCGGCGTCTTCTGAACGGGAGACGCCGCTTTTTGCTTTTTAGCGGACATGATTTTTCAGTTTTTTCCCTTTCCCGGCGCTTTGTGGGTGTGAGAGTTTGCATGGTAATCCGGCTTATTATGCACCTTAATGGTGCCCTTCAAACGGGTTGCCTATATCTAATAACTTAATATTGATGGATTTTCCATTAAAAATTGACTTAACCCATTGATTTTTAATGATTAATGATCGATGGTCTAACAGTTGTTATTAAGTGGAGGTGAATTTCCAGGGAGGAAGAGAAGTGCAGTCAGGTTTGAATGTATTATTGGTTTGCGACGATGCGGCGAATACCGTTGAATTAGAGTCTGGCTTAAGGGAATCGGGTGCAACTCAGGTCAACACGATTTCGATTTCGGAGAATGTTCTGAAAGCGGTTGGTGAGATGTCGGTGGATTTAATCGTGTTGGATGTGGAAAAGCCCACGTCTTCATTGTTTGAGCAGTTTGCAGTGGTTTATGAATACTGCCCGAAACCGGTGGTCTGTTTCAGTAATGAAAGGGATTCCAAAATTATCGCCAAATCCGTTAAGGCGGGTGTTACAGCCTATATCGTCGACGGTAAGAGTCCGGAGCGAATGAAGCCGATTATCGATGTGGCGATGGCACGTTTTAATGAGTGTCAGGCGGTCAAAAAAGAATTGGCTCAGGTAAAGCATAAGCTTTCCGAAAGAGCGGTTATCGAAAAAGCCAAAGGCTTGTTGATCGAGTATAAGAATATGTCGGAAGATCAAGCGTATCAAGCGATGCGAAAAATGGCGATGGATCAAGGGAAGAAGATTTCGGTCATTGCTCATGAAATCGTGAGTGTCATTGCCGGTTTGTCCCAACAGGAGAGCGCTTGACGTATGTTTGTTATTGGTCGGTTTGCCCACCTTTTTGCCGCAATTGACGCTGTCGTATTTGCGAAAGATACGGTGTCGGCAATGATCAATCATCCTTTTTTAAATATTACCGTTCCTAAGAATTGAGTCTCTAAGTGAAAAACAATACACAACGGAACATTGATTTTTATCTGCACCTCCGTGAGGTGCTTTTTAATTTATGAATGCCCAGATTTTACAATTAGTTAAAGAGAGGCCCAGCATCACTCTTTCGGAAGCCGTCAAAGACAGCCATCTATATTCGGTATTTCAGCCTATATACAGTTTTTCCAATCAGGCTTGTATCGGTGCGGAAGCCTTGGTTAGGGGGCGAACTAAAATATCCGGAAAGTCTATGAAGGCCGCCGATTGCCTTCAACCGCCCGAAGGTGTGTCTAAAGCCGATTACGCTCGGTTAATCAATCGAATGCATCTCAGTCACTGGAAAGAAACCCGTCCGCCGGATAGCTGGCTGTTCCTGAACTTGGATTTTGAGAACGTCTCGAGTTTGAACGAATTCTGCTTAGGCGATCTGCTCTCCGAATTGGAGATAAAAGGCCATGAGGTCGTGGTTGAAGTCGTTGAAAGTGAAATTACCGATGAAGCATTGTTTGAAAGGTTGATCTTTATTTTACGTGAACTGGGTTGTTTGATTGCTCTGGACGATTTTGGAGCCGGCCATTCGAATATCGACCGGATATGGAAAGCGCAACCCGATATCGTGAAGCTGGATCGTCAGGTGTTGTTGGAAGCGACCAAAAGCATGCGCAGTCAAAGTATCCTGAGAAACCTTACTCAACTGATTCAACAGGCCGGCAGTATCTCCTTGTTGGAAGGGATTGAAACCGAGAGCCAAGCGCTGTTGGCGATGGATGCCGGAGTGGATCTGGTACAAGGTTTTTATTTTGCCCGTCCGGATGCTTTGTTGAGTACGGTTGAAAAAGGACAGAAGTGCATTCAGCACACGACCGAAAGCTATCCGGCTTATGTCGCCGAGAAACACTTCGTTAAACAGATTCAGAAGAAAGGTTATGAAACCTTGTTCGAAAGCTTTTCATTGTTGAATGATTTCAACGATCTTGAGGCGGAAATGAAAAAGCTTTCCAGCCTTTCGTTTGTAAAACGTTTCTTTATTTTGGACGAGTTCGGTTATCAGATCAGCGAAGAGGACGAATCCTCGGTCAAGACGATGGATATTCTAAAAAAGGGTAAAGGGTTGTGCTGGAAGAACCGGCCTTACTTTACCAGCGCAATGCAGAATACTCATGAGGTTTGTGTGTCGGAGCCTTATCGTTCTTTGATTGACATGCAATTGTGTCTAACGGTTTCTAAGACCGTTGAATTTAATTCGGGGCAGTGTTTGGTCGCTTGTTTTGATGTTTATTATCACGACAAGTCGATCGAAACGGTGCAGATTTCAGTTTAGAAGAAGATAGGTAAGTCATGGAACAGACGGGTGCAGAAGTAGAAAAAGATATATCCTCCTTAGGAACCATCGTGTCGAAAACCGATTTGAACGGGACGATTACCGAGGTGAATACGGCGTTTATCGAAGCCAGCGGTTACAGCCGAGATGAGCTGATCGGCCAGCCCCATAATATTCTGCGACATCCTGACGTTCCCAAGGCGGTATTCAAAGATCTTTGGGAGACGATGAAATCCGGTAAGCCGTGGGTTCAAATCGTTAAAAACCGTTGTAAAGACGGCAGATACTACTGGGTGGAAGCCAATATGACCCCGGTTCTGGAAGAAGGCAAGATTGTCGGCTTCCTTTCCGTACGTAGATCCGTTGACGATAAAACCAAAAAACAAGCCGAATTGGCGTATCAGGAGATCAAACAAGGTCGTAAGCAGATCAAGAACGGTTATCTGATCGGGCCTAGAGAAAGATTTTGTACGTTTAATGCGATTCATCCGATCAATATGATGGTGGCAATGATCGCGATTCTCGGCATCGGTGCGAGTTTGATTCAGGCAGGCATTATCGATATTCCGGTCGGTTGGGTTGCCGCAATCAGTGTGGCGTTCTATCTGTATGCCTGGGCAGGACGAAAATATGCATTTAAACGTCTGGGTAAATCCAAACAGGTCATGGATATGATGCGTCAGGGAGACTTCTCGGGACAGGTGGACTTCCTGGGTAACCACTCCTTGAGCAAGCTGGTTGCCGCGGTGAAAATGATGCAGGTTCAATTGGGCGCCATGTATGACGACGCTTACGAAAAGTTGAACCGCAGTACCCGTCTTAAATCGGCATTGGACAGTGCGACCTCTCAAATTATGATGGTGGATAAGCGTGGCAATATCCTCTATTTGAATGACGCTTTAAAAGAATTCTTTGAGCAACATGAAGTTCTGCTGCAAAGTGCCTACCCGGAACTTAAGGTAGATCGTTTGATCGGACAAAAACTCAGTGACGTGTTTGTGGATAAAAGTAATTTTACCGACCTGACTCGAACTCAAGACTTTGAAGACCATTTTGCCGATTTCATTTTCGACATTAAGATTCGTCCGGTCTATAACGAGGAAGAGAAGCAAATCGGAACCGTGATCGAATGGCTCGATCTCACTCAGCAGAAGAGTGTCGAAGAAACCTTGCAGTTGACCTTGCAAATGGCTTCTTTAGGTCATACCGATTTACATTTGGATACCACCAACCTTAAAGGGTTCTTCCTGGATACGTCCAATAGTATCAACCAGTTGTTTGCCTCGTTGAATGCAATTATCGAAGACATGGTGTTTGTGATGAACAACTTGGCGACCGGCGACATTCGCGGACGCGTCGAAAAAGATCTGCAAGGTTCCTTAGCGGCGATGAAAGGGGCGACCAACGTTTCCCTGAATAACCTGAGTTTGATTATCTGGTATATCAAGAACGCTTCCCATACGGTTAGCCAAGCCGCTGACGAATCGACTAAAGCCTCATTGGATCTATCATCCAGAACGCAGCAGGCCGCGGCGACTTTGGAGCAGATCAATGCCACCATGCAAAGTGTTAATCAGTTACAGTCAGAGAACAGTAATGAGTTGAAAGGGGTGAGTCATCTTACCGAGCAGGCAATCAGCGAGAATGATAAGGCTAAGCTGGCTTTGAGTTCGACTATTAATGCGATCGAAGATATTCAGCAAACCTCGGAAAAAATCTCCGATATTATCGGTTTGATTGACGGTATCGCATTCCAAACAAACTTGTTGGCTTTGAACGCAGCCGTTGAAGCGGCGCGTGCCGGCGAACACGGTCGCGGTTTTGCGGTGGTGGCCGGTGAGGTTCGCAGTTTGGCTCAGAAGTCCGCCGAAGCCGCACAGGATATTAAAAAATTGATCGATGAATCGAGCGTTAAGGTTAAGCAGGGTGTGGAGAAGGTCCAGGAGACCGAAAATGCCTTTACCGTCGTTAACGAAGGCGTGACCCAAATAGGTCAATCCTTGTCCGAAGTGGTGCGTTCTATTACTGAGCAGCAGCAGAGCGTTGCGGAGGTTTCGCAGGCGATTCAAGAGTTGGATGCAAATATCCAAAATAACGCAGCCTTGGTGGAAGAGACCTCCACTGCTTCGGAATCTTTAAAGCAACAGGCCGAGTTATTAATGGTCGAAACCAACAAGTTCCAGATCAACGAAGCCCATACGGAGACGCTGATACAAAAGACTCCGGAGATTCACGGTGTACGCATGGCCGGCGTTCGCCAGGCAATGCGTATCTGGCTGACGAATGTACAGTCCTATCTGAACGGTGTGAACGTTTCGATCGATATGGAGAAGGCAAAGAATCCGACCGTAGGTGGTGTTGGCACGGCATTGGCTAGTATCCTTTCTAACGAGCCTTCTGTTGAGCAGATGCCTGAGTACAAAATTGTAAAAGAATTGCATCTCAAACAGCACGGGCTGATTGCAGATGTCATGGAACTCAGGGATAAATCGTCGGGAATGAATTTCGACGATATGAAACTTCGCGATAGTCTGATGGATGAATTCGTCGATGTTTCAAATGCGCTCGATAAAGCATTGAATGAGTTTAACGAGGCCTATTTCAGAACCCACTGACGGGGCCCGAACCAAATCGATAAGTTCGGGCAGGCCTCTTGATGACATGAAAAGGAACTAAGAGAGTTTATGCAAGAATTTATCGATCTGTACAACCAATACCAATCTGATATAGAAAAGTTTCTGATTGAAACTTTACGCAACAACGGACAAGTCATGGATGCTGACGTGTCGGCGGTGCAGCGTGTATTTCGCGTTCTTCCGAGTTTGGATTTAGTGTATGTGACAGACGAAGACTTTAACCAAACCACCCCGAATATCTACCGCAGTCGAACCGACGACAGCGCGATCGGTAAAAACCGTAAATACCTTGTGCCTAAACTGGAAGTGGTCGAAAAGGACGTTTCCATCAGCCGCCCTTATTTGAGTTCGGCAACGGGTGAGACCTGCGTCACTGCAATGTTCTTTGCAGAAGGCAAATATTATTTCTTCGATTTCGATCTGACCACCTTATTGAGCCGTTTCGGCCTGGTGGAACGACATCCTGTATTCAATACGATTTCTAAAGGGTTTTATTTGGGAATCGGCATCTCTTTGATCTTTTTCTCTTTAATGTCGATCGGATACGCTTTTTACGACTATTTCATTCAGTTGGTCAATCCGGCTCAATACACCTTGGAAAGCGTCTTCAAACCGATCGTTGCTTTGACGTTAGGTTTGGCCATTTTCGATTTGGCAAAAACACTGTTGGAGCGAGAGGTTATTTATAAGGCCTATTCCGATAAGAAAGACGAGGCGCGCCTATTATCCAAGTTCTTGACTGCAATCATTATCGCCTTGTCTATCGAAGCCTTGATGGTGGTGTTTAAAACCGCCCTGAACGATCCGGCGAAAATGCTCTATGCGTTGTATCTGATTATTGGCGTGGCGTTGATTATTTTATCTTTGGCTGTTTATAACAAACTTGTCATTAAAGACGGCAACACAAAAAGTTAAGCTTGAGAAAGTGAATCAACGGAGGCTTTTTCATGCAAAAGTTAATTATTTTCACGGATTTAGACGGAACTTTGTTGAACCACCATACCTATGCTTACGAGGTGGTCAAGCCTTTAATCGAACGCCTGAAAGAAGCGGGCGTTCCGGTGGTTTTGAATTCGAGCAAGACCTTGTCGGAACTGGAATCCTGGCAGCAACGTTTGGGGTTGTTGCCTCCGGTCATTGCAGAAAACGGCGGCGTTATTTTGCTGAATGACGGCAAGAAAGGTCAAAAGCATCTGATCGGTACGCCTTATGAAGAAATTCGTTCTTATATCAAACACTTGCGTAAAGCGAACAAATGGGTGTTCGAGGGATTCGGCGATTGGACCGTCGCCGAAGTCATGAATAAGACCGGGCTTAAATCCGCCGATGCAGTTAGAGCTAAAGAGCGGGAAGTGACGGAACCGATCTTATGGCAGGACAGCGAAGAGAATCTGGAAAAGTTCAAAACCGAACTGGGAAAGGAAAATTTGATTTTAAAAAGAGGAGGACGTTTCCATCATGTGATGGCGAGACACGATAAGGCCGACGCGATGCGTTACTTGTTGAGTCAACCGCCGTTTGAGTGCGACCTGCAATGTAAGGTGGTGGCTTTGGGAGATGGAGAGAATGATTTGAGCATGCTATGTCATGCCGATATTGCGGTTGTATTGCCGCCGGCATCCGGAACGGCTCTGGAGGTCGAGAATGCTGTATATGCAAAATCGGAAGCCCCGTTTGGCTGGGTGGAATCGATTGAAAGTATTTTGCAGCAAGAGGGACTGTGTTAGTCCTGTAAATTCATAAAAGAAAGGGGAATCCAATGAGTGATTTTTTCCAAAATGGTACGGTTACGACGTTTCACAATATTACGGATCGACCGGTTGAAGAGCTGGAAAAAGACCTGATCGAGTTTAGTAAAGAGAAGCCGTTAGGGTTGATTTTGCCGTCTTTGTTCAGCGAACTTGAAGGGCCGGCATTGGCGAATATTGTTGAAGAGTTAAAAAATGTTCCTTATCTGAATCAGATTGTTATCGGTTTGGATCGCGCAGACGAAAAGCAGTTCGAGTATGCCAAGGAGTATTTTTCAGGTCTTCCGCAGGATTTCAAAATTGTCTGGAACGACGGGCCAAGAATGCAGGCGATTACCGAAAAACTGAGAGAGAAGGACTTGGCGCCGAAAGAGCGCGGTAAAGGCAGTAACGTCTGGAACTGCTACGGTTATGTTCTGGCGTCGCAGAAAGCGAAAGCGGTGGCGTTGCACGATTGCGACGTTTTGACTTACGACCGAAGTCTGCTGGCACGCCTGATCTATCCGGTTGCCCACCCGACGTTTAACTTTGTATTTTCAAAAGGTTACTACCCGCGTTATGCGGACGGTAAATTGAACGGCCGTGCGTCGCGTTTACTGGTGACGCCATTGTTGCGAGCGTTGAAAGGCGTAGTCGGACAAGACGACCTATTGAGTTATTTGGACAGCTTCCGTTACCCGTTGGCGGGGGAGTTTGCCATGGACGTCCACTGTTTAAAAGAAATTCGCATTCCATCCGACTGGGGATTGGAGATCGGCGTCATGTCGGAGATTTTGACGAACTATTCCAACCGCCGAGTCTGTCAGGTGGACATTGCCGATGTTTACGATCATAAGCATCAGGACGTTTCGTTCGACAACAAACAGGCCGGTCTATCGAGAATGAGTCAGGATATCTCCAAATCGTTATTCCGTAAGTTGGCGGTACGCGGACATACCTTTTCGCACAGTTCCTTGAGAACCATTCGAGCCATTTACTATCGTACCGCTCTGGATCAGTTGGAGTCCTATGCGTTTGATGCGGAAATGAACGGATTGAAGTTGGATCTGCACTCGGAAGAGCAGGTGATTGAATTGTTCGCCGAGAATATTATGTTGGCCGGTAAAGACTTTATCGAAACACCGGGAGAAATTCCGTTTATGCCGAACTGGAACCGTGTGTCGAGTGCGTGTCCTACGATTCTGCAAGAGATCAAGGAAGCGGTTGAACTAGACAATCAATAAGGTTGTCGGCGGTACAGAATTGAAAAAAAGAGAATAGGCGATCGCTGTTATTGGTCGATTGCCGTGAGGGACAGGATAATGCGCGAAAAAATTCTAAATAGTATACAAGACAGATTGGCTTACCTGTACGGCGAAGAAGGATCGAAAGATGTTTTCGTTAAGATGAAAAGTCTTATGGAAGCCTATCCCGGCCGTTCGGCCGACGATACGCCGCCGCGTTGGACACAGGACGATGTGGTTTTAATCACTTATGGAGATTCGATCTTGGAAGAAGGTGTGCCGCCTTTACAGACCTTGCAGACTTTCCTGAAAACCTATATCAAGAACGCGATCAACAATGTCCATATCCTGCCGTTTTTTCCTTACAGTTCGGACGACGGTTTTTCGGTCATCGACTATACCATGGTGAATCCCGATCTCGGTGACTGGTCGCACGTCGAAGAACTTGAAAAAGAGTATGACCTGATGTTCGATCTGGTCATCAACCACATTTCGCGTGAAAGTTTGTGGTTTACCGACTATAAAGCCAACAACCCGCCTTACAACGAGTTTTTTATCGAGATGGAAGGCACCGAAGACGTTTCCCAGGTGACGCGTCCACGTAACACGCCGTTATTGGTTCCGGCCTATACGCACCGCGGTCGAAAAATGGTGTGGGCGACGTTCAGTGCCGATCAAATCGATTTGAATTTCAAAAACCCGGAAGTGTTGTTGAAAATGGTCGATATTCTGTTGCTGTACATGATGAAGGGCGCACGCATTATCCGTTTGGATGCCATCGCTTTCTTATGGAAGGAGTTAGGCACCAATTGTATTCATTTGCCGCAAACGCACGAGGTGGTCAAGTTACTGCGCGATGTGATGACGTTCATCAAACCGCAGGCGATCTTGTTGACCGAAACCAACGTACCGCACCATGAAAACCTTTCCTATTTCGGCGATCAGGACGAAGCGCACATGGTTTACCAGTTCGCTTTGGCGCCTTTGGTATTGCATGCGTTACATCGCGGCGACGGCAGTTACCTGACCGATTGGGCGATGGAGCTCGGACCGCCGCCCGAGGGTTGCACCTTCCTGAACTTTACCGCTTCTCACGACGGGATCGGGGTACGTCCGATCGAAGGAATCTTGCCGAAACGAGAAGTGGACGATTTGATCACCAGCATGCACCGTTTAGGCGGATTCCTGACCACCAAATCCAACCCGGACGGTTCGGAAAGCCCTTACGAAATCAATATTGCGTTGTTCAGTGCATTCCGCGAGACCTATCACTCCAACGGACCGGATCAATGGCAGGTGGATCGTTTTATCTGTTCGCAGAACATCATGATGACCTTGCAAGGGATTCCAGCGTTCTACATTCACAGTTTGATTGCAACGCCGAGCGACCGTGACGGGGTAGAGAAAACCGGTCGCACGCGTTCGATCAACCGCCGCCGTTGGGATTATGAGTATCTGAAAGCGTTGATTGAAAGCGGACGTACTTCCAACGCCGAGGTCATCAAGCGCTTGACCAACATTCTGCAGAGACGTAAACGTCATAAGGCGTTCCATCCGGATACGCCGCAGAAAGTGCTGAATCTGGGATCGGATTTTTTCGCCTTGTGGCGTGATTCAGAGGAGTTAAGGTTCCCGTTGTTGGCCATTCATAACCTGACCAGCGATATCAAGATGGTGAACCTCGCCGAGATTGAAGGCATGGAAAGGTTCTCGTATTGGACCAACCTGCTGGATAACAGCGGGGTTGCTGCGGCGGAAACCAATTATGTGTTACAGCCGTACCAATCGGTTTGGCTGATGCCGGAAACCGTCGATGACGTATCGGCATTGTGGGCTCCGTTTACGGATTAACAATCGGCTAAAGTGAGAAATTTTATGATAAACGCGCTTTCCAATTATGCACTTAATGGGTTTTATGATGAGTCTCTGGCGGCTGCAGATCAGCCTAGAGAGGCATCCAAGCAGCTTTTTCAGCACTTGGAGGGGGTGACGTTCAAGCAGATGGAAGAACTGCAGAAAAACGCGAATGCTACCATTGCTCAAATGGGAATTTCGTTCACGGTATACAGCGATAAAGGAAACATCGATCGACTTTGGCCGTTCGACGTTTTTCCTCGGACCATTTCCTCAACCGAGTGGAAGTCGATTTCCAATGGATTGGTACAGCGTCTTAAAGCCCTGAATATGTTTATCGAAGACGTCTATAACGATCAGGCTATTTTCAAAGCCGGAATTATTCCCGAAGAGGTGATTCTATCGTCTAAGGACTATCGCCCTGAATGCAAAGGCATGAAGTTGAAGCACGGATCCTGGGCGTGTATTTGCGGTTCGGATCTGGTCAGGGGCGCGGACGGTACCATCTATGTGTTAGAGGACAATCTGCGGGTGCCTTCCGGTGTTTCTTATATGCTGGAAAACCGTGCGGTGATGAAGCAGGTTATGCCGGAGGTATTTCATGACATCAATATTATGCCGATTGACGAATATCCGGCGAATCTGTTGTCGATGTTGAGTTCCTTGTCGCCTAATGAATCCGATAGTCCGGAAGTCGTGGTGCTGACCCCGGGTATCTTCAACTCTGCCTATTACGAACACGCCTACCTGGCTCATGAGATGGGGGCGGAATTGGTGGAGGGGAGTGATCTGGTGGTGTTGGACGACGATTGTGTCTACATGCGTAACATCGACGGCCTTAAAAAAGTCGATGTGATCTATCGTCGTATCGATGATGCCTTTATCGATCCGGAGGTGTTCCGTCCGGATTCCACCCTGGGTGTTAAGGGATTGATGCGTGCTTGGCGTGCAGGGAATGTGGCGATCGCCAATGCGCCGGGTTGCGGTGTGGCCGATGATAAGGTGGTGTACTCTTATGTGCCGGACATGATTCGTTTCTATTTGAAGGAAGAGCCGCTGGTTCAGAACGTGCCGAGTTATCTGTGTAGTGTTGATGAAGACCGTGAATACGTTCTGCAACACTTGAACGAATTGGTGGTTAAACCGGCAAACGAATCGGGTGGATATGGTTTATTGATCGGTCCAAAGGCTTCCGAAGAGGAGATTGAACAGTTTCGAAAACTGATTGTTGAGAATCCGAGAAACTACATCGCACAGCCTACATTGAGTCTGTCGACCGTGCCGACGCTCTGCGAAGACGGAATTGAAGGCCGGCATGTCGATTTGCGGCCGTTTATCTTGCAGGGTAAGAAAAGTTATGTAACCGCCGGCGGATTGACCCGTGTGGCCTTGACGAAAGGTTCGCTGGTGGTCAATTCCTCGCAGGGCGGGGGCAGTAAAGACACGTGGATTGTGGAATCATAGGAGAGCGGCGATGTTATCTAGAGTAGCGGAAAGGGTTTATTGGTTGGCTCGATACATCGAGCGGGTTGAGAATACTGCGCGTTTGGCCAGAGTGCATTCACAGCTGATGTTCGATTTGCCCAAGTCGGTTAAGTTAAATTGGTACAGCCTGGTAGAGATCACCAGCAATGAAGATTATTTCGATCGGCATTATGACGCCAGAACCGAGCAGAATTGCATGACGATGTTATTAGCGGATCAAAACAATCCGGCATCGCTGATTTCTTCTTTGTGGTGGGCGCGTGAAAATACCCGTACCGCACGGGATATCCTGCCGCGTGAAGCTTGGATTCACATCAACGAACTGTATTTGTTGGTCAAGGATAATCAGGCCGATTTTCAGGTTCGAAGTAAGCGCAACCAGCTTCTGGAGAAAATCATTCGTTCCTGTCAGGCTTGGTCGGGCATGTTGTCGAGCACCATGAGTCAGAATGAAACATACCGTTTCATCAAACTGGGTATGAGCATCGAACGTGCCGATATGACGTCGCGTATTCTGGATGTGGGAGGCTTGTTCGTATCGCAGGAAACCACCGTTGACCATGAATACCAGTATGAGGGAATTTTGTGGGCGAATCTTTTGAAATCGATCAGCGCCTATTTCATGTACCGTCAGAATGTGCAGACTGAGATCAACGGTCAGCAAGTGGTGGATTACCTTATACATGATAAGGAATTCGCCCGTTCGATCCGTTATTGCGTCAGCGTCATGCGCCGTATGGTTTCTAAATTGCCGAACGGCAGCGAGATGAGTGCGGACATTGAGAAGTTTTTAAAGTACATCGACGAAAATGATTTCTATGAAGTGGGCTCAACGGCTCTACATGATTACCTAGATGAAATACAATTAGAGCTTTCATCCATTCATTCCAAGTTTTATGAAGTTTGGTTTAATCCAAAGGCGGTAGCATAATTTGGCAGCATATTTGTTAAGGAAAAGAGCTCGATGAAACGATTTTTTTGTCAATGTGGACAAGAAGTCTTTTTTCACAATTTGTATTGTGGTGAATGTGGTCGGGATTTAGCCTACGACCCTTCTATTCAAACCATGTGGAGTGGCGAAATTCACGACGACCAGTATTTTTATCCACACTCTTCTGATCCGAATTTACCGCCGCCGAAAAGCCTTAAGTTATGTCAGTTGCGCGAATCGCAAGTCAACTGCAACTGGCTTATCGCTTCCGGCGACAGTGAGTCGGAGTGTCAGTGCATCTCTTGCCGGACTACCCGGGTTATACCGGATTTGAGTCAGGAAAAGAATCCTAAGCGCTGGCAATATCTGGAAAGGGCTAAACGCCAATTGATGTATACCTTGCTGGAGTTGAAACTGATTTCGCCGCACGGCGGGGAAGCCAATAAAGATCTGAAATTCGATTTTTTGGAAGACCGCAGAACCAATCCGAACGTCACTTTGGAGCACGTTTTGACCGGACATCATAAAGGTCTGATCACATTGAACGCTGCCGAGGCCGACGAAGGTTTTTTGCATACCATGAAAGAGCAGATGGGGGAGCGATACCGAACTCTGTTGGGGCACTTTCGACATGAGGTCGGTCACTATTATTGGCAGCATCTGATCGCCGACAAGCATTTGGAAGACTCTTTCAGGGAGGTCTTCGGCGACGAACGTCAAGACTACGAAAAGGCATTAAAACGCTATTACGAGAAGGGTAAGGAAAATCATTGGATGGGGCGTTACATTACGCTTTACGCCAGTAGTCATCCGCATGAAGATTGGGCTGAGACTTGGGCGCACTATATGCACATTGTCGATACGCTGGAAACGGCCGTAAGTTACGGCCTGAGTGTTTACGAGCCGAAAGAGAACGATTTCGACAGATGGTTCAACGAATGGCGTCGGGTTTCTCAGGTGATGAATGCACTTAACCGTAGTATGGGGATGGCCGATCCCTATCCCTTTACCCTTTCTCCGGTGGTTCAAGGCAAACTGCGGTTTATCGATGAATTAGTCGACTCGGCGGATTTGACTTTTTAGCCGGACTTCTTGTGATCAATCTGTAAGAGCAAGCGAAGAGACATTTGGGGTTTGGAGTACGATTCAAGCCGGTCTATAAAGATATCCCTAAATAAAAAGCCGCTCGTAAGAGCGGCTTTTTTTATGTGCGTTATTATCTGTTATTACGCTAATTTATTTTGTTGCGGCGATGCTTTTTATTGATCGATTGCATAAACCTGATTTCTTCCTAATTGCTTAGCATGATAGACGGCCTGATCGGCTCGATCGCACAGTTTTTCAAAAGAATCCGATTCTAATAACTCGCTTGCTCCAAAGCTACACGTCATGTGACCTACCGTAGGAATATCGAGAGCGTCGGCATCTTTTCTCAGTTTTTCTGCCAGCATCGAGGCCTGAGATAGATTGGTTTCGGTGGCGAGAATGACGAACTCTTCACCACCCCAGCGCGCTACATAATCACTCTTTCGGGTTTTGGACTTCAATAAGTTCGCAAACATTTGAAGGGTCTGGTCGCCTACGGCATGGCCGAATTGATCGTTAATCGATTTAAATTTATCAATATCGCAGAAGATTAAGGACAGCGGTGTATTGTAACGGCGACTGCGAGCGATTTCTCTTTCTACGGCTTGTAAAAAACTGCGTCTATTCATAAGCTCCGTCAACAAGTCGATCGAGGCAAGTCTTTCTTTTTCTTGAATCACCCGATCGGTGTAGTCCAATAGGCGGTTGATCGAGACGCCGAGTTGCCCGAATTCGTCGTTTGCATTGGCTTTGATGCGAACGCCAAAATTTTGGGTTTCTTCAACTTTGTTCATGGAACGAATCAGAATCGAAAGCGCCTGCAGTATTCTAAATACGGTGATGATCGTTAACATAATAATGGTGATCATGGTGATGATCGCCAGAAAGATAAAGGTTAAAAGGTGTTTTTGATCGGTTTCGATCTTTTGATCCGAATACGTTTGAACTTCCTTAAGAATGGCGTTCTCCAGATTCTTCATTGAATCAATGACTTGTGTCGATTCGCTCCACCAGGTTGAAACCGAATTTTCAAACAGGTGGCTATCGTCGATTTGCGCATTGTTTAAAACCTGGAGAATTTGGTTTCTAACAGCGAAAAGGACATTGCTCTGCAGGCTATTATTCCATTGCGTTTGTTTCATTTGAAAACGGAAACGACTTAATTCTTCGGAGAAAATCCCGTAGTAGTTGCTGATGTCCAATAATTCTTTACGCGTGATTTCACCACGTTGGTAGTAGCGTGACATGTTGGCACGTAACAATCCCATATTTTCACGTGCTTTGGCAAGGTGGATCAGAGCGTAAAGTTGATGAGTCACCGATTTTGAATGTTCGAGTTCGGACAAAAGCACGGACATTCTTGTCAATAGCATTTCAATTCCGTCTGAATAGACGTTTTTTACTTCTCTCCAAGTCGCTTCACCGCCATCGAATTTGCGGCGTATTTGCACAATTTGTTCCTGAAGTGCTAAAAAATCGCCGGCCTTGGACGCTTTGAAAAAATGTATGGTTTTCTTCAGATGTATATCACTGATTTGACGCTGTTTTTCCAGTTTTTCTTGAAGTGCATCGGCATGCTTTACCAACAGCGTTGCCGTCAGCCCACGTTCCTTTTGCAGAGGGTGGATCAGTTCGGAAAGCGTGGTGACTTCGTTAACCACCTGTAAAGAGGCGGTCGAGTTTTCGAGATCTTTATTGATAACGCTATATTCATGATGTATGAGTAAAGCCACGACACCGATGGACAATAACGCGATTAATACGATTCTTAATCTGATGGATAACATGGAATTTCAGCTTCTCGTAAATGATTCGATCGGTATTTCGGAAGGGAGATAACTTGACGCCTTCCTAAGCATTTAAGTTGGTCTTTTAAATTCGCCATACGTTGGTTAGAAATAAATCGAATACAATGGGTTTAAAAACTAAACACGTAACTAAAATTACGTAATGTATGCATTATAAGGTAAAAACTGAATGATGTTTAGAGGTAATGACAATTATTTTGTGGAATTTGTTTTCGAGGCGGCTGATGACTTTTATAATAGCGGCCTCTCGGTTCTTTTTATTTATGTGGGATTCAAACATGCAAAACGCTTCCATTAAACTGATTCAAGACTATTACGCTGCATTCAACCGTCAGGATATGAATACGTTTCTTAGCCTGTTGACCGATGACGTGGTTCATGACATCAATCAGGGTGGCAGAGAAGCGGGCAAAGATGTTTTTGCCGCTTTTATGGAGCGCATGAATCATCACTACCGTGAGCAACTAACCGATATGGTGATCATGGCGAACGAAGACGGTACGCGGGCATCGGCCGAGTTTGTAGTGAACGGCGAATACCTCAATACCGATGAAGGCCTGCCGGAAGCTAACGGTCAAACTTACGTGTTGCCGGCCGGTGCTTTTTTTGAAATTCGTGACGGTAAAGTTGCCCGCGTGACAAACTATTACAACCTTGCCGATTGGATTCGTCAGGTGGAAGCTTAATGTTACGCATTGAACGTCTTTCCGGTGAGGCGCTGCAACAATATCTGCCGGATTTAGCACGTTTACGGATAACGGTATTTCGGGAATTTCCTTATCTTTATGAGGGGGAGATGGCTTATGAAGAACGTTATCTGCAAACCTATATTGAATCTAAAGGCAGCGTTGTGGTGTTGGCGTGGGACGGCGAGCGGATCGTTGGCGCATCGACCGGAATTCCTTTGAGCGAAGAGACGCCAAATGTTAAAGCCCCTTTTATCGAAGCCGGGTATCCGGTTGACGAGATATTCTACTGTGGCGAATCGGTGTTGTTGTCCGAATATCGAGGTCAGGGTGCAGGGGTCGCATTTTTCGAACACCGCGAAGCGCACGCCAAAGAGAACGGCTATAAATACAGCTGTTTTTGTGCGGTGCAACGCCCGCAAGATCATCCTTTGCGACCGGCGGATTATGTACCGTTGAACCGGTTCTGGGAGAATCGGGGATATCGGATTCAACCGCAATTGCAGACCGAATTCAGTTGGAAGGAAGTGGGGGAAGAAACCGAATCGCCCAAGCTGATGACCTTTTGGATGAAGGAACTGGCATGAGTGCGTTTAAGGTAGCCGCCGCTCAATATGACATCGGCTTTTTTCAGCATTGGGACGATTACGCCGCGAAATTGGAAAGCTGGATCGCTTCCGCTACTGCGAAAGAAGCGCAGTTATTGGTGTTTCCGGAATACGGCAGCATGGAATTGGCGTCTTTGTTCGACGAAACCGTCTACCGGGATTTGAATAAACAACTTCATGAAATGCAGGCATTGTATCAAGACGTACAGGCGTTGCATTTGAGTCTGGCGCGTCAGCATGACTGTATTATTTTGGGAGCGAGTTTTCCGCTGCAGTTGGCAGACGGCCGTTTTCGAAACCGGGCGACCCTTTATGGGCCCGAAGGCATTCTCGGCTATCAAGATAAATTGATCATGACCCGTTTCGAAAACGAACAGTGGTTGGTTACGGCGGGGAAAGAGATTCAAGTCATCCCGACCGATCTTGGCATGATCGGCATCAACATTTGTTACGATTCGGAGTTTCCGTTAATCGCTCAACAGCAGGTACGTGCCGGAGCCGATCTGATTCTCGTTCCGAGTTGTACCGATACCGATGCCGGGTTTCATCGAGTGAGAGTAGGCTGTCAGGCGCGCGCGTTGGAAAACCAGTGTTATGTGGTGCAATCGCCGACGGCAGGCGAAGCGCCTTGGTCGGAAGCCGTGGACGTCAATACCGGCCTTGCCAGTATTTATACACCGATCGATTACGGTTTTCCGTCCAACGGGATTTTGGCCGAAGGCGAAGCGCAAACCAGCCAGTGGGTGTTTGCCGAGTTGGATTTAGCTAAAGCGCGAGAGATTAGAAACAGCGGGCAGGTTTTTAATTATCGCGATTGGCCGAAACAGGACGAACTGCAACTGACGGTGAAATAATCAACTCAATGATTATCAATCGATTATTCATTTTCACTTCTTAAATAAAAAGCCACTTATCCGTAAAGAATAAGTGGTTTTTTTTGTTTTTTCATGTTTGGATTTGTGTATTATTGGACTAAGCCTTTCTGATAGGCATGATCGTAATTTTGACGAGTCTAATGAAGCGTGCATATTACTGGTCAGAGTCACCACTAATTATCGACGCAAATTCCCCTCTTATTGGCGCTAATAATCCAGTTATTGCCATTTCAAATTCCCCACTTAAAGCCATAAAAAAGCCACTCAGTTGAAAGTGGCTTTAAAGAAGTATATATGATAAATATCTTGTGGGTTTTTAGAGACAGTATAAACACTAATGTTAGAGCACACTGACTACCTTCATTCGGATTTTGCTCTAAATAGCCCTGTTTGCACAGGGATGATCAAAAGTTAATAATTCATCATGCCTCTATAGGCATTGTTAAACCTTTCTTTTTGCTCTTTCGTTAATAAATTTTGCATCTTTTCTTGGATATCCATGCGTTGCATGAACATCTCCTTCATCGCGCTGGACATATCGTCAATGGCTTTTCCGGCCGCTTTTTTGTCCTGTGAACGCATTGCTTTCCACATTTCGTTTCGGGCTTTCCACATAGTGTTCATCGTAGAAAACATATCCTTCATAAACTCTGATTGGATTTTTTGCATTTTGTTGATTTGGTCGTCACTCAAATTAATGCCCATACCATAACCACCCATCATGCCCGGTCCGTAACCACCCATCATGCCCATGCCGTAGCCGCCCATCATGCCCGGTCCGTAACCACCCATCATGCCCGGTCCGTAACCACCCATCATGCCCATGCCGTAGCCGCCCATCATACCCGGTCCGTAGCCGCCCATC
>NZ_JBFHFC010000011.1:0-67408 GCF_041583835.1 Thiomicrorhabdus sp. | reverse complement strand
GGCACACCACCGGCACGCTTCAACACTTCACCCCCCAGACCGGGCATGCGCATTTTCAAACCTTTCAGGTCTTCCAGGCTGTTGATTTCTTTATTGAACCAGCCGCCCATCTGCGTACCGGAGTTACCGGCCGGATTCGGAATCAGACCGAATGGCTTATAAGCTTCTTCCCACAACTTCAAACCGCCGCCATAGTAGAACCAGGCGTTCATTTCATTGGCCGTCAAACCGAACGGAACCGACGAGAAAAACGGCGCCGACGGAATCTTACCTTTCCAATAATAAGCACCGCCATGCCCAAGTTGCGCATTACCGCGTGAAACTGCATCGAATACTTCAAACGCACTGACCATCTCGCCCGCGCCATAGACCTTAACGTTGATACGTCCGCCGGACATCTCGTTGATCAGTCTGGCGACGTTATTGGCACCGGTTCCCAAGCCGGGAAAGTTCTTCGGCCAAGTCGTCACCATTTTCCACTCATACGTTTTCTGTGGAGCGGCACTTACCTGCGCCGGACTTTCGTCTTGTTGTCCGCAAGCACTTAACGTGGTCGCAGCGGCTGCACCGGCAACCGCTCCCAGTAATTCTCTGCGTTTCAGCATATCTTTCATCGGATTCCTCGTTCACTTCCAGTTTCAATATTTATTCAGCCATTTTATGCAAAACCGTCCGTGCCGTGGAATTTTTTTAGACAAGGCGATTCAAGGACATAAAAAAACCCAGCCTTTTGGCTGGGTCAAGTTTTGCATTAATGACAAATTAAAATCGATTACAGATGCTCTCGCGGATTGAAAGCCATCAGCTCGGCCATCTGCTCGTATAACGCTTTCTGCTCGTCGGTTTCGGCAGGCGGCGTATGAATCTGAACGATCACATATTGATTACCCGGCTCTCGCCCGAGTCCGCGGCCTTTGATTCGCAACTTCGTTCCCGACTGGGTTCCCGGCGCAATCGCCATACTGATCTTGCCTTTAATGGTCGGAATTTCAACCTTCGCACCTAACGCGGCTTCCCACGGAGTGACCGGCAGGTCAACATAGACGTCTTTGCCTTCGACACGGAAACGCGGATCTTTCTGCAAATTGATCTCGATAATGACATCGCCGTTCGGGCCGCCGTTAAAACCGTTAAAGCCTTTGCCTTTGACACGGATCTTCTGGCCTTGGGTAACGCCGGCCGGAATCCGTACTTTCAACGGTTTGGTGTCGTAAGCGTGGCTTGCAGAACGCGAATCGCCGATCTGAACGTTGATGGTTTTCTCGACACCTTCAATCGCTTCGGCCAACGTCACCATGACCGCAACGCTTTGATCTTCACCTTTTTGCGGACGTGCCTGGCGCTGACCACCGAAACCGTCGAACCCCTGCGCTCCGCCACCGCCGAACATGGAACCGAAAATATCCGAAAAATCGGGACCTTGCCCCTCAAATCCACCAAAACCGGAAGTATGGCGCTGACCGTAATCCGAACCGAACTGATCGTACATAGCGCGTTTTTCGGAATCGCTCAGTGTTTCGTACGCTTCGCTGATCTCTTTGAACTTGGCTTCGTCTCCGGTCGGTTTGTCCGGATGGTATTTAGCCGCCATTTTGCGGTATGCTTTCTTGATTTCGGCCTCGTTCGCATTACGACTTACACCTAAAATTGCATAATAATCTTTGCTCATGAACACCTTTTCTCTTTAAATTCGTTTAATGCCGGTTACTTATGGACTTTGAAGGTTTTTTTCAAGTCTCTTTCCGGAGTTTTCCGGCATTTTACTATATACGCCGATCCCAAGCTGAACAGCTTCCGGAAAAGGACGGTTTTAGTCTATTTAAACGCTCGTCAAATTTGTTCTCTTCCTGAAAACAAAAAAGGCTTTAAATCCGCATCGCTACGAATTTAAAGCCTTGAGAACCCAAACGGTCTGATTTTAAACCAACCGGTCGGTTAGAAGTTCAGGCGCGCACTCAATTTGAAATTACGACCCGTGTTCAAAGTGTAGCCTTTATAGGTGTTCAGGAAATCGACATAAGCGGTGTCGAACAGGTTCTCAACCGCCGCACCGATCTGCACGGTTTGACTGTCGAATTTCACGTCCGCCACATATCCCAAGTTCCATACGGCATAGGCATCGGTCGAGGCTGTACCGATCGACATATTATCGAACTGCGAGAACGGTTCGTAACTGCCCGCGGCGTTTTTATCGGCCGCCATTTTAACGCCTAGACTCACGCGCTGATTCTTCCAATCGCCGCGATCCGCCGGATGATAATGTCCGTTCAATGTCAGATTGTTCGCAGGAATCAACGGCAGCTCCTGATGATTTTTAACGTCACGGCCTTCAATGATCTCCAGCGCCACATCACCCGACCAACGCGCATTGAACTGCTGAGCGTAACTGAACTCGAAACCACGGATTTCGGCATCGGTCTGCTGCGCCTGCATCTCGACGATCGCACCCGGCGCATCCGCATCGACTCGCTCGCCTTCGTTAGGCGAACCTTCCGACGCACGGTAATAACCGGTATTCGCCAGATAAATGTAATCGCTCACCCAATTCTGATATACGGTCGCAACCATCTGCGCTTTATCGGTCTGCCAGCGTAACGACAGATCGGTATTCAGCGAGGTTTCCGCTTTCAAATCGGGATTCCCTAACTGAAACGCCTGAACACCGCCGTGTTCGCCGCCGGCATACAGCTCGAAGATGCTCGGCGCACGGAAACCTCGGGCAACATTTCCGGCAATGCTCCAATTACCGTCCACACGATAGGTCGCGCCGACCGAACCACTGAAGACATCGAAATCGCGCTCGTTATTGGAGGCGTCGAAAATCCCCATCTCTTCGTAGAAATGTTCGTTTTCGGCACTCAACGGCGCCTTGACGCTGTGGGTGTCGTAACGCGCCCCGAACTGAACCAGCCACTTGTCATAGTCGGCTTCTTCAAACAGATAAACCGCACGTTTGCTGACGTCCGCCGACGGCGACAAATGACCGGAACGCAACGTCTGTTGTTTTTCGGTCAACTCAATTCCGATTTCCCCGGAAAAGTCGCCGATAGCGGGATGCTCCAACGCCAACTTGACGTCATCGCGATGCACCACAATATCCAAATAATGTTCGGTTCCCTCGTCCTCGGCCATGGTCTCGAATGGCAAGTCGTGGGATGCCTCGCGTTGGTTACGAGTATGCGCCCAGCTCGGCTTCAATATCCAATCGTCGTTCAGGAAAAACTCGGCGCTTAACTGAGTCTCGTCGTTTTGCAGTTTCTGCCCGGCCGCAAGCGGCTCAAACGGGGAGAATTTATCTTCGGCTTCAACACCGAGATAGTTCTGCTTGGAAATCCACTGGGTATGGCGCAACTCAACCTTACCCCAATCGTCCTGATAACCTAAACCGATATTGGCGGCACGGTTTTCAAAATTGGTGAACGGCACTTCGCCGACAAACAACGGTTTGTCGCTGACCGGGCTGGATGGCGTCGCGCCTTGCGAAGAGGAGACGTCCGGTACGCGGAAATTATCGGCTTCACGCACCGAGAACCCGGCGGTGACGCCGAACTTCTCGGAACCGGCTCCCACCTTGGCGCCGACCATGGTTTCACGGTTGTTGCTGTTGTATTCGCCCGCCAATTGTCCCGAAGTCGGCTGACCGTAAGGGATTTCCGCCTGCAAGACATTGACGACGCCGCCCATCGCTTCAGAACCGTAAAGTACACTTTGCGGTCCGCGAATCACTTCGACACGCTCGGCCAGATAAGGCTCTATATTCGGATTGTGGCGTGTGCCGTAAGCTTGGTAATCGGTACTTTGGCCGTTGGATAAAACCTTAACGCGGTTTCCGGTCATGCCGCGAATCACCGGTTTACCGGACTGCGCTCCGGCGGACATATTATTTACGCCGGGAATACTTTCCAACATCTCGCCAAGCGACCCGCTGTCGCGCTGCATTTTCTCTTGTCCCGACACGCTGTCGACCTGCGAAGGCACGTCGAAAGCCTCATGCTGATGAACCGGAGAAGCCGATACGGTGACCGTATTCAACAGTGTTTGAGAACCGGACTCCGTCAGCGTTTTCACTTGGGATTCATTGCCGGTCTCCGCATGTGCAGACGCTACGACACCGGCCGCCCACATAGCCAGAATAATTTTTTTCAATTGCATATTTATTTACCTAATTGTTATCAACGTTTGCAACGGACGCACCTTACCGCCCCATAAGCGAGCGATAACAATTGCGTCATAAATTTCGAACGATTTAAAACAATCAGGCAGACGGCGGGGCACGCCCCCAGAAATGAGGAACCGCGGCCAAAGACAATTCGGCCAGGGTGAATTCGGGTTGAATGTCGCTTGTCCAGACCGTCGACAAAACCGCAACACTGTCTGCGGTTTCATTGATCGGCTGGGCAAATTGGTCATACAGGTCACACTCGGCGGTGTGGGTATGGAAAGGATGAATTTCAGAGTGCAGCAACCCGACTGTCTGCGTAAACGCAAACAGGAGGATAAAACTCGCTACAAGGCGAAATGAGTGGATTGCTTTTTTGAAATTCATTTAAAAGATTATAGGCAATCCGCAGCAAAAAGGTAGGACAAAAAACGTGTTTTTTCGACACGCCCGTCGATAACGTTTTTTTCATATTTTTGTCTTTTTTCCCCTTTTTTACTGTATATAATCATTTTAACTATTGATCAAAACGACTAACCAAAAGCGAGTATCCCCATGGCCCTTTCCCCTTATGCCGGCAAAAAAGCCCCTTTTGAATTGTTAGAGAATATCCCGCTGTTAATGACGGACTATTACAACCTCAAGCCGAATGCCGACATTCCGGATCAGGCTGTCAGCTTCGGAACCTCGGGCCACCGCGGCTGTTCCAGCAAAACCACCTTTAACGAAGATCATATTGCCGCCATCTGTCAGGCCATCGTCGAATACCGCCGTCTGCAAAACACCATCGGTCCGATGTTTATCGGCATGGATACTCACGCCCTATCGGAAGCGGCACACGCCACCGCCGTCGAAGTGTTTGCCGCCAATAAAGTCAACGTCATCATTCAATCCAACGGCCGCTATACGCCGACGCCGGTGGTTTCCAACGCAATCCTAAGTTACAACGAAGGTCGCCAAGGCGGTCTGGCCGACGGCGTTATCATCACACCGTCGCATAACCCGCCGCAGGATGGCGGATTCAAATACAACCCGCCAACCGGCGGACCGGCCGACACCGATGCAACCAAATGGATTCAGGAACGCGCCAACAACATGATTCGCGACGGCATGAAAGAGGTCAAACGTATGTCGTTGAACGAAGCCATGGCTTCGGAATACGTCACTCCGACCGACCTGATCACGCCTTATGTCGAAAACCTGGATAAGGTCATCAACATGCAGGCGATCAAAGACGCCGGTTTGAAACTGGCGATCGATCCGATGGGCGGTGCGGCCATTCATTATTGGAAACCGATTGCCGATCATTACGGACTGAATCTGGAAATCGTCAATCCGCACGTGGATGCGACTTTCTCGTTTATGCACGTCGACAAGGACGGCAAAATCCGTATGGACTGCTCGTCGCCTTATGCGATGGCCGGACTGATTGACCTTAAAGACAATTATGATCTGGCGTTCGGTAACGATCCGGACGTCGACCGTCACGGTATCGTCACCAAGTCGGTCGGATTGATGAACCCAAACCACTATCTGGCGGTGGCGATTCAATACCTGTTTACTCATCGTCCGGACTGGCCGCAAAACGCCGCCGTCGGTAAAACCCTGGTTTCCAGCTCGATGATCGATCGCGTCGCGTCGGCACTTAACCTAAACCTGAGCGAAGTGCCGGTCGGGTTCAAATGGTTTGTTGACGGATTGCAAAACGGTTCTTTCGGATTCGGCGGTGAAGAGTCGGCCGGAGCGTCGTTCCTGCGTTTCGACGGTGGTCCTTGGAGTACCGACAAGGACGGCATCATCCTGAACTTGTTAGCCGCGGAAATTACGGCGGTCACCGGCAAAGATCCGGGCGAGTTATACATTGAAATGACGCAAAAATTCGGCAACCCGATTTACAGCCGCATCGACGCACCGGCAAACCGCGAAGAAAAGGCGATTTTAAGCAACCTTTCACCGGACATGGTCAAGGCCGATACCTTGGCGGGCGAAGCCATCACCGCCAAACTGACCCATGCACCGGGTAACGGTGCGGCGATCGGCGGTTTGAAGATCACCACTGAAAACGGTTGGTTTGCAGCACGTCCTTCCGGTACCGAAGACATCTATAAAATCTATGCGGAAAGCTTTAAAGGCCAGGCGCATTTGGATGCGATTTTGGAAGAAGCCAAAGCCATCGTCGCCGACGCTTTAAAATAGACGTCGTACTGAGAGCCGTCCGGAGTACCGATGACTAAACCCTACCTTCCCAAAAAAACCGGCAAAACCGTCTCCCTGATTCTAGGCAGCGGCGGCGCGCGCGGTTTAGCGCATATCGGCATCATCCACTGGCTGGAAGAACAAGGCTATGAAATTCGTTTTGTTTCCGGTAGTTCGATGGGCGCTTTGGTTGGCGGCGTATATGCGGCCGGCAAACTTGACGAATTCGTCGATTGGTTCAAGAAACTGACCAACACCGACATTCTAGGCTTAGCCGATATCGCGTGGGATCGTAGCGGTTTGATCAAAGGCGATAAACTGTTTGAAACCATTAAAGAGTTGATCGGCGACCCGAATATCGAAGATCTTGAAATTCCTTTCACCGCCGTGGCCACCGACATCGAAAATGAAAAAGAAGTCTGGCTCCAGACCGGTTCGCTACTGAAAGCGATTCGTGCTTCCATCTCGTTACCGATGATCTTCACCCCCTACCAATGGCATAACATGACGCTAATTGACGGCGGCGTCCTCAACCCGATGCCGATTGCGCCCACTTTCGGCCAGAATAACGATCTGACGATTGCAGTCGACTTGGGCGGAAAAGCCATTTTCGACGGCCCGGGCACGGATGAAAACCAAGAAGAACTAGACGAGGATTCGTGGCTAAACGACGTAACCGGTCTTTTCACTTCTCTCAAAGAACATTTTCTGTCAAAGGAAAATTCTTTGAAAAAAACGCTCGAAAAATCCTTTAATCTGGATGTCTACGAAGTCAGTAACAAAGCGTTCGACAGCATGCAAAATACCATCGCCCGCCAGAAATTAGCGGCTTATCCGCCGGACATCACCATCGAGATTCCGCGAAACGCCTGCGGCATGATGGAGTTCACCAAAGTCAACGAGATGATTGCATTAGGTTATCGCATGGCTCAGGAGACATTGGGAAAATAAACTGTGATAAAACGCTTTAAGTTTTCTATTCTTTCCGTTTCCGGTCACTTTTCCAAAAGTTCACCGAGTTATCCACAGCTTATTCTTTTCCGACACAACACCTTGTTTCACAAGAGTTTATTCTGAAAGCAACGTTTTAATCTTGTTCAAATGACTTTCCTGATCCCACTCCGTTCCGCCGAATAGGGCAAAACGTATCTTGCCCTGCTTGTCGATCAGGTAACTGCTCGGATAAGCAAACACCTGCCAGGTTTTCACCGCCGAACCGGACGGGTCTTGCAAGATCGGGAAATTGACCGGATGTTGCATCAAAAACGCTTTGATTGCTCTTTGCTCTTCCGCCAGGTTCACCGCTAGGATCTCAAACGGTTGACCGTCCAATTGATCATTAAGTCGAGCCATGGACGGCATTTCATGCACACAAGGCGGACACCAGCTTGCCCAGAAATTAAGCAGCACGACCTTGCCTTTGTAATCCGCCAATGAAACCGCCTCACCGGACAGATCTTGCAGATTCAAATTGCGGTTTTGGTCGCCGCTGTATATTTGCAATTCCGTAGAGCGTGTCGTTTCCACCTTATTTTCAACTTGATCGGAAAGTTTGCCGCCAACTCGAGACTCCCCAAGATAGGCCAATTGCCACTGCATCAACCGACGGATATCATCCGCCAAATGGGTTGCTACCTGCCTTTCAATCGGCAAGGCATCCGGACGGAAGTAATAGCGGTCGCGCGATTTAGGCTGCAGTTTTACAAATACGTCGCTGCCGCTGTGCGCCAATTTATCGGCCAACTTCATGACCCGCCAGCGCCATGGCGACAGTTCCGACTGCAGAACGCTGATCGGTAAATTAACGCCCGACACTTCGGCCCAATATTGAGCCTCCTGTCCGGGCAATGGGGTATTCAGGTACAGATTCGGGTTGATTAGAATCAGCCCCAGATCATTGTGTTGCCGACGCTGAAACTGCGACAACCCTCTAACCGCTAATTGGGCGGCTTTATTCGGCGCAATCACCCAAGCCGGCAATGCATCCTTTGTGGCCTGATCGATCAATCGTTCGATCCATTCGCTGGGAACGGCGTCCACCGCACTGGGGGTCGGCGGCAAAAATAACGCTTCATAGACATCCACAAACCAACTTTCGATGCCCTTCTTAGCCAACTGCTCCGCCACCCGTTTCTCCTGAGGCAGAATCCCGTATTCGGACGGCAACCACAACAAACGCGCCCTAACGGTTTTTTGAGCCTGCACCACATGAATGTTCAAACTGGCGTCATCAAGTTCAAGAACGGTATCGGTCGCCGATGAGGGCGAGGCAAACATCCACATCGATACCGCCATACAGGCCAGCCAGAATTTATACAAAGGGTTTAGCCGCTTTCTATCGATACCGATCATGGTTCTCCGCCAATTGTCATTGTTTAAACTTAAACGAATTATAAGCGCTTTGCTTGCCTGTCAAAAAAATATCATTGTGATGTCATCTTAACTTCAAACTCCGCAACCATAATGCAGGGTGAATCAAACCAACAAGAAGATGACGACGACGCGATGCTGAATCTAGAAAAAGCCCTGACTGAAAAATTCCCGGACTTACCGAATAAAAAGGGCGGAAAACTAATCATAAAATTGATTAAAGCCCTGACCCACGAAGACGAAATCAACCAATTCATACTGACCCACCAACATCTACGTGGGTTTGCGTTTTTGGATCAGGTATTGAACCATTTCAACTTCAGCTACCGTGTCAGCTCGCGTTCTCTAAACCGTATTCCGTCGGAAGGCCGTGCAATTTTAGTTGCCAACCACCCGATCGGCTCGCTGGACGGACTGGCTCTGCTAAAAATGGTACGCACAGTGCGCCCGGATGTTCGTATCGTCGCCAGCGACCTGCTGAATCACATCGACCCGTTACAGTCTCTGTTTCTCGGGGTGAACAACATCAGCGGAAAACCCTCTCACAAAACTCAGTTCAAAGCGATTTTAGAAGCTTTGAACAACGACGAGGCGGTGATTATCTTCCCGGCCGGTGAAGTCTCGCGCATTCGCCCAAACGGCGTGCGTGACGGTAAATGGAAAGCCGGTTTCATTAAACTGGCGGAAAAATCCAACTCTCCAATCGTGCCGATCTATGTCGATGCCCGCAACTCGGCGCTGTTTTACAGCTTGTCGGCACTTTACAAACCACTGGGAACCTTAATGCTGGTTCAGGAAATGTTCAACAAAGATCATCAGGAAATCCAATTCCACATCGGTAAAGCCATTCCGTGGAAAGCGGTCGCAAAACTCGATCTGCCATCCAAAGCATTGGCCAACCGCTTCCGCAAGCATCTATATAAACTGGACAAGGAAGCCAAAGCCGCCAAAAAGGGTAAAACGCCGCTGTTTGAAACCGTGGAAACCATTGCCCATCCGGTAGATCCCAAAGCACTGAAAAAGACGCTTAAAAAGGCTCAACTGCTAGGCCAGACTCAGGACGGCAAAAAAATCTATTTGTACGATTTCGAAGCCGACTCGCCGGTGATGCACGAAATCGGCCGACTGCGCGAACTCACTTTCCGTTCGGTCGAAGAAGGCACCGGAACACCGATGGATTTGGATAAATACGACAGCCAATACCGTCATTTGGTGCTGTGGGATGAAGAGGAATTGGAGATTGTCGGCGCTTACCGCATCGGCGAATGTAAAAATCTGGTCGAAAAATACGGCATCCAAGGACTTTACACCAGCACCCTGTTCGACCTGAAACCGGAAATCGAAGCCTACTTGCCGAATGCCATCGAGCTGGGACGCAGTTTCGTACAACCACGATACTGGGGGAAACGCAGCTTGGATTACCTTTGGTACGGCATCGGCGCTTATGTCGCACAGCATCCCGAAATCAAATACCTGTTCGGTCCGGTCTCTTTAAGCGACGCTTACCCGCAAAACGCCCAGGAACTGATTATCGGTTTCTACCAGCAACAATTCGGTTCCAACCAGGATCTGGCAGCCGCCAAACGCCCGGTAAACCTGCGCAAGGAAAACCTGGAAATCGCGACAAACGTTTTCAGCGGCGAGTACAAGGACAGCTTCAAGAAATTGAACGCATTGTTGGAACTGGAAGGCGTTAAAGTGCCGACGCTGTTCAAACAATATGCCGAAGTGGCGGACGATAAAGGTTGTCGATTCATCGACTTCAGCATCGATCCGGATTTCAATGCCTGCATTGACGCTTTGATTCTGGTCGAACTCGACAAACTGAAACCAAAGAAACGCGAACGCTATTTGAATCCGATCGGAGTTTGATAGAAACGCCCGGCTTCAATAGAACCACTTCAATATCCAAACAACCCGGTCAAATGTCAGGCCGAGTTGTGCCGATTTAATTCCGAGATCGCATTCAAGCAATTGAAATTAATATTGATAACGATTCCGTTCCAAGGCGCTTGACCTGAATCCAATTTCCACTATAGTTATAAGATAAATATACATTTCATCCGAAGCCGGGGACAAATGAGAGAACTCATAAAACTTCGTTCAAGCAAACTCATTTTTGTCGTCTTTCTGTTGACCTTGATTCTTGTCAGCACCCTTGTCTTCACGGCTCAGGAAATCACCACCACCACACTCAAAAACGCCTCAGACGTAATCAATACGCAGTACCAAAAACAGCACAACTTGATGAATCTACACATCGCGGGCCAAAAACGCACCGTAGACATTCAACGGATTTTGCTGGCTGACGACCCTTTCGAAAAAGACGCCGCCCTCATGAGCTTTTACGAAGATGGCAAATTCTATACAGAGTACCGAGATAAATTGGCTCAACTTCTTAAAAACAACCCGCTTGAGCAAGAATGGCTCGACGAAATCAGCTCTATGGGAAAAGAAACCGGGCCGCTCCAAAATCAGATTGCCGACATCGCCATGAACGGCGATCGCCAAACCGCCAAACAACGACTGTTAACCGAAGGGCTCGAAAAACTGAATCGCTTCAGCGATAAGGTCAATGAATTTTCACTCAGCCAAGCCGAAGAGATCAAAAAATCGATCGCTCATGCCAACCATCAAGTCGACCGACTGATGCAAACCATCATCTTTTTAGCGACGGCACTGATCATTATCAGCATGCTGTTCTCGGTATTTTTAACACGTCGATTCAAACATGTTTATCGCAAGCTGAAAGAATCCAACGATACGCTGGACCAACAAGTAAAATCCCGAACTCAAGAACTGCTTGAAACCCAAAATGAATTACTTCAACAGAATAGAATTTTGGAACAGCTCTCGACCACCGACCCCCTCACCCAACTTTCAAACCGCCTCAAAATTGAACAGGTACTTGAAACTCAATACGACGACTTCCGAAAAACAGGCAAAATGTCGTGCCTGATGCTGATTGATTTAGATCATTTTAAAGAGGTTAACGATAACTACGGCCACCACGTCGGAGACGAAGTCTTACAGGAATTTGCCGAGCTGTTAAAACGAAGCTTTACCGATAATGCCCACATCGGTCGCTGGGGCGGTGAAGAGTTCATCGTAATACTGGAAGGTGTCGATGACGACAGCATGATACAACAAGCGGAACAATTAAGAACCGAAGTTGAACGCCACACTTTTCCGAGCATACCGAAAATCACCATCAGCGGCGGGATCGCCTGTATGCAAGATGCTAACGGTATTTCCGACTTAATCCACAAAGCGGATTTGGCGCTCTATGTTTCTAAAAACAAAGGGCGAAACCGCATTACCAGACAAAGCCCCGACATGCTTAATTATCCGGGTTGCTGCTAAAATCGATACTGATCGAATAATCCGCTAGCGGGTTTTACTGAGTTGTTCGAGCATTAACCTCTGACGTCCGTCAAACAGTCGACGACACGCCAGATTAACCGCAATCAACGTTCCGAAACCGGTCGAACTCGCCACTAGAAACATCACCATAATCTGATACTTCACCGCTTCCGACGGATCGGTTCCGGCTAGAATCTGCCCGGTCATCATCCCCGGCAAAGAAATGATACCCGCCGCAGCCAACATATTAATCACCGGCATCATCGCGGTATGCAAACTCTGTTCGCGAACGAACTGCATCGCTTGTTTAGCGGTTTTGCCTAATGCCAACTGCGCTTCAATCTGCGGCTTGAACTGTACGGCATTGCGCGTCAGACTATCGACTCCCAAGGCAATCGCGGTCATGCTGTTTCCCAACAACATTCCCAAAAGCGGAATCGCATATTGCGCCTGATACCAGGGCTGAGGCTCGATGATCAGCGTCAACACGCCCACCAGCAGAATCAATGACGTCAGAGAGATCGAAAATAATCCGATCCACAGACTGTACCCGCCCTTGAAGCTGTAATGTTGGCGCTTGGCAATTTCGTAGGCGGCGGCCATCAACATCACCAAACCAACCAGGGCGACCCAGATCCAATTGTCGGCATAGAATACCCAGCTCAGCCACACCCCCATGAAAAGCAACTGAACAACCATACGCAGGTTGGCCCACCAGAATTGTTTGACATGAGTGAAACCGTTCAACCACAGCAGACCGCCCAGCAGGATAATCAAAACAGAAAGGGTCGCCAGATCGACATAACTTAGAAAAATCATCGGCTTTCTCCCTTCAGTCTTTCGTACAATTCAAGGATGTTCCAGCGTTTGCCGTCCGAAGCCAGACGCTTACTTTGCATTTCGTCGTGACTGACCCAAAGTACCGTTGCCCGATGTTCTTTCACATATTCTTGAAGTAACTGTTCAACCTGGGCCGTACTCTCTGGATCGAGGTTTGCCGTGATTTCGTCCAACAGTAGAACTTTGGGCAGGTAAAGCAAGCCGCGTAATAACGCCAACCGCTGCTTTTCACCACTGGACAGGCTATTGATAGTGCGCTTCAAGTGCTCCGCACGCAAACCAATCGATTGCAACTGTTCTTCCGAAGGCAAAACATCGAAATGTTCTTCAACGGTCTCCCGCCACCAGGCCGTTTCGGCCGGAAAATACATCACCTGTCTGCGCCAATGTTCGGGACACATCGAATCCTGTGCCTGCGCATCCAGACTCACTTCGCCGCTATGCGGGATCAAGTCGGCCAACGCCCGCAATAAAACCGATTTCCCGGTTCCCGACGGCCCGAACAAAATTACCCACTCTTCCGCCGCCAGTTTAAAACTGACCTCGGCCGACATACCGAAGGCTTTGAGGCGATTAACTTCCAGAAGATCGCTCATAACATGACTCAGCACTTGTCCAATTTAGCGTAAGCCATTACCAACCACTTGGAACCGACGTCGTCAAAATGCACGTTAACGCTCGCATGATCGCCGCTGCCCTGAATCGTCAGCACAATGCCCTCGCCGAACTTAGCGTGCCTGACGCGATCGCCGATTTGATAACCGCTCTGATTCTCGGCCGCCAGCGCCGCACTGATATTGGCATTCATCGACGATTCCATGGTCGGCCTGACCGAACCGGACAAACGCACAAAATCGACGCATTCGGCCGGAATTTCCTTAATGAAACGCGATGGCGTCGGATAAAACTCGGAACCGTGCAGACGTCGACGGTTTGCAAAGGTGATAATCAACTGCTGCTCGGCACGCGTGATGCCAACATAAGCCAAACGGCGTTCCTCTTCCAATCGCGACGGGTCTTCCATCGACTGTTGCGACGGAAACAGTCCTTCCTCGACGCCGATCATGAATACCAACGGAAATTCCAATCCTTTAGCGGCGTGCAACGTCATCAACTGCACCGATGATTCCCATGCATCCGCCTGTTGCTCACCCGCTTCCAAAGCCGCTTGCGCTAAAAACTCGGACAGTGGATCGGTATGCACGGGCTGATCGCCGATGGTAACGCCAGCGGCCGCCTGGTTCGCCTGTTCTTCACTTTCCACACCCTCAATGCTTTCCTGTGGTTTGGACGCCTTAAACTGACTGACGGCGTTGATTAATTCGTCGATGTTCTCAAGACGGCTCTGGCCTTGCTCGGACGTATCCTTTTCGAAATGCGCCTGCAAACCGGATCGAGAAATCACGTGCATGACCAGATCCTGTAAATCCCGGTCTTTTGTGTTTTGCGCCATGTCGTCAATCAAATCCATAAAACCGCTCACGGATGTTTTGGCTCGCGCCGTCAACCCCTGTTCCGTAAGACGTTTCGCCGCTTCCCACATGGAGATCTGCTGATCGCGAGCCACATCACGAATGCCGTCCGCCGTTTTCTGTCCGATACCGCGCGGAGGATGGTTATACACACGCTCGAAAGCGGCATCGTCGTCACGGTTCAACAATAGACGCAAATAACTTAAAACATCCTTAATCTCGGCTCGATCGTAGAAACGCAAACCGCCATAGACCCGATAGGGAATCTGAGCATGCATCAACCCCTGCTCCATGACGCGTGATTGAGCATTGGAACGGTACAGTACCGCAACGTCGCTACGTGAACCGCCCTGCTCGCACCAAGCCTGTACCTGGTTGCAGACATAATTGGCCTCGTCCATTTCGTTAAAGGCCTCGTAAATACGAATCGGCGCACCTTCTTCTCCGGCACTCCACAACTGCTTGCCCATACGGGTGGTATTGTGTGAGATCAACGCATTGGCTGCCTTAAGGATAGTGCCGGTGGAACGGTAATTTTGTTCCAGACGCACAATCTTCACATTGGCGAAGTCTTCGTCGAACTGGCGAATGTTTTCCACCTTAGCGCCACGCCAACCGTAAATCGACTGGTCGTCGTCACCGACCACGAATAGTTTTCCGGAACCGCCGGCCAGCACACGCAACCAGGCATACTGCAACGAGTTGGTATCTTGAAACTCGTCCACCAAAATGTGTTTAAAACGCGCCTGATAGTGCGCCAGTACTTGAGGGTGTTTCAGCCATAGCTCATGGGCACGCAAAAGCAGCTCGGCAAAATCGACCAAACCGGAACGTTTGCACTGTTCCTCATAGGCCGCATAAATCTGCACCATCTTTGCCACAAACGGGTTATGGCCCGGATCAATGTGTTGAGGACGACGCCCTTCCTCTTTTTCACCATTAATAAAGGACTGTACTTGACGGTGCGGCCACTGCGCCTCATCCAACTCCATGCTCTTCAACAGACGTTTGATAACGCGCTTCTGATCGTCCGAATCCAAAATTTGAAAGTTCTGCGGCAGACCGACTTCTTGATAATGCTGACGTAAAAGACGATAAGCGATACCGTGAAAGGTTCCCATCGTCAGACCTTGAGCCTGCTGCCCGATCAACGCTTCGATACGGCCGCGCATTTCGTTAGAGGCTTTATTGGTAAAGGTCACGGCCAAAATATTGTAGGCCGACAACCCCAGCACTTCGATCAACCAGGCAATACGGTGAACCAAAACCCGGGTTTTACCGCTCCCGGCCCCAGCCAAAATCAAGGCGTGTTGATCATCGACCGTAACCGCTTCACGCTGGGCATCGTTCAAATCATTTAATATATAGGAGATATCCATAAATCCAGCCATTTTAGACCGCTTTAAGCGGCCTATCGCATCCAAAATCTAATCAAAAAAATCAATTGCCAATATCGTACGCTAATTTAAAGTCCTTTTGGTAAAGCAAAGCCCATATTGCGAAAAATCATGCCTAAAAAATATTAACATTTACTTAAATCAGGCCTTGCAATTTGAATTCTATTAATGTAATAATTAGGTAATTCTAAAATTCAAGACACTATATGGATGTCTCATTCCTCTTTTAAATTTCGAATTTAAAAAATGGACTTCCATCATCGATTCAGATAATTTCCATACGAATCTAATTTGACTTCTCCCAGAATGGCTAAAGGCAACAGGGATGAATCAGCATACTCGTATAGAATAAAAATATATATTTAGGAGTTAAAATATGATTTCAACCAGCGATGCGAATTTTGAAGCTGAAGTACTACAATCCGACATTCCAGTTCTAGTCGATTTTTGGGCTGAATGGTGTGGACCTTGTAAGATGATCGCTCCGATCCTAGATGAAATTTCCGGCGAATACGACGGGAAAGTAAAAGTTGCAAAATTAAACATCGATGAAAACCCTGCAACACCTCCAAAGTACGGTGTGCGTGGTATCCCGACTCTAATGTTGTTCAAAAATGGTGAAGTTGATGCGACTCAAGTGGGTGCATTATCAAAATCTCAACTTTGCGCTTTCCTAGACGGAAACCTATAAGATTGGCGGTGTCTCGATAATTTATCGAGGCACCTGATTTTCCCGATTCAACCTCCTTTCCATTTTTACCTTCTTCTTTAACCCCTTTGAATAATCCTTATTCACAATAAAGACCCAGATTTAACATATGAACTTAACAGATTTAAAACAACAATCCGTCGCCTCTTTGATTGATCTTTCTACCAGCATGGGTTTAGACAACCTAGCTCGCTTACGTAAACAGGACATTATTTTTGCCATCCTGAAAGCGCATGCGAAAAAAGGGGAAGATATCTACGGTCAAGGGGTTCTAGAAATTCTACCGGACGGTTTCGGCTTCCTTAGAACCGCTGACGGTTCCTACCTAGCCGGACCGGACGACCTTTATGTATCCCCTAGCCAGATCCGTCGTTTCGGGCTGCGCAAAGGGGATACCATTCAAGGTAAGATCCGTCCGCCAAAAGAAGGCGAACGTTATTTCGCGCTATTAAAAGTCGAGAAAATCAACTTTGAAGAGCCGGAAGTCGCCCGTAAGAAAATCGCTTTTGAAAACCTGACTCCGTTACATGCTGAAGAGCGCATGAAAATGGAAATCGGTAACGGCAGTACCGAAGACATTACACCTCGTATCATCGATATTGCAGCTCCTTTCGGTAAAGGTCAGCGTGGTTTGATCGTCGCTCCGCCAAAATCCGGTAAAACCGTTATTTTGCAGCAGATGGCACAATCCATCGCGGAAAACTATCCGGACTGCTACTTGATCGTTCTTTTGATCGACGAGCGTCCTGAAGAGGTAACGGAAATGCAGCGTACCGTTCGCGGCGAAGTTATTTCTTCGACATTCGACGAACCTGCAACCCGTCACGTGCAAGTTGCCGAGATGGTTATCGAAAAGGCCAAACGTCTTGTAGAGCACAAAACCGACGTCGTTATCCTGTTGGATTCGATTACGCGTTTGGCACGTGCCTACAACACCGTTACTCCGGCTTCGGGAAAAATCCTTTCCGGTGGTGTCGACGCCAACGCCCTGCACCGTCCGAAGCGTTTCTTCGGTGCGGCGCGTAACATCGAAGAAGGCGGTTCTTTAACCATTATCGCTACCGCTCTTGTTGATACGGGCTCTAAAATGGACGAGGTTATCTTCGAGGAATTCAAAGGTACCGGTAACATGGAACTTCATCTTTCTCGCAATATTGCAGAGAAACGTGTATTCCCTGCGATCAACCTGGAGAAATCAGGAACGCGTAAAGAAGAGTTGCTGACTTCTCAGGAAGAACTACAGAACATTTGGATTCTTCGTCGCTTCCTACAATCCATGAACGAAGTCGAGGCTATTGAAACCCTGATCGACCAGATGAAGGTAACCAAAACCAACGGCGACTTGTTCAGTGCGATGAAACGCTAAATTTAGATAACCGATGGGTTACGGCGCTTTAAAAGCCGCAACCCGTACCGATAAAAGAGTATTTTTTGCAATAAATTCAAACAGAAACTTAAATTTTTTCTGAAAAGAGATTTGCAATTTTCATTTTTATCACTATAATTCACTTTTTTTGAAAAACTAATTAATGGACCGTCATCATGCAAGCAGACATTCATCCAGAATATAACGAAGTCGTTTTCCAGGACATCTCTACTGGAGAAACATTCTTGACTCGTTCTACTATTGAAAAAACTTCTGGCGATACAATTACTTTAGACGGTAAAGAATATCCGCTAGTTCGTGTAGAAGTTTCTAGCGCTTCTCACCCTTTCTACACAGGTAAGCAAACACTTGTTGATACTGAAGGGCGTGTTGAGAAGTTCAAACAAAAATACGCACGTCGTTAAGCAAAACTTTTTTAAAGTTCGCTTTTCGGATAAAGCGCTGCAATCCAAAGCTTTCAAGCCGCGGATACAGCGCTTTTTTTATGTCTGAAATTTTCTCTTCTTCCGATCATCCCACTTCTTTTGCCCACAATGGCCTTGTAATTGCTACCTTTTCGTACACCGGATCTGCAAACAAAGGTCTTTTTGTATTTAACCGAAAATAGCCATACAATTATTCGATATGAAGACAATCCTTATTCTCTGTTTATCCATCGGCCTATTCGCTCTATCCAACACGAGCCAAGCGGATGACTGTGCGCCAAAATCGGACCTCACCTGGGCTAAAGCAACCTATGCAGAAAGCGGCGATACTGTTGTCATACAAGGCTCTCGCTTCCGTTTGATCGGCATCCAGGCACCCCAGATTCAGCAGAAACAGAAATTCTATACACCCGGTCAACCTCTGGCAAAAGAGGCTCAACTCTTTCTTAACAAACTGTTAGCCAATAACAATCTCGAAGTCGGAATTGAATACGATACAACCAAAGTAGATGCGTTTAACCACCAACTCGCCCACCTTTTCCTGAAAGACGGTACCAACATTCAAGAAAAACTAGTGGAGAGCGGTTACGTCCTGGCTTTTACCAGCCACCAGAACACATTGCATGCTCGCTGCTATTTTGCTGCCGAACAAAAGGCCCGCAAGAACGGTTATGCACTATGGGATATCGCGAAGAAAAATCCGGAACTGCATTTTCCGGTCGTCGAAAGCTCCGAACTCCGCAAAGAAGATGACGGCTTCCGCATCATCAGCGGCGTGGTTGAAAAGGTCGAACAATCCAGCACCAACTACATCATCAACCTCGACACCACCGGTATACGGGTTTCCAAAAGATATTGGGATCGTTTTGATTTCGATTCCCTCAAAGCGCTACTAGGCAAAAAAATCGAAGTCCGAGGGCAATCTTTCTTCTACAAAGGTGCAATGTTTGTCGTGATCGACAATCCCTATGCGATCAACCTACTCAATCCGTTAAACCGGCCATAGACTCTTTCTTGCCCTCTAAATTGACCGGCCCGGCGTTTTTTAGTTTCGGTGACCGCCTATTTCCGTTAAAATAGTCCGATTAACTTATTCGGATTAAACCGGATTATCCTAGGATGATCATGAGCTTAATCACCCCCTAATGGAATAAAGGAATTCTCAATGGCAGATCTTCAAAACGACCGTTTTTTACGTGCACTTCTTAAAGAACCCGTTGACCGCACTCCCGTCTGGATGATGCGCCAAGCCGGTCGCTATCTGCCTGAATACCGCGCAACCCGCAAACAGGCCGGATCGTTTATGGATTTGTGCCGCAATAAAGAACTGGCTTGCGAAGTAACCTTGCAGCCGTTGGAACGTTTCCCGCTGGATGCCGCTATTCTGTTTTCCGATATCCTGACTATTCCTGACGCAATGGGGCTTGGCTTACGCTTTGAAACCGGCGAAGGCCCTGTGTTCGACAAGCCGGTGCGCACCATGGCTGACGCCAAGAACCTGTTCGTACCGGATATGGGCTCGGACTTAGGCTATGTAATGGATGCCGTCAGCACGATTCGTAAAAACTTGAACGGTCGCGTTCCTTTGATCGGTTTCTCCGGTAGCCCGTGGACGTTGGCAACTTACATGGTTGAAGGCGGATCGAGCAAAACCTATTCTAAAATCAAAGCGATGATGTACGACGAGCCAGCGACCCTTCACCATATTCTGGATGTTTTGGCGGATTCGGTAATCGCTTACCTGAACGCACAAATCGAGTCCGGTGCGCAAGCGGTTCAGGTATTCGATACTTGGGGTGGTGTATTGACGCCGAGAGACTACCAAGAATTCTCGTTGCGTTACATGCATAAGATCGTAGACGGCCTGAAACGTGAAAACGAAGGTCGCAAAGTGCCGGTCATCCTATTCACCAAGGGCGGCGGACAATGGTTGGAAAAAATGGCGGCCACCGGAGCGGACGCATTAGGTCTGGATTGGACGACGGACATCGACGAAGCCCGCGCACGCGTCGGCGACAAAGTTGCGCTGCAAGGAAATATGGACCCAAGTATCCTTTATGCCAAGCCGGAACGCATTCGTGAAGAAGTGGCGACCATCCTTGCTAAATACGGCAAAGGTTCCGGACACGTCTTCAACTTAGGTCACGGCATCCACCCGGAAGTCGATCCTGAGCACGCTGGTGCGTTTATCAATGCGGTTGTTGAGCTAAGCCCTCAGTACCACCAATAAAACGTGTTCCACACCATAAAAAAAGCCCGGTAAAATCCGGGCTTTTTTATTTTCGAATCACGGGCAGAGTTACTGACTCGCCCTCAATCCGTCATTGAGCAAACCGCTAAAAAGAAACCTCTTCGGAAAACTGCATCGCCTTAAGATACAAGTTAGACAATTCGATTGCCGACAGACCTTCCGGAACATCGAATTCGGTCGACCCTTGCTCGATACCTTTAACTATTTTAAGCGCATAACCCAAATTACCCTCATGGTTTAACAGCGCATCGCGCATCGTCGCCGACAAGCTTAACCTTTCAAGCAACTCTTCCATATCGCTGTCCATAATCGCATCCAAACTGGAGAACAGCCCGGCGGTAAAATAGGTATCGACCGAAAATCCTTTTATCTTGCCTCCGGCCAATTCACAAAATTTTGCTCGCGTTAAAGCGGTTTTAAAGAGTTCAACCGGCTTATCGTCCATCCCCGACAGCACTAGCATACTGGTCCAACTCTTCAGCCTTTCCAGTCCGAAACGCATCACGGCATCATGGATTGAATTCACCTCAAATCCATTACGGTTGGTTTCAGAAGCGAATTTAAGCAGCTTCTGGCTTAAACTGACATCCTGGCTAATGATCTCCGACAACCTGCGCATATCAACATCAGGATCGTAGACATTTTTTAGAAGCGATAAAACACCGAGTTTATTGGTAGGGAGACGCTTTCCGGCGATGATTTTCGGCTTGGCGAAAAAATACCCTTGGAAATAGTCGAAACCGAGTTTTTTACAGTATTCGAACTGATTGCAGTTTTCGACTTTCTCAGCCAGCAATTTAATGCCTTTGGCTTTGAGTTTAGCACTGTGTTCAATTAAATCCTTGGCACCGACCTGTAAAATATCTACCTTGATAATATCGGCAAAATCTTCCAGCACCTTAAGCTCGGGATTAAACACGTAATCGTCTAAAGCGATGGTAAAACCCTTGTCTCGCAGCATGCCCAAACAGTGAATTAACTGCGGCGTCACCTCGACGTCTTCAAGAACTTCAATAACGATATGCTTACGGGGGAAAAAGGATTCATAATCCGGATTCAGCAACCCTTCGGTAAAATTGATAAACGCCTTTTGCTCACCGACAACGTCTCTAAGACCGATATCCCCGAAAGCATTAAGCATGACTTGAGCGGAGGCTTGATCTCCGCCAAGAATGACTGCCTGATTGTCCTTGTCATTCCCTCGAAATAACAATTCATAAGCAAACAACTTCATCTCTTTATCAAAGATAGGTTGCCTTCCTACATATACATCTACCAAATGGGCCATATCGTCTTTTACCGAGCCAGTTGATTCTATGCGTTACAACGCTTTGAACTCATCCGGCATATCAATGTCTTCGTCATTAAACAAAAACTTCTGCATCTCTTCCTGCAAAAAGCTTCGGGCCTTAGGATCCAAACTTGATAAACGATATTCGTTAATCAAAATAGTCTGCTGAGCCAACCACTGTTTCCATGCTTCTTTAGAGATGTTATCAAACACTTTCTGACCTAACTCACCCGGGAAAGGAAGGAAATCCAACCCTTCCATTTCTTCGCCCATTTTTGCGCACTTGACCATTCTTGTCATAATTCTCTCTCCAATTGTCCCAGCAAACTCTTCACCGGGGCAGGCAGGCCCAATTCGTTAGCCTGCTCAAGGTTATGCCACTCACCAAGCCAATCCGCAGGAACTTCTTGCACCTGCTCGAGCTTTACCGGCTCAATATCCAAATGATAATGGCTAAACGTGTGGCGGAATGATTCCCATTTTACCAAACTCTGCCTGGAACCTACACGACTTTGCAACGTCGGTCCCAGAGCCCTCTCAAGCTCATCGATAGAATCGTACTGCGGCAAGCTCCACAATCCGCCCCAAATCCCGCTTTGCGGTCTTTGCTCTAACCAAATTTGATTACGCTCATTAAGCAACATCAATAAATTGGCCTGCTTAACCGGCTTGGTTTTCTTAGGTTTTGAATAAGGGAAGTCCGTCACTCGATTCTGCTGCAAGGCGGCACACCCGGCCGCTAGCGGACAGGCTTCGCAATCGGGCTTGGAACGGGTACACAAAGTCGCCCCCAAATCCATGATCGCCTGGGTATAGTCGTCAAAACGTTGTTCGGGCGTGAACAATTCAGCCTGCTCCCACAAACGGCTTTCAATCGCCTTTTCGCCCGGCCACCCTTCCACTGCAAGGTAACGGCTCAAAACCCGCTTAACGTTTCCGTCTAAAATCGGATAACGTTTTTTGTGCGCGATCGATAAGATGGCACCGGCCGTCGATCTTCCGATGCCGGGCAATGCAACAATTTCGTCGAACTCGGCCGGAAACTCTCCGCCATATTCTTGCTCTATCATCTGTGCCGCTTTATGCAGGTTGCGTCCCCGGGCGTAATAACCCAACCCGGACCAATGCGCCAAAACCTCATCCTGAGAGGCATTCGCCAACTGCCGTAAACCGGGAAAAGATTGCATGAATCGTTGGTAATAGGGGATGACCGTTTTCACCTGGGTTTGCTGGAGCATGATTTCGGAAACCCAAACGCGATAAGCGGTTTTATCCTGCTGCCAAGGTAAATCATGGCGGCCATGTATATCGAACCAGGCTAATAATTTTTCGGAAAATTCGTGCATCTTAAAACTGTTTTCAATCCCAAAAAGAGCCGCTACTGCGGCATAAAAGATACGGTATACTATACCGAAATTTTACTTTTCACTTTTATTTAGATACTAAATAGACCCAGCCTCATGACAGATTCCACTAACGATACTCAAAACCAATCCACCACACCAGAGCAACGACGCATCAAAAGTTTCGTGTTACGCCAAGGACGCATGTCGCAATCGCAGCAACGCGCCATGGACAACAACTGGCCTAAATACGGATTGGAAGTCACGGATAAATTACTCGACTTAAGCGAACTATTCGGTCGTGAAGCGCCGACGATTGTAGAAATCGGTTTCGGCATGGGTAAAAGCCTGGCGGAAATGGCCGAAGCCAACCCTCAGCAAAACTACATCGGTATCGAAGTGCATAGACCGGGTGTCGGCGCTTTACTGAAACTGGTCGAAGAGAAAGGCCTGACCAATATCCGCGTTTTCAATCACGATGCGATCGAGGTCTTGGAAAAATGCATTCCAAAAGCAAGTTTGGCGGCAGTCTACCTGTTCTTCCCCGATCCATGGCATAAGAAACGCCACAATAAACGTCGTATCATCCAACCGCAATTCGTCAAAACTATTGCAGGCCACCTAAAACCGGGTGGACATTTCCATATGGCAACGGACTGGGAAGATTATGCAGAACACATGATGGAAGTGATGAGCGCGGCGGAAGACTTCCGTAATACTCAGGCTGAAGGCGAATACACGCCGCGCCCAGACTACCGCCCGCTGACTAAATTCGAACAACGCGGCCATAACCTGGGACACGGCGTTTGGGATTTGATTTTCGAGAAAGTCAGCGCTTAATCAAGCGCTCCTTTTACATATCGATCCTGTTCTTCCGGCGGCAAATTCGGAATACTCCGAAAATCCGCCCGAAAACGCTTGTTAACTACTGCAGCAAAGCCTTCAGCTGATTCACCAGCTTCTGCTGATTTGCCGGATCGTTAAGCAGGCTTTGCAAATTAACACTCCACTGCGCCTGCTCCAAAGGGCCTTTATAACGCAACGGCACTTTCATGCCTTTCAAATGCGCTAAAGCTTTCGGCGGATTCGTCACCAGCACTTTCAGATTCGAATCGATCGTCGCCTTATTCAAATCCAGAATACCGGCACCGTTTCCTTTAAAACGCGGAGCCGTCACGCTTAACGTTTTCGCTTTATAAATCCCTTGTTTAACGGAGCCCTTGAGTAGGATGTCGTTATAAGCCATCTTATCGTCGGCAGTGACGGTTTTACCCGACAACAACTTATCAAGATCAACGCCGTAAAAATGCCCTTTATCCAAAGACATATTCAGATCACCGTTCATATTCTGAGTAAGTGCTTGCGGATTGCTTCCCAAAGTCGACAAATTAAACCGGGAACTCATACGACCGTCTAAAGGCTTGGTCTGCCAGCCGTCTTGCAACAACATCCCCATCTCCACTTGCTGCAATTGACCTTGCCAGCGGAATGCCGGCGTCGTGCCGTTAACATCCATCTCTATTTTCGAACTCAATTGCCCTTGATACAGTTCCGCATCAAACGGCGCCAGTTTCAATTTGCCTTTTTGAGCCTGTAATTCCACCGTCAAGTTTTGCACCTTGACGCCGGAAGCCACCAAGTCTCCAATGACCAGCTTGCCGTTTGCATTGAGTTCTCTCAATGTGGAAATCGGCACCGCTAGCGGCAGATACGTTTCTCTTTGCGTATTGCTGCTCGCAATCTCTTTCGAAGGCCTTGTATCCGCCGTTTTCGCTTTTTCAGTATTCGGCACCTTAGTTTGCTTTTCGGCCAACATCGAGTAGGCACGATAATCGTCGAGGTTTAATTGATCGATACTGAAATCGTAAGCGTACTCGACTTTAGGCGTCGCTTTACGCCATAGTCGTCCTTTCAAAGTCGAATTGTCCCAAGTTAAAGCAACATTGTTTAAATCAAGCTTGTCCTCCGACAACTCCCAATCAACCTGCCCCTTAATTTCAGTTAAGGCCTTAGGGTTAACGAATTCGGGCATCCTGACACCCAAATGCCGCCCCCAACTCTGAACATTAAAACCATTTACGGTCATGGTCCCGTACAAGTTCGCCTGTCCACCATACTGCCCGGAAAACGAAGTCGTAATTCTTGAACCCAACGCATCCAACTGCACCCGACTGACCTGAATCTGATTATCGACCAAATTCAAACCGAACATCTCACCCTTGGTGACCAAACGCATTTCCGGTACTTTATACTCTTCCGGCAGACTCAGCTTAAACACGCCCTGCCAATCCGTCACCTGCCAGCGCGAAAAGTCCTTGTTAATATCCATAAATGCGGTCAAATCAAATTCGTAATGACGTTTTCTCAACGTATTGTGATAAGCAAAATCGGTACGAACCTGAAACGGCCGCCCTAACGTGACATCGAACGCCAACAGGTTCAACCCGGAAATCACTGCCTGATGATTGGATACGGCATCCTGCACCTCAAAATGGCCTTTTTTAACGACCACACTTTGAAAATGCCAACCAAATGCCTCTTCTTCGACTGGCTCGATGGCTGTGTCCACTTCCGCCACGGCATTTGAGGAATCCGCCTTTGCGGATTGAATGGAAGATGTTACGTCCGGCAAATCTTCTGCAGCCGGCAAGGCTTGTTTCTGTGCCGTACCGATTTCAGATTCCTGTGCGGAACCCTCTACCGATTGCGCGACACGAAACAGTTTTGGTAAATCCTCCAAAGTCGCATTGGCAAAACGCCGTTCAAACGTGTCATCGGCCATTCGACTATTAGGGGCGGTCAGCTGTGCCAATCTGTGCCAATTGTTGCCGTCTTTATCGATCAGCAACACGACACTCGGCTCAATCAACTCCAAACCGATCACGGACAAGCGCTTGAAAATAAACAAATCCCACAACGATACTTCAACCCGTACTTTCTTGATCGACATTAGATTCGGTTGAGCGAACTTGTCGGCAAACTTCTCTTCGTTCTTTAGCGAGACCTCTCCCAAAGTAAACGTGAACGGAAACATCGAAACCTCAATCGCACCTTCGATCTTCAGTTCATGTCCGCTACGCTGCGCCACTTCCTGCTCGATTTGCGGCTTATACTGATTGAAGTCGATTAAACTGATGGCTGCGGCAAAACCCAAAAACAATAAAATCGGAATGATCGCTCCGATCATAATCAAGCGATTGGACCACTTGAACAGCTTGGCGGAATGCGACGCTTTCATAGGCGCCTGGTTATCTGCCGTACTTTCAGCAGAAACCGGATTTGTATCTTCGTGTGAATTCATAAAAACAACCCTACCACATCATTCAAATATTGTTGACCCAAAGCGGTCAAACGCAAATGGTTATTTTCGATCTGCGCCCAACGCTTTGATTCCATCTCATCCAATTGCGACTGAATCAAACTTAACGGCAACCCGGTTCGGAGATTGAACAACTGCAAATCAAAACCGTCCTGCAAACGCAATGCATTTAACATGAATTCGAATACGGCATCCATCTCGCCGACCAACGTGATCCGTCCCGGATTCGGACGCATCATCTCTTCGACATAACCTCCGGGCGATGCCGGCATCTGAGTCCGCCAAATCTTGCCTTCCGGCGGCGAAGTGATTTTACCGTGTGCGCCCGCACCCAAACCGATGTAGTCACCAAATTCCCAGTAGTTCAAATTATGACGACAAGCGCGATTAGGCTGGGCATAAGCGGAAACTTCGTAATGCCGATAACCGGCTTCGGCCAAACGCTGCTGGCAGGCCTGCTGCATTTCCCACGCCAGATCTTCGTCCGGCAACACTGGTGGCTGCTTGTAAAACGGCGTGTTCGGTTCAAGGGTCAATTGATAGTGGGAAAGATGCGGCGGTTCAAATTCGATGGCGGTTTCAACATCCGCGATCGCCTGTTCCAAAGACTGGTTCGGCAAAGCGAACATCAAATCCAGATTGAAGTTTTCAAACCCCGCCTTACGCGCGGCTTCGATGGCTTTGTGCGCCTCTTGCGAACTGTGGATACGTCCCAAAGCTTGCAGCTTGTCGTCGGCAAAACTTTGGATACCCATGGAAAGCCGGTTGATTCCGGCCTGACGGAAACCGTCGAATTTACCGAAATCAACCGTCCCCGGATTGGCTTCCAAGGTAATTTCGATTTCCGGCCCGAATCCCAACAAAGCGCGCGCTTGCGACATAAAACGGTTCAGTCCGGCTTCGGAAATCAAACTCGGGGTGCCGCCGCCAAAAAAGATCGATTTGATAGGGCGTCCCCAGATAAGCGGCAACGTCTGCTCCAATTGTTTCAACATAGTTTCTATGTATGCGGCTTCGTCGGCATTTTGTTTCAGAGTGTGAGAATTGAAATCACAATATGGGCATTTCTGTACGCACCACGGATAGTGCACATATAAACTCAAAGGAATCGGTTGGGTAAAATTCACAAAAAACTCTCAAACAATAAAATCAACACGTCTGTATTTGCCGATTATTCTACTCCCTTTCACCTCTTCAATATCGGCTATTTTGCTAGGGTTATCATTTGTTTTTATGCTTAACAGTAGAAATTAAATGGTTGTTTTCATTGAAATTGAATTAAACATTAGGAGATACTTAATTATCACTATATGGACGATAATTTTTACTACTTTTCACGTCTACTTAGCGATTCATTAAATAAGCTTAACCGCTTTAACAGTCATCAAATATCCGCCGGAGGACTTCATGATGAATCTGAAAAATTGGATTTTAAGCGTTATCAACCTGACATTACTCACCTTAATCCTACCCGCGTACGCCGGCGAACCGCCAACCAGAGCCATACTTTTAAACGCCGTTCAAGGCGACAAACCGCAAAAAGTCTCCATGCGGGTTACCCAAGGTCAAGCCAAGGGGTGCATCCTGGAAGCCAACGCATTTTTAAACAAGCAACGTTTACGTTATGAATACGATTTATCCTCTTCCCAGTGCGTTAAGGACGGCCAGGTCATCCCTGTCGGCCGTGTCGTTCGAGGACAACACAACATCAAAGGCACCATGGCTAACAGCGGCATGGGGCGCGATTACCTGATATCCAACAAAGGGGTTAACGTCACGCTGGATTATCAATAATTACAACCAAAACTCTAAAGACGCCGCTCATAGCACTCATCACGAAAAAATCAGTGCGACGACAGAACCGACAGGCCTGTTGATTTTGCTCAAGTCATAAACAATCAATCGATGTTATAGTGGCGCGGCGTTTCAATTTACTTCAGGAACAGTTTCATGACTCCAATTCAATCTTTTGGCGCGGCGGAAACCGTCACCGGCTCCTGCCATTTTCTACAACTAAAGCACGGACCCAAAATCCTTGTCGACTGCGGTATGTTTCAAGGCCGTGTCGAAAAACGTTCTTCCGAGGAATTTGGATTTGACCCGAAAGAAGTGGATGTATTGCTGATTACCCATGCGCACCTCGATCACGTCGGACGCATACCGAAGTTGGTAAAAGAAGGCTTCGACGGCCGCATCATCACTCTGCGTTCGACGATGGAGCTAGCTGAAGTGGTTCTGCTCGACAGCGCCAAGATCGCCGAAGAAGATCATAAAACCGAACTGAAAAAAGCGCTGCGCCGCGGTGAAGAAGACCAGGTCAAAGAACCGCTCTACACCATCGAAGACGTACGTGACGTGTTCGACCTAAATATCCAGTACGCGGATTACGATAAACCGATCAACGTTACTAACGAGGTACAGGTCACGTTCCGCAACGCCGGTCATATTCTCGGCTCCTCTACCATTCAAATCGATTTCAAAGAAAACGGCGAAAGTAAGACCGTCGTTTTCAGCGGCGACCTGGGAAACCGTAACGATATGGTAATGCCGTCACCGTCACCGGTCGAACACGCCGACGCACTTTACATCGAATCGACCTACGGCGATCGCAACCATCGCTCGCTGGAATCCAGCATTGAAGAGTTCAAACAAGCGATTACAGAAACCTTGACCAATCAAGGGAACGTGATGATTCCGTCGTTTGCGATCGAACGTACTCAAGAGATCCTGGTACTGCTGAAACAGATGTATTACGACAAAGAACTGCCGCCGTGCAAAGTGTATGTCGATTCGCCGATGGCGATCCGCGCCACCGAGATCTATAATCGCTACCGCAACGACCTTAACCAGTCGGCAAATGAGCTATTCAATCGCGACGGTTCGGTATTCGATTTTCCTTATCTCGAGTACACCCTGAAAGGCGAAGATTCCATCCGCATCAACGATGAAGAAAGTGGCTGTATCATCATCGCTGGAAGCGGCATGTGCAGCGGCGGACGCATATTACATCACTTCAAACACCGCCTCTGGAACCAACGTAACAGCGTCTTGTTTGTCGGTTATCAGGCCGAAGGAACGCTTGGTCGAATACTGGTTGACGGTGCCGACGAGATTCGCATCTACCGAGAAAAAATCAAAGTACGCGCCAAAATTCATATGATCAACGGTTTCTCCGCCCATGCCGATCAAAACGAACTGATTCAGTGGATGCAGGAGTTTAAACAACTCGGCAAGGTATTTTTAATTCACGGCGAACGCGACAAACAAGAAATCTTCAAACAGGTCATTGAGGAAAAACTGGATAAAACCGTGCATATCGTCGAATATGCCGAAGAGGTCTGGATTTAAATAACATCACGTAAAACCAAACAGGCCCGGTTCGAAACATTCCGACCGGGCCTGTTCAGTTTGGAACACGGATTTTGATCGAATCCTAATAATGTCCCAACCCTTTGATTTGCTCTACCAACGCATTCAACGCCTGAGCACGATGGCTGACGCGGTTTTTCTCTTCCTTGGAGATTTCCGCCGCGGTTTTTCCAAGTTCCGGCAGAACAAAGATCGGGTCGTAACCGAACCCCCCGTCGCCTTTCGGTTCGTGGCCGATTTCGCCTTTCCAGCGACCCAATCCGATTAACGGCGTCGGATCGGCGGCGTGACGACAAAACACCATTGCACAATAGTAACTCGCCTGACGCATACACGGAGGCACCTCGTCCATATCCGCCAGCAGTTTCTGCAAGTTGTCTTCGTCACTGGCTTTCTGCCCCGCATAACGTGCCGAATAAATACCCGGACGTCCTTGCAGCGCCGTCACCTCAATACCGGAATCATCGGCAATCGCAGGCAAACCGGTTTGCTCGCAAGCAAAACGTGCTTTTAAAATCGCATTCTCGATAAACGACAATCCGGTCTCGTCGGCTTCACCTTTAAAGAACTCGAACTGCGGTTTCACCCCCCAACCCAAAGGCTGCAGGATTTCCGTCATTTCCTTAATTTTGCCTGCATTACCGGTAGCCAATACAACCTGATTCATTCCCTTCTCCAGTACATCCTTTAAAATTTAATCGGAATCAATCGCCGTAGCCGAGACGATGAACACTCGCACTGTTCCCTTTCTCTTAATAAGCGGTAGAATGGGATGCATTATAAACCAAGGCACTTTTAAGTGGGACGATGGAGTCTAACGATGAAAAGCATGACCGCTTTCGCACGCACGCAAATAACGACGGATTGGGGTAATTTCAGCTGGGAAATTCGTTCGGTCAATCAACGCTATCTGGAAACGTATTTCAAGCTACCGGACAACCAACGTCACCTTGAAATGAAAATCCGCGACCAACTCAAACAGTTACTCCATCGAGGTAAGGTCGAAGTCAGCCTAAAAGTATACGACAACCAATCCGATCAGGCATTCAAGGTCAATCAGGCCGTGCTTCAGCCCTTGTCGCAAGCGGTCTGTGAAGTACAGCAAACCTTAATGGAAGCGACTCAAGTCAATCCGTTGGAAATCCTTAACTGGCCGGGCGTGTTGGGCAGCGACGAACTTGACGAAACCGTCTTGGAGCAGCGCGAAACGGATCTTTTCGCAGGATTGCAGCAAACCATCACCGCCCTGAACGAACACCGTTTGCGGGAAGGGGCCGCCTTAAAAGAGATCATCCTGCAACGCTGCGATGCGATTGACGGTTATATCGACGAAGCGCAACAATTGCTACCGGAAATCATCGCCACTCAAACCGAAAAGTTAAGGCAGCGTATCGCCAGCCTACTGGAAGAGTTCGACGAAATGCGTGTACATCAGGAAGTGGCGATTCTGGCACAAAAGCTGGATGTGCATGAAGAGTTGGACCGCTTGCGCACGCATTTAACGGAAGTACGTCACGTCATGGAGTCGAAAGACGCTATTGGCCGCAGACTCGACTTTTTAATGCAGGAACTTAATCGCGAAGCCAATACGTTGGGTTCCAAATCGGCCGATAGCCGCACTTCGCAAATCGGCGTTGAACTCAAAGTACTGATCGAACAGATGCGCGAACAAGTGCAAAATATTGAATAATCAATTAATTAACATCCTGAACCGGAAATGGATTAGCTGTATTTCTTGATTGAAATCAATCATTTTTATTTGAAATTCGACTTTAACAAAAGTATAGTTCCAACTGTTATAAAACCAATAATATTTTATCTGAGGCGCATTACTATGAGTAATTTAATAAAAATGCTATTAACCATCGTTGTAGCGGTAGTGGTTCCTTTAGCTGTTCTACTAGGAATTTGGGCGGATATCCTGCCACAATCTATCCAGGTTGCTATCGGTGTCATCGGTGTTGTTTCTGCAATTGCCTTCATCCTAGTAGGTAACTTGTATTTGATGTGGAGCGACATCAAAAGCGGTCGTTACAGCAAGAACTCTTAAGCAACTCCCCTTTAAAGTAGCTTGAGAATTAAAAAGCCCGGCAAATGCCGGGCTTTTTGCATTTTAGAATCGATTACTTTTAATGTGTCCCATGCCTTTTCAAATAATAAGAAGGTATAATGACGACTGTTTTCAACGTCTGATAACTAATTAATAAACCAGTTAAAACGGCAAAACCAGAGCACTTATGAGCGACACAAACCCTCAATCACCAGATTCACAACCAGAAACGCCGACAAAGCCAAAACGTAAACTCAAACGCTTTGTCTGGTTGACCGTATTTATCAGTTTCTTCGTGACGCCGCTATTGGCGATGATGGTTTATGTGTTCACCGTCTATCCAACCCTGCCTGATGCAACCGCTTTAAAAGACGTTACCTATCAAGTGCCTCTTCGTATCGTCAGCGAAGACGGCAGACTGATTAGCGAGATCGGAACCAAAAAACGTATTCCTCTGGATTACACTGAAATTCCCGAGCGTATGACTCAAGCGATCATCTCCGCAGAAGACGAAAGCTTCTTCGAACACGGGGGGGTCGATTTCAAAGGTCTAGCACGTGCAGTTTACGAACTGGTCTCTACCGGAAGCAAGAAATCCGGGGGCTCGACCATCACCATGCAGGTGGCTCGTAACTTCTTCCTAACCAAAGAAAAGACCTATCTGCGCAAACTCAACGAGATCATTCTCGCGTATAAAATCGAAAATGAAATTACCAAACAGGAAATCCTGGCGCTCTACCTCAACAAAATTTTCCTAGGCTACCGCTCTTACGGAGTCGCCGCAGCGGCGCAAACCTACTATGGCAAGCCAATCAACGAACTGTCTCTGGACGAATACGCGATGATTGCCGGTTTACCGAAAGCGCCATCCGCCTACAATCCGATCGCCGATCCGGATCGAGCCAAGCTGCGCCGTAACTATGTATTGCGCCGTATGTACGAACAGGGCTTCATCACCGAAGAAGAGATGCAGCAGGCTCAGTCCGTCGAAGTCCATGCCCAACGCATTGGAGCACGTATCGACATTGAAGCCGGCTACGTTGCTGAAATGGCTCGCAGCTTTGCGGTAGAGCACTTCGGTGAAGACGCACTTAAACAAGGGCTGACTATCGTCACCAGCATCAACAGCCGTTTACAAAACGAAGCGAATCTGGCGGTTAGAGACGGATTGCAGGAATACGAACGCCGTCACGGTTACCGCGGCCCGATTAAACACCTGACACCGACTGAAATGAGCGACCGTGAAGCCTTGTTAGAGGTGCTTAACGAAGTGCCTAAATACGGCCACCTCAAAACCGGTATCGTTACCCAATTCGCTAAAACCGACACCAAAGTGTTAATGCTGGACGGAAAAGACATCAGCCTGCCTTTCGAAACCATGAAATGGGCGGCGCCTTACATCGACGTCAACCGAATGGGACCTGAACCGACCAAACCTCAGGATGTTTTGAAAGTCGGCGACATCATCTATTTACAGGAACTAAACGGTCAATGGCAACTGGCTCAAGACCCACAAACCGAAGCGGCTTTGATTTCGATTTCGCCTAAAGACGGACAAATTCTTGCACTCGTCGGAGGTTTCGACTACTTCCGCAGCAAGTTCAACCGTGTGGTTCAAGCCCAACGCCAACCGGGATCGAACTTCAAACCGTTCTTATATACAGCTGCCTTCGATAAAGGGCTGACCCCGGCAACCATCATCAACGATGCACCGGTTGTATTCCACGACCGTGCACTGGAAGACGTCTGGCGTCCGGAAAACTATTCGGGACAGTTCTACGGCCCGACCCGTTTGCGTAAAGCGTTGGCTTACTCGCGCAACCTGGTTTCAATCCGACTATTGCAACGAATCGGCATCAACTACACCGTCGATTACGTGCAGCGTTTCGGCTTGCCGGAAGAAGAGATGAACAAGCACCGCGACCTGTCGTTAGCCTTGGGTAGCGCGCAGTTCACGCCTTGGCAGATCGTGCAGGCTTATGCAACCTTCGCCAATACCGGTTATAAGATCAGCCCGTACCTGATTAAAGAGGTGCGCGACTTCAACGGCGACGTCATCTACCGCGCCCAACCGAAAACCGCTTGTGCGGTACAGTGTATGGAAGACGATCCGAACAGTGCGCCGCGCGTGATTAGTCCGCAAACCGCTTACATCACGACCTCGCTGATGCAGGATGTCATCAGATACGGTTCCGGCAGACAGGCCAATATCCTCAAACGCGAAGACATCGCCGGTAAAACCGGTACCACCAACGATCAAAAAGACGCGTGGTTCTCCGGTTTCAATCCGGATGTGGTAACGACGGTCTGGGTTGGATTCGACACACCGTCCACACTTGGACGCAGAGAAGTCGGCGGACGTGCTGCCTTGCCGATCTGGATCGATTACATGCGTGTCGCACTCGCGGATTCTCCAAACGTACCGTTTGCCCGTCCGGACGGACTGGTCAATGTGCCGATTAATCCGGACACCGGTGAAGCGGTTCCTGCCGACACGCCGGGCGCATTCTTCGAGGTCTTCAAAGAGGATAATGCACCCAAGGTTCCGGATATCACTCAAACCAAGATTCGTCAGATCACGGAAGAGTTATTCAAGTAATTGCCCATGCAATTCTGAATCTGCACGACAAAACGGGAGACTTACAAATGGATTGGTCCGATTTTTCAGATACGCTAAGTCAGTCTCTCGAACGCGATTTTCATATCGAAACGGCCGCTCCGGTTGCGGGCGGAGACATTCATCAAGCCTATCGACTCCATACCGCGCAAGGCAATTTTTTTGTCAAACTCAACCGTGCCGAAGCACTGCCGATGTTTAAGACCGAGGCCCACAACCTTGAGGCCATCGCCAAATCCGGCAGCATCCTATGCCCAAAACCCCTAGGATTCGGACTGCACAACCATCAGGCTTGGCTGTTGATGGAATATCTGCAATTAACTTCGCACGGCGACGATTTTCAACGCGGACGCGATCTGGCATTGATGCATCATCAAATACATCGAGACCCGCAACCTTTCGGCTGGTTTGAGGATAATTATATCGGCCATACTTTACAGTCCAATCGCTGGCACAGTGACTGGATAGGATTTTACGGCGAACAGCGCCTGCGTCCGCAACTGGAGTTAGCTCAATTGCGCGGCGCTTCGCGTTCGCTGTACGACCAAGGCGTTCTATTAATAGACAAACTGCCTGCCTGGTTCGAACACTACCTACCGGAAGCATCGCTGTTACACGGCGACCTATGGGGCGGCAACAGCGCCTTCACCGAACAAGGGGATGCAGTGATTTTCGATCCGGCCTGTTATTACGGCGATCGCGAAACCGATCTCGCTATGACCGAATTATTCGGCGGGTTTTCAGCGGTTTTTTACAGCGGTTACAATGAAGTCTTTCCGCTTGATGCCGGTTACCAACAGCGTAAACCGCTCTACAACCTCTACCATATTCTGAATCACTTTAACCTGTTCGGCGGCCATTACGAACACCAGGCGCAACGCACCATAGATCAATTATTGTCGTCAAAATCCTAGTGACCTCCGAACGGATTCAAGCGGCACTTTAAATCTCGTCATATAGCCGTATAATATGCCGCATATTTGAACCGATTATTCACTTAACCTCAGGAAATTCCAATGAAATTCATCCTTCTTGGCGCACCGGGAGCCGGTAAAGGCACTCAAGCTCAATTCTTAACCAAACAATTCAACATCCCTCAAATCTCGACCGGCGACATGCTGCGCGCTGCGATCAAAGCCGGCACGCCAATGGGCAAACTGGCTAAAGAGTTTATGGATGCCGGTAAATTGGTCACGGATGAAATCATTATCGGACTGGTTAAAGACCGCATCGCCGAAGAAGACTGCAAAAACGGTTTCTTGCTGGATGGCTTCCCGCGTACCGTACCTCAAGCGGACGCTCTAAAAGCTGCCGGCGTTGAAATCGATGCCGTCGTCGAGATCGACGTTCCGGACGAAGAGATCGTCAACCGTATGTCGGGGCGACGCGCTCACCTGGCTTCGGGCAGAACTTATCACACCGTCTACAATCCGCCTAAAGTGGACGGTAAAGACGACATTACCGGGGAAGACCTGGTGCAACGCGATGACGACAAGCCTGAAGTCGTTAAAGACCGTTTGAACGTCTACCATGAACAAACTGCACCGCTTATCGACTACTACACCGAGATGGCGGCAGATAATTCCGGCCTGACCTACGTGAAAGTAGACGGTACTCAAAGCATTGCCGATGTTGAAAAAGCAATTTTGACCGCTTTAAACTAAATCTTTAAAAGCCCGGTTGAAGCCGGGCTTTTTTATTTACGATCGTCGACAAAAAAGTACACTTCCCCCTCCAAACCAGCAAAAACGCTCCTCTTTTCCCACTCCTCAAGCTTTTTTCAAGCATCTTTTCAAAAGCCTCTGCGTCATTTTCTGTATAATTCGTTTTAACTTAATGACCAAAAAATCGTATTAAGGCAAAAACACTATGAGCGGAAAGCAAAATCAATCACTCGATATCTATATTGGCAAAGTCATTAACAACGTCAGAAAAAAACAAGGGCTGACTATCGCAGAAGTTTCGGATCAATCCGGTATCAGCCGCGGCATGTTAAGTAAAATCGAAAACGCTCAAGTTTCTCCCAGCCTGGATTCACTGTTAAAAATTTCACGCTCGCTCGGCGTACCTATCTCCTCTTTCTTCAAAGAGTTCGATTCCGACGAAGAAGGCGGCGCCCAACTGGTTAAGGCCGAAGAAGCCTTGGAAGTCGTGCGTAGAGGAACTAAAGTCGGTCACACTTATCAGCTGCTGGCTTACGATACAGGCCCACATAAAACCTTTGAACCTTTTTTGATCTCGCTCGACAATAAAAGCGAAATCTTTCCCGCTTTCAGTCATGAAGGCACGGTATTCATGCACCTACTAGAAGGTGAAATGATCTACCGCCACGGAAAACAGACCTATCATATGAAACCCGGCGACTCATTAACTTACGATGCTCGAATCTCTCATGGCCCGGAAGAACTCATCGAAGTTCCGATTCGCTTTTTGAACATCATCTACTACGGCAATAACGCACCAGACTGATTATTATTACAGTCATTATGGTGCACCTTTCTTTCTATCACCACGCCAACATCTAAAAATATTACATATCCCCTTGTTTTAAAAGGGAAAATATTTCCTGGAATTAAACTTTCTTATTCCTCCTGGGTATTTGTTCCATACCCACCTTAGAGCCAAATTACTTTTTCAATCAGTAAGTTGGCTCTTTTTCATTATTTCATTTACCGGAGGAGATCGTACATGAATTTAATTAAAGCGATCATCAACCCTTATAAGTTGGACGACGTTCGTGATGCCCTATCAGAATTGGGTACTTATGGACTTACTGCGATCGAAGTTAAGGGTTATGGTCGCCAAAAAGGTCAAAAAGAGATCTATCGCGGGGCGGAGTATGAAATCTCCTATGTTCCCAAGATAATGATTGAGGTTGCAGTGTCGGATGACGCCTTGGAAAAGGTCGTCACATGCATTGCAGAAACGGCGCGTACTGGAAAGATCGGTGATGGGAAAATTTTCGTTTTGCCATTAGAGCAGGTCATTCGAGTTCGTACATCAGAAACAGGGGATGAAGCTTTATAAGCGAATTTTGGAGTAAATTATGGAAGGAAATTTGTCACAGTTATCCTACGCACTGGATACCTTTTACTTTTTAATGAGCGCTGTGCTTGTCATGTGGATGGCCGCTGGTTTCGCAATGCTTGAAGCGGGGCTGGTTCGTAGCAAGAACACAGTTGAAATCTTAACCAAGAACGCACTGCTTTACAGTGTTGCGTGTACCATGTACCTGATCGTCGGTTACAACTTCATGTATCCTGGCGACCCAATCAGTGCATACCTACCTAACATTTCATTCATGTTGGGTGCAGATCACACTGTTGACGCTGTCGTTGCCGGCGGTGAAGGCGCTCCTTACTACTCAGCAATGTCTGACTTCATCTTCCAGGCTGTATTCGCCGCTGCAACAATGTCGATTGTTTCCGGTGCGATTGCCGAGCGTATGAAGCTATGGCCATTCCTAATCTTCGCGGTTGTTATGACTGCATTCATCTATCCGATGGAAGGTTACTGGAAATGGGGCGGCGGCTGGTTGGATCAGCTAGGTTTCCAAGATTTCGCCGGTTCTGTTGTTGTTCACATGGCTGGTGCAGCGGCGGCTTTGGCTGCGGTTATCCTAGTCGGTCCTCGTATTGGTAAATACGGTGAAAACGGTGAAGTGCGCGCGATTCCTGGTGCTAACCTACCAATGGCGACATTGGGTATGTTCATCCTTTGGATGGGTTGGTTCGGTTTCAACGGTGGTTCGGAACTTATGGTTTCGAACGTCGACGAAGCAAACGCTGTAGCGGCTGTTTTCGTTAACACCAACGCTGCTGCTGCCGGTGGTATGATCGCTGCTGCATTGCTAGGTCGTGTACTATTCGGTAAAACTGACCTTACAATGACAATCAACGGTGCGCTAGCCGGTCTTGTATCGATCACTGCAGAACCTTTAGCGCCGACTCCTGGTCTGGCTCTATTCATCGGTATCGTGGGTGGTCTGATCGTTGTATTGTCTGTTATCGCTATCGATAAGATGAAACTGGATGATCCTGTTGGTGCAATCTCTGTACACGGTACAGCGGGTATCTGGGGTATCTTCGCGGTACTATTCAGTAACTCAGACGCGACTTTCATGGGTCAGTTGATCGGTACGGTTGCGACATTCGCATGGATGTTCATCGCTTCTTTCGTGGTGCTATATATCATCAAGAAAACGATGGGACTTCGTCCTACTAAAGATCAGGAACTTGAGGGTCTGGACGTTGAAGAATGCGGTATGGAAGCATACCCTGAATTTGCTAATAAAAACTAACTCTAGAAAGAGAATAGCAAAATCGAAAAGCCGCAATTTATTGCGGCTTTTTGCTTTCTACGTTAAATATGCTTAACCAATCGGGCCTGTCTTAGACAGGCTTGATTGATTAAACATCTTTAAACAGGAAAACAATCGATGACGAACGTAGACATTAGACCGGCCGAACTCTCGGATATAACCGAAATGGTCGGCCTGCTTGAATCATTATTCGCATTGGAAGAGGACTTTGCTTTCGACGCCGCCAAACAAGCTAAAGGCATCCAACTGCTTCTTGAAGACGATCATTGCCGTTTTCAAGTGGCCGAATACGATGGCCGGGTGGTCGGAATGTGCAGTGCTCAATGGGTTTATTCCACCTCGGAAGGTGCCAAATCGGCTTGGATTGAAGACTTAGTGGTGGCCGGGGAAATGCGCGGCAGACAAATCGGAAAAAGACTGTTGGATTCGGTATTGGAGTGGAGTAAAGCTCAGGGATGCACCCGTGCGCAACTGGTGTACGATCAAGACAACCAACCGGCCATTGGATTTTACCGTCATCAGGGATGGCAGCAAACCAATCTCGGCGTGTTCAAATACAGTATCAAATGAACAATAATCAAGCATAAAAAAAGGGCGGAAAGTATTCACTTATCCGCCCTATCAAAAACCGGCTGGAACTTACCGGCTGAAACACCTTCTGAGGTAAAAATTAATAACGCAACTGTCCAGGAATCCAATCGGTTCCTGCCAGAGGCACACCGGCCATCGCAGCCGACTCGACCGTCAAGGCCACCAAATCCTCCGGCTCCAGGTTGTGTAGATGCGACTTACCGCAAGCACGCGCCAACGTCTGGGCTTCCATCGTCAATACATTCAGATAATTCGCCAAACGCTTGCCCGCTTCTTCCGGATTCAATCTGGCCGCTAAATCCGGATCCTGAGTAGAAATCCCCGCAGGACACTTACCTTCATGGTAGTCGTCGTAAAAACCGGCGTCCGAACCGATCTTCTGATATTCCTTGCTCCACTTCGGATGGTTACAACCTAGTGCCACCAGCGCGGCCGTACCGATCGCCACTGCGTCGGCACCCAACGCCATTGCTTTAGCCACATCGGCACCACTGCGGATACCACCGGAAACGATCAACTGTACCTTGCGGTGCATACCCATCTCCTGCAATGCTCTCACAGCCTGCGGAATCGCCGCCAAGGTCGGGATTCCGACGTGTTCGATGAAAACGTCCTGAGTCGCAGCGGTACCGCCCTGCATCCCGTCAACGACAATCACGTCCGCACCGGCTTTTACCGCCAGCTTGACGTCATAATAAGTACGGGTCGCACCGATCTTGATATAGATTGGGACTTGCCAATCGGTGATCTCCCGCAATTCCTGAATCTTAATCGCCAGATCGTCCGGGCCGGTCCAGTCAGGATGACGGCAGGCGCTTCGCTGATCGATCCCTTTCGGCAGGTCACGCATTTTAGCGACACGGTCGGTGATCTTCTGCCCTAACAGCATTCCACCGCCGCCCGGCTTGGCGCCCTGGCCTAATACCACCTCAATCGCATCCGCCTTACGCAAGTCGTCCGGGTTCATCCCGTAACGCGAAGGAAGATATTGATATACCAAAGTTTTTGAGTTACCGCGCTCTTCCGGCGTCATGCCGCCGTCACCGGTTGTGGTACTGGTACCGACCATGTTTGCACCACGTCCCAACGCTTCTTTGGCATTGGCGGACAAAGCACCGAAACTCATCCCGGCAATGGTGATCGGAATATCCAGCTTAATCGGTTTTTTGGCAAAACGCGTTCCCAATACCACATCGGTTCCGCACTTCTCGCGATACCCCTCCAAAGGATAACGCGACATACTCGCTCCCAGTAGAAGCAGGTCGTCAAAATGCGGGACCTTACGCTTCGCACCGAAACCTCGGATGTCATAGATACCGGTGTCGGCTGCACGTTGAATTTCGTGGATAACGTCACGTGTAAATGTTGCCGATTCAATCATTCCTGGTTGTTTAACAGTCATGTCAGACTCCTTTTCGTATTCTTTTAATGGGCACTGTGACGCTTTTAGTAAGCGGAAGCATTATCGACCTTGAAGTGATAAAGCTGTCTTGCCGATCCGTATCGGGTGAATTCTTCCGGTTTTTCATCGCAACCGGCCGCTTCCAATAATGCGCCCAGCTCTTCAATGTGTTCCGGACGCATCTCTTTCTTGACGCAATCCGCGCCTAGAGAAGCCACCTCGCCTTTCACGTAGATATGTACTTCGTATAGGGAGTCGCCCAAGGCTTCGCCCGCGTCTCCGCAGACCACCAGACAGCCCGATTGGCCCATAAACGAACTCATATGACCGACCGAGCCTTTAACCACAATATCGACGCCTTTCATTGAAATCCCGCAGCGAGCCGCCGCATCGCCGTCGATCACCAATAGTCCGCCGTGCGCGGTCGCACCGGCCGACTGGCTGGCATTGCCTTTAACGTGAACCCGGCCGGACATCATGTTTTCAGCCACACCCTGACCGACGTTACCGTTGATGGTGATATCCGCCTTCTGGTTCATACCGGCACAAAAATAACCGGCATGGCCGTTCAACGTAATCTTGGCAGGCCGATCCATTCCGACCGCCACATTGTGATCACCGCTCAAACTGTTTACCACCACCGTTTCTTCGGAGTTTTCAGGCAGATCGTGCAGTGCCTGATTCAACTCTCTGACGGTTTGTTTTTTTAAATCGAATTCCATGATCTTTCCTCATTCCTTAAACGGGCTGTATGCTTAGCCTTTGCCCCAAAAATAGACTTTGCCCGGTTCAGGCTCCCACAATTTCGCGGATTCAACGCCCGGCAAAGTCGACAAGGCGTTGTATTCCGAAGCCATCGCCACATAATCGTCGGTTTCGGCGATAACGGCCGGCTTGCAGGCAATCGGATCGCGCACTACGGCAAAGCCGTTTTGAGTGCCGACGGCAAAGGTGAAAAAGCCGTCCAGATCTTCGATGGCACCTTCAAGCGCCGCTTCAACACTTGCTCCCTCACGCAAACGCCAAGTTAAATACCCGGCGGCCACTTCGGAATCGTTTTCGGTTTCGAATTGAATGCCTTTCGCTTTCAACTCTTCACGTAAACGGTTATGGTTGGACAGGGAACCGTTGTGCACCAGGCACAGATCCTTTCCGGTCGAAAACGGATGGGAACCTTCCATGGAAACACCACTTTCAGTCGCCATCCGCGTATGGCCGATAATGTGCGATCCCTTCATGCCTTTAAGATTGAATTTCTTGGCAATCACTTCTGGAAGTCCGACTTCCTTAAGAATTTCGATCGAACGCCCCGCACTCATGATCTTGACGTCAGGCGCGTATTTTTCGATGGCTTCACGAGCCGCCATTTCTTCCGCTTCCAGCTTCAAAACCGCCGCATTGGCGTTGTGCAATACCGACACCGGCGTATCGAAGTCGGCTTCCAACTTGCCGGCCAAGTCATGCCACGGATAATGCTCGTCGGCATGCTGCAACGTGAACTTGATCATCTCTTTGGAGACTTCATCGCCGTAAATCGCAAAACCGGCACTGTCCGGCCCACGGTCGGTCATGGCCAACAACATCGGTTCGAACAGAGCGCCCAGCTGACTCTCCATGGCCGAATTCTTTAAATACAGTCCAACTATTCCGCACATACTCGCTCTCCTTTAAAAATATTCGACGTAACGGTTCAATTCCCAATCCGATACGTGTCGCTGATACTCGACCCATTCCATGCGTTTGATCTTGATAAATTCGTTAATGAAGTTCTCGCCGAACTGTTCGACAAACAACGGATCGCTTTCCAATTCGTTCAGTGCTTCAAACAAAGACTGAGGCAGGGTTTCAATGCCCATATCCTTAAGTTCTTCAAACGACAGGTCGTAGTGGTTGATGTTATGAGGTTCACCCGGGCTAAGCTTTTTAGCGATACCGTCCAGACCCGCTGCGATGATCGCCGCAGTCACCAGATAAGGGTTACAACCCGAATCCGGCAGACGGAACTCAAGACGTCCGTAAGGCACACGCACCATCGCCGAACGGTTGTTATCGCCGTAACTGATGAACGCCGGCGCCCAGGTCGCTCCCGAAAGCGAACGGCCAACCACCAGACGCTTGTAGGAGTTGACGGTCGGTGCGGCGAAGGCACAGATCGCCTTAGCGTGGTGGATCAGACCGCCCAGGAAGTAGTACGCCATTTCCGACAATCCCAGATTGTTGCTGTCGGAATCGTCCTTAAACAGGTTATTGCCTTGCGCATCGGTAATCGAAAGGTGGAAATGCAGTCCGTTACCGGTACGGTTGGCATTCGGCTTCGGCATGAACGAACAGATCATATTCATGTCGTTGGCGATCTCGCCCCCGGCCATTCTCACGAACGTGATGCGGTCGGCCGACGTTTTCGCATCCGTGTAGGTGTAATTGATCTCAAACTGGCCGTTTGCGTCCTCATGATCGATCTGATAAACGTCAAAGCCAACTTGCTGCAATGAATCGACAAACTTTTCCAGGAAAGCGCGTGAACGCGACATACCTTTGTAGTCGTAACAAGGCTTGTCCAATCTATCGGTATCGTCAAACGGCACCACACGACCCTCTTCGTCGCGCTTCAACAAGCTGAATTCCGGCTCGATTCCAGTATTCAACGTCCAGCCCAACTCGTCCAGACGCTCAATCTGTTTCTGCATGATGTAACGGGTGTCGTATTCATACGGTTTATCTTTCACATAACCGGTACAAGCGACTCTGGCGTATCCCGGCTGCCAAGGAACAATGCTCAACGTGCTCAGATCGGCTTTCGCCATATAGTCGTCCTGATGCGGTTCCAGACCTAGGCCCCAAACCGCGAATCCGGCGAATCCGGCACCGTCTTCCACAATCGCTTCAAGACAGTGAACCGGTACCGATTTGGTTTTAGCCGCTCCGTGAATGTCTACAAACTGCGCCAGAATAAATTTGATTTGGTTCTCTTCCAAGAACGCCTTAGCTTCTTCGATTGTCATTGCTCACTCCATTTTTAAGAAAGGGGATTCATCAATCTGCCGTTGCAGAGTCTCCAATAAGTAGTGACCGTAGGTAGGATCGCATCCCAGAACCAGTGGCTTATCCACTTCCGGAACCAACATCCAAACCGACACTCCGGCCATCGAAACCATCAAAAAATCACCCGGACGACTCTGTCTGAAGTCGAAGATACACACTTCCGACAACAAGCCTTTCCAGTTTCCTGACAGCTCAAACATGGCATCCCCTCTTTGGAATGCGTATTGGCCAGACTCGAGAGAATCAGACAGGTCGATCTCGGAACGGATCAACAACTCTTCTCTTCCAAGTTTGGCAATAAATTGATCTTCCGCTAAGTTTCGATAGCGGAACAACGCTAAATCCGACGATTCGAAACGCGTCAACACCTCGGATAAATTCGGTCCTCGAAGATGTTGCAGGTTGGCGGAATTCTTCACTCTTAAAGACACACTCATGCGACTTCCTCCTGCAACGTTTCTTGCGGTTTTTGCAACAATCCTTGCGGATCGTAAAACGGGGTTTCAACGACTTTCGCCTGAACCATTCGGCCGTTGCTCAAACGCATATGCAGTGTTGAACCAATCGCTTTCAAAGCCACGTCAACCATAGCCAATCCGATGTGTTTATCGAGCGCAGGACTGAAACCGATACTGGTAATACGACCGGCCATTTCTCCGTCTTCGATGACCAGATTCGACTCCAACGGCACATGTTCAGCCTGGTTCGACAGCAACTCGAAGCCGACCAGAGTACGCGACTGCATCACCTTCAACTTCGACAAACTCGGTTTGCCTAGGAAGTACGGCTTCTGTAAATGCACCGCCCATCCCATATCCGCTTCAAACGGATTGGTCAGACCGTCGGTATCCTGGCCGACGATAATGTGACCCTTTTCCAAACGCAGCAAACGCTGGGCTTCGACACCGAAAGGTCTGATTGAAAATTCTTCCCCGGCCTTCATAATCGTTTTCCAGATCGCCAAACCGTTCGACGCATCCGTATGGATCTCGTAACCGAGTTCGCCGACGAATCCAACACGGATTAAAGTCACCGGATAACCGCTTAGCTTCGCTTGACGCATCGCCAAATAAGGAAATCCTTCGTTACTCAAATCCAAATCGGTCAGCTTAGCCAAAACCTTGCGGCTGTTCGGGCCGGCCAAGTTCATTGCCGCCAACTGTCCGGTACGGTTCAATACCGTTGCACTCAACTTCCATTCAATGAGTTTTTTCTGAATCATGCGATAAGCCGAATCCGAACTGGTGGTCGTCGTGCTCACATAGAAGTGTTCCTCGCTGTAACGGATGGCGACGCCGTCGTCAATCACCACACCGGCATCGTCGACCATCAAAGCGTAACGGCTTGCACCGATTTTCATATTCGACATGCGCATGGTGTAGAGACGATCCATCAATTCCGCCGCATCCTGACCGAACACTTCCAATTTACCCAGCGTCGATACGTCGATCAGACCGGCGGAATTTCTCACCGCTTTCACTTCCGCTTCGATACACATCTTTCTCGGCAGTCCTGTACGGTAATATTCCGGTCTCAGCCAGGCTCCCGCTTCCATGAATTTCGCTTGCGCCTGCTGGTGGAAGGTATGAATCGGCGTCAATCTTTCCGGTCTGAAACGCATGCCCGCCAAGTGCGATACCGGCGTCGGATGGAACATCGGGCGGGCGGTCGTCGACCCGGTAGCATCAATCGACTGTCCGCGCGCTTTAGCCAGAATACGAATGCCGTTCATATTGCTGTGTTTCCCTTGGCTCGGCCCCATGCCGATGGTGGAGAAACGCTTCATCAACTCGATATTGTCAAACCCTTGGGCAATAGCGCCCTTCAAGTCTTTCAATTGCAAATCTTCATCGAAATCGACGAAGTTTTTGCCTTTTTCATGCTCCCAAATCGGGAACGGATGTGAATGCGCCTGTGCGGCACGGAAATCCAAACAATCGACCAAAGGTTCGCGTTTTGCATACAACGCGGCATTCAAACCGGCCTGTTCGCCGTCCTGAATTCGGTGCTCGATGTCGAACACGCCGTTGAGGCGGCCGCAGGCAAACACACCGTCCGGCAACAAGCTTGGTAACAACTGTTCCAGTGTCGAATCGTAAGAAAACCTGCCGCCCGCCTGATAGATCGGTGCGCCTGCCGGAGCCCAGCCGACACTCATCAACAAACCGTCGCACTCGAGCGTTTTCTGCTCGCCGTTTGCTTTGAAAACGATTCCCTCTAACGCCTGTTTACCGATCGCTTCAACCATCTCGACGTTTTTATAAATGATTATTCCGCTGCTCTCCGCTTCTTGCACCCAACGACAGAGGCGCTCTCCGGTATCAAGAATAGCCTTGACTTCAATCCCGGATTGCTGCATATCCAATGCGGCTCGGTAACCTTCGGCATTCGCGGTTAACACCACCGCTGTGTTGCAAGGTTTCACCGCATAACGACTGATCAGACGTTGCGCCGCACTGGCGTTCATCACGCCGGGAAGATCGTTGTTACGGAAAACCGCAGGTTGTTCGAATACACCGGTCGCCACGACCACGGATTGTGCCGACAACTTAATCAAACCTTGCGGGGTATTGATCGCCAGCCAGTGGTCTCCGTAATAACCGGCAACATACGCCGAAGACACTACTTGAATATTAGGATGGGAAGCGATGCCTTGTTTGAGACGCTTGCGGTTAGAAACCTGTTCCGGTTCATTGGCATATTGATAATCCAACGAACCGCCGATAAAGGCGTTTTCGTCGATTAGGCAGACATCCACCCCTTGTTCGGCCGCTTTCAATGCCGCAGCCATACCGGACGGACCGGCACCGATCACGGCCACGTCGCAATGCAGGTAACGCTTGGGCTTACGTTCTTCGCCCCAAGCGGTATCGACCTTGCCTAGTCCCGCCATGGTACGGATCAAGGATTCCCATTTGGGAAACAGGAACTTAGGCGAATAGAACGCCTTGTAGTAGAAACCGACCGGCAGGAATTTTCCGATCCATTCGACCAGCGTTCCCTTATCGTGCTTTAAAGAACCGAACGTATTGACGGCGCGAACGTTCATGTAATCTTCAATCTGGGTAACGTCACCGCGGATATTCGGATAATCTTTTGACTGAAACAGTGCATTGATATCGTGGTTTGCGAAACTCAACAGCCCTCTTCTGCGGTGGTATTTGAAGCTTCTACCGAGTGTTTTCACACCGTTAGCCCATAAAGCACCGCTGATCACATCGCCTTTGAATCCTTCGTAAACCTCACCTTCGAATTCAAACTCGATGATCTGTTTGCGATCAAGCCATTCGTAAGGCTGTGGTGGCAATCTAAGCTTCATTTAAAGCCCCCTTGGTGCAGACTTCGGTTGCAAGTTCAACCTGGCTGATGACGTCAGTCAGGGTATTTCTGGTAAAAATGAACCACATACCCGTCGGACGGTGATACCACCATTCCTGTTGAGTTTTCGGTTCGCTATGACGATGAAAGACATAGTCCGCCCACTGCTTATCGGAAACGGTTTCAAAATCCGGTTCGTTTCGTAATGCGCCGCCATAGGTAAACTCACTCAACGCGCGGTTGCCGATATGCGGACAGCTGACAAATTTCATAAGACCTCCCTAATGACCGACCGAAGCGGCCCCTTTTTCGCCTACCAACGCAAACTCTTCAAACCTAGAAAGGTTGAACGGCTTGATCAGATCGTGATTGCGATCGTTGGCGACCGTATACGCCATGGTCTTACCGCTGACCGGCGTGGCCTTGAATCCCCAGGTTCCCCAACCGGCATCTAAATAGAAGCCTTCCAGATCGGTTTTGCCCATGATCGGCGCAAAATCCGGCGTGATGTCGCTCATCCCCGCCCACTGGCGCATGATCTTCACGCGACTGGTAAACGGAAACAGATCCATCATCTGATCGGTCAAACCTTCGACGAAATCGAGCGTCGAGCGGGTGGAGTGCAATTCGGCCGGATCGACCGAGGCGCCCATGACCAATTCGCCGCGTGACGACTGGCTGACATAAACGTGCAAACTACCCGACACGACAATCGTATTCATAAACGGCTTCACCGGTTCGGTAACGCAGGCTTGCAAAGGGAAGACTTCGATCGGCGTCTGCATATCGACCATTTTGGTGATTCTCGGCGTCGATCCCGCCACCATCGAAATCACTTTGGAGGTTTCAATGAAGCCGCGGTTGGTTTGCACCCCCACCACTTTTCCGTCTTTGGTTTTGATCTCGGTTACTTGGGTTTTCTGATGAATTTCGACACCGCGCATCTGCGCACCGCGCGCATAGCCCCAAGCTACCGCATCGTGTCTCGCGACCGATCCCGGTGCGTGGTACAGCGCGCCCATAACCGGATGTTGACCGTTACACTGAACGTCCATATAGGGAATGTCTTTCTGAATGGTCTCGACGTCCACCACTTCACTGTCGATGCCGTAATGCTTGTTCACTTCCGCACGCCAGCGCATCGTACGCATCGCGCTGTCGGTATGTGCCAAGGTGAAATGTCCGCGGTTCGAATAGAAGATGTTCAAGTCGAATTCGTCGCTCAAATCTTCAAACAGTTTCACGCTCTGGTCGTAGAATTTGACCCCTTCGGCCGTCAGATAGTTGGAACGGACGATGGTGGTGTTTCGACCCGTGTTCCCGCCGCCGATATAGCCCTGCTCCAATACGGCAACATTGGTGATGCCGTGTTCTTTCGCCAAATAATAAGCGCAAGCCATACCATGTCCGCCGCCGCCGATAATGACGACGTCATATGCCTTCTTCAGCGGCTTTTCGTCAGGGAAGAAACGAGGTTCTTCCTCCGGCTTCTGCCACGCATATTTCAACAATCTCAAAGGCATCTCGGTCGCTCCTTACGCAAACACTATGGTTTTATTGCCGTGCACCAGTACGCGGTCTTCAAGGTGATATTTCAAACCTCTTGCCAGTACGTTCTTTTCAACATCTTTACCTAAAACCACCATCTCTTCGGCGGATTCACTATGGGTCACGCGACTCACGTCCTGCTCGATGATCGGACCGGCGTCCAGATCCTTGGTGACGTAATGGCAGGTCGCTCCAATCAATTTCACGCCACGCTCGTAGGCCTGATGATAAGGTTTTGCGCCAATGAAAGAAGGTAAGAAACTGTGATGGATATTAATGATCTGACTCGGATATTTGTCGCATAGATCGGGGGGAATAATCTGCATATAGCGTGCAAGAACGATCGTATCCACCTCATAATGCTCGATCCATCGATTGATCTCCGCAAACACCTGCGGCTTGTTGTTGGCCGCTACCGGAATATGGTGATAAGGAATACCGTGCCACTCCACAAAATCCTTGAGATCGGCATGATTGGAAATAACCGCGGGAATCTCGTAATCGATCTCCCCACTCTTCCAGCGATATAACAAATCGGCCAAACAGTGATCCTGCTTACTCACCATAATCAAAACGCGTTTTTTTCGTTTTGGAGAGGTCAACTTCCATTCCATTTCAAATTCGTCGGCAATCACCGAAAACTCTTTTTCAAATTGCGACTCATCCATATGAATATCGGCGATTTCATTGCGCATAAAAAACCATCCCAACGCAGCATCCGCATGATGATTCGCCTCGGTAATCAAACACCCGCGATCCGCCAGAAAATTCGAAACCTTGGCCACGATTCCGATCTTATCCGGACATGAAATGGTCAAAACATAAGAACTTGTTCGCATTTATTTCTCTCCAAGAAACTTTTTTTATATATAGTAACAACAAATATAATTCTTTCAAAGAACTTTTTATTCTTTATGTGAATGCAGATAAACAGACATTAATTGTTGCTAAAAACAGCACAACGTCAGACACAAGCGACTTAAATCCACTCGAAATAAAGATGAGTACCCAAAAAGCGAAAAGAGGAGGTCCGTGAATATAGATTCCGTATTCAACAGAAATAAAACACGTTAAGATAATCTCATTAACCTAAATCGAATTAGCACACGACTTCCATGCATTTATTTATCAGAGCGCTGGCTTTCTTCTTAGTAACAAGCACAACAACCGGTTTTGCCGCCGAGCGCACACAAAATCTACCCAAATGGGAATTCGGCCTGGGACCGTCGCTACTCTCCTACCCCGACTATCCCGGCTCGAAAGAACAAAACAATCTGATTTTGCCATTCCCCTACATCACTTATCGGGGCGAAGAGTTCTCGATTGAACAAAAAGAGATCAAAAAAGCGTTATTTGATTTTGATCGAATGACCTTGGACTTAAGCATTTCCGGTTCTATTCCCGTCTCCAGCAAGGACAACGCCTTACGTGACGGAATGCATGACTTGGATGCCTCCATCGAATTCGGTCCGGTGATGAGTTACCGTCTTTACAGACAAGGGTTAAATGATGTGCAGTTTGAATTACCGGTTCGCTGGGTCATCGCTTCCGACTTCCATTCGGTGCATGAAGAGGGCTGGGTCACTAGCCTGGGACTCTATTATTACTATCGCCGTAACTTTGCCGATCGTCAGCGCCTGAAACTGACGTTCGGCGCGGCCGCGAATTTCGGTACCGATCGATTCCACAATTACTTCTACGGCGTCTCCGAAGATGAAGCCACCGACACCCGACCGGCCTATAGCACATCGGGGGGACTTTCCGGTTTTACCTATACATTGGGTTTGAACTGGCATATCAACGATTTTTGGGTGGGCGGATTCTATAAACTAAAGGATATGCACCAGGCCGTCTATAAAGACAGTCCTTTAATGGAAACCTACCGTTCGGAAACATTCGGCATCGTCGCCACCTGGAATTTCTATACCTCGAAAGAAACCGTTAAAGGTCTGGAGTAGTGAAAACAAAACCGCTTATCTCCGGACTCGTCATCCTAAGCCTGCTTCTGCTTCTATACTTGTCGTCGGGTTGGCTGAAAACACTGATGCAATTTCTGACTTTAGGCATTTTATTGATGGTTTACAGCCTCTTCATAAGCAGCCTGTTACCGAAGAAAACGCCTCTAATCAGTCGTTATGCCTTATTGATGGATGACTCGGTCGGAAAGGATGAATTGAACTACACTCGCAAAGTGACCTGGGCATGGGTCATTCTCCTGACTTGGATTTTGGTTGCCAAAGCAGACGCTCTTTTTTTTCAACAGACCTGGCTTGAAACTCCGTTTTCAAATCATCTGGATATCCTCTCTTTTGCCGGCATGGCCGTCCTCTTCCTAGGCGAGTTCTATCTGCGCAAACGGCTCTTTCCAAATAAAGACCACGGTTCGATCGGCCGCTTCGTCGGCGACATTTCGAAAATCTCACTGAAAACAATTTGGCAATTTCAACCACAACACTCCCCCGATCAAAAAAATAGCGTTTAAAATACGCATAATTCTTATAGAACCAAGACTGTGAACACCCAGTATGATGAAATACGCCATTCAAATTACAGCCTCTAGTCTCGTCAGCGCCATGGGAAGCGGAAAAAACGCTCATCTATCCGCTTTGAAAAGCCACCAAACCGGCTTAAAGAACACCCTCGTTTCACTTGATCCCAGACTGGATTCTTTTTACGGTGAAGTCACGCAAGTGAACCAAGTTGAACTCCCCGAGGCATTACAGAAATATCATTGCCGCAACAATCAACTGGCGTGGATGGCATTGCAAACGGACCAATTTTTCGAAGCGGTCGAAGCCGCCAAACAAAAATACGGCGCCTCCCGAATCGGATTGGCTGTCGGCACCAGTACCTCCGGCATTTTGGAAACCGAACAGGCCTGGCAACATAAATCACCGGAAGGCGAATTCGATGCAGGCTACCACTACGAAACCACACACAGGATGAATTCATTAGCCGACTTCTGTGCAGATGCCTTGGAAATCTACGGCCCCAGAATCGTCATTTCCACCGCCTGCTCGTCGAGTGCGAAAGTGTTCGCTTCGGCCTCGCGCTGGATCGACCACGACTTAGTGGATGCGGTGATTGTCGGCGGAGTGGACACGCTTTGCCTGACCACCATCCACGGCTTCAATGCGCTCGGTCTGGTCAACCCGGACATCGTTAAACCGTTGAATTGCGACCGCAAGGGCATCAACATCGGCGAGGCAGGCGGTTTCATGCTGTTGGAAAAAGTCGACGGCAACTCAACAAACATTCAATTGAGCGGATTTGGCGAAAGCAGCGACGCCTATCACATCTCCACGCCGCACCCTCAAGGGCAAGGCGCCAAAAACGCCATGGAAGAAGCCCTACAGATGGCTGGCCTGAATAGTTCGCAGATCGATTACCTGAACCTGCACGGCACTGGAACCCAAAGCAACGACCGGGCGGAAGCCCGTGCCGTCAACGGCTTGTTCGGCGAGAACAAACCGATGCTGAGTTCCACTAAAGGCTATACCGGACACACGCTTGGCGCCGCCGGAATCACCGAAGCCGTATTCTGCCAACTGGCTTTGGAAAACCAATTGGCCTTTCCTAACCTGAATCTGGAATCGCTCGATCCCGAATTAAATCTGAACCCGATCACCGAAACCACAACCACCGAAATCCGACACTGCATGAGCAACTCGTTCGGCTTCGGCGGTAACAATGCCAGCTTGATTTTCAGCTTGGCTCAAAATGCCGAAGGAGCGCGCCGATGATCGCTTACATCGAAAGCATCGGGCTTCAAGCTCCCGGGCTGGAAGGCTGGCAGGCTTCGCAAGACGTTTTACGTGACGCACAACCCTATCAGTCGGTACCGTTATCTAAATACAGCCCGCAGTTTTTACCGGCCAATGAACGCCGACGCACCACCGACACCATTAAACTGGCCTTGCGCACGGCGGAAGAAGCGGTGGAAAACTACAGCGAAGAACAGATCTCGCAAATGCCGACCCTGTTCGCCTGTGTGGACGGCGATACCACAATTTCGGCAAAAATGGTCGAAGCGGTGATGGCGGAAGAGCCGATGATTTCACCGATCCATTTCCACAACTCGGTTCATAATGCCCCTGCCGGATACTGGATGATTGGAAAACACAACCAACAGGCGGCTTCGGCCATTTCGGCGGGCGATTATCAGATCGCCAACACCTTGATCGAAACGCTCACCCAGCTTTCCGCTGCGCATCCGAAAGTCATGCTGGTGGTTTACGATCTGCCGATCGACCCGGAAATCAAAAAACACTCGCCCGACTTCCAAGCGTTTGCATTTTCCATGGTTCTCAGCCTGCAACCCACGCCCGATAGCATCGCCGAAATCGAGTTGACCCTGTCAGATGAAATGCCTCAAAACGATCCGGTCAAAGCATTTCCTGAAAACAAAGCGGCGGAATTTCTGCCGGTATTGAAAAGCATCGCCAAGCGACAGTCGGGAGCGTTCCGCTTTCCGCTGTCCGCAAAACAGGCTATCCGCCTCAACCTGACTCCGAGCGGCCAATGACCCAGACAGTTCTCTACGGCTTCGACGAGATCGACGCGCTGATTCCACACAGCGGCGACATGTGCCTGTGGGACAGCGTACTGGCGTTTGACGAAGAGAACATTCAATGCCGCACCGCCAGGCATCTTGATGAACATCACCCGCTCAAAGAAGACGGTGTGCTGTCCAAAATTCATTTAATCGAATTCGGAGCGCAATCCATCGCAATCCATGGCGGCTTACAGGCGAAACAGCAAGACGCACCGAAATTAGGTTATCTCGCCAGCGTCAAGAACGTCGAGTTCGGCGAATTCGATCAGACCACACCTTTTTTATTTGTACAGGCGACCCAGCTCATGGCGGACGATCAGTCCAAACTGTACCAATTTGAAGTGACCGACCAACAACAACGTCCGCTGTGTTCGGGACGGGCCTTGGTCATTCACCCGCAAGAATAGAAGTGTAAAGGCTAGAGACTATGCAAACATCCAAAAGAGCTTTGATTACCGGAGGCAGCGGCGATATCGGATCTGCAATCGCCAGACAACTCGCCGAAGACGGCTTTGAAGTGATCGTCCACGCCAACAATAACTTGGCCAAAGCCAAAGCCATCGTCGAGCAACTTGAACAAGACGGCTTCAAGGCGCAAGCCGTACAATTCGACGTCACCCAACCCGAAGAGGTCGCTTCGGCTGTGGAAAAGCTGTTGGAAAACGGGACAGTTCAGGTCATCGTCAACAATGCCGGGATTCATGACGATGCCGTCATGGCCGGTATGACACATGAACAATGGCAGCAGGTGATCGATGTTTCACTGAATGGTTTCTTTAACGTAACTCAACCGTTGCTGTTACCGATGATCCGTACACGATGGGGGCGGATCATCAACATCGCATCAATTGCAGGGGTCACAGGCAACCGCGGTCAAGCCAACTACGCCGCAGCCAAAGCCGGCCTGATCGGCGCCAGCAAATCATTGGCATTGGAACTGGCATCACGCAAAATCACCGTCAACGTGGTCGCGCCCGGCATTATCGAGGGCGAAATGACCCAAGACGTCTTTCCGCCGGAAACCGTCAAGAAGATGGTTCCCATGCAACGCACCGGCCAACCTGAAGAGATCGCCTATGCCGTCAGCTTCCTGGCTTCGGACAAGGCCGCTTACATCACCAACCAAGTCATTCAAGTGAATGGCGGGATGGCTTAAACAGCAAAACGCAACAAATGAATCCAAATGATTCCACTTTTCAAAATCGGGTATAAGTGGTAACTTATGCGTACCTAAAGTGTATTAGGTCTTATACAGTGAAATCAACGAGGATTACATGAAAAAACTACAATTAACTATTCTTGCATTATCAACTTCTGTTCTAGTCGCCTGCGGCGGAACTCCGACTAAGCCGTCTAACGATTCGTCAGCCGCTCAAAGCGCCGTTGACAGTGATAAAGTCACCGTTGTTTCGGTGCCTCAAGTCGCCCAAATCGATAAAACCAAAGGGCCATTTAGTCAGGCAGCCTTATCGGAATGTACACTGACCACCCAATACACTCAACTACTTCAGGAACATGCTAGCGAAAGCGGTATTAATGTAACGGTTGTCGATACCCAGGAACCAACCCAACAGGGCTATTTCCTATTACCGACCTTTACAAGAATTGACAGTAAGGGCAACCCTTTCATTGGTCATCACAAATACACCGAAATGCGTTTAACGCTTTATAAAGACGGAAAAAAAGTTTCCACAGCAGACTTTGGTCGTCTATCCGGCGGTGGTTTATTTGCGGGGTATAAAGGGTCTTGCTCGGTACTCGGACGTACCGTTGAAGCCAATGCCGAAGACACTGTCATGTGGCTGCACTCTCCGGTTCAAGGCGCACGTTTCGGAGACTTAAATTAACCGTTGATCCGATTCACAACTTCATTTACATTAATTCCACCAAACAGGGAAAATCAATGAAATATTTTGCAATTAAAAGCGCTTTTTTCGCAACTTTAATCACTTTTATCTTAACGTTGTCGGGCTGTACGGCTCAACCTGTGCACGAATATGAAGCTCAACCGGTTCCGACCAACATCAAATCCGCGGAACAGGTTAAACAAGCGATTCGCCAAGCAGGCTTGGGACTTGGCTGGATGATCTCCGATAACGGTGACAACCAATTAAAAGGTACCCTGAATCTGCGTAAACACCAGGCCGTCATCTCAATCCCGTACTCTGCTACAGAATATAGCCTGCTATACAAATCCAGCGTGGCTCTAGACTACAATCCGGAAGAAAGAACCATCCACAGAAACTTCAATGGCTGGATGCAAAATCTGAACAACCGAATTCAAGTACAATTGAGCGGAATGTAAATTAATGCGCTTAACCTCAAGCGCAACCCAAGAAGGGATGGACTGGGACGGCCTGTTGATGCTGTCTCTATCTATCCTTTCTGCGTTATTAACGTTAGGATTTTTCTGGTTCTGGCGTGCCTTCCAATGTTATCGAATCGCGCAATCCGCCGGAACCACATTCCCCGAAAAGGCTTCCATGCCACTGATTGTTTTCGGCAAGCAACTTCAAGGCAATCGTCTGGATGAAGACTTTAAGACCCGCCTGAACCGCGTGTCGACACTTCAAAACACAACACCTATCGAGCAGAAGATTTTCCTATTGGGCGGAATCACAAATCAGAACACCCTCTCCGAAGCACAGGCAGGCGCCGATACCTTACTGACAAACCAACCCGAACTTGCCGATAAACTGGTCTTGGAAGAATCCTCAAGAAACACTCTGGAAAACCTGAAACAGGCTAGAATCTATCTAAAAGAACACGATTTGCCTTTAAAGGCGGGACTGATCACCAACCGTTATCATCTTTACCGATGCCTGGTGATGGCGAAAGGACTCGGACTGGATGGGTTTCTCATCGCGGCCGAAGACTCTTTTGTTGCGGACTTTAACAACCTTTACAAAATCTTCATAGAAGCTTTTTTTATTCACTGGTACCATACCGGCTCTTTTATCAGCCGACGACTTAACCACAAACGGATGCTCAGCAAAATTCACTGACTATGACTACAGCCAACCCAAACTTCGCCATCATTATTCCGGCTTATAACGAATCTCTGACCATTCAAACGGTTGCCACATCGGCGCTTAAGTATTCTCCTTGGGTCATCGTGATCGACGACGCATCAAAAGATAATACCGCCGAACTGGCCAAACAAACTGACGCCTTCGTCATCGAACATGAGCAGAACCAAGGTAAAGCGGGTGCCATGCTCTCCGGCTTCAACAAAGCGATTGAGTTGGGTGCGGATTATGTCATTACCATTGACGGTGACGGACAGCACAGCCCGGACAATATCCCTCAACTGCAAGCGGCCTACGCTCAACATCCTGAGCACCTGATTATCGCGGCCAGACTGAAAAACCGTGAAAACGCTCCCAAAGCCCGTCTAATCGCCAATAAAATCGCCGATTTCTGGGTCAGCTGGGCAGCCTCCAAACCAATTGCAGACAGCCAATCGGGCTTTCGCCTCTATCCGATTCGCTTACTGAAAGAAATGCAGACCCGGGCCAATAACCCTTCGGGCTTCGTATTTGAAAGCGAAGTTCTGATCGACGCATCCCGCCAGGGATTTGATTTTGTGTTCGTCCCGATTGAGTCCAGCTATCCGGAACTACGACGCGCCAGCCATTTCCGTCCGGGCTTCGACATTACTCAAATCACGTTTATGGTGGCGAAGAAACTTCTCAAACGTGCACTGAACCTGCCAGGACTGTTCAATTCGCTCACCAAAAAGCCGACTATTTTCGAGTGACGGCGCTTTAACCTTTTTCCGTTCCGAACCCTTAACTAAAAACAAAACGATTTCGGACGATAAAAACCGTAAAGGATATATTTTGAAAACCTGCGATGTCTTTATTATTGGCGGCGGCCCGGCCGGATCGATCGCCGCAGCCAAACTGGTTCAGGCCGGTTATTCGGTCAAACTGGTGGAACGCCAGACCTTCCCGCGCTTTGTTATCGGCGAATCGCTTCTGCCACGTTGCAACCAGCTTCTAAACGAAGCCAACATGCTCGAATCGATCGAAAACGCCAACTTCCAATTCAAAGGCGGCGTCGCGTTTCAGGATCAGAGCAAATTCGAAATCTTCCATTTCGACGACAATCTCGGCGAACCTTTCAACAGCTCGTTTCAGGTCAAACGCGAGACCTTCGACCACGAATTATTAAAGGATGCCGAGCGTAAGGGAGCAGACGTCGAATTCGAATCCGAAGTCACCGCTTACGATCCCGAACAAAACATCGTAACGGTCAAAACCAAACAGGGTGACATCGAAACCTATCAGGCCAGAAAAGTCATCGATGCTTCCGGATACGGGCGCGTACTGCCGCGCTTATTGGACTTGGATGCCAAACCGAAACAAGCGCTGCGACGCGCCACCTTCTGCCGGGTGAAGGGCGATATCCGTCCCGAGGACGGCACGGACGGCTACATCTATGTCGACGTGCACGGCGATAACGATGCCTGGATCTGGAACATTCCTTTCAACGACGGCATCACCTCGGTGGGCATCGTCTGTACGGAGGCGTTTTTCCAATCGTTCAACTTATCCGAAGCGGAATTCTGGGATCACATCATTGAAACCACGCCCGGTTCGAAACATCGCTACCAAAACGCCGTCAAAATCAATGAGGTCAATTCATTGAGCGGCTATTCCGCCGCCGTGAAGAAACTCTATGGAGACAATTTCGTGTTGGTGGGCAACGCTTCGGAGTTCTTGGATCCGGTCTTCAGTTCCGGTGTTACGCTGGCGTTGGAATCCGGCTCTGTCGCCGCCGATTTGACGATCAAGGAATTACAGGGCGAACAGGTTGACTGGCAAGCCGAATACGAAGATTACATGATGCTGGGCATCGACGTATTCCGCGAATTCGTCAACGCCTGGTACGACGGTCGTCTACAAACCATCTTCTTTGCCGCCGACAAGGAACCGAAGATCAAGCAATCGATCACATCGGTACTCAGCGGTTACGTTTGGAACAAAAACAACTTCTTCGTCAAAAACTCGGGCGTGGCAGTCGATACTCTGGTGGCGATGATCGAATCGAACTGATCCGCCAGGATTGATTCACACTCGATGATATAAACGCGCCGTCAGATAAATCCACAATACGCCCAACACCAAAGTTTGCCCGATTGCGACCAGAATCGGGATTTGGGTAAACATCAAAAATCCGAATGAAATCACCGTGGTCATCAGAGCCACCGGCACCGATTCCAGACTTTCCGGAGTGCGCTTGGCCTCTTGGGCGAATAAACTGTAATCCAGTCCGATGGCCACCACCAATAAAACCGACAGCATGTGAAATACCGTCAACGCCTGCCCCAATCCGATCAAGCTCGAAAACGTCAAACCCACACCCAAAACCACCGGAATCAAAACTTGCCGGGCCTGCTCAAAATCACGTTTGCGCCACAGTAAAAACAGAGCGATGACCGAGATAAACATCAACATCACCCAGCCAAGCTGATTTCTAAGTTCGTATACCGAATCTGCCACAAACTGCCGCTGATGAAAATACGGCAAACCATGTTGATGACTCCATCGTTTCAGCGCCTCCGGTTGTTTGACATCCTGCAGCAAGACCTTGCCGACAATCTGCCCGTCGATCGACGACACCAGGATCGGCAACAAGGCTTTCTGCCAATCCAACGCCAGAGTCTGGTAACGATCAAAATTCATTGCCGGCAGTTGCTTGCTATCACTGACACGGCTAAAAAACTCTTTGAAATGCTTAGCTTTCAACGGCGTATCGGCTGCGATTATCTGCGATTGCAATTCGGCGGTTTCGGGCAGCGATTTTTGCCGTTGGTGCTGTAAAGATTGGCTGGGCAGAAAATCAGCCAACATCATAAAACCGCTCATAACGCCATCCTGTTGCAACGCCAACAACGCCGACTTTATCTGCTCTTGCTGCTGCAACAAATTTTCCACATTGTCCGCACGCATCAGCAAGAACTGCCCCGCTTCGGCTTGCTGAAACTGCGTTCGCAACTGACCGTCCTGAGTCAGTAGCGTTTGCGGAACGGGACTTAAACTTGCCAGATCGTCCTGCCAATTAAACGGCTTGACGATCGCCGTAAACACACTCGCTACCAACAAAACCAACAGGATACGTCCGGCATAAGGAAGAAGCATTTCAAAAAACCGCTCTACGGAACGTTTTAAAATTTTCGGCAGGTGCATTCGGTTTTCTTGGGTTGGATTCGCTGGAATCGCTTCATGCCACTGAAATTGCCACATCACGCCTCGTGTAATCAGCAATGCGGTCAATATGCCGACACTGGCGAAGACCGCTATTTGCTGAATACCGGTAATGTCCAATAAACCGAGACTAAGGAAACCGATTAAACTGGTGACGCCTCCCAAGCGGATGATCGGCCAGATTCGGTTCGCCGCATCGGCTCCCTTTTTGATTGCCGTAAAAGCATGAATCGGATAATCCACCGTCACCCCGATCAACACCACTCCCAGCGCCAGTGTTAAAACTTCAATCGAACCGAACAACACATTCACGCTGATTGCCGCAAACAACGTCGCGCCTGCCAACGGTACGAAACTCAATCCGACCCAAACGCCATTGCGGAAAACGAAGGTTAAAAACAGCAAAATCGTCAAGGCGGCTAAAATCGATAACGTCTGTAATTCGCCCTGCATTTTTTCTCTGGCCTGCAAAGCGATCAGCCCGGCACTGGAAAGTTGTGCCTGTACCGCCGAGCCGGTCTTCTCGGTAATAAAACGATCGACGAAAGGACGAATCGATTTCAGCGCATCGGCATCGTTTGCTTTTAAACTCACCAATAACAACGCATGTTGTGACGGAGATGATTCAGAGGTAGGCAGTAGCCATACACCGTCCGTCGTCGGAATTTGAGACTCGGTCTGACCGGCACGTAAATAATGCAGCCATTGTTGCGTTGGATCGCTCAGTACGGTTTTCTTATCCAACACGACACCGAGTTGCCACGCCTGCCACAATTGCTGAATCCGGGCGGTTAAGCCGTCTGCCGAAAAATCGGTGAACAGGTAACGGTAATCCCGTAACGGACTGCTTTGCCAACGACTCAACGGCGGAGGCGAATTGTCCACGTTCTGCACCCATTCCTGATCTGCCAAAGCCTGTTTCAACTGCCGACTGAAAGCTGCCAAGGCATGTACATCCGTTCGCGGCGAAGCGGAAAGCGAAATCATCACCGGTTGATTGCCGGAACCGGCATTGAGCATCTGTTCAAGCGTGCCCATTAACAACGATTGTTCGGCATCCTGCGACTTAGGGAAAAATGCCGTCAATTGATTCTGTAAAGTCATCTTCGGCCAAGCGAAAACGGCCGTCAGCGCCAACAGCGCGACCAAACCGATTATGGGTAGATACGCTTTCAAGTTATTCATCTTTCAAACGATACAGGCGCCAGTCGCCGCTATTGAAATCCAGTTTGATACTTTGGACCCGGGTTTGATTATCGACCGTTTTACCGGTTACCGTGATACGGCTCGCCGTCAAATTCATAGTTGACTTAGGTTCGAGCACCATCTGCCATACCTCCGTCGAAAGCGTCTCGACGGAAACCTGATAGTTTGTTTCCAAAGCTTGCGGACGGCCGGATATCAGATTTTGTAACGGTGCGAGAAACTGCGCCACTTCCGGCAATTGATTCAGACCGGTTTGCAGTTTTCGTTGAGGGAAATCGATGACAAGTAAATCGTTTTTGAGCCTTAAGCTGCCTTTAATGGGCGAAAGATATTCAATCGCAAACGACTGTGCGTTCTCAAAATGAAAGCGCCCTTGATAGACCGATTTGATTTCCAATAGCTCGTCAAAACGTTCTTCGGTAAAAAGCTGGTTTTCAACCGGCTGCGGCCAGGATTGATAAAGCTGTTCCTTATCCACAGCCAGCACAACATGCGCACTGCAAGTCCAAAGACAGATCAACAACCACAGCGCGCGCTTAATCCGCATCGGTCTTTTCCGTGTCTAACCAGTAATGGTAGAAGTTAAACCAGTTGTATGGGGAAATCCGGCATTGCTCTTCTACCCGATTCATATAAACCTGCGCCATCTCCTGCAAACTCATCTGCTTATCAAACAGGAGTTGGTCGCTATGAACGTGGTATTTGTTTCCCCCTTCATAACGACCGAAGAAAACGTTAATCGGAATATTGAAACGCTTTGCTAACTTAAACCCCGAAACCGGAACGGCAATGCGGTCGTTAAAGAATTTGACGGTCACGGTGGCTTCATCTCCCACCGCCCGATCCTTGAGCATGGCGACCGAATTTCCGGTTTCAAGCGCTTCATGGATGTCGAAAATCGTCTTCATACCGCTGTACGGAATGACATTCTCGGCCAACCCCGGATTGAGTTCGTTCAGCAGACTCACCAACGCCTGATTCTGATCGACCTTCAACACGATTTTAATCTTGATGCCGTACTGGTCCAACGATAAAGCCCGAATAGCATCCAAGCTACCGAAGTGTGCCCCCAAATAAAGCTGGGACGGATTGTCCGCCATTGAATCAAGCCATTGCTCTAGATTCTCGTACTCCACCTCAAAGCCGTCGATACGACCGGTAAGGAAATAAACGCGGTCGAGAATGGTGGTCGCAAACCAGAGGAAATGTTTGTATACATCCGAAAAGCGGGCAGGTCTGCCCAAAGCCTGATTTAAATAATGGCGGGATGCCGCTTTTTGCTGCTTTGAAATCAACAGATAAAACACGGTGATCGGATGCAGAAGAAGGCCTACCGCCCATCGCGGCAGCAACAACGCCAATCTACGGATAACTCTTAACCAGAAACCGGAAGTTCGTTCTTTTTGAGCGGTCCAGTCCGTTGGTCTATTTGCTGACATTAGCCTTTTCGCTCCAATAAAAACTGACCGGATGCCGCTAGCAAGTCAGCCTCCGTAAACAGTTTAAAGTTGGCTTTTAATTGACCTTGGCTCTTCGCTCCCACCACGTCCAGTGCGATGCGAACCGATTGTTCCGGCAAAACCGGCTGATTAAATTTCGCTTGTACGACTTTCAAGATTTCAATCCCGCGATAATTGGCCTTTAACAAACGCTCGACTTCCGCCAACAAGATCACCCCCGGTACAATCGGATGACCCGGAAAATGACCGGCAATACTTGGATGGCTGTGCGGAATCACAAAAGAGCCTGTTAAATCGCCTTTCTCCATTATCACCCTTTAACCTCTCCTTTTGCCTGATTCAGCAAGTCGAGCAGCGCATGAACCGGCACCTTGCCCATTTCATTACGCGGGATTCGCTCAACAAAGTGAACCGGCCGGGGTAAAAACACCGCATCCATCGATTTAGCCAGTTGTTGACGGATGGCCTGTGAAGATTCATCGGAAACCACAAATGCCTGTAAACGTTCACTGTCTTCCGGCTTCCAAAAAACACCGTCCTCAACCTGAGGAAGATTTTGCAAAATTCGGTTTAAATCCGCCAAGGATGCACGTTTCCCCGCAACTTTAATCAAATCCGACTGACGCCCCAACACACTGAACTCGGTAGGCGATAAAAGCTGAATCTTATCCTGTAACGGATGCCGCTCGTCTAAATCCTGGATGATTACATCATAGCCGTCCGTACTATCGTTCTTTTGCAAACGATTATGTTCGTAAAGTCGCCAAGCTTCGAACACTAATGTTTCACGTGAAGCAATCGAAGCGGTTTCGGTACTGCCAAACACCTCAAAAACCCGTGCCCGCATTTTCCTACTGACGGTTTTAGCCAACTCCACATCCAACGGAGCCGTCGCCGACAACACTTTTAAGCCTTCCGAACCATCTTGAAAATCTGCGTTTTGCACAGACCAATCCGTGTCGAACTGCGCCAGTTTTTTCAGATGCAAAGGCGTCGAAACCAACCATACCGGCTGGTGCACCAGGTTAATGGCAAATTTAATATCTTCGGCAAACAACGGACGACCGGACCACACCTGTAATTTTGAAAACAACGGCCAGAATATCGTGGTTTCCAAACCGAACATATGCTGACTAGGCACCGTTGCCACCACACACCCCGGCGTCTTGTTTTCATTGAGTTCAAACCGTGCGATCGCCTTAGCAGCCAACACCATCATTTGATGCCAGGTTTTAACGACTTTTTTAGCCTTGCCTGTCGAACCGGAGGTATACAGCCATATCTGCGCATCCGTTAATGTCTGCAGCTTTGGCTGCAATAACGTTTCATTCACCAGATCTGCCGACATCAACGTTTCGAGATCGATAGAAGCCAGAGCATTGCGATCCGCAACTTGATCGCCAACAATCAGCTTGCGTTCACTTTCAATCTCGTCGAGAAGTCCGTTCACGGTATTCTCGGCCGTATTCGGCGGTAAGATCGTCACCCCGTTTTGAAACGCCACCGCCAACAACACCACTAGAAATTCATGCCGCCGTGTATATAAATTCATTACCACGGGGGCTTCCGGTAGATCGGAGCTTAACCGAAACGCAGCGGAAACAATCTGGTGGCGGGAGTATTTACCCTCCTCCAAAAGCACAAAAGGGTCGTCCGAAAACAACCCTTGTAGCATCGACTCTCTCGCCGATTCCAATAACGAACGCGACACTGGCGTATTTAAGCCGGTTTATTGGCTTGAACAAAGTCCGTTAGGGCCGCTACCGAAGAAAAGATTTCGCCGACATTCTGATCGTCCGATTTGATCTTGATTCCGTAGCGTTTGTTCAACTCCAGAGATATCTCCAAAGCATCAATTGAATCCAAACCCAACCCGTCATTAAAAATCGGTTCATTAGGGTCAATCTCTTCCAAAGAAACGTCTTCTAAATTTACCGATTCGATAATCATTTGAGCAATTTCGGCCTGTTCTGGAGTCATGTTCTATCCTTAATCTTTTATTTTTATCGAATTATTATAAATGGCAATGCACTTAAAAATAAGCTATTTAACGACAGTCACTAGCAGTTATAGCATTACAAATCACCAATCCGGAGGCTGGGTATTTTAATTCCATAACGGCATTGTGACTAGAGATAACACTTTTTCCGGCTAAAGACTTAAATTCGCCACTTGATCAAAACCGTAAATAAACCTGTTTTACAAATATCGGCGGCGTATAAAACCAGTGTTTTTTTAAATATAAATGCCGTGCTTCAACCTATTGAAATACAAGGAATACGGTATAATTATTGAAATTAAAAAAAGTAATTCACTATGAGCAACCAAGTCAAAAAACACATCATCTCCTGGGATCAACTTCACCGGGATTGCCGCGCCTTAACCCATGAACTCGTCGCCTTAGGTCACAAATGGGACGGTATCATCGCCATTACCCGTGGCGGCATGATTCCGGCAGGCATTATTGCCCGAGAATTGGGCATTCGAGTAGTGGATACCATTTCCGTTCGAACCTATAGCCACAAAGAAATTAGCGAACCGGTCGTGCTGAACGATGTAACGGCAACGACGGATGGTGAAAACTATCTATTGATTGATGATTTAGTTGATACAGGAAAGACGGCTAAGTTTGTAAGAGAGCGCTTGCCTAAAGCTTATTTTGCAACCGTTTATGCAAAGCCGGAAGGACGTCCGTTAGTCGATAACTTTATTACCGAAATCCCTCAAGACACATGGATTTATTTTCCTTGGGATCTGGATCTGGATTACGTTAAACCCATCTCCAAGCACGCCGACGAATAAGCCAATGAAAAATGGCCTGTCTCGGTTACAGGTCATCTTACACGGCCAGCCCTCAACTAAATAACTTCGCCACTCTAATCTGGGCGATTTTAATTAACTCCGTAACGACAAGCGCCCATTCAGAAATAGACAGCTTTACCAAGCCATTCTATAAGTAGCGGAGAAGTCTTGACGTTCGTCGGAACCTGCAATTTCTCCCTGATAACCCAGAGTCAAAGAGGCGGTATCAGAAAGCTGCATATTAAGCCCCAATCCGACTCTGGCCCGATCACGGTCAAGCTTGGAACCGTCTAAACTAAAGGTCGTTTCCGGTGTCGGAGCAAAACCGGCACGGAGGACAGCCGTATCATCGAGATATTCATGTACCCAAGCCAGTTCGACGGAAGGGCGGACGCGATAGCCTTTATTGGTCGTCCAAGTTTGCTCTATACGGGCACCGATGGCGGAGCGCAGAGAGTTCTGAGTGTTGTCGGCTACCTTAAGATTGGCCTCTCCCGCTCCACGCTCGGTAAAACCTTCATGGTAAAGGTGTGCGTATTCAATCCCCGCATAGGGCGTGACGCTACCGGTCTCATTGATGGCAAACCGGCGACCGCCTTCAATCGCCATATTACCTGTCCAGGAATTGTAATCGGATTTGGCGATGCTGTTTGTCAACCCGACGATGACTTGACGATCGGCTTCGGTGTTATGGTATCCAATTCCAGCCATTCCGCTGACGTAATAGTCGTCTTCAAGTCGCTTCTTACCATATAAGGCCGCTTGGTAGGTTGAGACATTCATGCTTCCTAGATCAACATCGACATCGGTTCGGGTTTGTCCGAAAGCGGCACCCAACGTCAGCTTGTCATCCAGCTTGTAATCGGCACCGATGGCGACACCGCTGGCATTGTAATCCGCACCGCTGACATTAAGGGTGTCGTCAATGTTGCCATAGTTTGCCACACCGCGAATCCACCACTCTTTTTCAGCAGGTGGGTTACTATCAAATAATTGCGAACCCGCATCGGTCATGGTCTCGCCGTCGTTATAAGCCAGCATACGATCGCTTTCTTTAGCAGCAAGCAGTGGAGACGGGGTATTTATACGATCAAACAGCAAGCCCTTGAACTGGTTGACGGATTGCAGGGAAACTTGATTACTGTAGGTGTGCTGAACACCACTTAGGGCATCATAAGCTTGTCTTGCGCCAGCAGCCGTCAAATTATTGAGGTTGCTTAACACCGTATCCACACTAGTAGTGCCCGTGTTGAACAACTGATCCAGCATGGTACCGACTGCGACTTGGTTAGGGGTTGTGGACACCGAAGCATAATCGGATGTATTGCGACGCAAATTCAGCAAAACGTTATTGGCGTCGTAAGTTAACGTCGGTGTCAGGAAGGCCAGTGTCGAGCTGACGCTGTCAAACGTTGTACCGCCCAAGCCGCCCGCTGCGGTCAGGATGGTGTAATCGGTACTAAGGTTATAAGTACCGGCTTCCGGAATCACCTGAACCGAACCGTTCGTCAAAGTGGCTGTGCCCGTCGCATTGATATAATCGGAATTGCCTGCCGCATCCACTTCCACCGCATATACGCCGCCGGCAGAAAAATCCACATCTCCGGCTACGTTCAAAGTCCCTATGGAGTTACCTGGAGCAAGCGTACCGCCATTGAGCGAAATTCCGCCAATCGTACCGGAACCGCCCAAGGTGCCGCTTGTATTGACGATCGCTCTGGAATTGGCCGCTGAACCATTGACGGACAGAATTCCGTCGTTAATCGTGGTATCGCCACTATAGGTATTCAGTCCGGTTAAATTGAGACGCCCGGCATTCGATTTAACCAGGCTACCGGTACCGCTTATAGCTCCGGCGTAGATGCCCGATGCACTTTGGTCAAATGCGACATTCGCATTGTTCACGATGTCGCCCTGCAATGAGTCGGTCGTGCCTTGTAAGGTTCCGCCATTGACGGTGGTTCCACCGCTGTAGGTGTTCGTTCCGGTTAAGGTCAATACACCCGTATTCGACTTGATCAGATGACCTGTACCACCCATGGCGCCGGCATAAGTACCGGATGCACTTTGATCAAATGCGACATTCGCATTGTTCACGATGTCGCCCTGCAATGAGTCGGTCGTGCCTTGCAAGGTTCCGCCACTCACTGTAGTTCCGCCGCTGTAGGTATTCGTTCCCGTTAGGGTCACTACGCCCGTATTCGACTTAATCAGATGACCTGTGCCACCCATAGCGCCGGCATAAGTACCGGATGCACTTTGGTCAAACGCAACATTCGCATTGTTCACGATGTCGCCCTGCAATGAGTCGGTCGTGCCTTGCAAGGTTCCGCCACTCACTGTAGTTCCGCCGCTGTAGGTATTCGTTCCCGTTAGGGTCACTACGCCCGTAT
>NZ_JBFHFC010000010.1:0-81504 GCF_041583835.1 Thiomicrorhabdus sp. | reverse complement strand
GAAGGTGAACTGGCTGTTCAGGCTCGAACCAGAGCTCGAACACTAGCTGTTTCGAGCGAAAGAGTGATTCGGCGGTTTATACCTGACGCTGCCATTAATTTCATCAGTCAGCAGACTATGGCTGTGGTTTCCAGTCGAGATGTAAAAGGTAATGTCTGGGCATCAATATTATTTGGTTCACCAGGATTCCTTAATGCTGAATCCGAAAGTCAATTACGTCTTGAGCAGACGTTATGTGTGAGCGCAATCGGTGATCCGATTTGGCAAAACCTTAATCAAGACCCTGAAATCGGTATTTTGCTAATAGAACTGAGTAGCCGTAAGCGGCTACGCATCAATGGACGAGTTCGACAGGATAGTAACAGTTACTTGATAGAAGTTGATCGTTCCTACCCTAACTGCCCTAAATATATCCAGACACGAAATCTGACTATGTCCGGCAATATTATGAATACACTGGAAACAAACACGGCAAGCGGAGAACGACTTATACCAGAGCAATGTGAGCAATTGTCTCGTGCCGATACTTTTTTTGTTGCCAGTGCGCACCCTCAAGCAGGTTGTGATGCATCACATCGCGGAGGTCGCCCAGGTTTTATTGAAATTTTAAATACTCAACGACTACGTATTCCAGAATACGCTGGGAACGGTATGTTCAATACTCTAGGAAACTTTGAAAGCTACCCTTATGCAGGTCTTGTTTTTCCTGACTTTGAGAATAATCGTATACTGCAATTAACGGGACAAGTTGAGATGTTAAGGCATGAATATGCAACAAACGGAACAGAATACGGCCAGTTATACTACTGGGAGTTTAAACTGGAAAACTGGCAAGAAAGTGTGATTCCAGTAGAGTTGAAGTGGGAATTTCTCGACTATTCGCCCTTTTTGCCCATGAATCCAATGCCCCAACCGGTAGATGCAGGAGGCACGGGTAAATCCTAAATCTTTCGAAAAGAAGCCTCGTTGTTAACCGCCGGAGCAGGTGCTCACAAATCAAGCCTTCTAAGCCCCCAATATTTCATACTCCTTTGTTCAAGATCGTTTAGAGCAGAAAGATGGATTTCAAAACTGTTGTATTCTGCACTGCGAACTTTGCAAAAGTGGCCGCCATTTTTTAATGAGAGAATAAGCCTTTTGATATTGAGAAGCAATGGAGAGATTATCCTGAGTGACCAGTCGTGATTCTCCCTCTGTTTAGGCCAGAAAGTGTGATATGAAATTTAATATGCTCAGGCACTCATTTGCAGTTAATCCTTTAAATAGTGCAGGGTTGGTGTTGCTATTAGAAGATGACTTATTTAAAAGATGCTCAAAAAGTCTGCTAAGTTCCATCAAAATTGTTGGGGGTTTTATGATTATTTCAATCGGATGCTTATCATTAAAGAAACCCAAATAAGGACGATACCAGCTAAGCATTCCTCCGTTATTATTGGAGTCAATTAGCATTATTTTGGGTTTAGTACAGGCTGTTACTGGAAGTAGGTTCCATGATTCTTTCGCATAACCGTTTTCTTTAAGATATAACGGACATACTTTTGGATGATTTGAGAGCTAATAACCTTTCTTGAAAAAGCCAACAAGTCTGTTGGCTTTATTTATATTTATTAGATAAACGTTTAAAACTCTCCCCATTCTGCCTCTTTGACGGTAATGGAGGTTAGTTGCTTATCGTCGTCCGGTTTTACTTGGCTGAGCTGAGGGGCTGGTCGGCTAGTTTCGGGGGCGGCGATTTCGATCCGTGAATTTTCGATAGTGTCTTTGCCGACAGTGTCTTCTAAACGATCAATAGCGTCCATGACCTTATCCGACCAGGCGATGAATTTCTCTTTTTCTATATTGGCCAGTTGGATGTTTCCGGCTTCTTTGGCGTCCAGTACTTGTCCTAACGATTGGTGGAACGCTTCGTGTGCATTGATCAGATCCTGCATGGCCTGTATTTCAATGTATTTTTGTCCTTCGGTGCGAATCCAATATCCTAAAGGACATGACATATAGTCTCGCGCCGCTTGATGGTCAATATTGGTTTTTTGGCCTGCCAGTAAATTCTCGAGTTTGACATTCCAGGAGTGGTGCATCATTTTTGCTTCCGTAAAGTCGATGCTTTGAGTTAAGGACTGTCCACTGATGTTCAAGTCACCCAGGTTGAAACGGTCGACAAAATCAGCTTGAGTTTTGGATTGTTCACTCATGTTTCCGGCGGTTGCCGAAAGCTGTTCGACCAAAGCGGCGTTTTGCTGAGTCATTTGATCCAGATTGGTGATCGCTTGATTAATTTGAGAGATGCCTTTGGCCTGTTCCGTCGTTGTGCTTGATACTTCCGAAACCAGGGTTTCCACTTCATGAATTTTGTTTACCATTTCTTGGAATGCCGCGCCGGTTTGGTTGACCAGTTTGGTTCCGAGATCAATTTGAGTGGATGCCTCTGCGATCAATGCAGAAATCTCTTTCGAGGATTCGGCTGATTTTTGTGCCAGATTGCGCACTTCCCCTGCAACGACGGCGAATCCGCGACCGTGCTCGCCTGCACGTGCTGCTTCGACTGCGGCGTTGAGTGCGAGTAAATTGGTTTGGAAGGCGATACTGTCAATTAAGCTGGTGATATCACCGATTTTTTTGCTCAGTTCGCTGATACCGTTCATGGCATCCATGGTTTGGTTCATGACGGCAACGCCATCTTCTGCTTGTTGTGCCGATCCGTGAGCTAATTCATTGGCTTTTTCGGAGTGCTCGGCTGAGATTTGCAAGGTTGATGTTAATTCTTCCATGCTGGCAGCGGTCTCTTCCAGTGAGGCCGCTTGCTGCTGGGTTCGATCGGAGAGGTCTTCACTGGCCACGGACACTTCTTTGGACATGTTGCTGATTTCTTGTGATCCCAGTTTGACTTTGCCGAAGGTCAAGGCGATGTTGGATAGGGCATTGTTGACGGCGACTTTCATAGCCAGTAACTCACCGTCAAAGTCGCCTTGCAGGCGTTGGCTAAGATCGCCGTCACTCATATGGGACAGAATGTGGTTGAGGCTCTGTGTGGTTTCCGAAAAGCTATTTAATAGTTGGTTAATGGATATAGATAGCTTTTGTTCAAAACCGTTCAATCGTTCGGTATGAATTCGTCCGCTTAAATTTCCTTTCGCCGCGTTGGAGACGATATTTTCTATTTCGTCTTCAATTGCTAACTGGCTGGTCATCAATTTCCACTCGGCAACGGTTCCGATACGTTCGTTATTTTCGTCGAAAATCGGGTCGACAATCAGATCGACAATCTCTTTGCCAAGATGAATACGGGCATTATAGGTAGTCGTCAGGTTTTCTAAAATGTCCTGTTGGCGGTGAGGGTTCTTATGGAATATGTCGATGTTTTGTCGTATGAGATTTTCGGCGTTAAATTCCGGAAGGTCTTTTTGAATATCCGTTTCGATTTCCTTAAGCATCTTGCGTACGGATTCGTTCATGAAGATTATGCTTCTGAATCGATCGGCCACCATGATATTCGAGGATGCCGAGTTGAGGGCGCTTTCGATGCGTTTTGCGTTATTCAATGCCGCTTTGGTGTCGTCAAAGTCGGCTCCGAGTTTGATTTGCATGGATTTAAGACGTCCAAGAACCCGGCTGATTAGGCTTTTACCATTGCTTTTTATCTGGTTGTTGAAGTTTCCTTCGGAAATCGAGGTGATGTGGTTTTCGAGTTCTTTCAAACGCCTGCCGTTAACGTGGGTCGCATAAAGTATCACCAAGATGATTAGAATATCGAAGATTTCGAAAAAAGAGGAGGGTATGCCTGTATCCACAGTTAGGGAGGTGAATATCGAAATCAATAGGAGAGTCGAGAGAAACGAGACGATCGAAGTCAAATTGAAGTGATTGAAAATATCGGCTCTGCTTTTGGGAGTTTCAATCTCGCCGTTGACCAGTTTGATTTTTCCGGCTTCTATGTCTTTGTATGCCTGGGAGGCAATGCGTTTCTGTTCTTCGGTCGCCGGTGTTCTGACCGACATATAACCGACGATTTCGCCATTTTCGAAAATGGGGGTGGCATTGGCGACTACCCAGTAGTGATCACCGTTTTTTCTGCGGTTTTTAACAATTTGGGACCAAGGTTTTCCTGACTGGAGCGTTTGCCAGAAATCTTTGAAAACTACGGCGGGAACATCGGGATGACGTAAGATATTGTGCGGTTGGCCGACAAGTTCTTTCCACTCGTAGCCACTGGCTTCGATAAAGGCTTCGTTTGCCTCAAGTATGTTGCCATGCAGGTCTGTACGGGATACTATCGTCAGATTGTCGTTTAAAACGTATTCGTTTTGGGTAATGTTGCCATTGTTTTGCATGGTCGGTTCTCACATGTCTTTAGGTGACGATGTCTAAAAAGGCCGGAATATAAGAAATCGACCTTATGTAGGGCTGTTCTAGTATTGAATATAGAGTTTTAAGTATACGATTTCTAATAGATTATACATATCTATCAATAAAACTTAGGGGGAAGGGGTTTGGTAAAAAGATTATTTATGGTTTGGGTTATGTCGATGTTTAGCAGCTTGAGTTTTGCCGAATCCGAGCAGCAAGTGCTTCACGATTACCATTTGACCACTTATAAAGATATGCAGGGAAGCGTGCAAGAGCTTGAGTTGTTCACTAAGTTAGAGGATAGAGATGCTTTTTTTGGTGTGACCTGTACCGGTATGTCGCCTTTCCCTCTGTTGCAAGTCGTGCTTTTTAATGATGAGGTTTTGAGTGACGTGCCTCGCTTGATTCAAGTGGATTATAAAATCGATGGAAAAACGGCAACACATCCTGCGGCAATCCAAGGGATTTTAAAAGCAATTGATACGGTTGAAGAACGATCCAATAAAATACGAATTGAAGTGGACGCACAAAAATTTCGTTCAATGGCGGAAATGAAACGGGCTTATCAGGGATTGCTTGACGATTTAATGAGTGGTGAACGTGTGAGTTTGCAGTTTACGCACCGTTCCATAGAGGGAAAAACTTATCGGTTTTCTTTAAAAGGGTTAAAGCCTCTTTTACAGCCTTATGAAGCAATCTGTTACTAGGGCCGACACCTTTGAAAGGAATTTGGATAGGGCAAAATACCTACAAAAAGTAAAGCTATAGTTACAAGTGCGTACTTTTACTATATAATAAGCGATTTTACGAATATGTATCTTCCTTAATTATAGTGTGAGTTATTGTGACTACAGCAGATATTTTCATCGGGCGTCAGCCTGTCATAGATAGAAACCGTGATTTGGTCGCGTATGAACTGTTGTTCCGTGGAAGTGATTCTCACGATTCAGCGAAGTTCGATTGCCCTGACCGAGCTACTGAATCCGTGATTTCTAACGCTCTTTTGGGGTTTGGTATTGATGAGTTAGTGGGGCCTTATAAGGCTTATGTAAACTTTCCTGAATCGTTCTTTCATGCCGAAGTTGAACCTCCGTTCAATCCTAATTTCATCGTTATCGAGGTGCTTGAAAATATTCGGCCGACTGAAGAGGTGATTGCCGGTTTAAAGCGACTCAAATCTCTGGGCTTTCAGATTGCATTGGATGATTTCGTTTTTAAGAAAGAGTACGTGCCTTTTTTGAAGTTGGCTGACATCATCAAGATTGAAGCGAACAGGCTTTCTATCGATAAAATTCCCTTGTTATTTTCAAAGATCAAAAATCTCACTAAAGCCAAACTTTTGGCCGAGAAGGTCGAGACTAGAGAGATCTATCAGGCTTGTATGAACGCAGGTTGTGACTTGTTCCAGGGGTATTTTTTCGCCAAACCGGACGTTCTCAAAGGAAAAAAGATATCGGTTGCAAAGTTCAATCTATTGGAATTGTTGAAAGGGGTTTCCGATCCGAATATCTCTTTGGAAGAGCTTGAAACGATTGTAGAACGCGATGTCGGACTGTCGCACAAGTTGCTGAAAATGGCGAGGCAGTATCGAACCAGTGACATGCCGGAGTTTAGTAATATCCGTGAAGTCCTGATGTTTTTCGGATTGAAGCGAGTTCAAGCCTGGAGTACCATGATTTCCATGGAATGTGCCGGGGAAGTGGTTCCGGAGATTTTTGTGATGGCATTGACTCGTGCAACCTTTATGCGTGAAGTGGCAATCAGAGAGTGTTTGCCGTTTGAAAACACGTTTTATTTAGCCGGTTTATTTTCGTTGCTGGATGTCATCATGAATCAGCCGTTGGAACAGGCGCTCAGTCAATTGCCTTTGCAGCAAAGAATTGTCGATGGGTTGTTGGAAGAGCGCGGCGATTATGGCCGACTTCTTAATATAGCAAAGTCTTTTGAGCAGAGTGAAGCACAACAAAGCCGAGTGAATTATGGTGATGTGTATTTGCGAGCGTTTAAGGAAACCTTAAAAATCTTGAACTAACGGAGTAGAGCAAAATGAGCGGACGTAGACAGTTTATAGAGAATGTATTGAAACTGGGCTTGGCGTCCGCAGCGTCTTTGACCACAGTCGGTTGTGGAACTCCGGTGCGACCGGGTGTACGAAGTACCGGTGTTGTGTTGGATAAGTTGTTTTTTGAACATGACCTACCCGAGCATCCGGAAAATGCCCAACGCCTGGTGGCGATTGATAAGGAATTGGAACGTCGGAGTTTATGGGAAAAATTGACTCCGGTTCAAGCGCGTTTGGCAAGTAATGAAGAGCTTCGTTGGGCGCATTCCCAAAACTACATTGATGAAATTGAAAGTATCAGCGAATACGGTGGCGGTTTTTTCGATCCTTACGTGGGCGATACCTATTTAAATTCGGTCTCTTTCGAGGCGGCAAAGATGGCAGCTGGCGGAGCTATCCAGTTGAATCTTGCCGTTTACGACCGTCAAGTCGATAGCGGCTTCGCTTTGTTGCGCCCACCGGGGCACCATGCCTTGGAAAACCGGGCGATGGGATTCTGTCTGTTTAATTCGGATGTGATTGCCGCTAGGGCGTTGCAAAAATACCGAGGCGTAAAACGGGTGGCGATCGTCGATTTCGATGTGCATCACGGTAACGGAACCCAGGATTTAACGATAGACGATCCGAGTATCATGGCGGTATCGATTCACCAGCATCCCTATTGGCCAATGACCGGAAAAGCCGAAATGGTCGGCGAAGGTGAAGCGCAAGGCACTAATGTGAACTGTCCTTTCGGCAGTGGAGCCGGTGACCAAGCTTACCTAAAGGTTTTCGACGAAGTGATTTTGCCGAAGCTGCAGGCTTTTCAGCCTCAGCAGATTATTGTTTTTGCCGGCTATGATGCACATTGGCGCGATCCGCTTGCGGAACATCGTGTGAGTATTGACGGTTTCAATCGTTTATTACAAAAATTGAAGGGGGCGGCACAGGATTTGTGCGGCGGTCGCTTGGCGCTTTCTTTGGGCGGAGGGTATGAGTTAGAGCCTTTGGCGCATTCCGTTGCAGGAAGTTTCGAAGTGCTTCTGGAAGAACCCTTAACCCCGGATCCCCTGGGTCCTTCTCCGCAGCGGGAAAACGATTATTCACGCCAATTGGAAGAATTAAAGCAGATTCATCGGGTTTAGAAATATTTCGTCATAGCCGTGAAGTTGTATGGCTATGCGGTATAAATCGGATTTCAAATCAGTCGTTGATAATGCGTTGACTGAGTTTGCTAAGGCGATGTTTGTAGTTGATGTAGTCTTTAATAGCGGCTTGATCGTTTTCGCCGATGTTGTTGAATTCGATGGATAAGTAGATTTGGTTTCCGGAATTATGGCGGTGAGTGACCTTTCCCACTAAGTTTAACAGCACAAAATGCTCGAAAGCCGGCAATTCAAATTCGACTTCGAGTTCGGTTCCCACTCTTGCCCCTCTTGCGGTAAGCACGCCGATCCACTCGGGAGACAAATCTACCAGTTGTGCCTGGGTGTGGCCGTTGCGACCGTAAAGGATTATTTTTCGATCGGTTTTGACGGTGTTTTTAGTCGTAGAGTCCATTCGGTTCGCACTTATTCTTGTTTTTATAAACCTTAAATCTGTTGTTTTGCGTGATTGATTTGCCGGGAATAAATTTTTCTGAGGCCGATGATATTCGACTTTTTACTTCCCAAGCTTTCGTTCTATTTTATTACATAATCTAGGGTTTTGTTTCAAGTTTGTAGGTCGAATTCGTTGTTCAAAGCCTGTCGGAATAGTGTTTAAAGTATGGCTCTACGAGGAACAGCTTAGAGCGATTCCTTTTTGGGATGCACTTTGCGGAGGTTGGTAATAACGTTCGGGCAGAGAGGGGTGTTTGCTCATTGGATTCTGGATGGCCTCAAAACAAGTTTCCAATAAAGTGAAATCCCCTTGTTCCGCCGCTTCGATAATTTCTTGATTGATGTAGTTTCGAAGTACGAATTTTGGTGTGTTTTTGAGTATCAATTCGTTACATTGTTGCGGATTCAACTCCAACGTGCGTCGAATGTAATAACGTTCTAACCAGATACGCCAGTATTTCGAATCCGGTAGCCATTGCGCGTCCAGACAGGCCTGTTCGGTTTCAAAATCGGCAAGTCGCAAGAAAAAGTGCTGAAAATCCAAGTCGGATTGATCCATCAGTATCAATAGGTCGGCCACCATCTTGCGGTCTTCTTCAAAATTTTCTTGTAGGCCGATTTTAGCGCGCATCTTTTCCAGATAACTTCGGTTGTATGTCTCAACATATTCGTTGACGGCATGTTCTTGCTGCTCTTGATTGAGTACCAGTCCAAAAGAGGCGGCTAATACTTGGCAGTTCCATAAGCCGATGCTCGGTTGTTGACTGTAAGCGTAACGACCTTCGGTATCCGAATGGTTACAGATATGGTGTATCTTGAAGTCGTCCATAAAAGCGTAAGGGCCGAAGTCGAAGGTTTCCGCTGCGATTGACATATTGTCGGTGTTTAAAACGCCGTGACAAAAACCGACGGACTGCCAACTTGCGATCAATTCAGCCGTCTTTTGGCAGATGACGGATAATAATTCCCCATATCTGTCACTTTCATCAATTTGTTTTAGCGCAGGGTAGATCGTTTCAATGACATAGTCCGCGAGAAGTTTGAATCCTGCAACGTCCTGTTGTTGTGCCAACCATTCGAAATGACCGAAGCGCACATGGGTTTTGGCGACGCGTATATAGCTGGCGCGGGGCTCCATCTGTTCGCGCCAAACGGTTTCTTGGCTATGGCAAACCGCCAGACAACGGGAACTAGGAATGCCTAAGGCGTGAAGCGCTTCGCCGCCCAGATATTCGCGGATAGCGGAACGTAATACGGCACGGCCGTCGCCTCTGCGGGAGTATGGAGTTTGTCCTGAACCTTTGAGGTGAAGATCCCAAATTTGTTGTTGATCGTCTTCACACTGTCCGAGCAGTAATCCTCTGCCGTCACCGAGGTCCGGGTTGTAATAACCGAATTGATGGCCGGTGTATTTCTGGGCGAGCGGATCGCATCCGGCCGGGAGGTTCTGCCCGGATACCATCTCCAATACGGTTTGTGCGGATAGGGTTAGCCCCAGGCTTTCTTCCAAAGACAGATTACGATGTACCAATGTTGGATTCGCCAATGATTCGGGCTGAACCTTGCTGAAAAAATGGTTCGGCAGTTGAGTATAACGGTTGAAGAAGTTCGACATGGCTCGCAGTTTGGAATTAGGCAATTAGGGGTATCATTGTAGCTTGAAACGCGTTATTAACCCAGTGTTTTGCTTGGTTATTGGCGTGCTGAGGAAGTTTGCTTTTGTATTGTGATTAAAATTTGTCTGTGGCGGGTACACCGATTATGGAAGTGTGTTAGATTATTGCGTTGAAATAGATGAATTTTAGCGGTTGGTTTGCCAAGGTGGGATTATGGGCTTGGAAATTGCAGTTGAGAATATAAAATGCGGCGGCTGTGCAAACAGTATTCGCAAACAGTTGTTGGGTTTGGAAGGTGTTGAACAGGTCGATGTTGATGTCGCTCAAGGTGTTGTATGCATCGCAGTCGACAGTGCGGCTCCCGAAGAGGGTTTGCTGGAGCAGGTACTCTTGCAGTTGCAAAAAATGGGGTATCCTCAAGTAGGCAGTGTCGAAGGGTTACGGGCAACGGGCGCCAAGGCGAAATCGTTTGTCTCTTGCGCCGTGGGCAAATTAACTGATAAAGAGCACTAAGTTAGGAGTGGATTGTGTCTCAGCAAGTGATTAACTATGAAGGGATTGAACAGTTACCTGTTGCCAGTTTTACTGAAAAAGCGTACTTAGATTATGCCATGTACGTTATCCTTGACCGTGCTTTGCCGCACATCGGCGATGGCCTGAAGCCGGTACAGCGCCGAATCATTTACGCTATGTCCGAGTTGGGTTTGAAAGCAAGCGCCAAATACAAAAAATCCGCGAGAACCGTCGGGGATGTACTCGGTAAATTCCATCCGCACGGCGACAGCGCTTGTTACGAAGCGATGGTGTTGATGGCGCAGGATTTCTCTTTCCGTTATCCATTGATCGACGGGCAAGGAAACTGGGGATCGATGGATGACCCCAAATCGTTTGCCGCGATGCGTTATACCGAATCCAGACTATCCAAATTCAGTCAATTGCTGCTTGAAGAGGTCGCGCAAGGTACGGTCGATTGGACACCTAACTTTGACGGTACGATGGATGAGCCTCTCGTGTTGCCTGCCCGCGTTCCTCATGTGCTTTTAAACGGAACTTCCGGAATCGCGGTGGGGATGGCGACCGATATCCCACCGCATAACCTGGTAGAAGTCATTAACGGCTGTGTGGCTCTTTTGGATAACCCCAAGTTGACAACCGAAGAATTGATGGAACATATTCCGGCGCCGGACTATCCGAATGTCGCACAGGTTATTACGCCGCGCAGTGAATTGTTGAAATTATATGAAACTGGTAACGGGGCCATTCGCCAGCGTGCCAGTTATCATGTAGAAGACGGCGTCAATGTGGTCATCGATGCATTGCCTTATCAGGTGTCCGGTTCCAAGCTATTGGAGCAGATCGCTTCGCAGATGCGCGCCAAGAAATTACCGATGGTGGTGGATTTACGAGACGAGTCGGATCATGAAAACCCGGTTCGTTTTGTTTTGGAATTACGTTCCAAACGAGTGGATGTCGAAACCGCGATGCTGCATTTGTGTGCAACCACCGATTTGGAAAAAAGTTATCGAGCCAATTTTAATGTGATTGGTTTGAACGGCCGTCCTCAGGTTAAAAACCTGAAGAGTATGCTCACCGAATGGCTGACTTATCGTACAGAGACCGTGCGTCGTCGTTTACAGTACCGTTTGGATAAGGTGTTGGCGAGATTGCATATTTTGGACGGGTTGCTGATCGCTTTTCTGAATATCGACGAAGTTATTGCGATTATTCGCGAGGAAGAGAAACCGAAACCGGTTTTGATGGAGCGTTTCGGGATCAGTGATTTGCAAGCCGAAGCGATTCTGGAATTGAAACTTCGTCATTTGGCTCGTTTGGAAGAGATGAAAATCCGTACCGAGCAGGCCGAGTTGGAAGCCGAGAGACAGAAGTTGGAAAAGATTTTAGGCAGCGCCACCCGTTTGAAAACCTTGGTGAAAAAAGAGTTGTTGGCAGATGCGGAAACCTATGGCGACGAACGAAAATCACCATTGGTACAGGCACGTTTGGCTCAGGCGATGAGCGAGCAGGATCTGTTGCCGTCGGAAGCCGTGACCGTCGTACTCTCTGAAAACGGTTGGGTGCGTGCGGCGAAAGGTCACGATGTCGACGGTATGAGCTTGGGCTACAAATCGGGCGATGCATTTTGCAGTCAAGACAGCGGACAGAGCCGACAGACCTGTGTGTTCATAGACGATACCGGACGAGCCTATGCGTTGGCGGCGCACAGCTTGCCGTCGGCGCGAAGTCACGGCGAACCTTTAACCGGACGATTAAGTCCTCCGGCGGGCGCTAATTTCAGACATGTGTTGCTAGGATCGGCAGACGAACAGATCATTCTAGCTTCCTCGGCAGGTTACGGTTTTATCACGAGTCTGGAGAATCTGTATTCCAAAAACAAAGCCGGTAAAACCATTCTGAGTTTGCCGGACAAGTCTTCGGTACTGGTTCCTGCGAAAGTTCAGCCGGATGATTGGGTGGTCGTCGTTACCGACGAACCTAGAATGTTGGTGTTTAAAGCGGAAGAATTGCCGGCGCTTGCTAAAGGTAAAGGTAATAAATTAATTCAAATGCCGAAAGGTCAGAATGTGAACGCCGTGTTTGCTTTCCAGCCGGGCAGTAAGTTGAGTTTGGTCGCGGACAAATACGAGAAGACCTTTGGGCCGACGGCAATTGAAGAGGCATTTTCAGCACGCGCCAAGCGCGGAATCGTTCTACCTAGAACCTTGAAAAAGGTGACTTCCATTCAGATCGTAACCTAAATGAAATGGGTAAGTAGGCATTGGTATGGGTTTTGCTTTTGTAGGTTTTTAGTTTTCGTTTGCATAAAACGGCCGGTCGGAAAGGCGATTTCCGTATGGGTGATTTGATGCGGAATGAAATGTTAAACGAATCGAATTGGTAGAACCCTAATATTTCTATAAAGTGATCTGATATGTTTGCAAAACCCATTGGGATAATCATTGTGCTGGTAAGCTTGTTGGGCGGTTTCGTCTTGATGGGCGGCAATCTGGCAGCCCTGTGGCATCCTTCCGAATTAGTGGTTATTTTAGGTATCTCTCTGGGTGCATTTTTGGCGTCGACTCCGGTTTATATCTGGATGCGCACTCTGGCTTATGTCGGACGCTTCTTTGCCGGAGAACGCGTCAATAAAAAACTGTATGCGGAAACCTTGGGATTATTGGAAGAGTTGGCTCGTCTGTCGCGTTCATCGGGAATGCTGGTATTGGAAAAGCACATTGTCAGCCCTGAGAATAGCCCGATTTTCATGCATTATTCTCAAGTAATGAAGCATCCGACTTTGAAGAAATTTATTGTCGATAACTTCAGCTACATGCTCCTTAATCCGCCCGCCACCTTAAATTTTCAACACCATTTGGAAAATCAGATCGACGATATCTACCAGTCGATGATGGAAGTCCCCAAAGCCTTGGGTAAGGTGGCTGATTGGCTGCCCGGTTTCGGGATCGTTGCCGCTGTACTCGGTGTTATTATCACCATGGAAATGCTGGGTGGTGAAATGGATGTGGCTAAAATCGGTACGGCAATTGGTGCCGCTTTAGTGGGAACTTTAACCGGGGTGTTTGTTGCGTTTGCCGTCATTGCGCCTTTTGTGCACGCCGTTGAGGTGATGATTCGCCAAGACCGTTCCTTGTTTGAAATGGCCGCCGCTTTTATCGAAGCGTACGAAAGCGGCGTTTCTCCAAACTTAGCCGTTGAAATCGGGCGTCAGCGCGTACCGCCGGAATTTGAAGTTCCGCGTGATGAGGCATAGCCGGTATGCGTTTATGCATGAATTTTTTAATGAATAGCCTGTGCCAAGGATGAAGTGATGGGACGTCGCGGAGGTCATGACGAAGGCGGAGCACATGGAGGCTCGTGGAAAATCGCTTTAGCCGATTTGATGACGGTGTTGATGGTGTTTTTCCTGGTTATGTGGCTGATGGCTGTGGTCGAGCCCGAGAAACGTCGGGCATTCGTCGATAGTTTGACGGGGCAAGAGGCGTCCCAGCCCGTTAGTTTGCTCGATCAAACTGCGGCGCAACCGGGCACCGAGATCAACTTGTTGGATTTGAGACCGCCGGTTACGGAGCAGGAGATTCGCGAAACCCTTAAAAAGGTGAATCCGCGAGACGTCGATATTGAAGAGGGGCCGGATTACACCAAGATTACCCTAAGATCGGACAGTTTTTTTGAAAGCGGTCGTGCCACCATTAGCGATAATACTCGAGAGCAGTTGGAAGCGTTAGGTGAAACCTTGATGGGGCGCGGGCAAAAAATGGTGATTTCCGGTTATACCGACGATTTACCGATCAGTAATTTTCAATTTCCGTCTAACTGGGAATTGTCCGCCGCCCGAGCGGCAACGGTTGCACGAACTTTTATTTATATGGGATTGGATAAGAATCTCGTTAAAATCGAGGGGAATGCCGATAACGAGCCGGTGGTGCCGAATGATTCTTCCTATAGTCGTTCGTTGAACCGCCGCGTAATCATTAAAATCGACAAACGTCAGACAACCCAGAAGCCGATCGGGGATCCGATCATGCCGAAATAAGGTTGCCTCTACGGTTGGTCTTTACCGCAATGGTGGCACTGTTCGTCTTTCTTTAGATTGAGTGTCCGTATCTGCATGGTGTAAGCGTCGACAATCATCAGTTTTCCGGTCAAAGTAGGCTGGTCAAGCAGCGCTTTGATTGCTTCGATCGCCTGCATGCTCCCTATCATTCCTACGACCGGCGAAAGTACGCCGTTCTGGCTGCAAGTCAATTCCACGCCGCCTTCCTCTTTGTAAAGGCATTGATAGCACGGACTGTCCGGTTTACGGAAATCGTAAGTGCTGAGCTGTCCTTCCCAGCGGATTGCCGCGCCGGAAATCAATGGTTTTTTGGCTTGGTAGCAGGCGCGGTTCAGGGCAAAGCGCGAGGAGAAATTGTCGGTACAATCAAGAACGACGTCGGACGAGTCAACCAGCTTTTGCAACTCCTCTGAGTCAAGTCGATGATTGACGGTTTCTATTTCAATATGGTGATTCAGTGCGGAGAGATTCTGTTTAGCCGATTCAACCTTGGGCTGACCGATATTGACTTCGCGATGAACGACTTGGCGTTGTAAATTGGAGTCGTCGACTTCGTCGAAATCCACCAATGTCAGTTTACCAATTCCGGCAGAAGCGAGATAGAGCGAAACCGGAGAGCCTAAGCCACCTAAACCAAAAATAACGGCGTGCGATTGAGATAGGGTCAATTGCCCGCTGTAGTCGATTTCCGGTAGTAGGATTTGGCGGCTGTAACGCGATAGTTCCGCATCATTGAGTTCGGTTTTCAACGGGTTTGGCATAGTTTCTATTCCGCTTTATGGTTTTCTTATTTTAAAGTGAATCGTCCGGCTTTTTCCAATTCGGTTTTATTGGGTGGCTATAACCGTTCCGGAAGTTGTCCAAGTGTCATGCGAGGGTTATCGCCATAATCTTTGATGGTGGCGATGTTCCGGTAGCCGTATTGTAAAAACAACTGTTGCACGGCACCGGCCTGGTTGTAACCATGCTCGACCAGGGTCCAGCCTTGCGGTTTCAAGAAGGAGCAGGCCTGTTGAATAATGATTTTCAAATCGTTGAGGCCGTCATGTCCGGCGGTTAATGCTGTGATCGGTTCAAAGCGAACATCGCCTTGCGACAGGTGCTCGTCTTTATCTTCAATGTATGGAGGATTTGAAACGATCAGGTCGAAGCGTTCGCTGGAATCAATATTTTCAAACCAGCTACTTTGTTTGAATTCGATGTCGAGTTTAAGGTTCCGGGCGTTTTCCTGCGCAACTTTAAGTGCCGGTAAGCTTAGGTCGACGGCCATGACGCGGCATTGCGGCCGTTCGGATTTTAGTGCCAACGCAATAGCGCCCGTTCCGGTGCCTAAGTCAAGAATATCGCAAGGGGATTGGTCAGGCAGAATGCTAAGCGCCGTTTCGATCAGGATTTCGGTGTCGGGGCGCGGAATCAGAGTGTCGTTGGTGACTTTCAGCGCTAATCCCCAGAATTCCCGTTCGCCGGTTAGGTGTGCAATTGGGTGGCCTTGTAAACGCTGTTGTAACTTTTCTTCAAAACAGCTTAGCTGTCTGTTATCCAGTGCTTTTTCCGGCCATGTGAACAGGTAGGTTCGGGTTTGGCCGAGGCAGTGCGCCAACAGCAGTTCGGCATCCAGGCGTGGTGTGTCGCCGATCGCTTGGCTACGAATTTGACTGCTGGCCCTATCAAGCGCCTCTTGGATGGTCTTCACGAAGCCTGGCCTCTTAATATCGACGGATCAGTTTTCCGCGCTGAGAGCGGCAAGCTGTTCGGCTTGGTATTCGTTCACCAGTGGGTCGATAACTTGCTCGAGTCCGCCTGCCATGATTTCGTCCAACTTATATAGGGTTAAGTTGATACGGTGATCGGTCACGCGACCTTGAGGATAGTTGTAGGTACGAATTCGTTCAGAACGGTCGCCGCTACCGACCAGACTTTTACGTTCCTGGGCAATCTCTTTTTCATGCACTTGGCGTTTGGCATCCATGATGCGGGAAGCCAGTAAGGACATGGCGCGTGCACGGTTTTTATGCTGTGAACGTTCGTCCTGACATTCAACCACGGTTCCGGTCGGAATGTGGGTGATACGGATAGCGGAATCGGTCTTGTTAACGTGCTGACCACCGGCACCGGAGGCACGGAAAGTATCAACTTTTAAGTCGGCCGGGTTTAACTCGATTTCTTCAACATCCGGTGCTTCCGGCATAATGACGACGGTTGCTGCGGAGGTATGTACTCGCCCTTGAGTTTCTGTGGCCGGTACGCGTTGGACGCGATGTGCGCCCGATTCGAATTTGAGTTTCGAGTAGGCGCCGTCACCGATAAGACGGGCGATAATCTCTTTGTAGCCGCCGTGTTCGCCTTCTTGTGAGTTAATCACTTCTACCTGCCAGCGCATCTTCTCAGCATAACGGCTGTACATTCTGAACAGGTCTCCGGCAAAAATTGCGGCTTCGTCCCCGCCGGTTCCTGCACGGATTTCCAGGAATATGTTGGCGTCGTCGTTCGGATCGCGAGGCAATAGCATGGTTTGCAGTTCGAGTTCCAAGTTAGCTAACTGTTTTTCCAGTTGAGGAAGCTCTTCTTGTCCCATTTCCTTAAGGTCGGGATCGCCGGACTTAATCATATCCTTAGCTTCCTGCAAATCGCCTTCGGTGCTTTCGAATGCATTGAAGGCATCGACTACCGGAGTTAGTTGTGCGTGTTCTTTGGTCAGGCCGCGGAATTTGTTTTGGTCACTGATGACGTCTGGATCGGAGATCAGGGCGTTGACCTCATCCAGGCGTTCTACCAAGTTTTGCAGTTTGATTCGAATAGAGTCTTTCACGGGGTTCTCGATGTTCAGTTGACGGTGAAAATGTCAGGTTATAAAGAATTATAAAGGCTAGCTTGCGCTACTTGTGTTGTTCGTCGTCGGCCAATAAAAGCGTTTTTGCCGAGTCGATTAAGTTGTGTTGACCCGCCAAGCCGGCTTGGTGTAGCTGTTTGGTTGGCGTGTGCAATAGCTTGTTAGTCAGTTGGTTAGCCAGTTTTTTGATGATTTCTTGAGGATCGGTACCGAGTTCAAGCTGACGTAACGCTTGATTCATGGCTTGATCCTTAATTTCCAGACAGTGTTGGCGGTATTGATGAATCAACGGGTTGACCTGTTGGATTGCATTTAATTGCGCCATGAAAGTTTCCGCCTGAACATCAATAATCTCTTCCGCTTCCAATGCGGCGGTCTGGCGTGACTGTTTGTTATCTTCAATGATTTCATGCAGGTCGTCGACCGTGTAGAGGTAGACGTCTTCCAGTTCTTCGATGCTGGCTTCGATATCCCGAGGAACGGCGATATCCACCATGAACATCGGACGGTTTTTACGACGTTTTAAAGCCGGCTTGACCTGCTCTTTTTTCAAGATTGCATTGGGACTGCCGGTCGATCCGATAACTAAATCCGCTTCGTGCAAATGATCCGGAATTTCATCCAGTTGGATGGCATAACCGCCGACACTTTCGGCTAGGTCATGTGCGCGTTCCAGAGTGCGGTTGGCGATGATCAGTTTTCCGATTTGGCTCTCTTTCAAGTGGCGTGCAACCAGTTCGATGGTCTCGCCGGCGCCAAGAAGCAAAGCGGTTTGTTCGGAAAGGTCGCCGAAGAACTGTTTGGATAGCGTGACTGCGGAAAAAGCGACTGATACCGGACTGGAGCCTATGGCTGTGTCGGTACGCACTTGTTTGACCGTTCTGAATATGTGCTGGAACAGGTTTTCCAAAGTATGGTGGATGCTGTCAGCCTTATGAGCCAAATTATAGGCGTCTTTAACTTGGCCGAAAATTTGCGGTTCGCCTAATACTAATGAGTTTAATCCGCTGGCAACCCGCATAATGTGTTTTACCGCATCGATATCATGGTAGTTGTAGAGATATTGATTTAAGGCATTTTCGGGTTGTTCAAAGAAAGCGTCCAGCCAAGCATGGATTTGTTTGAGTGCATCGGGGCTTTTGGGCGTGCAATAAATTTCAGTTCTGTTGCATGTGGATAAGATGATACACTCTGAGACCAATTGCTTATTTTTGAGTTCGGACATCGCGCAAAGAGCCCGTTCTGGAGTGAATGACACGGTTTCACGGATGTCGACCGGTGCGGTCTCGTGATTAACGCCAAGAGTGAGTAGCTTCATAATCGAGTGGTGTACCGTAAAATGTTCCAGAGCGAATTGTGACCAAAGAGGCGTAATTCTGCTAAATTATAGGGCTAATTGCAAGTTTTAATAAGGGTTTTGCCCGTTTTAGAAGATGAAAAGTTGAAGTCGGGTCTCTGTATGTTATTGTGTTTCAGGGGGCTTGAATAGGAAAATTCAGTAATGTATTTAGACAGTTTTGTTGAAAGGTTTTTAGTGAAAGGCAGCATGAATAAGTGGCTTGCCTGTGTCGGTTTGTTTGCGCTTTCGGGATGTTCGACGATGGATGCACAGAAGCCGGCTCAGAATTCTTTGATCTCGTCACAACCTCCGGCCCCGTTTGTGACGGTCGGTGATCAAACATCATTAAAAACGTCGGAGTTGAGTGCGCAGTTGATGTATCAAGTGTTGGCTGCGGAGGTCATGGTGGCGAAAGGGTATCCTGGAGACGCTTATGACTTGATTTATCCTCTGGCGCTTAAAACACGGAATGTCGAATTGGTTAAGCGGGCTTTCGAATTATCGATGGCAACTTATGACGAGGATAATATCGGTCGTGCAGCGCAGCTTTGGTTGGAAGTGGAGCCGGCTAATCCGACGCCTTGGCGTGCATCCTATTTAATGTCATTGCGTGCCGGCAAGGTTGAGCAGGCAATTGATCAATGGAAGCACTACCGAACCTTATCCACGGCGAGTTTGGAGGAAGATGTTTTATCTGCGGCTCAAAGAGCGGCGCGAGCTGCGGGTGCGGAAGTCGTGATGCCTTTTTTTGAACAAGTTGTTAAAACTTACCCGGATGTGTGGCAGGTTTATTATGGTTACGGTTTTTTAGCGGCACACTACGAGCAGTCGGATAAAGCGGTGCCCATGTTGAAAAAGGCTTTGGCATTGTTGCCTAAAAAGGAGCGCGAGCAAACAGAGCCGCAAATTTATCAGTTGCTTTCCCAAGTTTATTTAAAGTTGAATTCACCTTTACCGGGCTTGTTGGAATTGAATTCTTATCTTAAGAGGCATCCGGACGATTGGCTGGTTCAGGAAAGAGTCGCTCGGTTGGAAGTAAAAGCTGAGAAGTTTACTCAGGCCGAATCGCGTTATAAAACGATATTGAAGGCGAATCCGGAAGCGACGACTTCTAGGTTGTCTTTGGCGCTATTGCAGATTGAAATGGAGAAATTCTCCGATGCGCGTAAAAACCTGGAGCATGTAGCCGTTCAGCCCGGTTATGATTCGGTGGGTTATTATTATTTAGGTGTGTTGAGTCAAGAGCAAGAGAATTTAGACGAGGCTATGGCGTTTTACGGTTTAGTGAAGCAGGAGCCGTATTCGATTGACGCGAAGTTGCATCAGGCCGAAATTGTATTTGCATCCAAGGGGTTAAACGATGCTCTGGCGGTATTGGATCAGATTGACAGTGAAAGTGTCGAGGCCAAAGTCAAAGTGTTGAGAGCGAAAGGAATATTCTACCGGGCCAGTCAAATGTTCGAGAAGTCGGTAGCGGAGTATAGTCAGGCGATTGACTTGGATCCGAACAATATTGAATTGTTGTTGGCGCAGTCGGTTATGTTGTACGACCTTAAACGCTTTGATGAATATGAGGCAAATCTGAAAAGGGTTATAGAGCTGGATCCGAATGAGGTGGATGCCTTAAATGCGTTGGGTTACTTTTATGTCGAACAGGGCATAAAGATGAAGGACGCGGAAAAGTTATTGAATAAAGCTTTTAAATTGGCGCCGGACAGTTATTATGTATTGGATAGTATCGGTTGGTTAGCCTATCAGCAGAAAAAGTATCAAGAGGCTGAAGCTTATCTCAGAAAAGCATTGTCCATTAAACTGGACGACGTGGTTTTGATGCATTTGGTTGCAACACTGTGGCAGGCCGGGCAGACAGAGCAGGCGACGCAGCTTTGGGCGAAATACAAAGATCAGTTTATAAATAATTCGGAATATCAAACGCTTATTGATCGTTTGAAATCCGGTGAAGTGATTCGGTGATTCAATAATAGCGTTTAGATGTAAAGAAACCTTAAATAACCTAAAGAAAAAGTAAAATTTTGCTTGAACTTCGGGAAAATAAATGGATAATACGCACCTGTCTTTAACGACAGAGATATTAAAGGGCTGTAGCCAAGCGGTAAGGCATCTGGTTTTGATCCAGTGTACCGCAGGTTCGAATCCTGCCAGCCCTGCCAATATCCTTTCTGAATTCCCCAAGTCATTATTATCCTCGAACAGGAGCGCCTTAAATGGCTAACAGAAATGTCATGATTTTTGCGGGAAACGCAAATGTCAGTCTTGCAGAAAAAATCTCCCAATATTTAGATATTCCCCTAGGTAAAGCCGATGTAGGCCGTTTTAGCGATGGCGAAATCATGGTTGAGATCAAAGAATCTGTTCGTGGGCAAGATGTTTATGTTTTACAACCTACCTGTACCCCAGAGCCTGCCGTCAACTTGATGGAAATGCTGGTGATGATCGATGCTTTGAAAAGAGCTTCGGCAGCGCGTATTACAGCCGTAGTGCCTTATTATGGTTTTGCTCGTCAGGATCGTCGTCCTCACTCGGCGCGTGTGCCGATTACCGCTCGTTTGTCGGCGGACATGATTACCGTTGCGGGTGCGCACCGAGTCATTACTGTAGATTTGCACTCGGATCAAATCCAGGGTTTCTTTGATATTCCGGTTGACAATATTTACGGTTCACCGCTTTTGGTTGAAGACATGCAAAAGAATTGTGATTTGGAAAACGTCACAATCGTGTCTCCTGATATGGGTGGTGTGGTTCGTGCACGCGCCGTTGCCAAGGCGGTTGATGCCGATATGGCCATTATTGATAAGCGTCGTCCAAAAGCGAACGTCTCTCAGGTCATGAATATTATTGGTGATATCGAAGGGCGCGACTGTATCATCATTGATGATATGGTTGATACGGCAGGTACATTGTGTAAAGCGGCAGCGGCTTTGATGGAGCGTGGTGCGAAAAGTGTTTCGGCTTATGTTGTGCACGCCGTATTGTCGGGTCCGGCCGTTGAGAATATCAATAACTCGGTATTGAAAGAATTGGTGGTGACGGATTCGATTCCGGCCACCGCAGAAGCAATGGCGTGTGAACGTATTCGTAGAGTGAGTATTTCCAGTATGTTGGGTGAAACGATTCGTCGTGTTCACCAGGAAGAGTCGGTTACGGAGTTGATGCATCATTAAGTGATGTGTTGTTGTGCCGTAAAGAAAAAACGCCCCAACCGGGGCGTTTTTGCATTTTGGGGTCTGGGTTGAAGAAGTGCTTGAAATTCATATAAAAAAACTGGAAAAAATCCTTTTTTTGAGTATAATTCCCGCTTCCCTTGCGTTTGGTCGCGAAACGTGAGATTTATAAATTGGCGATCTTAAAGTTATAAAGTGCACGGTATATAAATAAAAAGTACCGGTTCATTAGATAAGATTGTCGCTATTGGAGTATTAAAAATGAGCCAGAATTGGACAGCAGAAATCCGTTCGGAAGAAGGGAAAGGTGCGAGCCGCCGCCTTCGTCGTACGGGTAAAGTACCAGCAATCATTTACGGCGCAGATAAAGATGCGGTATCGATTGCGTTTTCAGGAAACTTTGTTAAGCATGCTTTTGCTAACGCAGATATCTTTAACACTGTTTTGACTATCGATGTTACTGGTGGTGAAACTGAAACTTGTGTTGTTAAAGACATTCAGCGTCATCCTGCTACAGGTGATGTTTCCCACGTTGATTTGCAGCGTGCTTCTGATAACAATCAAATCACCAAGAATGTACCGTTTAACTTCGTTGGTAAGTCATCTGCGCCTGGTGTGAAGATGGGTGGTATGATGACAATCCTTCAGCCTACTGTTGAAGTTCGTTGTTTGGCTAAAAACCTACCGACTGCTATTACAGTTGATGTTTCTAAGATGGAAGCGGGCGGAAGCTTGCGTTTGTCTGAGTTGGATTTACCTGAAGGTGTTGTAATTACAGCATTGACTCACGGTAACTCTGATTACGACCAGTCGGTTGTAAACATTACCAAGCCAAAACGTAAATAAGGAATTTATTGATTATTCAATAATAACCTGATTGTTTGAGAGCCGGCGTATGTCTTCTGTTCAACTTATTGTAGGCCTGGGTAACCCAGGTGATAAATATGATCAGACCCGACATAACGCCGGTTTTTGGTTTGTGGAGGAAGTAGCCAGACAGTATGGTGTGGTATTTCGTCCAGAAACTAAATTTCTAGGTGAGGCTGTGCGAGTGCAATCCGCCGGTTTGGACTTCTGGTTGCTGAAGCCGGCAACGTTCATGAATCGTAGCGGCCAATCTATTCAAGCCCTGGCAAACTTCTACAAAATTCCTGTTGAATCCATTTTGGTGGTTCATGATGAACTCGATCTGGAGCCTGGTGTGGCCAAACTCAAGAAAGGGGGCGGTCATGGTGGACATAACGGTCTGAGGGATACTATTGCAGCGCTAGGTAAGGAATTTCTAAGATTGCGTTTGGGTATCGGTCATCCTGGGCATCGTGATCAGGTGGTTGATTATGTGCTTAAAGCGCCGTCCAAGATTGATCGCCAAAAAATCGATGATGAAATTTATCAGGCGACTCGCGTTCTTCCCGAGCTTATTAGGGGAGATATTCAAAAAGCAATGCATCAGCTACACACCAAATCATAATTCAAAGCACTCTACTTTTTAAGGAGAAACTCAATGGCAATTAAATGCGGTATCGTTGGCTTACCTAACGTTGGAAAATCGACATTATTTAATGCTTTAACGAATGCAGGAATTGAATCTGCAAACTACCCGTTCTGTACAATTGAGCCGAATGTTGGAGTGGTGCCTGTTCCGGATCCGCGTGAGCAGGCGTTGGCCGAAATTGTGAAGCCGGAGCGTGTATTGTCCGCGACCGTCGACTTTATGGATATTGCCGGTTTGGTAGAGGGTGCATCGAAAGGTGAAGGCTTGGGTAACAAGTTCTTAGCGAATATTCGCGAAACCGATGCGATCGTGCAGGTAGTCCGTTGTTTTGAAAATGATGACATTGTTCACGTTGCCGGAAAAGTCGATCCGTTAAGTGATATCGAAATCATTAATATGGAGTTGGTCTTGGCTGATATGGAATCGGTTGAGAAGGCGATTCAAAAGGTGCAGCGTATTGCAAAAAGCGGTGATAAAGAGGCGACGGCTCGTTTGAATGTCTTGGAAAAGGTGCTTAAGGAAGTTGAGGCCGGTAAATTGGTTCGGTTGATTGAATTAAGTGATGATGAGCGTAAGCAGTTGCAAGATCTACACCTTTTGACAATTAAACCGATGATGTACATCGCCAATGTGAACGAAGACGGATTTGAAAACAACCCGTACTTGGATTCGGTCGAAAAGTTGGCGGCAGAGCAGGGCGCGATTGTGGTGCCGGTGTGTGCTGCCATTGAAGCAGAAATTGCCGAGCTTGATGCAGAAGATAAAGCTGACTTTTTAGAAGAGATGGGTCAGGATGAGCCTGGTTTAAATCGTGTTATTCGAGCAGCATATAAGTTGTTAGGTTTGCAGACTTATTTTACCGCCGGTGTTAAAGAGGTGCGTGCCTGGACAATTAAAGTAGGGGCGACAGCACCGCAAGCGGCAGGCGTGATTCATACGGATTTTGAAAAAGGTTTCATTCGTGCCGAAGTAACGGCATACGAAGATTTTATTGAGTATAAAGGGGATGCCGGAGCCAAGGCGGCCGGTAAACAAAGATTGGAAGGGAAAGAGTATATTGTGCAGGACGGAGACGTCATGCACTTTAGATTCAATGTCTGATTGATTTTGTTAAATTAACAGGCTTTGCTTGGTTCATTGTTTCAATGATATTAAATCGAGATTATTTTTAGTATAAGTGATTGAAACCATTTGAACTAAGCAGTATAATCCTTCGTCTCGTTAATCCTTCCCCCTTATTGCCCGTTAAAACAGTAAGTGGATTGATCGGACTTAACGTAAATCGTTATAGAACGATGAATCTTATGGATTTGGATTATTTAATTTTAGGAACAAATTATGAAAACATTTGTTGCAAAGCCAGCTGAAATCAAACGTGACTGGTATATTGTAGATGCTGAAGGTAAAACTTTGGGTCGTTTAGCGGCGGATATCGCTTCTCGTTTACGTGGTAAGCACAAGCCGGAATATACTCCTCATGCTGACTGTGGTGATTACATTGTTGTAATCAATGCGGACAAGGTTGCAGTTACTGGTAACAAGCGTAAAGACAAGATGTACTATCACCACACTGGTTATGTAGGTCATCTTAAATCAACCAACTTTGAAAAGTTGATTGATAAAGCGCCTCAGCGTCCAATTGAGTTTGCAGTAAAAGGAATGTTGCCTAAAGGTCCTCTAGGGCGTGCAATGTTTAAAAAACTAAAAGTGTATGCTGGAACTGATCATCCGCATACGGCACAACAACCTAAAGCACTTGAGTTGTAAGAGGAATTAGAAGATGGCAACAGAACAATACTACGGAACAGGACGTCGTAAAAGCTCAGTCGCTCGCGTATTCTTGCGTGCAGGGTCTGGAAAAATGACTGTAAACGGTCGTGATATCAAAGAGTATTTTGCTCGTGAAACCGACCTTATGGTAATTAACCAGCCTTTAGAAGCGACAGAGAACTTAGAAAAGTTTGATGCATACATCACTGTTGTTGGTGGTGGTACAACTGGTCAAGCTGGTGCGGTACGTCACGGTATCTCTCGCGCATTGGTTGCGTATGAAGAAGGTAATCGTCCAGCGCTTCGTGCACGCGGTCTATTGACTCGTGATGCTCGTCAGGTCGAACGTAAAAAAGTCGGTCTACGCAAAGCACGTCGTCGTCCGCAGTTCTCAAAACGTTAATATTTATATATTTTCGCTTTGTATCAAAAACCCGCTTTATGCGGGTTTTTTTGTTTTTGCGGTTTAAAATTAAAAATCGAATTAAGGTTTTCTATTAAGTTGTTGATTGATAATGGCTTGGTGTTTTGTAAGGGTTTGTTGTGTTGCAAAAAAACAACATTGATTAATTTTGTAGTTTTTTTGCAAAAAAAAGTTGCGTAGTAAATTTTAATCCAATATAGTCACTTCCAAGTTCACCAGAGGTGGACAGTTTTAACTAACTTAAGGATTGTAAAAATGAAAAAGAATGTAATTGCTCTAGCAATCGCTTCTGCTATCGCTGCTCCTGTAGCAATGGCTGATGCTCCTACTGTATACGGTCAAGTTAACGTTGCTATCGATTCTGTAAATGATAACGGTATGTTCACTAAAGATCGTGATTCACGTATCGGTGTTAAAGGTTCTGAAGACCTAGGTAACGGTTTGAAAGCTGTTTACAAAATGGAATTCGGTGTAAAAGTTGGTGATGCTATGTCTTCACTTTCTGGTCGTAACGCATATGTTGGTCTAGCTGGTGGTTTCGGTACTGTATTGCTAGGTCGTCACGACACTCCTTTCAAAATGTCTCAAGCTAAAGACCTTTTCGGTGACAGCTCTTACGGAGATATCGGTAAGAAAACTGTTGCTGGTGGCCTAGGTATGGGTGGTAAAGCTGGTGAAGTTCGTGCTGACAACGTAGTTGCTTACGTTTCTCCAGAATTCGCTGGTATCAAAATTGTTGCAGCTGGTGTTTCTACTGAAGGTGCTTCTCTAGATGGTACTGGTACTGATACAGTTGATGCTTCTAAGTCTAGCTTGGCAAACGTTTACTCTGTAGCAGCTATGTATGGTTCTACTAAGAAAGGTCTATACTTGTCAGCGGCATACAACTCTTGGGGTGAAGCTGCAACTGATGGTAAAGATTATTCTGAGACTCGTGTTTCTGCACAGTACGCTACTGGTGGTTTGATCGCATCTGCAATGTTCCAGACTTTCGATGATGGTGCTAACACTGACAGTTCTACTGAAGGTGACAACATCCAAGCTCAAGTTGGTTACAAAATGGGTAACATCATGCCTAAAGCTAAGTACTCAACTGTTGACTACAAAGATGCTCGTAAAACAGCTTCAGCTTTCGGTCTAGGTCTTGACTACTCTTTCGGTAAGAAGACTACTGGTTATGTTGAATACATTACTGCTGACAAGTACATGACTGGTGCAGCAGGTAACGATTCTACTGATCCTCAAGCTACTACTGCAATCTCTGTAGGTATGGTTCACAAGTTCTAATCAATTGCTGTCGTAAGACAGTTTGATTAAGCTTTGATCAGAAAGCCCCGACTGTTTACAGTCGGGGCTTTTTTATTGCCCTTAAAAAATTCTCTATCCTTTCTTTTCATTTGATTGAATGTCCTCAGTTATACTTTGTCCATTAAAATGTATGTTGAAAATGGTGTGTTATGTCTAGACAGTGTCAGCCGTGTACGGCTTGTTGTGATGGGTGGGTGCAGATAAGTGTCAAGGGGTGTGAGGCCTATCCGGGTCATCCTTGTCCCCATAGTACCGGAAGCGGTTGTGACGATTATGAAAATCGTCCCGTAGATCCATGTCGAAAATTTGAATGTGCTTGGGTGAAAGCTGATTCTCAGTTGCCTGATTCTTTTAAGCCTAGTGAGTCCGGTGCGCTGGTGATTGACGGCATTTTGACCTGGCAGGGGTTGCAGGTTGATTTAGCAGTTCCCGTTGGGCGAGAAATTCCTCAAGAAACTTTGGGTTGGTTGATGCAGTTTGCAGAACGAGAAATGCGGCCATTAATTTATCAACAGCAAGATCCTTCTAGTTCGGTATTGGAAAAGAATCCACTGACTTTAGCGTATGGTCCACCCGCCTTTCAGCAGTGGGTTTTGGAACAGCAGCAAAAGGGAGTAAAGCTCTGGTAATTAAAAAAATCCCACGTTCGTGGGATTTTTTGTTTTAGGTTTTTATTCTATATTAATAGTGTGGATAATAGGATAGGAGTATCATATAAATCAAAGAGGGGTATTTTATGGATGTATGCCGCAAGCAAAATGGATTTGTGCTGATGCTCTTTATCGTGGTTGTTTTTATTGTCGCGGCTTTATGGATTGCGACACAGCATCAACGTATCATTTCATTATTTAAAACAGATTCCTATGTCAGTGATGAATATGAATTGAGACTTGTTAAGCAAAGACTTCTGAATTTTGCGACTCTTACTACCGAACTTTATTCCACGAATTCTTCCGGTAATTTTAAAGATTCGGGTGATATGCCTGCTCCTGGCTATCTTCCTTGTCCTGATTTGGATGGGGACGGGTCGCTGTCTACAAGCGGTGAAGAATCTTGCGGTAATTATGAGTTTGATCCCACGGATGTTAATAAGGTGTTGGTTCCCAGACCGAATAGAAGTGCTTTAGGGGCATGTAATGGGGTCGATTATTGTGTCGGTTACGTTCCTGAGAGATTGAATAACAGGAATTTTTATTTTGCGCCGGCAGGGAAGTATTATTATTTCTTCGATATGCGTTATGCCTATTTAAATACGTCTTTAGATACGTCTAAATGGGATGATATTTATACACCTTTATCTCCTGTCACCCCTAATGGTGGTTCTGCGTTGAACTTGGATCCGGACGTAGGAGATTTCAAAGGTTTGGTTTTGGATGGGAAGTCAGGATATATAGCCGTGATCATTGATGCAGGTGACGATGGGTTGAATGCGGAAAACAGTGATCAGGACGTGGTTTTTGAATCCGAAAATACCAGTATTTTTAATTCGGATAATTCAGATAAAGTGATTGGAATAACCTTTGATGAATGGTTGTTGTACGTTGGTAATAAGATCTGTACGCAGTACGATAATTTTTCTCATGTTTCGGAATCCCGTTTGCATTGGTTTAACGGGTATTCGATAACGAATAAAAAGGGGTCTGGCTGGCGCCAATGGGGGCAGTTATGTCCATGATGCATTCAAGGGTTAATCAAAAAGGCTTTTCTCTACTTGAAGTCGCTATAGCGATTTTGATTCTTGGAATCGTGTTATTAGGCTTTCAGGGATTGTTTAAATTAGTTTATGACACCGACAATATCATGGAAGAAAAGGCCTATATTCAAGATATTCAAAAAAGTTTGAAAACCTATTTGCAGGTTAATTTGCGTTTGCCGTGCCCGGATATCGATGGTGACGGCAAGGAAGATACTGTCTCGGGTAGGTGCGAGTCCGACGAAGGCTATTTACCGTATAACGATGTTGGAACCCGTAGTAAGGATGCGTGGGATCACTCTTATTTTTATACGGTTAACCGCAATGCCACAGATAGCGGAAAGGTGTTTGACATTTGCGAATCGGCCAGCGTGTTTGGTAAATCGGGGCCAAGAACGGCTACGGGTTTATATCGGTGTGGAATACTGGATCCTACGGCAAATAATAACCTTTCCTCTTTAGATAATGCGAGTAACCAATATTATTGCTGGTCGGATAGTTCTCCGGCGGCTACGGCATGCTTAGATGGCGATGTCGATACAAACGGAGTGAATCCCGCTGTGGATGTTTATATTCCGGCTGATTTGAATACAACGGTGCCGGTGGCTTCGCCTTACGATGATGAGCCGGATCCACGGTCGTTTTTTTCGTCTTATGCCGAACAAAAACCGCCTTATTTTTATTTTGTAACTCCACCCGTCGGAACCAGTCTCGGTTATGGGAATCTCACTCTGCAAGATGAAAACGGAGTTGTTATGGATAGCGGTATTCTTGCTCTGGTTATTTCATGGGGCGCGAATGGCGATAACGTACATCGTTATCTGTCGGGGGATGATGCTTGTGTTGGCGGGACGGACAATGAAAATGCGAATTGCGACAAAGGCGATAACTCCTTTGTTTATACTCAAACTGGCGAAAATCGTCACTATATGACATGGATAACAATGCATGATGCAAAAAATGCATTGGTTTTTCAGCCTAAAGAATAGGGGGTAGACATGCTACTACAGACACCACTAACAAGAATTCAACGGGGTTTTACCTTGGTTGAAATAGCTGTTGTATTGGCGATTATCGCTCTAATTTTCGGAGCGGGTTTCAGCACGTTGGGTGCCTATATCGATAATGCCAATCAATCACATACCAAAGGTAGTTTGGAAGTCACAAAGCGTGCCTTATTGAACTATGTCGTTATCAATAAACACATGCCTTGTCCGGATACTGACGGCGACGGTTCAGATAAAGACGAGCGCACGGGGCAAACGTGTAGCAGTTATTTCGGAACTGTTCCTTACGATGATATAGGAATTCCAAGAGGTACGGCAAGCGACGATTACGGCAACTTATTCGGTTACGGCGTAAATCAATTGGCGGCTGACGCTACGGTGATGAGTTTGGATGTTTCGGACACATCTGCCGGAGGTGAAGCCGAGCAATTAGCGGATTCCCCGGGTAGTTATTTTTACAATCGCGGGGCACCTGCATTTGATTTGTTTACACCTCCGACCGAAAGTGTTCCCGGCGATGCAACTAAGAGTTATGAAATATGTGGCCGTAACGCGGCGAATGATTGTAGCGGTACGAATGATGTCGTGAATGAATACATTCAGGCGGTGATTGTTGCCTTTAACGAAAATGGCGATCAAACCACAATTACTAACTGTAATAGCAGTGCGAGAAGTGTTCGTGAAAGCGAGAATTGTGATGCAGATATGCGTTTTACAAAAGGTGTGTTTAATGACACTGATTTTGATGATCAATTGGAAACTATTTCGGCTTATGAGATTAAGCAGCAGGTTGATTTAAGACCGAATGGTTTCGATTCAGGTTTTGCATTCGAAGATTACGAATATATCGTTAATAAAGACTTAACCTCAACCAATGATTTTAACACCGGAACTAAAGAGGCGGGTACCGATCTAAACGGTGATGGCGACTTTGAGGATACTGGCGATGTTTATGGCGACAGTCTCTATGTAACGGGTGATATCGATAGCAGTATCAATTTCCAGGCCGGATCGAATAAGCTTAAAGTTGAAGGAAATGTGAACGCCGGAGTAAATGGCGGGGATGATGTCGACTATTTTATTATTTTAAGTAATGTGGAATCCGGCGGAAGTATTTCGACGGAAAAAGGAATTGATACCGTCGAGATATCGGGCAGCCTTTTATATAAGGGTGATGTTAATTTAGGTCAAGATAACGATACTGCGACAATCGGTGGTTCTATTGGTGGAACCCTGGATGCCGGTACGGGCGCGGATACTGTGACGGTGAGAGGGGATATAACCGGAACTGTGAATCTTGGCAATGATGGCAGTGTCGATATTCTGATTCTTTACGGCGACCTGATTAGAGGTGAGATCTCCGGTGGGCCTGAGGATATTCTCAAAGTGACGGCGACGGAAGCTGAATGGAATCAGGTTTATAATGATCCTACTGTTGCTGGAACTATTACTGGCGGAGTGCAGATTGAATATGGCTACACGCCACCTTAGTCGTTGCCTTGGTGCACAAAGTTAATTATGCAAATATTGATTGTGGATGACGACCCGGCAATAAGGGGGATGGTTTCCTTTTTGTTGGAGACAAAAGGTTATGTCATAACGGAGGCGTGTTCTCGAAAGGAAGCGATTGAATCATTGAAAGAAGCAACGCCTCAGGTTGTGATTCTTGACATGGGGATGCCGCCCAATGAACATACGGCTGATGAAGGTTTGGCCGTTTTGGATTGGTTAAGTTCCTATCAGCCGCAAGTTAAAACACTCGTACTCACCGGTCAAGATATGCAGACCACTTCCTATTTAGCCCTCAAGCAGGGGGCTTTCGATTTCTTGGAAAAGCCGATTTCTCAAGATGCGTTGTTGTTTTCCGTGCAAAGGGCATTCTTGTTTTACGATCAGGCGCAAAAGCTAAAAGAGCAGGAAGGTGTTCAAAAGGTTGAGATTGATGCCTTTGTGGGTGAAGGCGTTAAATCTATTCGTAATCAAGCTGAAGAAAAATTGCTCAAACAGGTGTTGGCGGAAACTCAATTTAACGTTCACGAAACGGCGAGACGTTTGGGGATTAAGCGTGAAAATGTTTATTATCTGATTAAAAAATACGGACTTCAGCGTGATAATTTATCGGTTTGATCTAAGTTGTTTGGTAGATGTAGGGACGAATGAATGGGCTTTTTGAGCGATTGGTTTTCCCTAAGTCTGATTACGCTTGGTCTGGTTTTGCTTTGGGTCGCTTTTTACGTACATCAGCAAACTTCGCGTTTAAGCCGTACGATTGCCGAGCTATACGAACTTAATCAAAAAGTTGGTCAAGACGCGTTGGACTTTTTCGACCAAGCGTGGCCGATTCTCGAAAAAGCCGGAATTTTTCAATTGCAGGCCAGTATCGATTGGTTTGGCGAGCAGCGATTCGAATCGTTTGGGCATAATGGCCGCCGTTCGGCAATTCAGCGGAAATTCGAGTTGGAAAGTGACGATATGCATTTTTTGTTGACGTTCGAATTGCCACGCTATCGTGGTGAGCGAAGCAGTTGGCTCGACCTGATTATGACGACGTTTACTCAAATCTTGCAACAGGACCTTGAGCATAAACATGCTGAAATCTTAAATTCTCAAAAACGTTTGGAACGTTATCAAATGTTTGTACAGCATGAAGTAAAAAATATTGCGCAATTCATTAAATTGTTGAGTGAACAGGTTGCGGGGCTGGAACAGGATGTAGATAAGTTGCGTTTGGTTAATCGGTTAAAAGATAGTCTACCGGTCATGGCTCGACGAGCGACAAATACGATTAGGCAAATGAATCAGCCGCTGCATGAGTTTTATCAGTCAGAGCGATTTGATTTGAATGAATTGATTGAAGAGGTTCTGTTCATGTATCAGTTAGAAGCGGAACTGCACGGACATGGGAGTGTAGCGGTTGCACGTCCTCTATTGTTGGAGGTGTTTAAAAATATTTTGGGCAATTACCGCGATCATCCTATTGGGGATTGTCCATTGCGGATTGAAATTAATGAGAATGACGAGGGTGTTCAAGTTCGAATCAATAGCTGTTTGCAGAAAGAAGATGCCAGGCTAAAGTCTGAAAGGATGTTCGAACCTTTCTGGACAACCAGCAAAAGTGGAATGGGATTGGGGTTGTTTTTGACAAGAGAATTACTTAAACAGGTTGGTGGAGAAATTGGTTTCGAACAGCATGAAAAGAAGATGTCTTTTAAAATAACCTTGCGAAATATACCAAAATTGTGATAAATACTTATTTTTGATGGGGTAAAAAACTTTTACTCTTTTTTTGTGAAACGCTTTTGTTATTATTAAATACACCTAAAGTTAAGGTTTTTAAATTTTTCAAATTTCAAGAGGAAGAGAAAATGAAAAATACACAAGCACAGCTACAGAATCAAAAAGGTTTCACCTTGGTGGAAATCGCGATTGTATTGGTCATCATCGGTTTGTTGTTAGGTGGTGTTTTGAAAGGTCAAGAGTTGATTGAAAACTCGAAAGTGAAAAGTGTAACGGCTGATTTTGATAATATCGCAGCTGCTTATTGGGCTTATAGAGACCGTAAAGGTGTTTATCCAGGTACAACGAATGCTGCATTTTGGTATAACTTAAGAACGGAAGGGTTTCTGACTGGGGATCCGGCTACATCAACTACGGCAACAGGTTCAGAGCATGCTCTTGAAGGTGTGTTTGAATATGTACCAGCTGCTGCAACAAATATGATTCCTAATAAAGCTATGATTTGTGCAAGTAATATCGAAGATACTATTGCAACGAATATTGACACTAAGCTTGATGATGGCGTTGCAACCACAGGTACTGTTCGTGGTGGTACTGCTGATGTCAGCACTGCAGCTGCATATACGGCAACTGGAGCAGCCTTTATTTTATGTAAAGAGCTTAAATAGTCCTTTAGCAGCTTTGGTTTTTTAAGTAAAAGCCCGCTTTTTGCGGGCTTTTTTCGTTTGAGAAGGTGTTATGTTTCAAAAGAAAACTCTTTCAATAGGCCTTTTTTTATTAGTTTCAATTTTCTATATGAGCTTGTTTTCAGTTCCCAATATTGGCGGACAGTCGGGAATAGTTACGCCCTCCAATTTGGGTGTTTACATAGGCTTAACAGGTTTTCTTTTTTGGATGGTCTTTTACTCGATAAGTTCGGGTCGAGTTCTATTTTCGAGGTTACCTGCCATTTTCCTGCTGTGTGTTTTGCTTTTGCTTTTGGTTGGATCATTTAAAACAACCGATTGGATAGAGTTTAAATATCAAGCTTTGGCAATGCTGTTCGGTTTATCTTTTGTTATAGGTTTGTTACAAATCGAATGGAAGCAAAATCATTGGTTTTGGTTTTTTTATGCCTTATGCATTTTGGGTTTTATGCAAGGGTTGATTGCGCTAGATCAAAGATTTGATCGGTTTGGAGTGCTATATGTTTTTACCGAGTATTATCCTTTAATAATTAAATCATCAGGCTACTTAGGTTCCTTGCAGCAAAAGAATATGTTTGCTAGCTTTATCGCTTTTACCGAGGTTCTGTCACTGTTTTTAGTGTCTCAAAAACGTTTTTCTAGTTTGAGTGTTTGGCTGAAAATACCGATTTACCTGTTTGTGGCAATGGGCGCCTTTCTTGTAATAAATAGTGGATCCCGTTCGGGGCTGTTGGGTTTGATTTTAGGCTTGATCTTTGTTGTTTGGGCTATACGCGACCAGCTTGTAAAGGAATCAAAAGACATTTGGATTTGGTTGTTTGTAGCGATTTTTGGGGTCGTTATTGGTTTGATTGTGCCAGTTCTAGGAAGTTCGGTTAATGATAAATTTGCTAACGTAGTGTTTGGAACGGATGTTCGTTGGTTTTTGTATCAAACGGGCTGGTCTATTTTTCAAGATAATATCTGGTTTGGGATAGGTATAGGTAATTACCCGAAAGTTTTTCAAGAGTATGTTTCCGTTCATAATTTATGGCATGACCCCCGTATTGTCGGGTTTGATATATATCGAGTTACTCATCCGCATAATGAATTGCTTTTTTGGTTCATTCAAACGGGATTGGTTGGCATGTTGGGTGTTGTACTGTCTTTCCTGGGGTTATTGGTTAACTGGTACAGACAGGGGGGTAAGCACCTATTGATTCAATTTGGATTGTTATCTCCTTTGGTTGTCCAAGCCTTAGTTTCGTACCCTTTTTCATTGTCAGCGACACATTATTTATTAACTTTATTCCTATTGTTTTATGGCACGCATCTCAAAACATACAAATTTAGTTTCAATTTGTATGGCGCTGTTAAGGTGGTTATTGTCATGGGAGCATTAGTGCTCGTTTTGATTTTTTGGCGTTATGGCTATCAATCAGCCTGGAGTGCGTTTGAAGTTTATTATTTTAAAAATCGACTTTTTTTCTATAAACAGTTTCCCGAGCAGGAAAAGGTAGGGTATTTTCAATACGCTTCTGGTAATGAACTCTATCTCGACTTAGTTCGAGATAATATGCAGAACTTATTTCATAATGCTGTGAGGGACAGTAATTATTATGATTTGAGACAATATTTGCTCTGGTATCGGCAACAGGATGAGGTGCCTGAGGATTATAAAAATTATGCCTCGCAGGCGGAGTATTTATTAAAAAATTCAGATAAACAAAGGTTGAGTGAATAAGTTTTTTGGAAAGAGTTTTTCTTAGTTGGTTATTAATTGGTTTTTGCTCACATGTTGCATTGAGTGTGTTAGAATACGCGACCTTAATTTTTATATAATATTCAGTTACATAGCTTTGTAATAAAATCTTTGTTTAGCACGGAAATCAAGTATGTCGCAAACCTCTCCTTTTACTGGCGGACTTTACGTTATTACCTACGGTTGTCAGATGAATGAATACGATTCTGACAAAATGGCGAGTTTATTGGAAAAAACTCATGGCTTAAAGTTGGTTGATGAACCGGAAGATGCCGATGTGGTGTTGATGAATACCTGTTCGGTTCGTGAGAAGGCTCAGGAAAAAGTGTTTTCCGAGTTGGGGCGTTGGGCGAAGTGGAAGCAGAAAAAGCCGAACCGCGTCATTGGCGTTGGTGGTTGTGTCGCTTCCCAGGAAGGGCAGGTGATTCGTCAGCGTGCGCCGAGCGTGGATGTGATCTTCGGGCCGCAGACGTTACACCGTTTGCCGGCCATGATCGACCAAGCTTTGGATATGCGTGGTGACGACAGCATCAAAAAGAAAAAAGCGGTCATCGATATTTCGTTTCCTGAAATCGAGAAGTTCGATAACTTGCCGGAGCCCGAAGTCAGCGGCGTTTCGGCGATGGTATCGGTGATGGAAGGGTGTTCAAAGTATTGCACTTTCTGTGTAGTGCCTTATACACGTGGTGAAGAAGTCAGCCGTCCGTTCGAGGATGTCATGCACGAGATTCGCTCTTTGGCGGAGCAGGGTGTGCGTGAAGTAAATTTGCTTGGCCAAAACGTTAATGCATATCGTGGTGTCATGCCGGACGGCGAGATTGCGGATTTAGCCGTGTTGATGCATGCGGTTAGAGCGGTGGAAGGTATTGACCGAATCCGTTTCACAACCTCCCATCCAAATGAAATGTCGCAAAGCATTATCGATTGTTATGCGGAGATTCCGGAGTTGGTGTCGCATCTGCATTTACCTATTCAGTCGGGATCCGACCGTATTTTGGCTTTGATGAAGCGCAATCACATGGTGTTGGAATATAAGTCAACGATCCGTAAAATCAGAGCCTTGCGACCTAACTTGAGCTTGTCTGGCGACTTCATTATCGGTTTCCCGGGAGAAACTTGCGATGATTTCAAAGAGACGTTGGCTTTGGTTGAAGAGCTTAAGTATGATCGTTCGTTTAGCTTTATTTACAGTTCGCGTCCAGGAACTCCGGCAGCCAGTTTGCCCGATGAAGAGCCGATGGAAAAGAAAAAACGTCGTTTGTACGCACTGCAAGAATTGCTGAATAAGCAGACTGCGGAAATTAGCGACGGAATGATCGGTACGGTTCAGAGCGTACTGGTTGAACGCTTGTCACGTAATGCCTTTAACGAAGTGGCCGGTCGTACCGAGAACAATCGAGTAGTGAATTTTGAAGGTTCGCCGGAATTAATCGGCCAGTTTGTGGATGTAGAAATTCTTGAAGCTTTGCCTAATTCATTACGTGGAAAATTGGTGGCGACACCGGAAGCGGATAAACACGTTGCACCTCAATTTCATGCGTTGTAAACTTAGCTTAATTGTTTAATTGACCGCCGAGGGTCATTTAATGTTCATAAAAACGTTATTATTTATTTGAAATAATAACGTTTTTTCATTTTTCAGTTCCGAGATTCACTATTGACAACATTGCACACCATTCAATTTAATCTTTATCCTCAGGATAATGAACGCCTACAAAATTTATTTGGTTGGCATAATGAACACTTGGAACAGATTGAATTGCGCTTGGGTGTTGAGATCAATGCCCGCGGATTCACGATTTCCGTTACCGGATTGGGTGACCGTTTGGTCAAGGCCGAGCAGTTATTGCGCGATCTTTACGAAGAAACGGCTGCGGAGACGTTGGATCCACAAAAAGTCCACTTGGCTTTGCATGATTTAGGGTTGGATGAAGTTCAGGCGATGACAGTGGATCAAAAATTGATCAAAACGCGTCGTAAAGTCATCAAAACCCGAAACGCGAACCAGGCTCAGTATATTGAGTCGATTCAGCAGTACGATATCAACTTTGGTATCGGCCCTGCAGGAACCGGTAAAACCTATTTAGCGGTAGCGTGTGCCGTCGAAGCGCTTGAGAACGAAAAGGTTCGACGTATTATTTTGACGCGTCCGGCTGTTGAGGCGGGTGAAAAACTCGGCTTTTTGCCGGGGGATTTGAGCCAGAAGGTTGATCCGTACTTGCGACCGCTGTTTGATGCCCTGTTTGAAATGCTAGGCTTTGAAACGGTTGAACGTTTGATTGAAAAGAATGTCATTGAAGTGGCGCCGTTAGCGTTTATGCGAGGGCGAACTTTGAATGAGGCGTTCATTATTCTGGACGAGGCACAAAATACGACCACGGAACAGATGAAGATGTTCCTGACCCGAATGGGCTTCTCTTCCACGGCGGTGATCACCGGGGATATTACCCAGTGTGATTTACCGAAACACCAAAAATCCGGTCTGCGTCATGTGATCGAGGTGCTGGAAGGGGTCGAAGACATTGGCTTTACTTTTTATCAGGCTAAAGACGTGGTGCGTCACTCGTTGGTGCAGAAAATCGTCAAGGCTTATGATCAATACGATCGTAAAAACGCCGCTAACTCGACACGATCTTCTTAAGAAGATTTGACGGTTGCGGATAATTTTAAATCGATTGGATAGACAGTTTAAATGTTAAAGCGCAATGCCGGAGGCGAAAATGGTTGAGGTAGATTTGCAGTGGGGAATTGACCCCCAAAAGATTCCCACATTAGAACAGTGCGAAGAGTGGGTTCAGGCCAGTTTGGTTGGTGACTTGGCTAATGAAGCAAATGAATTGACCGTACGCATTGTCGATGAGGAAGAGAGTCGTACTCTTAATCGTGATTATCGAGGCATGGATAAGTCTACCAATGTGCTTTCATTTGAGTTTGAAAACCCGCCGGGCTTATTGGATTTAGGCGAGGCATTGCCCTATTTGGGTGATTTGGTGATCTGTGCGGAAGTCGTTGCGAAAGAAGCTGCGGAACAGAATAAATCTTTAGAAGAACACTGGGCGCATATGATTGTGCACGGTACCTTGCATTTGCAAGGCTATGACCATATAGAGGATGACGAGGCGGAAGAGATGGAAGCCTTGGAGGTCGAGATCATGCAAGGATTAGGTTATGCCAATCCCTATGCAGACGATGAGTGATCAAAACAGAATTTTTAAAACAGAAGGTAACAAAAGCTAATGAGCGACAGTAGTAGCGGCTCTTCGTGGTTAGAGCGTCTTGGAAAGGTATTTTCAGATGAACCGGAGAGTCGGGAAGAGCTTTTAGATGTCATTAAGGATGCACAGTCTCAAGGTGTCATCGATTCGGATGCGAAATTGATGATTGAGGGGGTGCTGAATGTCTCTGAATCGCGTGTCAGGGATATTATGATTCCTAGGATGCAGATCGAGGTGGTGGACGCCTCGGAACCTTTGGAAGTGATTTTAGAACAGATGTTGGAAACGTCGCATTCGCGATACCCCGTTATTGAAGGTAACCAGGGTGGAATCGTCGGCGTTTTGTTGGCCAAAGACGTTTTTCGTGCCGTGGTTAAAGGTGAATTAAAGACCAAGGAAGAGTTGGAGGCGATTTACCGTGAACCGACGTTCGTTCCGGAAAGCAAACGTTTGAACATGTTGCTGCACGATTTTAAGACCAGTCGCAATCACTTGGCATTGGTGGTTGACGAATACGGCGAGTTGGCCGGATTGGTAACCATCGAAGATGTTTTGGAACAGATCGTCGGTAATATCGAAGATGAACACGATGTTGATGAAGACAGCTGTATTCAGAAATATGTCGGTGGAGCTTATACGGTAAAAGCGATTACGGCACTGGATACGTTTAATGACTTTTTCCAGGTAGATGTTCCGACAGACAAAAGCGAAACCATCGGTGGAACTTTGGCTCTGGAGTTGGGGCATGTGCCAGTCGAAGGTGAAGAGATCGAGCTGTACGGTTTGAAGTTTAAGGTCCTAAAAGCCAGTGAACGACGCGCTGACCTGTTTAAAGTGAAGCCGCTGAATTCAGATAAAAAATATCCTGCAATCGAGGCGGTATAGTTGAAAGCGTTTTGGCGAACGATCGGGCAAGTATTCATTCTTCGTAAGACGCATTGGATTGCTCTTTTTCTTGGAGCGGCCTCGGTGTTCGCCTATGCGCCGTTTTCGTTTTCCCCTGTCATTCTGGTAACTCTGGCCGGTTTATTTGCATTGTGGTTGAATGCAGAAAACCGTCTGGATGGATTCAAACTCGGTTTGTGGTTTGGTCTGGGGCAGTTCGGTCTAGGTGTGAGCTGGCTGTTTTCCAGCATGTATTTCTATTCGGGCGTTAATCTGGTTGCCGCTGGATTAGCGACCTTTGTCTTTGTTTTTTTTCTTGCGCTTTATACCGGTTTGGCTGGACTGTTAGCCTTTTCTTTGAAAGATTCGAAGTGGCCTAGTTTATCTTTATTTGTTTTGTTTCCGGCCGTCTGGATTTTAAGCGAGTATCTGCGCGGTACTTTATTCGGCGGTTTTCCATTTTTACCTTTGGGCCTAAGCCACCTGGACACCTGGTTGGAAGGGTATGCTCCGCTGCTGGGCGTGTTGGGTGTGAGTTGGGCGGTAGCGATCAGCGCCGGTCTTTTGTTATGGTTCGTTCAGCAGCGGGCTTGGTTGTTGCCAAGTATGTTATTGGCTCTGGTTTGGATCGGAGGCGGTTTTCTTCAACAGGTCGATTGGGTGAGTCCTGTCGGTAAACCTATTGATGTCGCGTTGGTTCAGGGTAACGTTCCGCAGGAACAAAAGTGGCAGAAGCAGAATTTTTATCCGACCTTAAAAACTTACGTTTCCTACACAAAAGAGAATATGGATGCCGATGTGGTGGTTTGGCCGGAAACTGCGATCCCTACTTACTACGATGTGGTTGAGAAAGGTGCGCTGTATTCGTTTATTAAGGACGCCAAATTGCTTAATACCGATATTTTGGCTGGCGTGATTACCGGAGATCGTGATGCGGATCGTTATTACAATGCCTTGGTAAATCTGCATAACCCAGAAGATCGCTACATGAAAAGTCACCTGGTGCCGTTCAGTGAATTTTTCCCGTTTCATTCGTTATTCGAGTTCCTGACCGGCCTGTTTGATATTCCATTCTCGACGTTTACCGCCGGCAGTCCGGATCAGCCTCCGATGATGCTGGGAGGGCAGTTAGCCGGATTAAGTATCTGTTACGAGATGGCTTTTGGCGAAGAGCTCGCGCGCTACCTGCCAGAAGCCAAGTACTTGTTGACGGTCAGTAACGACGCTTGGTTTGCGCATACGTTCGAACCGGCACAGCAGGTACAGGAAGTGCGCATGCGTGCTTTGGAGTTGGGGCGTGAAATCGCTCGCAGTACCAATACCGGCCATACGATAATTGTGGACGTGAAAGGGGTGGTTAAGCAATCGATCCCGGCTTATGAAGAAGGTGTGTTGCGCGGAGAAGTTCAGCCGTACGAGGGGATGACCTTTTTTGCGGAATGGCGTAATTTGCCGATATTGTTTATGCTTTTCGTCATCTTCGGCTTCATTTTAAGTAAGCGTTATTTTTTAACCGGCCGTTTCTCTAAAATTAAGGATGTTCGAGCGCCTTAAGTTGAAGGGTTTTGATTGAAGCTTTCTATCCCGCTTTCTTAGGTCTTTGGTACAATTGTTCAATTCAAACGGTCGTTTGATTGCTAATTTTCATTAGCTTCTCTTTGATATTTCTCTGGTAAATTCATGGAATCGAAAAAAAGTTGGTTGAGCCGGTTAGACCTTTTGGTACAAAAAGAAGTCGAACTCGGCATGGTTAAAGCCGTCTCTCTGTTAAGGTTGGTTTTTATTATTTTTATGGTGGTGTACCTCGCCGCTTGTCTGTTCAGTATTTCAAGTAAATTACTTGAATTCATTCTGGCACAAGGTGTTTTGGATTTTCCGTCGATTAAGGTCCTGTTGACGGATGCTTTGTTTACACTGATTGTGTTGGCGATTGTTAAGGCTCTGTTTATTAATAACAGTTTCGATTACGCACTGACTTTTTTGGAGATTGCATTTGTCGTGATTATCCGAAAATTAATTCTTCTCGATACCGTGCCGGAAGAGAATTGGACGTTGTTGATCTTAGGTGGGATTTCAACCGCTTTTTTCATTCTGATTATCTATATCCATAACTTGAAGCGTTCATGGAAAGAAAGGGAAGCGGCGAAAGCGTAGAGTGTTTCTACGGTATAAACGCACTCTTAGAGAGTGCGTTTGAAGTGACTGCCGTTACAAGGTTAACGGTTTAATGTTTGTGTTGGTGCGCTTCTTGGAGAATCGGGTGGTTCTCGTCCATGGCCGCCGCCAGACGGAATCGTAAAACCGTGATTTCTGTCGGGTCCGCCAAGCTTAAAGCCTTATCGATCAGTATCTGTTCCAGAACCGGCAGGTCCATGTCCAGAAATTCGTCGATGCCTTTTTCCACATCCGCCAAGTACTCCGCAGTCTGCATTAGGTCAGCCTGCAAGTCTTCCTGAACCTGTTTGAATTCTTTTTCGGTGAGCTCTTCCAAATCGTGATCGACCTGTTCGGCTTTTTCGATGGTTTTGCCAAGCAACGACCACGTTGCGTTTTCTGCTGAAATCGCAGTGCGCATTGCAAAATCCAGTAATGTCCGGTAAGCGTGCAACATTTTATGTTGACTCATTATTTTTCCCTCTGTCGTGTCTGTTATCTACTATAATATTGAACTTATTTATTTGATTTATCAAGCCGAAGTTCCGCTCTGGCATTTTAGCCGTCGGAACCGATTTTAAACGATTTTAGTTTTTAGAAAGCAGAAGAAAAAATTCATGTCAGAAGTTCAGTATCAACCGCAACAGATCGAAGCCGAAATTCAGAAGTATTGGGATGAAAACCAAACCTTTGTCGTCACCGAAGACGAGAGCAAAGAGAAGTATTACTGCCTGTCCATGTTCCCTTACCCAAGCGGTAAGCTGCACATGGGGCACGTGCGTAACTACACTATTGGTGACGTGATTTCTCGTTTTCAGCGTATGCAGGGCAAAAACGTTCTGCAGCCGATGGGATGGGATGCGTTCGGTCTGCCTGCGGAAAACGCGGCGATGCAGCACAAGGTTGCACCGGCTAAGTGGACTTATGAAAACATCGATTACATGCGTAACCAGTTGAAGTCGCTTGGTTTGGGTTACGACTGGACGCGTGAAGTGGCGACCTGTCATCCGGAATATTATCGTTGGGAGCAGTGGTTGTTCACCAAGTTGATGGAAAAAGGCTTGGTCTACCGTAAACTTTCGGTGGTCAACTGGGATCCGGTCGACCAGACGGTATTGGCGAACGAGCAGGTTATCGACGGTAAAGGTTGGCGTTCCGGTGCGCCGGTTGAACGTAAAGAGATTGCTCAGTGGTTCCTGCGCATCACCGATTACGCAGAAGAGCTTCTGAACGATTTGGATAAATTGGAAGGTTGGCCGGAACAGGTCAAGACCATGCAGAAGAACTGGATCGGGAAATCGACCGGTTTGCAGATTTCATTCCCGATCGTCGGCGAAGACGACAAAACGTTGGATGTCTATACCACTCGTCCGGATACATTGATGGGGGTGACTTACGTCGCCATCGCCGCAGATCATCCGATGGCGAAAAAAGCCGCTTTGAATAATGAGCCGCTTGAGCGTTTCATTGAAGAGTGTTCGCACATCTCCACGGCCGAAGCTGATATGGAAACCATGGAGAAGAAAGGGGTTGATACCGGAATCCGCGTGACGCATCCGATTACCGGCGAAGAAGTGCCGGTTTGGGCGGCCAACTTTGTATTGATGGGGTATGGAACCGGTGCGGTGATGTCGGTTCCGGCACACGACCAACGTGATTACGAATTCGCGAAAGCTTACGATTTGCCGATGAAAGCGGTCATCGCACCGAGTTCAGACGAGATGGCGGATGTTTCCGAGAAAGCATTCACCGAAAAAGGTGTTTTGGTCAATTCCGGCCAGTTTGACGGTTTGAAGTCCAAGCAGGCCTTGCATGAAATGGCGAAAGTTCTGGGCGAAAAAGGTTTGGGCGAGAAACAGACTAACTACCGTTTGCGCGACTGGGGTATCTCCCGTCAGCGTTACTGGGGCTGCCCGATTCCGGTTATCTACTGTCCGGCTTGTGGTGCCTTGCCGGTTCCGGAAGAGCAGTTGCCGGTTCGTCTGCCTGAAGACGTGGTGCCGGACGGTTCCGGTTCGCCGCTTGCGAAAATGGATAGCTTCAAGAATTGTGAATGTCCGCAGTGCGGCGGTCGCGCCAAACGTGAAACCGATACCTTTGATACGTTCTTCGAGTCGTCCTGGTATCACGCACGTTATACCTCGAAAGACAACAACGAGGCGATGCTGGACGAGCGTGCCGACTATTGGGCGCCGGTCGACCAGTATATCGGCGGGATCGAACACGCTATCCTTCACCTGTTGTATGCGCGTTTCTTCCACAAGTTGATGCGCGATCAGGGCTTGGTCAAGTCGGACGAACCATTCAAGAACCTATTGACGCAAGGGATGGTGTTGCTGGACGGCTCCAAGATGTCCAAATCCAAAGGGAATACGGTCGATCCTCAAGAATTGATCGAGAAATTCGGTGCCGATACGGTGCGTCTGTTCATCATGTTCGCGGCGCCGCCGGAGCAGAGCTTGGAATGGTCGGACAAAGGTGTGGAAGGGGCTTTCCGTTTCTTGAACCGTGTCTGGCGTCAGGTTCATGCGCATTTGGAACAAGGTTCGGTAGACGCGGCGACTTCTTCGGAAGGTTTGGACAAGGCACAGAAAGCGTTACGTTTGAAAGTGCATGAGACGTTGCAGAAGGTCACCGATGATATGGGTCGACGTCAGCATTTCAATACCGCCATTGCGGCATGTATGGAACTGATGAACGAACTCAGCAAGTTCGAAGACGAATCGGCACAGGGCCGTGCGGTTATGCAGGAAGCGTTGGAAATTCTGGTTTGCATGTTGTCGCCGATGGCGCCGCACATGGCTCAAAGTCTATGGGCATCGCTTGGAAAAACCGGTTTGGTGTTGGATGTACGTTGGCCGCAGGTTGACGAGTCGGCACTGGTGAAATCGGAAATCGAGATGATGGTTCAGGTCAACGGTAAACTGCGCGGTAAGGTCGAGGTCGCGGCGGATGCCGACAAGGATTCGATTCTGGCGGCAGCCAAGGCTGATGAGGCGGTGTTGAAGTTCATCGACGGCAAAGAGATCGTGAAAGAGATTGTTGTGCCTGGTCGTCTAGTCAACTTAGTGGTTAAGGGCTAAGGTTCCGGCATGGTTACGCCTCATTTGAAAACCGAACAGGCCTGTTCAGATTCAATTGCATCTTTCGGGATTTCGATGAACGCAATGAAAATCAGTGTCGGTTTGTTCTTGGTACTGTTTGTAGCGACTTTGTTAAGTGGCTGCGGTTTTCATTTGCGCGGCTACGGCACTGCGGGCGAAGCTCAGTTCAAAAGCGTCAAGCTTAGCGGGTTGGAGTTGGTGCAGAATGATGTTGAGGATGCACTGAAACAACAGCTCAAGAGCAGTGGTGTGATAATCTCGTCCAGCCTGGTCGGAGCGGAGTTGGAAGTGCGTTTATCGAAAACTTACGTGCATCAATCAAAAACCAGTTATACCGGTACCGGTGACGTTTCATCGGTGTTGTTGACGATGAAACAGGCGTTTGAGGTTGAAGAGGTTGCTACCGAGGCTATGTTGTTGACGGCCGAAGTCAGCAGTTATCGTGATCAGCAGATCGATAATAACGCCTTGTTGGCTTCAAGCCGTGAATTGCAGGATATTCAGAAGCAGATGTCGCAAGAGATTGCGCGTCAGATTGTCGATCGAATTAATCGCGCCCTGTTGATGAAGTCGAAGCAAGCCGGTGAGTTGGTCAAGTGATGGTTTGTATCGCACTTGAAAACGCCTTTGAATCCCATATAAATAAACGAGTTGAATAAAGCCCAGTGATTTTAGCCAGTGCCTTTTTAAATCAGTTACAACAGGGAACGGTGGATTTAAAACCGATCTACCTGTTTTATGGTGAAGAAGCCTTGTTCTTAAGGGATTGTGTTGACGGTCTGCGACACAATTTGCAATCTCAAGGGTATTTGTTCGGCGACCGCTATGAAGTCGATGCCGGGTTTGATTGGCAGTCGTTGCAAATGGAAACGCAGGCCGGATCGTTGTTTTCCGAACAGCGTGTGGTCATGGTGTCCATGCCGAAAGGCTCGCCGGGAACCGAAGGTACCAAGTTTATTCAGGACTGGGCGAATTTGAGTCAGGCGCAAGCCGGGTTGCCGCCGGAAGTGATTGTGCTTTTGGAATGCGAAAAACTGGATAGCCGTCAGGTCAAATCCAAATGGGTGACGGCGATTGAGTCGGCGGGCTTGGTGATTCAGGCCAAACCCGTTCCAACCCAGGCGTTGCCGGGTTGGTGTCAGCAGAAAGCGGGGCAGTACGGTTTGCAGCTTGAACCGGAAGCGGCGGCACTGTTGGCGGAGCGCGTAGAAGGTAATCTTCTTGCCGCCGATCAGGAATTGATCAAGTTAAGCTTGTTGCACCCGGCCAATACCAGTATCAGTGCACAGGTGATCGCCGATAGCGTGGTCGACCAGGCGCATTATCAGCTGTTTGCATTGGCGACGGCCATGTTGCTTGGCAAATCGGATTATGCGCAACAAATGTTGTTACGACTCCGCCAGGAGGGTCTGGAAGCACCGGTTATTTTATGGTTGCTGGCTAAAGAGATTCGTCAGTTGGTGGAACTTTCGCAGTTACGCCAAACGATGCCGTTGGCACAGGCTTATAAACAGATGCGTATTTGGCAATCGCGGCAGAATGAAGTCGGTTCTGCTTTGCAGCGTCATCAGTCGGAATATTGGCAAGCGTTGCTGAAAGACGCTTTACAGATTGATTTGATGATCAAAGGCATTCGGAAGACATTGAATGCCGAAGAGGTCTGGATGGGACTATCCGCTTTGATTCATAAGATAGCGCACTGAGTCAGTCCGTGAAATTGGCGTAACGAAACGGCGATAGAAGTAAAAATCAATAAAAGAACAAGACGAAATTTAAAGGGATAGGAAGCGTAAAGCATGGATATTCAAGCCTATATGCAACAATTGGGACAGCAAGCCAGACGAGCCGCCAGAGTGTTGGTGCGTGCTTCCACGGCACAGAAAAACCGCGCCTTATTGGCGATGGCAGAAGCGATTGAAAATTCGGCTGACGTATTGAAAGCGGAAAATGCCAAAGACTTGGAAAACGGCAAGCAAAACGGATTGGATGCTGCGATGTTGGATCGTTTGGCATTGACTGATGCCGGAATTGCAGGGATTGCGGAAGGGCTGCGTCAGGTTGCGGCTTTGCAGGATCCAATAGGTGAAGTCACCGATATGAGCTACCGTCCTTCCGGCATTCAGGTCGGTAAGATGCGCGTCCCTTTAGGTGTGGTGGGTATCATTTACGAATCGCGCCCTAATGTGACTGCCGATGCGGCAGCGTTGTGTTTGAAATCGGGAAATGCAGCGATTTTGCGCGGTGGTTCCGAAGCGGCGTTTTCCAATCAGGCATTGGCAAGTTGCATTCAGCAAGGATTAAAACAGGCAGGTCTGCCTGAAACGGCGGTGCAGGTCGTTGAAACCACTGATCGTGCCGCGGTAGGGGAATTGATTGCCATGCCGGAATATGTCGATGTGATCATCCCGAGAGGCGGTAAAGGATTGATTGAACGTATCAGTCAGAATGCCCGCGTACCGGTGATCAAACACTTGGACGGCATCTGTCATGTCTATATCGATGACGACGCCGACTACGATAAAGCGATCCGTGTGGCGGTGAATGCTAAAACTCATCGTTACGGTGTGTGCAATGCGATGGAAACCTTGTTGGTTGCCGAATCGCAAGCCGAAAAAGTGTTGCCTGAATTGGCAAAACAGTATGCCGAAAAAGGCGTCGAATTGCGCGGTTGCGAAAAAACCTGTGCCATTATCGATGCCGTTCCGGCAACCGAAATCGACTGGGCGACGGAATATCTGGCACCGATTCTATCGATTCGAGTGGTCGCCGATGTGGATGCGGCAATGGATCATATTGCGCAGTACAGCTCCGGTCACACCGAATCGATTATTACCGAAAATTTCAGTACGTCGCGCCGCTTTTTGGCCGAGGTCGATTCGAGTTCGGTAATGGTCAACGCCTCGACGCGTTTCGCCGACGGTTTCGAATACGGTCTGGGGGCGGAAATCGGCATCAGTACCGACAAGTTTCACGCTCGCGGTCCGGTCGGATTGGAAGGTTTGACGTCGCAGAAATATATCGTGCTGGGCGACGGCACAATCCGTCAGTAATGATGGCTGTTGAACCGATATGCGTTTAATCGGCATTAACGGCGGCACGTTTGACCCGATTCATTTCGGGCATTTGCGGCCGGCATTGGAAGTTCAACAGAAACTCGGTTTGGAGCAAGTACGGTTCGTACCTTGTTATCAACCGGTCCATCGCGGAAAACCCAGTGTGTCCGCAGAACAGCGATGCGCGATGATTGAGCTGGCGATTAAAGGGCAACCAAAGTTTTGCCTGGATACGGTCGAGATTGATCGCGGCGGACCGTCTTACATGGTTGATACCTTAGTTGCGTTGAAGCAAAGTTTGGGTGTTGATGCGGCGTTGGTACTGATTATGGGAACCGATGCGTTTGCAAATTTTCATACTTGGCATAACTGGCGTGAGATTTTGCAGTTGTCGAATATCGCGGTTACGCATCGTCCGGGAGAAGCCTTGCCGCTTTATTGCGAGGCGGGACAAATTTTACGGGCGCATCACGTTAAAACGTTTTCTCAGCCGTGCGAGCAGATTGTCGATGTTCAGGTTACACAGTTGGATCTGAGCGCGACGGCCTTACGAAATTATTTACAGCAAGGACAGTCGGTGGATTATTTAATGCCGCCGGCCGTCATAGACTATATACAACAGCATCACCTCTATCGGGATGTGAATAAAGGAAAAGAATAAAAAATATGGAATTATCAGAAATTAAAGAGCTTATCGTACAGAGCTTGGAAGACAGTAAAGCACGTGATATTCAAGTTATGGATGTTGCGGGTGTGAGTTCGTTTGCCGATTTGATGGTGGTCGCGACGGGTACGTCAACGACTCACGTTAAATCGACGGGCGATGCGGTTGCGTTGGCATTTAAAGACGCCGGATATCCTCCTTTGGGTGTTGAAGCCGGGCCTCAGCCTGACTGGGTACTGGTCGACTTGGGTAATGCGATCGTTCATGTCATGACAGAAGCGGCACGTGCGCACTATGCACTTGAAAAACTTTGGGATGTGAAATCTACGGCTAACTCGGAAGGCGAGTAAGCGTCCAGCCGAATTGTGCTTTATCGTTATTCAGCCGCCGACTGTGTGCTAGTTCGGCGCTGAGGTTGAAAGGCCATCTTGCCGGATGGCTTTTCAAACCCGTCAATCAGAAAATCTCAGGAATTCTCGTGATCATTCATTTCATTACCGTCGGACAGAAAATGCCTAAATGGGTGCAGGAAGGTTATGCGGAATACGAGAAACGTTTGCCTAAAGCTTGTAGTTTGAAGTTGGTGGAGTTGCCAATGGCGCAACGCGGTAAAACCAGTTCCGTCGAGCAGATGAAAGCCGAGGAAGCCAAGCGGATTTCGGCTGCGATTCCAAAAGGCGCACGTGTGATTGCGCTGGACGAGCACGGTCAGCAGGTCACCACAAAAGGGTTGGCCGATAAAATGGAAGAGTGGTTGTCAGGCGGTCAGGATATTGCTCTGATTGTCGGCGGTCCGGACGGACTGGATCAGAGTATCTTGCAGCAAGCCCAATGGAAATGGGGATTGTCCAAATTGACCATGCCGCACCCGATGGTGCGGATTATGGTGGCGGAACAGATATACCGAGCGTGGTCGGTAATCAACAACCACCCATATCACCGCGAATAAAAAGGGTCTTTTTGTCCAATCTCTGCGTTGCAGATTGCCTCGTGTACATTAGTACACGTCGCCAATCTGCGCCTTGTCCTTGAACAAAAATCCTCCTTTTTAAACATAAAAGATAGTTTTTTAATTATTTTGGAAACTTAACGGATCTGTCGGGTTTTAATAAGTGGTTAATTTTTGGAATAAAACTTGACCGTGTTGTTCGGATTGTGGATAATTCTCAATCCTTTCGAATCATTCGTTTATTAATGGTGGTTTGATCTAAACAACGTAGTCATTGTTCTTGTGTACGCATAAGACAATGTTGTGTTAATTGTTAATGATAGGTCTACGGATCGTTAACACGTAAAAACAAATTGGAGAAATAAAGTGGCAAACTCAGCACAAGCAGCAAAACGCGCACGTCAGGCAGAAAAACAACGTCAACATAACGCTTCTATGCGTTCTGCAATGCGTACTTCTTTGAAGAAAGTTTATGCAGCGATCGACACTGGTGATCAGGCAGCAGCTAACGCTGCATTCCGTGACGCTCAGTCAAACCTTGACGGTATGGCTCGTAAAGGCATTATCGCTAAGAACAAAGCCGCTCGTACCAAGAGCCGTTTAAACGCTCGCATCAAAGCGATGGCGTAATTCTTTAGCTTAGAAAGTAAAGAATCGAAAAAGCCGGGATTTATCCCGGTTTTTTTATGTCTCACGTTTATCAAATAAGGTTATGGAATGGCATTTTTAAGATTTATGGCGTTACTGGAAGGGACGTCTTTATTGTTGTTATTGTTTGTGGCGATGCCACTGAAATACAATTACGGTATGCCGGAAGCGGTCAGCCTGGTCGGGCGAGCGCACGGCGGCTTGTTTTTGGCGTTTAATGTGGTGCTTTTCTATCATGTCATCAAAGGCCATGTTTCCGAAGCAAAAGGATTTTTGGGGTTGCTTGCCTCGTTGATTCCGTTCGGCACGTTTGTTTATAAGGCAAAAGTATTGAAACAGGTCGATAAAACAGCCTGATTTTTTAAGTCGTTTGTAAAACCGGATAAGTTTTCCCGACTTTATACAACGGCATAATGCTTATCAGGTCGGACAAATTAGATGGCCGAGTTCTTCGGTCAGTTTCAGGTTCTCGGAATAATCCACCGGGCAATCGATCAGTACGACGCAGTTATCTTGAATCGCCTGCTGCAATGTAGGCAAAAGTTCGTTTGCAGCCTTGATTCTATAACCTTTAGCGCCGAAGGCGTCCGCCAGCTTAACGAAATCGGGATTGGTGAAAGCGACATTGCTTTCGCGCCCGAAATGATTCTCTTGTTTCCATTTGATCAAGCCGTAGTGTTGATCGTTCCAGATTAGGACGATGACAGGTATTTGCAGGCGTACGGCCGTTTCGATCTCTTGGACGTTCATTAAAAAACCCGCATCTCCGGTAACGGCGACCGCCACTTGTTGTGGTTTAGCCAGTTTGGCGGCAATCGCACCGGGCAACGAAATGCCCATGGAGGCGAAACCGTTGGAGATGATACAGGTATTGGGCGACAGGGTTTGATACATGCGGGCTATCCACATTTTATGTGCGCCGACATCCGAGATGACGATGTCTTCGGGTTGCAAAGCTGCACGCAGATCATGAAGTATCTTCTGCGGTTTTAGCGGAAAATTGGCATCGTTTTCATGGGCGTGCAAGTGTTCGTCGATATGTTTTTTAAGTGGTTGGTAAACAGGGTGTTGATGGCGTTTACTGAGTGCGGAGATTTTAGCCAAAGCGCTGCCGATATCGCTGATCAGACCGGCTTCAACAATGTAATATTCATCCACCTCGGCGGGTTGGCTGTCGATATGGATGATTTTGCACTCGGGATTGTGGTTCCATAGGTAAGGGTGATATTCGACGATGTCGTAGCCTACACAGATCACTACGTCGGCACGGTTGATGCCGCAGGATATATAGTCTTCGGCTTGTAAGCCGACCGTTCCCAAAGAGAGTTCATGATGGCAGGAGATGACCCCTTTCGCCATGAAGGTGGTGGCTACCGGAATATTGAGTTTGGAAGCGAACTCTTCTAAAGCGTCGCTGGCGTTCGAACGGACAACACCGTTCCCGGCAATGATAATCGGGTATTGTGCTTCGCTGATAATTTCCGCCGCTTGCTGTACTTTTAGGCTGTTGGGTTCGGGAGGCAGCGGGCTCTGTTTTTTGAGCGGTAGTTTATTGACTTCGAAGCCGGCGATGTTTTCCGGAAAGTCGATAAAGCAGCAACCGGGTTTTTCAGACTGAGCGACTTTGAATGCTTTTCGTACCACTTCCGGAATGATGTCCGGCGTCAGTATCTGAGTGCTGTATTTGGTAATGGGTTCGAATAGGTTGACCAAATCCAATACCTGATGGCTTTCTTTATGCAGACGGTTGGTGGCGGCCTGTCCGGCGATTGCAACGACCGGCGCGCGGTCCATGTTTGCATCGGCTACACCGGTGACCAGATTGGTGGCGCCGGGCCCGAGTGTGGATAAACAAACTCCGGCGTGACCGGTAAGCCGGCCGTAGACGTCGGCCATGAACGCCGCACCTTGCTCGTGACGGGTGAGGATGAATTGGATTTTGCTGTCCAGTAATGCATCCATTAAGTCTAGGTTTTCTTCACCCGGGATGCCGAAGATGTATTGGACTTCTTCGTTTTCCAGACAGTGTATAAACAGTTGAGCAGCTTTCATCGGTTTTACCTGTTTTGTAATCGGAAGTAACTACGTAGTTTTAAGGTTAATCTTTGCATAATTTAAGGTGGATAGGAACCCTTATCATGAAACGTTAATATGCTTTAAATGCGTGTTTGACGGAGCTTTGATACAATGCGGGAACTTAATGAATAAACAGAAGAATCCATTTTGAAAAGAATTATAAAAGCGACCGCTACTGTTGGTGGAATGACGATGATCTCACGTGTGTTGGGTTTTGTGCGCGACGTGATCATCGCTCGTTATTTCGGTGCCAGCATGGGGGCGGATGCGTTTTTTGTGGCGTTTAAAATTCCTAACTTTTTTCGTCGTCTATTTGCCGAAGGCGCTTTTTCGCAAGCGTTTGTTCCGGTATTGGCAGAAGCCAAAGAGAAACGCGGTCAGCAAGCGGTCAAGCATTTAGTCAATGCAATCAGTTTCCGTTTGGGCGGTATTCTTTTACTTCTGACGGCATTCGGCGTATTCGGCTCCTCTTTGTGGATGATGGTATTCGCGCCGGGCTTTATCGACGATCCGGTTAAGTTCGGACTGGCTTCGGATATGTTGTCGATCACTTTCCCTTACCTGTTACTGATCTCCTTGGTGGCGTTTTCGTCCGCCATCATGAATACCTACAATCAGTTCGCGGTGCCGGCGTTTACTCCGGTCTTTTTAAACTTGGTGCTGATCAGTTTCGCCGTTTGGGTGTCGCCGTTGTTGGATATTCCGGTCATGGCTCTGGCTTGGGGGGTGTTGGTTGCCGGGGTGGTGCAGTTGTTGTTTCATTTGCCGTTTCTGTATCGATTGGGTTTGCTGCCGCATCCCTCTAAAGAGACCGATCCTGGCGTCGGTGAGGTTAAACGCTTGATGCTGCCGGCATTATTTGGGGTGTCGGTGGCGCAAATTAACCTATTGGTCGATACGGTGCTGGCGTCGTTTCTGGTGACCGGTTCGGTTTCGTGGCTCTATTATTCCGATCGTTTGATGGAATTTCCGCTGGGCGTTTTTGGCGTCGCTTTGGCAACGGTGGTGCTACCGGGCTTGTCGAAAAAAGCCGCGAACGAAAATTGGCAAGGATTCCAGGAAGATCTGGATACCGCGTTACGTCTGGTTTTGATAATCGGTTTACCGGCGACGTTAGGGTTATTGTTGCTGGCCGAACCGTTGATTGTATCGCTATTTTATTACGGTGCTTTCACCGAGCAGGATGTGACCATGTCGGGCATGAGTCTGATGGCTTATTCGTTCGGTCTGCTTGGTTTCATTCTGGTGAAGATTCTCGCTCCGGCTTTCTATTCGCGTAAGGATATGAAAACGCCGGTTAAGGTCGCGGTGGTGGCATTGGTAACGAATACGGTTTTAAACCTGATTTTGATTGGGCCGTTTGCTCATGTCGGTCTGGCGGCGGCGACGACATTTTCCGCTTTTGTGAATGCGGGATTATTGTATTGGTATTTGCAGAAGCAGCAGGTGTTCACGCCATTGACCGGGTGGAAGAAATTGTTTGTACAGGTTTTGCTCGCGAATGCGGCATTGGTGGCTTTCATTGTATTGCTATCACCGTCCACCGCCAGTTGGTTGGCGTTTGATGCCTGGCACCGAATGGCCTGGTTGACGGGCTTGGTGATCGGGGCGATGGTTGTTTATGGCATAGCCTTGATGGTATTGGGTCTTAATCCGAAAAAGATGATCAAGAAATAAGCGTTGTTCATTGGCTTTTAAGTCGAATTTTTAAAAGATTTACAAACAGTTAATCACTGAGTTACGGTATAATTTACGGCTTGTTTTTTCATTCCCAATCAAAAGATAAACACGGTGAGATGCAGTTAATTCGAGGCTTGCACAATTTAGATTTGTTTCAGGGTTCACTAGTGAACGGCTGTGTATTGACCATTGGGAATTTTGACGGCGTACACTTGGGGCATCAGCAGGTGTTGCAAGCGGTGACCGCCGAGGCGAAAGCGCGTGGCTTGCCGAGTGTGGTGATGCTGTTCGAACCCTTGCCGATCGAGTTTTTCTCTCCGCAAGAAGCGCCGGTACGGTTGATGAATTTCCGCGAGAAAATCCGCGCGTTTCAGAAGACCGAAATTGATTATGTATTGTGCATTCGTTTTGAAAGCCGATTCGCAGCCTTGACCGCAGAACAATTCGTCCAACAGATACTGGTGGATGGATTGAACGTAAAACATCTGGTAGTGGGCGACGATTTTCATTTTGGCAAACAGCGTTCGGGCGACTTCGCGTATTTGCAGGCGCAGGGCGAGCAAAGTGATTTTACGGTGACCGACATGCCGACTTATAACGTGGACGGTAAGCGAGTCAGTAGCACGCGGGTAAGACGTGCGCTGGCTAAACCGGATTTGGAAAGGGCGGAAGCGTTGTTAGGCAGTCCTTTCAAGTTTAGCGGACGTGTGATTCACGGACAGAAATTAGGGCGTACCATCGGCTTTCCGACCTTGAATTTGAATCCGAAACGTTTACAGATGCCGGTTCAAGGCGTATTTGCCGTAACCGTAGACGGGATTGCAGATAAACCATGGCCGGGGGTGGCCAACTTGGGAATTCGCCCGACAGTGAACGGGCAGCGGCCTTCGATCGAAGTACACCTGTTCGATTGGGCCGACGAGATATACGGGCAGCATGTGGATGTGACGTTACAGCATTACATTCGTCCGGAACTGAAATTTGAGAGCATTGAGGCGTTAACCGAACAGATTCGTCTTGATGCTAAACAGGCCAGACAGTATTTTACTATTTGATTTTATTAAACTTTAACTCCGATATAGAAGCTAGAGCATGACTGATTATAAATCGACACTAAACCTTCCAGAAACCGATTTCCCGATGCGTGGAAATCTGCCTAATCGCGAGCCAAAGCAGGTAGAAGCTTGGCAATCCGAGTCATTGTATCAAACGGTTCGCGAGCATATGGCCGGTCGTCCTAAGTTCATTCTGCACGATGGTCCTCCGTACGCTAACGGTAATATTCACATCGGTCATGCGGTGAATAAAGTGTTGAAAGACATGATTGTGAAGTCCAAAGGATTAAGCGGTTTTGATGCGCCGTACGTTCCGGGCTGGGATTGTCACGGTCTGCCGATCGAGTTGAATGTGGAGAAGAAGAAGGGGAAAGTCGGTCAGAAAATCGGTGCGACCGAATTCAGACAGGCTTGTCGAGATTACGCTCAGCAACAGGTAGAAGGTCAAATGGCCGACTTTCAGCGTTTGGGTGTGATGGCTGATTGGGAACACCCTTATCTGACTAAAGATTTCAAATTCGAAGCCAACGAAATTCGTGCTCTGTCTAAAATCATTCAGAACGGTCACCTTGTGAAAGGAACTAAGCCGGTTTACTGGTCTGTCGGCGGACATTCGGCGTTGGCGGAAGCGGAAGTCGAATATGAAATGAAGCGTTCCAAGTCGATTGACGTGCGTTTTAAGGTTGTTGACGAAAACGCATTTTTTGAACGTTGTCATCATGTGGAAGACCATTTAGGCGAAGGGCCTTTGTCGGTCGTCATTTGGACGACTACGCCATGGACGCTACCGGCCAACCAAGCCGTATCAATCAATTCTGAATTGGAATATTCCGTGGTTCAGGTAGAAGGCGAGCACGGTCCGGAACGTTTGTTCCTGGCGGAAGCGATGATCAAAGATGCGATGGATAAATGGGGCTTCGATCATTACCGTGTGATTGCTTACGGTCGTGGTGAACAGTTTGAATTGATCCGTTTACAGCATCCTTTCTATGACCGCATCGTACCGTTGATCCTGGGTGAGCACGTCACCACCGAAGCGGGGACCGGGTGTGTTCACACGGCTCCGGGCCACGGTCAGGAAGACTTTGCTGTCGGTCTGAAATACGATTTGGAAGTGGATTGTCCGGTAGACGGTAACGGGAATTATGTGGCCGGCACGCCGTTGTTCGAAGGTGAAAACGTATTGAAAGTTGACGATCATGTCATCGAAGTGTTGAAAGAGCATAAGGCCTTGTTGCATATCGAAGTGATCGAGCACAGTTACCCGCACTGTTGGCGTACCAAAACGCCATTGATTTTCCGTGCTACGCCGCAGTGGTTTATTTCAATGACGGAAGGCGGATTGCGCGACCGGGCATTGGCCGAAATTAAGAAAGTAGAGTGGATTCCGGAATGGGGTCAAAACCGCATTGAAGGCATGATTGACGGCCGTCCGGATTGGTGTATCTCGCGTCAGCGTTTCTGGGGTGTGCCGATTACGATTTTCGTTCATAAGGTCACGGGTGAAATGCACCCTCGTACGGTCGAGTTGATGGAAGAAGTCGCTAAGCTGGTTGAAGAAAAGTCGATCGATGCTTGGTACGATTTGGATGTACAGGACTTCTTGGGTGATGAAGCGGACGATTACGAACAGGTAACGGATATCCTTGATGTCTGGTTTGATTCCGGGATTTCGCACTATACGGTATTAGATCAGCGTGACGAACTGTATTCGCCTGCTGATCTGTATCTGGAAGGTTCCGATCAGCATCGCGGTTGGTTCCAGTCGTCTTTATTGACGGCTTTGGCGACGTCAGAACAGGCTCCGTACAAGCAGGTGTTGACGCATGGCTTTACCGTGGACAAAGACGGTAAGAAAATGTCTAAGTCAAAAGGGAATGTCGTTGCTCCTCAGGAGATTGCAAACAAATACGGCGCGGATATTTTGCGCCTATGGATTTCGGCCGCGGATTACCGTTACGAGATGACGGTTTCCGACGAAATCATTAGCCGTACCGCGGATGCGTATCGCCGTATCCGTAACACAGCGCGATTCCTGTTGGCGAACATTAACGGTTTCAATCCGGCGACCGACTTAGTTGCTTATGACGATTTGTTGCCGTTGGATAAGTGGGCAATCGGTCATGCGGCGAAATTGCAGAAAGAGATCACGGCGGCTTACGATGAATATAGTTTCCACGCGATCTATCAGGCTGTCACGCATTTCTGTTCGGTCGAATTAGGGGCATTCTATTTGGATGTGATCAAAGACCGCCAATACACTTGTAAGGCGGACGGTTTGGCACGACGTTCAGCTCAGACTGCGTTGTATCATATCGTAGAAGCATTAAGCCGCTGGATTGCACCGATCCTAAGTTTTACGGCGGAAGAGATTTGGCAGGCGATCCCGGGTGAGCGCACGCAAACCGTTTTCGTTTCTACCTGGTATGAAGGTTTGACCGAACTGGACGAATCGGCAGAGATGAATTCAGCTTATTGGACTCAGTTGATGGAAGTGCGTTCTGCGGTTGCCAAGCAGTTGGAACAGCTTCGTAACGACAAAATCATCAAAGGTTCATTGACGGCAGAAGTCTCGTTGTATTGCGACGACGGTTTGTTCGATGCAATCAACAAGTTGGAAGATGAGTTGCGTTTTGTATTGATTACTTCGGATGCTGCGGTCAAACCGTTGGCCGAGAAGCCGGAAAGTGCGGTTGAATCCGAACTGTCCGGTCTGTGGATCGATGCAGGCGCCACCGATAAACCGAAATGTGCTCGTTGCTGGCACCACCGTGAAGAGGTCGGGCAGATTGAAGCGCATCCTGAGTTGTGTCAGCGTTGTGTAGACAATGTCGAGGGCGACGGGGAAGTGCGTCACTATGCCTAGTCAACAAAATAACTTGCCTATGTCAAAGTCCGCAGTGCGTACTCTTTGGTTTGCATTGTTGGTGATTATCGTTGATCAACTGACTAAGGTGTGGGCCGTCAGTACCTTGAGTTTTGGCGAGCCGGTAGCGGTGATCTCGAATCTGAACTGGACCTTGAATTATAATCATGGTGCCGCATTCAGTTTTCTAGCCGATATGGGGGGATGGCAGCGTTGGTTCTTCACTGCTTTGGCAGTGGTTGTGAGTGCCATTCTCTATTTCTGGTTGAAGAAATTGCCTAATCAGTTAAATTCGGAGACGATCGGGATTAATCTGGTTTTAGGTGGTGCCATCGGTAATGTCATTGATCGAGTGGTTGAAGGTCGTGTGACCGATTTTATCGATTTCTACATCGGAACCTGGCATTACGCTACGTTTAATGTTGCCGATGTTGCTATCAGCGTCGGGGCGGGTTTGTTGCTTTTGAGCGAACTGGTTTTAAAACCGAGAGCCGAAAAGCAAAAACGAAAAGCGGCGGAACAGCAGGTTTAGTTCGGATTATTTTTTAACCAAACCCTTAATGTTTATTCAAAGGCGGACTTCACAAAACGGGAAGTCCGCCTTTTTTATTTCTCGAACGTGTATGGCCCTTTTTAGGCTCGGGGAGCTGCATGTTGCGAAGCAACTCCTGAAACTTTGGATGATTTCTTAACAATGTCCGTCCTGCGGATATCAGGGCATCGATCTGCTCTTCTGTCAGCGAGAAAGAGGTTGGGATACTGTTGAAGAAGTTGCGTTTTTTACGGTCTTTTATTGCGTCGAAACCGATTTCGATAAAGTAGGGTGTGACCGGTTTTTCAGGGGTTGAGAGCGCTTTGCTCCATTTCTGCATACCGTTTTGAAAGCCCTCGATCGTGGAATTGTTATAGCGGTGCAACTGTATGTCGGTCACGGCATTGATTGTGGTCTCTATGTCGGGAACCTTATTGCTTGTACCTATGTCCGAACTGCTGTGAGTGGATGCATTAACGGCAATCACGGCAAATTGACCGGACGGTTGAATTTGAGCCTTTTTAAGCATTGCCTCCGGGCCGCCCATCAGTTCCAATACTTCGTATATGGCTCTCAGACCAAGGTTGTCGGTGATTCCGCCGTCCACTAAGTGAATGTAATCGCGGCGTTTATCGGTTTCAAGGTATTGTTGCAATCCCTGTCGAATCGATTTCATTTCATAAGTTGTGAATTGATCCTGCTCGAGCACAAGCAGAGCGCTGTTCTGCTTGTTTGGGCAGTCGTGATAGTTGCGGATAACGACCGGATCGAAAACCACCGGCACGGAAGAAGACGCGGTAACCGCTCGCGCAACCGGAAAGCTATTAATGTCCGAACACAGTAGGTCGAAATATTCTTGAATGAAAGAAAAGCGGATACCGTTGCCTAGATCGGATGCATTAATGATAATTAGGGGGCCATCTTTTTGGCGAAGATCTGCAAAAGTGGCGCCTTTGAATACCGATTGTTCATAATAATCGACGGCGACTTCGGTTCGTCCCCGGTCCGAAAACCATAAAAACGGAGTCATGATTTTACTGATCAGGTTGCCTTCGATATCTTTTTTCAAAAAAACGTCTTCGAAATCTTTAAAGGTTTTTTCCCCGTTCAATCCGTAGTAGGCCGCGGTAAAACTTCCACCGGAAACCGAACTGATGACGTCGACTTCATCCAAGAGGCGAACGTTTTTTCCTTGAATCTGGATTTGTGTATCCCGTAATTCTTGCAGAACGCCATAAGACAAAGCGGCGGCTCGAGAACCTCCGCCGGAAAACGCCAGAATTAAACTGACGTTTCCAAACGGTTTCTGCCCGATGATCGAAAGCGCCGAGTAGGGCGGCTGAGGAGAGACGCGTTTTTTTTCCAGGTTGCCGATCACGCCATAGGACGCACACCCCGAAAGGAGGCTGGAAAAGGCAAGGAGCAAGAGAAGGGTTCTAAGCATGGTTATGCAATGGGATCGGTATTATTAAATTTGACTGCTATCTTAACATCATTGGATCGAAAAAAGAGCAACATGGAGTCAATGTCAAAATACATAAGCGTTGCTTATCAATCAACGATTAATGAAGCTGTTAGTTCGGTAAAACGTGCTTAAGGTAAGTAGATGCATATACTTATGTTTATAAACACCCCAACAAACCGTTATCTCATAATATTTTTTGCCCGGTATAATTTATTTAATATTAAAAAAGTTACTAAGGTGATTCCGTGAGCAATCAAGCAGCATATGTTTTTGAAGTCAACGCCAAGTCGTTTAACGATCTGGTGTTAATGAATTCCTATAAGCTTCCCGTTATTGTCGAGTTTATGGGGGTGTATTCGGGTCCGTGCGTTGCGTTGGAAAGTTCTTTGACGGAACTGGCGCATGAATTTGCAGGCCAGTTCGTGTTTGCAAAAGTCGATATCGACGAACAACCCGAATTGACAGAAAAGTATGGCGTAACCAATTTGCCGACGCTTAAAGTCTTTAAGGATACCGAAGTGGTGCGTACCGAAGAGGGATTGATGCAGCTGGATGAATTAACGGCGTTGCTCAAAGATTTCGGTATCTCCCGCGAGTCCGACGAGATGCGTTTGCAAGCGCGGGAAATGCATCTCCAAGGTGATGTGGCCGGCGCTGTTAGCCTGTTGACCCAAGCGATTAGAATCGATCCGAGCAATACACGAGTGGCGATGGATATGGTGCAGGTGTTGTTGGACGTGAATGCATTGGATCAAGCGACGGACATCTTTAATCGCTTGCCGAATAAAGAGAAAGAAAGCGAGACGGGGAGAGCCTTGATCGGTCAGTTAACGTTTAAGAAACTGGCGAGTGAAACCGAAGGTAAGCAGGCGATGTTTGATCGTCTGGATCAGAATCCGTTGGATTTTGATGCTTATTTCGATTTGGCGGTGTGTCTGGTCGCGGAACATGATTACCAAGGTGGTTTGGAAAGCCTGTTTGCTTTGTTCGAGCAGGAGCCTAATTACAAGGATGGAGCCGCACGTGAAATGATCGTAACGATTTTGAATATGTTGTCGTCTTCGGATCCTGAGCTGTCGAAGCAATATCGTCAGCGCCTGGGGAGTGCCGTCGCTTAAAACGACTCAAACAAGCTTTGCGATTGAAAATAAAAAAGCCGGAGATAAACTCCGGCTTTTTTATAGGTTTTTAACGTATTTACCAGTAGCGAACACGTCCGGTGTCTACATGGACGAAATTCGATTTAGGGTAGAATCCAACGCCACCTTGTCTCTGGTGCATGGCGACTTTTCTTAAATCCGCCAGTTTAAAACCGGGTAGGTTGATGTCGATCGCTTTTCCGACCATGTGCAAACTTTTGGTTGCAACGCCTTGGGTCGTTGTGTGCAACATGGCATTGGTTTTCGGAGAGCGATAGCCGGAGATGACATTAAACGATTTTTTGCTTCCCGTTTGATTACGGATATCGTGTAACAGATCAAATAAAGCAATATCCATATCGTGGGTTTCGTTCGTACGGAAGTCTCTTAACACATGACTGATTTCTTCAAGTGCTTCGGGATGATAGATTCCCTGTTCCCAATAAGTCGTTTTCAAGGATTCACCGGTATGCAGGTTGTAAAACGAAAGAGTACGAAATTCTTCTTTTGATTGCTGCTTTTGCATGCTTGCAAATAACGAAGTCGGTGCTAAAGCTGCTGCGGTTCCCATTCCACCTAGTTTTAAAAAGGATCTGCGATTCATTTGATTGTGTATCGACATGGCCACCCCGTGCATTTTTTGAATATGTGAAATTATACCATAAATCAGTTTAAGTACATTTTCAAGGTATTTTTCATAAAAGTCATTAAGTTATCGTCAATGCCGTAAACGTCGTTGCGCAAATCAAGCCGACCGTTTTTATCAGCCCAAGCGGTTTGATAGGTAAGGTAAACCGGAATTTTTTCCTGTAGGTGAACGACCTGCCGATCTCCGTTTTGAATTTGTTGGTCAAGGTATTGGCGTGTGAACTCCGGCTGCTCGTGATTCAAAACTTCATAGGCCAATTCCATCGGTTGCTCTGCTCGAACACAGCCTGAGCTGACTAAATAAGCCTTGTTTTTGAAAAGATAACGCGCGGAAGTGTCGTGTATATAGATGTCCTCACTATTCGGGAACATGAATTTTATCCTGCCAAGAGGATTCTGAACTCCCGGTTCTTGGCGGAAAGTGTAGCGCAGCATGCCTTTTTTTGTGGTGTTTTGCCAATCAATGCTTGTGGAATCTAAAGGGTGGCTTTCAGTGCTGTCCGAACTGTTAAACAAGCTGATTTGTTTACTGTTGAGGTAGTTCTTATTTTTTCTGAGTTTAGGCAGAATGTCTTCGGCCAGAATGGTTTTGGGAATACGCCAGTATGGATTGAAAACCAGATAACTCATTTTTGCTTCCATTATCGGGGTCGGGCGTTTTTTCTGTCCGACAACCACTTTCATCGACAAGGCTTGAGTGTCATTCACGTATTGCAGTGAAAAGTTGGGAATATTAACCATGACATAATTATCCGAAACGATGGAGTTGTACCAGCGCCAGCGTTCCAAGTTGAGACGGATTTTATCGATGGCGCTTTGCACGCTCTCCGCCATTTTTTGTCGTGTTTGCGGGCCAATAGCACCGTCGACGGAAATATGGTGGCGTTGTTGGAACTCCATAACCGCGTAAGTCATGGCTTCGAGTTCGGCATCGTTTTCCGTTTCGCTCTTATTGACATCAGGCGCTTTTTCGCTGACTTCCGTTTTACCCCACACCCATTCAATCGGTTTGATTTCGGGTTGAATAGGAGGGGGTATTAAATTGATATCAGCGGGTTTGCAATTGAATTCGCCGGTAATGGAGAGTCTCTGTTTGACTTCATCATAATCCTGATACGCTTCGGGATCTTCATTCCAACCGCCTTGCTCGGCAATGGCTAGATAACGGCGTAATGCGGTTTTAAGATTGAGATAATAGGCATGTTTTGGAGCGAGTTCCGTTAAGGTTTTGGCAATTTGTCCGGTTTGCAATGCTTCACTTAAGACTTGCTGCATATTTATTTTTTTCATGGGCACGGCACGATGGAGTGTATCCATTTCCGTGCCGAAGGCGACTCCGTGAAACAGGTGATAACCTAAAGTAATGAAAGCGTCGCTTAAGAGTAAATCCTGTAACACGCGCTCCTCAAGCGATAAAGGGTAAGCTAAACGGGAAATGAGCGTTTTGTGGTAACCGGCATACGATGGATCCAAACCGTCGTTGATGGCTTGATCAATGGCTGAAAGCAGTTGATCGCTTAGGTTGTCGGCTTGCCAAGCTAGCTGATAATTCCGTTGACGGTAGAATTGTTTCAGCATCTCTTTATGGAATAGGCGTACGGAATCCTGGCCGTCGACAAGCGGTAACCGCTCTTGCGACAACAAGCTTTGCATGGTTTGTTGATGGATGTTCGGCTGCGCCTTGGCGGTGGTTAGAAACAATCCAGCAATCAACAGAATACCGACAAATCGTAGCACTGTGATTGCCTCCTTTTTAGGCCTTTAATAAATGTAATTTTAGCAAAATCTCGTATTTTGGTTGAGTGGAATTGCGATTGAATTTATGAATGTTCTTGAATAAAGAAGTGTAAACGGGCATTAACAAAGGGGGGATCTTAATTTAATTGAACATCGAAATGCATTTGGTTCAAGAGAGGTTTCAGAGTGATTTGTCCCGCTGTGAGTAAGGGCGGGACAATGTTTGATCAGCCTTCAGCGGAACCAAGTAGCCGTTTGAAGCGCTTGATCACATTTTCCGGGTTTTCGGCAAGTGTGATGGCGGTAACCACAGCAATGCTGTCGACACCGGTTGAAATGACGTCGGGCGCATTTTCGAGTGTGATACCACCGATTGCGACCACCGGGATACCGGTTTTCAATTTCAGGATTTCACGCAGGTTATCCACGCCCTGTATTTGACCGGTCATGTCTTTGGTACGGGTCGGGAAAATCGCACCGATTGCCAGATAGCTGGGTTTGATCTGTTGTGCCAGCAGGAACTCGTAAGCACCGTGGGTACTGATTCCCAGGCGGATTCCGGATTTTTGTATGCTCTGTAATTCTTCATCCGAAAGGGCTTGTAAGTCTTCTTGCCCCAGATGGACGCCGTAAGCACCGTATTCGATTGCCAACTGCCAGTAATCGTTGATGAACAGGCGGGTCGGATAGCGTTCGGATAAAGCGACGGCTTGCTCGATGGATTGGCGGAGTTCGGTTTCGGTCTTGTTCTTCAGTCGTAATTGAATGATTTCGATACCAAGAGGCATCAGTCTTTCAAGCCATTCAACCGAATCCACCACAGGGTAAAGTCCCGGTTTTTGAGTGCCCAGATTCGCAAATCCAGAATGAGAAATCGACTCTAAAGACTTGTTTAGAACAACCTGTGGATAAAATTGTTTTTCAACCGGCCAGCTAGGTTGGATCAGTGCGCCGTAATATCCCATGTCCTGCGGACAGAGCGCAAAGGCCTTATTGATGAAGGCTTGCGCTTGAATGAAGGCGTCGCGCAACAGATAGCCTTGAGCCATGAAACCTGTGATGGCGGTGGATAAACTGCAGCCGCTGCCGTGACCGTAACCGGTTGTTGTACGCGGAGATTCCAGTGTAAGGTGCTGACCATCGAAAAAACAGTCGTCCACAACAATCTGTTCGGACTCACCATGTCCGCCGGTAATGACAGCCGCCCGGCAGCCCTTGTGTAAAAGCCGATCGGCCCATTCTGACGGAGAGCCTTTTTGTGCGTCATCTTCCGCCAAGCTAGCCGCTTCCGAAAGGTTGGGGGTGATGACGTCGACGAGTTTCAAAAGTTCGTCGAACAGCATCGCTCCCATGGACTCCACGACAAGATCCTGGCCGACGCTGGCTTTCATGACCGGATCCAGTACCACGATCAGCTCAGGTAGGTTTTCCCTAAGAGTTCTCAGGCTCTGGATCAGCCAGTCGAGCTGTTGGTTATTGGCGATCAAACCAATTTTGACTGCCTTGGGCGGTTTGTCTTCCAACAGGCAGTCGAACTGCTGTTGTAACAAAGCCACAGGAACCGGATTGACCGACTGCAATCGACGAGAATTTTGCACGGTGTTGGCGGTGATTAGGGTGCAGACTTCGCAGCCGATCGCATGACCGCTTTTAATGTCGGCTTGAATGCCGGCACCGCCGCTACAGTCCGAACCAGCTATGCTCCAGATGACCGGGCGCTTGGATTGGATATCAGCCATAGTTCATCTGATGCCAGAAAGGTTTATCCAGTGTCGGCGTACTCGGTTTGGCGGTGGAGCGTTCGCTGATCAAACCGCTTTGATAGGCCAGACGGCCCGCTTCGATGGCACGGGCGAAAGCGGTTGCCATCATCACCGGATTTTTTGCCTGGGCGACGGCAGTATTGAGCAGAATCGCATCCACACCCATCTCCAACGCTTGAGTGGCGTGGGAAGGTTTGCCGATACCGGAATCGACGATCAGGGTGACTTCCGGGAAGCGGTCGCGGATCGCCTGCAAGGCATAAGGGTTTAGCAGGCCTTTCCCTGTACCGATCGGTGAGCCCCAAGGCATGATCACTTCGCAGCCCAGTTCCACCAGATGTCTGGCAATCACCAAATCGTCAGTGCAGTAGGGCAGTACCTTGAAACCGTCGTTCAACAGGATTTCGGTGGCCTTGACCAGTTCGATCGGGTCGGGTTGAAGGTTGTAGTCGTCTCCGACGAGTTCCAGTTTGACCCAGTCGGTCTGGAACAGTTCACGGCTCATCTTAGCCATGTTGACCGCTTCGGTAACGCTATGACAGCCTGCAGTATTCGGCAAAAGGTGCAAGCCCAGTGACTTGATCATCTCCCAGAAACTGGCGCCGCCGTTGGCTTCCGGATTCTGGCGGCTTAGCGACAGGGTGACGACCTGGGCACCGGACGCCTGGATGGATTGTTGCATCACGTCCGGTGACGGGTAGAGGGCACTGCCGATCAGTAGTCGGCTGTCGAGTTGGGTGCCATAAATGTTAAGTGGTTCGGTTGTCATCTTATCCCCCTTGGATTGCGGAAATGACCTCGATGGCGTCATCGGGGTTGAGAGTGATTCGGTCATGTTCCGAGTTGGGTACGAAATTCTGGTTCAGCAACAGCGCATAAGGCGCTTGTGCGCCAAATTGGGTTGCGGCATCGGCCAAGGTGGTATCGCCGTTGGCTTGTTGCGGTGTATCGTTGACCAGGATTTGAAAAGTATCAGTCATGGCGATTCTCGGTAAATTCGATTAAATGTTCAAAAACGGGCGGTTTCGGCAAAGCGGAATCGATCAAGGCAATGCATTGCTCGGCCATGGCCGGTGCCAGCAGATAACCGTGACGGAACAAGCCGTTGACTTGGATCAGATTGCCGTCGACCCGGATTTTCGGTTCGTTGTCCTCAAGCGCCGGGCGCAAGCCGGATTTGATTTCCAGTATTTCCGCTTCGGCAAACCCTTTGTGCACGCTGAAGCATGCTGACAGCAGTTCCAGAGCTGAACGTACGGTCGGTTGGCGCTGGTCTTCGGTTTCGATCTGAGTCGCACCGACCACGAAACGGTGGTCCGCTTTCGGTGCGATATAGATCGGATAGCGCGGATGCATCAAGCGAACGGGCCGGTTCAGATTGACTTCCGGTGCATAAAGCCGGACCACTTCGCCACGCACGCCGCGCAACTTGTGTTTGCCGGGCTCGGAACCGGTTTGCAGGATTTGGTTTTTAGCCCCCAGGCCGCGGCAATCGATTACCCAGTCGAACGATTGGCGTTGGCCGTCGTAGACTACTTGGCGGTTTTCGATCGATACCTCGGTGTTTTGGTGCCAAACCACATTGCGTTGTTCCAACGTGCTTGCCAAACTTTCAAGCAACTCGCGGTTGTCCAACTGGCCTTCTTCGGGAAGCCAGAGGATATGCTGGAAGGTGTGCGGCTGTCGGGCCAGTTCCGGTTCCAGCTCTTCGAGCTGTAATGATGTCAGGCTGGCGTATTCCTTACCCGGTTCGCCCTTGATACGGTGGCCGAAATCAACCAGATTGCCGTAGTCCTGCTCATAGGCGAGAATCAAGCTGCCGTTTTGCTGGAAAAAGACCGGTTTCTGCAATTTTTCCAGAATGCCGGGCCACAGCTCCAGACTGCGTTGGCCCATTTGCATCACGCTCAAGGAACTGTCCGCAGATTCCGCTAAAGGTGCAAGCATGGCCGCCGCCAGATGGGCGGCACTAAGCGTTCCTTGACGGTCATCACGGTCAAATAGCGTGACTTTATGGGATTCGCTCAGGCTGACCGCCAGCATTCTCCCTATCAACCCAGCGCCGACAATGGCGATATTGGGCGTATTCGGCATGTCAGGCTTCCTTCTGGTAAATTTCGCTGCCGGATTCACGGAACTGCTGCGATTTTTCCTTCATACCACTTTGAATCTCTTCCAATGTGATTTCTGTGATCTGGCCGGCCTGATCCTGTTGGGCGGCGTAGTCACGGACTTCCTGGGAGATTTTCATAGAACAGAATTTCGGTCCGCACATCGAGCAGAAGTGCGCCACTTTACCGGATTCCTGAGGGATGGTTTCGTCGTGGTAGGCACGTGCTCGTTCCGGATCCAGTCCCAGGTTGAACTGATCTTCCCAGCGGAATTCGAAGCGTGCTTTCGACAAGGCGTTATCGCGGATCTGCGCGCCCGGATGGCCTTTCGCCAAGTCACCGGCGTGTGCGGCGATCTTATAAGCCATCAGACCTTCCTTAACGTCTTCCTTGTTAGGTAGCCCCAAGTGTTCTTTCGGGGTGACGTAGCACAGCATGGCGCAGCCGTACCAACCGATGTTGGCGGCACCGATGCCCGAGGTGATGTGGTCGTATCCCGGTGCGATGTCGGTCGTCAAAGGACCAAGCGTATAGAAAGGCGCTTCGCCGCATTCGCGTAGCTGCTTGTCGACGTTCTCCTTGATCATGTGCAGAGGGATGTGCCCCGGACCTTCGATAATGGTCTGAACGTCATGCTTCCAGGCGATCTGGGTCAGTTCGCCTAAGGTTTCCAGTTCTGCAAACTGGGCTTCGTCGTTGGCGTCGGCGATCGAGCCCGGACGCAAACCGTCACCCAACGAGAAACTGACGTCGTAGGCTTTCATGATTTCACAGATTTCTTCGAAGTGGGTGTACAGGAAGTTCTCCTGGTGATGCGCCAGACACCACTTCGCCATGATCGAACCGCCGCGTGAGACGATTCCGGTAACACGCTTGGCGGTCATTGGAACGTAACGCAATAGTACGCCCGCGTGGATGGTGAAATAGTCGACCCCTTGTTCGGCCTGCTCGATCAGGGTGTCGCGGAAGATTTCCCAAGTCAGGTCTTCGGCAATGCCGTTGACCTTTTCCAAAGCTTGGTAGATCGGTACGGTTCCAATCGGAACCGGCGAGTTACGCATGATCCATTCGCGGGTTTCGTGGATGTTGCGGCCGGTCGACAAGTCCATTACGGTGTCCGCGCCCCATTTGGTCGCCCATACCAGCTTTTCGACTTCTTCGGCGATCGAAGAACCGACCGAAGAGTTACCGATGTTGGCATTGACCTTGATCAGGAAGTTGCGCCCGATGATCATCGGTTCCGATTCCGGGTGGTTGATGTTACAAGGAATGACGGCACGTCCACGGGCGACTTCGTCACGCACGAATTCCGGGGTGATGTCTTGAGGAATACTTGCTCCGAAAGATTCTCCGGCATGTTGTTGGGTCAGGATCTCGTCACGCACTTCGGCGCGTTTCATGTTCTCGCGGATGGCGATGTATTCCATTTCCGGTGTGATGATGCCTTGTCGGGCATAGTGCATCTGGGTGACGTTTTTGCCTGCTTTCGCACGGCGTACCGGCGGCAGGTTTTCAAAACGGATATGATCAAGTCCCTGATTCGCCAGACGTTCCTGGGTGAATTTTGAGGTGACGGAATCCAGAAGTTCGGTATTTTCACGGGCTTCGATCCAGCTCTGGCGAAGTTTTGGCAAGCCTTTGTAGACATCGACCTCGATGTTCGGGTCGGTGTAAGGGCCGGAAGTGTCGTAAACCGGCACCGGTTCGTTCGGTTCCATCACCGGATTGTCCTGAGGGCCGCTGATGTAGGTGTCGCTGACCGAAATCAGGCGCATGCCGACTTGGATCGGGTGGATTTCGCCCGGCACGTAGATTTTGGTTGAGTTAGGGAAGGATTGTCCGGAAACGTCCTTGATGAATGCTTCCGCTGCTGCACGCGCTTCGCGACGGTTGGTTTTGTTTGTTGAACTCACGGCTCTGCCTCTTTTAAAAATTAAAATCAGGCGGGGCACGATAGACTTGTGTAGAAAACAGACGAATTCGAAACGAATTGTTTTGGAAACAACGTTTGGGTTTCAGTTGAAAAAGATTCAGGAAGATAAGGTGAGTTTGAATTCACGCAAATCTTGCATGAATCAGACGATTGAAACTTGAATGCCGCTGGGGCAGTAACGTTGAATGTCTGATTGTTCCCTTCGCTGGTATTAACCAGATCAGGTTCTACGGATCCCGCTTACGCGATCTCAGCCTAGTCTAGGCACTCCGACAATTTACTGTTTTTCTAGTATAACCAGCGATTTGGGTTTTGCATAGCCCCTATTTTGATGTGGTAGGGTCTGTTGTTTCTTTTTTGTTCTGGACGGTGCGATTAAGGCGGTGATTTAACTTGACCAGTTGGCTTTGCACCTTCCAAAAAAGATAGCTTGGGTGATCGCACAGTTCCGGTTTGGGCGGAAGGATCTTGTGGTAGGCCAGGGCCGGTTTATTATGCTCTTCCTGTGAGGCGCTCATACTCGTACCCTCATTTTCCGGGAGACGATTCTTCTTGTTCGCTCAACAGCATGTCGAACATTTTCTGTGACGGATAGCCGTCGGCCGGAAGGTTACGAGCCACTTGAAATTCACGCAGGGCATTGCGGGTTTTGCTGCCGGCAATGCCGTCCGGCGTGCCCGCATCGAAACCTAATCCGTTCAGACGTTCTTGTATGGTTTTCATCTGGGTTTTGCTTAACGCTTTGTCGTCTAAAGGCGCGTTTTTGCTCAGCGGCGCTCTGCCGATGATTCTATCTGCCAGATGCCCGACTCCCAGAGCGTAGTTGGTGGAGTTGTTCCAGCGTTTGATGACCTTGAAGTTCTCGAATACCAGGAATGCCGGTCCTCGATAATCGCTTGGCAGAATCAGTTTTGCTTGCATCTCTTCGCGCGGCAACGGGCGGCCATCGGCTAAGGTCAATCCCATTTGGCTCCATTCTTTCAGCAAACGGGCTGTCTTGCCGTCCGCGAGGGCGTAGTCGAATCCTTTCGGCAGAGTGACTTCACGACCCCAGTTTTCCTGTTTCTGCCACCCCAGGGTAGCCAGGAAATTACCGGCGGAGAAGAATACGTCCGGCAGACTGCCCCATAGGTCTTTCTTGCCGTCGCCATCGCCGTCGACCGCATAGCGCACATAGTTGGACGGCATGAACTGACACTGTCCCATCGCCCCGGCCCATGAGCCTTTCATTTCATCAAGCGTGACATGACCCTGATCGAGAATCTTTAACGCATCGAGCAACTCTTTGCTGAAGAATTCGCTGCGTCGCGGGTCGAAAGCCAATGTCGCCAGCGATTCAATGATTGGAATGTTTCCGGTGTAACCGCCGAAGTTGGTTTCCATACCCCAAAAGGCAACCAGAACGCGTCCTGGAACACCGTATTTCTTGGTTACTTGATCCAATAGTCTGCGGTGTTTCTGATACAGGTAACGGCCTTTGGCGATACGCCACTCGGTCACGGCATTTTTGAAATATTGCCAGAAGGTGCGGGTGAATTCGGGCTGTCGACTATCCAGTTCGAGCACTTTTTCGTTTAATGAGACATTTTCGAAAGCACGATCCAAAGTGGATTTCGAAATACCTTGTTCCACGGCTTGCAGCTTGAATTTTTCAACCCAGGATTGGAATTCCGCTTCGTTCGATGCGAATGCCGATAGCGGCACTGCTAACGAGAAGAACAAAGCGATAAGGCGTAATCGAAATGTCATGGATAAATCACCGTCGAATTATGTTTTATGAATGAATTCAGAATCCTATTTTACAGAAACTTACCTAAAGCAGACACTAAAACAGTAAAATGTGCGGATTATAATCCGTAATGCATTGCGCGTTTGGCTCAGGGACTTTGAACCCGGCTGAAACCGTTATCCTAATGACCATTGGAATCGATATGTTGAAATGTTTTGCCACCTCTCCGGGTGGGTTGAGTGAGATGTTGCGTGAAGAGCTGCTTTCGTTGGGGGCGGCTAATGTTAAGGCGCAACCAAGAGGCGTGAGTTTCGAAGGCAGTCTGGAAGTGGCTTACCGTGCCTGCTTGTGGTCGCGTTTGGCTAACCGAATCTACTTAACCGTATTGGAAACGGAACTGGCTAACCAGGAAGAGTTGACCGAGCAGGTGGCTAATGTCGATTGGAATGCACACATGGATGCGTTCGGCACTTTTGCAGTTTCCTTTTCCGGTAAAGGGATGGGCATCGATCACAGTCATTACGGCGCTTTGAAAATCAAGGACGGTATCGTCGATTATTTCAGAGAAATCTCCAATAGCCGTCCGAGCGTCGACACGATTCATCCAGAACTACGGGTGCATGGCCACCTTAACCGCAACCAATTGACTCTGAGCATCGATTTGACCGGGCATAGTTTGCACCAGCGCGGTTACCGTGAGGGGCAGCAAGTTAAGGCTCCGTTGAAAGAGAACGTAGCGGCTGCCTTGTTGATTCGGGCAGGTTGGCCGGAAATCGCCAAGCAAGGCGGTACTTTGTACGATCCTATGTGCGGTTCCGGAACCTTTCTGATCGAAGCCGCGATGATGGCTTCCGATCTGGCGCCGGGACTTGAAAAGTCCGAACAGATGGGCTTTTTGACTTGGAAACAGCATGACGCGAAATTGTGGCGCAGTTTGGTGGAAGAAGCCGAGCAGCGTGAAGCGGAAGGTTTGAGGAATCTGCCGGAGATTTACGGTTCCGATGCTTCACATCGATCGCTGGACGTCGCTAAAGAAGCGATTGCCAATGCCGGTTATGCCGACAGTATCGAGGTCAAGCAGATGACGGTCGAACAAGGCCGTCGTTGGGGCGATTGGACGCCCGGCTTGGTGATTTCCAACCCGCCTTACGGTGAGCGTTTGGGTGAGTTGGAGACGGTGAAAAGCGTTTATGTCGATCTTGGTAACTACCTGAAGAGCGAATTCGACGGTTGGCAGGCTGCGATTCTGACCTGTAATCCTGAGTTGGGCATGTATCTCGGAATCAAGGCCAAGCGCAGTCATAATTTCTTCAACGGGGCGATGGAATGTAAGTTGTTCCGTTTCGATATCCTCAAGGAATTCCATCGTCAGCCGGCCGTTAAGGGTGGGGCGAACCTGGCGGAAGAGATTCAGATGGCGTTGCCGGACATGAAAGAGACGGAAGGTGCGCAAATGTTCGCCAACCGTGTGAAAAAGAATCTGAAAAGTCTGCGAAAGTGGGCAAAAACTGAACAGGTCACGGCTTATCGTGTGTATGACGCCGATATGCCGGAATATGCTTTGGCAATCGATTTTTATCAAACGCTGGAAGGCGGAGATTGGTTGGTGGTGAATGAATATGCCGCCCCGAAATCGATAGATCGCAGTCGTGCCAAAAAACGTTTGCATGAAGCGATGTCTGTGCTGCCCGACGTATTCGATCTGCCGGTTGATCATATTGTTTTCAAGGTGCGTGAGCGTCAGAAAGGAACGTCGCAATACGAACGTTTGGACGAGAATCGTCAGTTTTTCACAATCATCGAGAACGGTGCTAAATTACGCGTCAATTTTACGGACTATCTCGATACCGGCGTATTTCTGGATCACCGTGACGTGCGTGCTTATGTGGCTCAGCAATCGCGAGGCAAACGTTTGCTGAACCTGTTCTGTTATACGGCGACGGCAACGACGCAGGCTGCGGTTCAGGGCGCGAAAAGCAGTTTAAGTTTGGATATGTCCAAAACCTATCTTTATTGGGCCAAGCATAACTTTTTGAATAACGGCTGCGACGAGTCCAAACACCGTCTGGAACAGGCGAATGTTTTGGAGTGGCTTGAACAGGCTTCGCAAGCCGGACAAGCGGATTTTGACGTGATTTTCCTGGATCCTCCATCGTTTTCGACCTCTAAACGAATGGAAGGGACCTTGGATATTCAGCGCGACCATGTAGATTTGATTAAACAGACGTTGAAATTATTGAAGCCGGGCGGAGAGTTGATTTTTTCGACGAATTTACGCAAATTTAAATTGGAAAAAGCTGAATTCGACGGTGTGGAAATTCAGGATATTACTCAAAAAACGATGCCGAAAGATTTTCAGCGTAATAGTAAGATCCACCAAGCCTGGTCGTTTAAGTTATTGTAACTATTGTTAAAAGGTGGGTAAAATGAACCCTGTTATATTTTAGGGTTTTATATGCTCACCATCACCTCCATTAATCAAATGATTGGTGTCGAACTTGATGACCGACATCAACTCGAATTTAATCGCCCTTTCTTTAAAGAGTTGAAACCTGAGTTCACGGCCGAGTTGGAAGCTTGGTTAAGCACATACGGTTACGAAATCGATCAAGTATTTGTAGACGGTTACTATGATTATCTCGTTTCCGGTCATTACACAAACGAATTCTATTTAAAGCAATATTCCCAGAGTACTCACTGGTATCAACAAGGACTGACTTCGGTCAGGGCGACGCTGTTGATTAATCAATGCCGCCAGTTGTTTTTTAAGCATACTCAAGCCGCCGGCAAGTTTGAATTGGGTTACTTAATCAGTCAAGCGCTGGACATCGCTCAAGCGGTGACCGCCAATATCTTTACGATCGGCGGCATGATGGAAAAAATGCATCAGAAATTTCGGGCCGATATTACCGGTATTGAACGGGCGACACAATTTGGAAGCATTAAGATTTCGCAGGACCTGACGCAAGCTTACCTGGATCATGTGAACTGGAAAATGAAATTGTTTTCCATGGCTTTGGGGGATTTGAAAGACAAAACATTTCCGTACTCTTCCGATGAGTGTCGTTTGGGAAAGTGGCTTAACGCCGGTGGTTGGGAGAAGATTCCGTCCGACCAACGTGAGGAGTTCGATCGGGCGCATCGACAAGTACATGAGTTGGCGATTCAGGCCTTGCAGGATGCGATCGCTCAGCATCCCGAACATATCATTCTTTCACTTACGAAAATGGAAAAAGCTTCCGACAAGGTTGCCGATGTATTGTTGCAATTGATTGATGCGGAGATTATTCATGCGGCCACCCTGGACGGGCTTACCGGCTTACCTTTACGCAGGGTGTTTGACGAAGAATATGGGCAACTTTTATCTTTAGCCAGAAGACAGCACTTGAGGGTGGGGTTAATCATTATCGATGTCGATCATTTTAAAAAAATCAACGACGAAAAAGGCCATCTGATCGGCGATCAGGTGTTGCGCAAACTGGCGGAAGTGTTAAAAACGACTTTGAGACAGGAAGATCGGATTTATCGTTGGGGCGGTGAAGAATTCGCCGTTATGACGCTAGGCAATAAGGGCGGCAATGCACACTTGTTGGCGGAACGTCTTCGCGCTATTGTCGAGCAAACCGCATTTTGTAAAGACAGTGATGATGAAATGCATGCGACAATTAGCTGCGGTTCGGTCTGTTTTGATCCGTTGAAGACGAATTCGATTGATAAAATGTTCTCTTTAGCCGATAAACAGCTTTATTTGGCAAAGCAAAACGGCCGTAACCGGGTTGAATCCCAAACTCTTGATACAGAATAACTCGTGCCCGTGGTTTTTCATATATCATGCTCGTTTTCAGAAAGTTAAGTCAGTCAATTCCACTTTGGGATAGTTATTTGTTATGGATCAAAATATTCAGTTCGACGAAAGTCTAATCAAACGTTACAACCAGACGGGGCCGCGTTATACCTCGTATCCGACGGCGATTCAGTTTGACGAGTCATTTGGTATTGAGGAGTATAAGGCTGCGGCACAACGGAGTAACGAGTCCGGACGCGGTTTGTCGTTGTATTTCCACATTCCATTTTGCGATACGGTCTGTTTTTTCTGCGCCTGTAACAAGGTGTGGACGAGAGACCGTTCCAAAACCACGCCGTATTTGGAACGTTTGTTCAAAGAGATTGAAATGCAGTCCAAGTTATTCGATCCCAACCGCAAAGTTGAACAGTTGCATTGGGGGGGCGGTACGCCGACCTTCATCAATACCGATGAAATGCGTCAATTGATGGAAAAGACCCGCGAACATTTCAATTTATACGATGACGACTCCGGCGAGTATTCGATCGAGATTGATCCGCGCGAAGCCAATCGCGAATCGGTTAAGCTGCTGCGCGAACTCGGGTTTAATCGCATGAGTTTAGGCGTGCAGGACTTTGATCCGCAGGTTCAAAAGGCGGTTAACCGTATACAGACGCAAGCGGAAACCTTTGAAGTGTTGGAAGGTGCGCGCGAAGCCGGTTTCATGTCGGTAAATGTCGATTTGATCTATGGTTTGCCGTTCCAGACCGAAAAAGGCTTTATCACCACTTTGGATAAAGTATTGGAGGCGGAGCCGGATCGTTTTTCGATTTTCAATTACGCTCACATGCCGAGCATGTTCCCGACGCAGAAAAAAATGAACGAAGCGGATATGCCGTCGGCAGACGAAAAACTCGCTATTTTGCACGCCACGACGGAACGGTTGTTGGAAGCGGGTTATATTTATATCGGCATGGATCACTTTGCGAAACCGGACGATGAATTGGCCGTTGCTCAGCGAAACGAAACTCTGTACCGTAATTTCCAGGGCTATTCGACTCATGCGGATTGTGATTTGATCGGGATGGGAGCGACTTCGATTTCATTGATCGATAATACCTATGCTCAAAACCGCAAAAGTCTGGATGAATATTATCAAGCGATCGATGCAGGCGACTTGGCTGTATTCAGAGGGGTGTTCCTGACTGAAGACGACGAGTTGCGCCGCGATGTCATCACCCGTCTGATTAGTCATTTTCATCTCAACTTTGCTAAGTTAGACAAACAGTGGAATATCCGCTTCAAGGAGTATTTTGCGCAAGAACTGGTTAATCTGGCACCGATGGTTGAAGATGAACTGATTACGATGACCGACGAGGATATTTTTGTCACGTCCAAAGGGCGTTTGCTGATTCGTAATATCTGTATGGTGTTTGATGCTTATTTGAAAACGGGAACGCAAAACCGTTTTTCAAAGGTAATCTAATTCTGCCCGGTTTTGAACAGGTCTGTTTAAAACCGGGAAATCTTTTCAAATAATTTTTTCCAAAGCATTTCCATTCATTTATTCAGGATTCGGGTACCATTCCGAAGTCTTATCCGTCCAGTAATAGACGGTTAAACCGATCCATTCTTTAACGGCTGGTTCCAGTGCCTTCAGATGATCGAAAAGATCGAAATCCCACTGCCTTAGTTCACTGCTGTTGGAACGGTAGTCCACAGGGTAGGGTATGACATGAACGCCCAGTTGGCGGGCAATGCCAACGGAACGCGGCATGTGATAAGCCGAAGTGATTAATAGGTAGGTTCCGTCCGCTTTTGGAAGGCGGGGTTGGGTGTAGAGAAAATTTTCGTAAGTGTTGCGCGATTTAGATTCGATGATGAGGCGTTTGTTATCGATGCCCACCGATGTCAGGATTTCTTTGGCGAACGCCCCTTCGCCATCGGTATTTTGTAGTTGAATCGAGCCGCTTCCGCCTGTGAATATGACCGGTGCCTTCGGGTAGAGGGTTGCCAGTTTGGCAGCGGCTATATAACGATCTCCTCCAATGCCAAGTTCCGCTACATTCCAACTTAGCGAGCGTTTTAAGTCTTCACCACCGCCTAAAATAATAATGCCGTCAATCTGTTTGGGCATCGACTCCGGTTTGGCAAACCTTGATTCCAATGGTTTCATAAGATAGTCGCCGACAGGGTAGGCGGTGACGATAAGTCCGATAAGAGCGGTCGGTATCAGGATTTTTTTGGCCGAACGGATGTGGTTGTTGATGAGAAACAGGGTGCCGAGAGACAGGGCAAAGACGAATAGATTGCTTGGGCTTAAAAAGGCCCATACTACTTTTGAAAGAATGAAAAATAGACTGTCCATTATATTATTAACAACCCTTTTTGTTTAGTTGGCTTCAGTTGGTAAGTTGGCGTGAACCGTTTGGTTTCTGCCCTGTGCTTTGGCTATGTAGACGGCCGTGTCCGCTTGTTTAATGAGATCCCCGAAATCCGTTCCATGATCCGGATAGCAGGCAATGCCAATGCTAACAGTCATTGGCGTTATGTTAATGTTTTTCCAGTCGGCTTCTTGGAAAGTTCGATGAATTTTATCGGTGATGTGCTCGATTTGTTCAAGATCGGTATCGGGGAACAGGATGACGAACTCCTCTCCACCCCAACGGTATATGAAGTCGGACTTTCTAAGGGTGGTGCGAAGCAGTTCGGCACCAAATATTAAAACTTCGTCACCTTTCTGGTGTCCGAAGAGATCGTTGATTTGTTTAAAGTCGTCAAAATCGACGACGGCGAGACACATCGGTCTGCCATTGCGTTTTGCCAGTTCTAAATGTCGGGCGGCTTGAATTTCGCCTTCGCGACGGTTAGGCAGTTGGGTCAAAACATCGTTTGAGGCCAGCGCTTCGAGCTGGAATTGGAGCTGTTTGCGTTCAGTAATGTTCTCTACCATGCCGACGACATGTGTCGGGTTGCCTTTGTCGTCTCGTTCGCAGACTTTTCCTTTATCGTGAACCCATAAGTAGTGGCCGTTTCGGTTTTTCAGACGGTATTCGGCTTCGTAGCTGCGTCGTTTTCCTTGTAAGTGGTCTTCTAAAATTTGCGACACTCGATCCATGTCGTCGGGATGGATATTGGTGATCCACGTGTTTACATTCGGTTGCATTTCGTCGGGACCGTAGCCGAGCATATTTTTAAGCTGAGGGCTGAAAAAAACATGGCCGGTTTCAATTTCCCATTCCCACATGCCGTCGGTCGCTTCGTTCAATGCATACCAGATACGGTGGTTACGGCTGTGTAGGTCTTTTTCCAAGGCCATACGCTTGTTGATATTACGGGCGACGGAAAGAAAAAACAGTTTATTTTGGTGCTGAAAATGGGAGGTGTTGATCTCTACCTCCATTTCACTGCCGTCTTTATGGCTGTGACGTCCGATGAAGGTAAAAACATTACAATCCATGATGGCTTTGACTACGTCATCCCAGTGTGGAAGGCCTTGTACGTCTTTCTGTAAACTCAGAACCGAATGATTCAGTATTTCTTCTTTTTCATACCCCAGATCAAGATAGCCGGCACGGTTGCACCAAATAATCTTGGAGCTTTCAGGGTCGATTAGATAAACGGCATCTGCCAAATTATCGAATAGAATTTCGAGTGAAGGTAAAGATGGATACGATAAATTCATGGGGAACAAACTTTTTACCTGTCGCATCGTAACCCATATCTGGGTTAAAAGCGTTTTTATGTGGTGAGTAGTTTTATTTATTGTCTTGTATTATATCGATAACCCATAAGAAATATAGTGGTAATGACGGGGGTTTTTTTAATTGCATAACTTTATGTATTTAAAGGAAATGTTTTTTTAAAGGTGTTGGTTTACGTAATCATCCGCAATAAATTTTTCGCTTAGAAGTTTGAGTTATTTTAAATTGTCCATATATGTAAGTAAGTTGAAGATATTAAGCATAAGGGGTGTTTAACAATGATTGATAAATTTACCACTCAGTTTCAGTCGGCTTTGGGGCAGGCGCAGTCGCTAGCTCTAGGGCAAGACAACCAGTTTATCGAACCGTTGCATATTTTATCCGTGTTGTTGGAAGAGCAGGGATCGCTATTGCAATTGGCTCAAGTTAATGTCGGCGGCTTACGTCAGGCTGTCAAACAGAAGTTGGGCACATTGCCGAAAGTAACCGGTACCGGTGGGGATGTTCAGTTATCCCAGAAATCGGGACAAATTTTGAATATGATGGATAAGGCCGCTCAGCAGAAAGGTGATGCCTATATTGCGAGCGAATTGTTTTTCTTGGCGGCCTTGGATTCCAACGATGTGGTTTCCGAATTATTGAAGCAGGCCGGAGCCACCAAAAACGGGATTGAACAAGCGATTCAAAAAGTGCGTGGAGGGGAAAGCGTAATGGATCAAAATGCAGAAGAGACACGTCAGGCATTGGAAAAATACACGATCGATTTAACCGAACGTGCCGAATCCGGAAAATTGGATCCGGTGATCGGTCGTGACGACGAGATTCGCCGCGCGATTCAGGTTTTACAACGTCGTACCAAAAACAATCCGGTTCTGATTGGTGAGCCCGGAGTGGGTAAGACCGCGATTGTCGAAGGTTTGGCTCAACGTATTATCAACGGTGAAGTGCCGGAAGGGTTGCGTAATAAAAAGGTATTGTCGCTGGATTTGGGCGCTTTATTGGCGGGTGCCAAGTACCGTGGCGAGTTCGAAGAGCGCTTGAAAGCCGTGTTGAATGATTTGGCCAAGAACGAAGGCCAGATCATTCTGTTTATCGACGAAATTCACACAATGGTGGGTGCGGGTAAATCCGATGGCGCGATGGATGCGGGTAATATGCTTAAGCCGGCTTTGGCTCGCGGTGAACTGCACTGCTTGGGCGCGACGACCTTAGACGAGTACCGAGAATACATTGAAAAAGATGCGGCGTTGGAACGACGTTTCCAAAAAGTCTTGGTGGACGAGCCGACCGAAGAAGATACCGTTGCGATTCTGCGTGGTCTTAAGGAGCGTTATGAGGTGCATCACGGTGTTGATATTACCGACCCTGCTATCGTGGCGGCAGTACAGCTTTCACAGCGTTACATTAGCGACAGACAGTTGCCGGATAAAGCGATCGACTTGATCGACGAAGCGGCGTCGCGTATTCGAATGGAAATCGATTCCAAACCGGAAGAGATGGATAAGTTGGATCGCCGTTTGATTCAGTTGAAGATCGAACGCGAGGCGTTGAAAAAAGAGAAAGACGCGGCATCGAAAAAACGTCTGGAAGATTTACAGGGTCAGATCGACGAACTGGAAAAAGAGTATTCCGATCTGGAAGAGATCTGGAAAAAAGATAAAGCCTCTTTGCAAGGGACGCAACAGTATAAAGAAGCGTTGGATCAGGCGCGTTTTGAAATGGAAGCGGCACGTCGAGAAGGTGATTTGGCTAAGATGTCCGAGTTGCAGTACGGTACGATTCCGGATTTGGAAGCTAAGATCAAAGCGGCCGAGTTGGCCGAAAGCGAAGACGGCAATGTTCTGCACCTGTTGCGTAATAAGGTAACGGAAGAAGAGATCGCCGAAGTGGTCGCCCGTTGGACCGGTATTCCGGTTTCACGCATGCTGGAAGGCGAGCGAGACAAACTGCTGCGTATGGAAGAGGAATTGCAGAAAAAAGTCGTCGGCCAGGCGGAAGCGGTGAGTGCGGTTTCGGATGCGATTCGTCGCTCGCGTGCCGGTCTATCCGATCCGAATCGTCCGAACGGCTCTTTCTTGTTCCTTGGGCCGACCGGGGTAGGTAAAACCGAATTGACCAAGGCGTTGGCGGATTTTCTGTTCGATACACAGGATGCCATCGTGCGTTTGGATATGTCCGAATTCATGGAGAAGCATTCGGTGGCACGTTTGATCGGTGCGCCTCCGGGGTATGTCGGTTATGAACAGGGTGGTTATTTGACCGAAGCGGTTCGCCGTAAGCCTTATTCTGTGATTCTGTTGGATGAGGTGGAAAAGGCGCATCCGGATGTATTCAATATCCTATTGCAGGTGTTGGATGACGGTCGTCTGACGGACGGACAGGGTCGCACGGTTGATTTTAAGAATACGGTCATCGTCATGACGTCTAACTTGGGATCGCAGATCATTCAGGAAAAAGCCGGTGAAGAAAACTACGATGCCATGAAGTCCGATGTGATGGAAGTGGTCGGCGGTCATTTCCGTCCGGAATTCATCAACCGTATCGATGAGATTGTCGTATTCCGTCCGTTGGGTCGCGAACAGATTCGTTCGATCACCAATATTCAATTGCAGCACTTGCATAAGCGTTTGCAGGATGTCGATTTGAATCTGGAAATCAGCGATGCGGCTTTGGATCTATTGGGAGAGGCCGGTTTCGATCCGGTGTATGGAGCGCGTCCTTTGAAACGTGCGATTCAGCAGCGAGTCGAGAACCCGCTGGCTCAGAAACTGTTGAAGGGCGAGTTTGTGGGCGGATCGACAATCCATATTTCGGTCGAAAACGGCGAGATTCAATTCTCATAGTTTCAACGATCGGTATCGTAAACAAAAAAGGCTCCTATCACGGAGCCTTTTTTATATCCAATGTATAGTCGATAGGGCGTTATAGTCTTGGGCCGCCGCGTCGATGTTTGATTCTCGTCAACAATGTATTGCAGTCTACCGAGATGATATGTTCTCTGGAAAAAATGTGTTTACGAGTGAAACGATCCAATGCTTCGAAATCATCGGTTAATGTGTGGATGTGTAAGCTCTTCATGTCACTCATAATATATAAGCTAACCACTTCCGGACATTCGGCAAGCTCGTTGGCAATTAATTCAATGCCTTGAGGTGCGACCTTAACGTCAAGAAAAGCCGATAACGACTTTCCTAATTTAAGCGGGTTGATAACCGTGGTAAATTGCTCGATCACGCCGTCTTCCTGCAGTTTTTGGACTCTTTGGCGTACGTAGGCACGTGATACTCCGATTTCCCTGGCGATATCAGCAAAGGAGGCACGTCCATTTTTGATTAATAGGTTGATGATGTGATTGTCGATCTTCATGGGTCTTTCTTTCCTAGCTAATTTATTTTTTCGCTCTCTTTTGGTGCGCAAGTCGATCTGTCGCATTGGTGTCAAATGTAAACAGATCAATTTTTTTGAGATCGTTATCGAAATATTTTTTTCATTATAAGATCAAAAATTAAAGCAAATGGTTGATTTTTAGGACGCTTAGTTTACAAAAGGTCTTAAAAATACAGTTCTTCTATGGTGCACTGTTAAAATGACAAACAGGTTAATTAAATATTATTTTTAAATTAATCTTTATATTTCAATATCTTATTTTTCATTTTTGGTTGTGGCATTGAATCTGCTCTGGTTTGCTCGCTTAGTTTACAAACGTAATTAAAACCATTTGGG
>NZ_JBFHFC010000009.1:0-90785 GCF_041583835.1 Thiomicrorhabdus sp. | reverse complement strand
TGCAACCGAGTAACTTCCACCTGGCCGTCAAAAAATACTGGACGCCGGAAGAATTCAAACAGGTCGAAGAAGCCGGTTATGAAATGGGATTCACCAACGTCGCCTCCGGCCCAATGGTGCGCTCCTCGTACCACGCAGATTTGCAGGCAAAAGAAACAATGCAGACTGCACCATAATTAAACAATAGACTTAGTGTAGTAAGAGTAAATAAACCATGTCACACAACGCCGTACAACGTTTTTTATTTAAAGAACTCAACATCCGTGGTCAGCACATTCGTCTTGAAGACAGCTGGCAGTCGATGCTGAAAGACCGTCATTATCCACAGGCGATCGTCAAGCTATTGGGCGAACTGACCGCCATGTCGGTATTGATGGCTAACGGCATGAAACACGAAGGCCGTATCACATTGCAAGTTCAAGGCACGGGACCGATAACGCTATTGGTGGTTGAAGTTACTCACGACCTGAAAATCCGTGGCGTCGCCAAGACCAATCAGACGATTACCACGGAATCGACCATTGACGAATTGCTCGGCGACGGACAGATTCTGGTGACCATGGAAAACACCCAAACTCAACACCACTTTCAATCTTATGTTCCGCGTGAAGGCGATAGCATTGCCGAATCGTTCGAGACTTTCTTAAGTCAGTCGGAACAACTGCCTTCCAAAATCTGGCTGGCCGCAGATGACAATAACATCGGTGGCGTATTGATTCAGAAAATGCCTGAAACCGACGGGCACGATGCCGACGGTTGGGATCGCATCATTCATTTGACCACGACGGTCAAAGACGAGGAACTTACGACCCTTCCGGTAGAAGAATTATTACACCGTCTGTTCCACGAAGAAGTGATTGAACTGTTTGAAGCTCAGGAAGTGGCTTATGAATGCCCGCAGGACAGAGAACGTGTCGAAGCGATGCTTAAGTCACTGGGCGAAGCCGAAGTGCGCAAAGTGTTGGAAGAACAAGGCGAAATTGTGATCCACAATGAAATCTGCAACTTCCACATGCGTTTCAATCAAGATGACATCGACGCACTGTTTGCAAAAGAAGCCGATACGCTCCAATAAACGGCTAATTCATTCTTAAAATTAGATATTCAAAAACGCAACAGGCCCGGTCTTTTAATGAAGACCGGGCCTGTTTTATATTGACGCACCAATCGTTAATATTGGCTTTTAAACATTGAGATGCTTATTCTTCAACCTTTCGAGTAAACACCCAGTCGGTTTCTGACGATAGATCAGGCTGGAATCGATACCCGTCCACATCGAAAAACTTCAAATCTTCTGCATTTTCCACCTGCTGATCGGCCGCATAACGCGCCATCAAACCACGTGCTTTTTTAGCGTAAAAACTGATGATCTTATACTGACCGTTTTTCCAATCCTTAAAGATCGGAGTGATAATGCGTGCTTTCAACTGCTTGGTTTTCACTGCTTTGAAGTACTCGTTCGATGCCAGATTAACCAACGTCTGACTGCCCTGCTCAGCCAATTCTTCATTCAAAATATCGGTAATTCGATTTCCCCAAAACGCATACAGATCCTTACCTTTGGCATTAACGAACTTGGTTCCCATCTCCAGACGGTACGGTAACATATCGTCACAAGGCTTAAGTAACCCGTAAAGACCGGAAAGAATACGCAAATGATTTTGAATGTAGTCGATTCCTTCGGGACTCAGCGAATAGGCATCCAATCCTTGGTATACATCCCCCTTAAACAACCAAGCAGCTTGCTTGGCTTTATCTGCCGGAAACGGTAATTGCCAATCCTGAAAACGCTCGTAATTCAATTCTGCCAATTTGTCGCTGATATGCATTAACTGCCCGATTTCCACCGGCCCGATCTGCTTTAACTCCTCGATCAATTCCGCGGCCTGATCCAATAAGACACCCTGAGTGTGCAAATCGGTTTGAACCGGCGTGGTTTCGTCCAGAGATTTAGCGGGGGAAACAAGCATCAACATAACGATCGTCCTTTTTGGTAAAACTTTAGAATTTCAATCCGTCCATTATAAGACATTCGCCCGATTATCGACTTAAATCGATAAGCAACACATAAAATCGATTGTAATGTGACAACGTAATCATTAATAATTCCACATATATTATAAGCATTTTGTATTAGATAGATCTTATACTCGTCCCGTAAGATAGAAATCCGATTGAATTGATCTACAAAGGTTTATCTTGATGAAGTATCGCCACCAACTACTGTTCGTTCTACCGATATTCATCCTTATCATCGGGTTGATGCTTGCCATTTTTTACATGGATAACCAGGTCAGGGAAAACGCCAGTAAAAAGCAGCTCACTAACTTGGTACAACAAGCTAACCGTACGATACTCAACGAGATCTCCCAAATCTATGCAGACATAAACTATCTGAGCCACCAAACCAAAGCCAAAGATGTCCTGCTCGGATCTTCCGATGCCATTCACAACCACCTATGCAACGAATATGTGACGTTCTCCGAACAAAACCGCAGATACGCCCAGATCCGCATCCTGGATCTAACCGGCCATGAAGTGGTACGCATTGACCGTAAAAACGGCAAAAGTTTCAGAATCCCGGAAGATCAGCTTCAAGACAAATCGAACCGCTACTATTTCACCTCCTCAGAAAGGCTAAAGCCGGGTGAAATTTATCAGTCGCCTCTGGATCTGAACGTCGAACAAGGCGAGATCGAAATGCCTTGGCGACCGATGCTGCGCTTCGCGACGCCGATTACCGGCTACTCTCATCAACAAGTGATCGGTTATCTGGTTCTGAATTATGACGCCGAACGGATGCTCGACCGGGTCGAAAACCAACTCGACCAAATGACGGGCGACTTCTCCCTGATAAACAATCAGGGATACTACCTGTTCAGCACTCAACCCGTCACTTCCTGGGGGTTCATGTTCAATAAACCGGAAAGTTCCATACGACAGAGCGATCCAAAGTTATGGGCGGCGTTGACCGAGAATAGAAACAATCAGGAATTCTCCCTTGGAGACGATTATTACGCTTTCCATAAAATCTGCAGCTTGGGCGATTGTGAAAACCATCTAACAGCAAATATACTCGTCACCCAAGCGAATGACCTTCCATGGTACATCGTCGGCAAACTCAACAAATCTCATATGATCGGCACATTCTGGTGGCAAAACCAATGGCCGTACCTGATTGCCCTGCTACTGAGCCTGATGGCTCTCTACTCGATCCGTACCGGCAACCGTTTAAGTTATCTGGTTCATAACTTATCCAAACGCGAAACCCACCTCAAGGAGATTAACCAGCAATTCGAAAAACTGATTAATGCCGTGCCTGACGGCCTGATGGTGGTCAACCAATCCGGCATCATCGAAAGAACCAACCCCATGATCGAGACCATTCTGGGTATTCCGTCAGAACTTCTCCTGGGCAAGGAAATCGAATCCCTGATGCCGGAAAACTTCAGAAACAAACACCGCGCCTACCGACAGGAGTTCTATCGAGCGCCAAGAAGAATCAAAGTCACACGCAATCGTCCCTTCCACTACCAACACCCGAACGGTTCGGAAGTATTGTTGGAAGTTCTCATCGACCCTTTCATGGCCGACAATGAAATTAAAGCCATTACTCTGATTCGCGATGTGACCTCCCACAACGCCTTCGAGGAACAGATGCGCCAAACTCAGAAAATGGAGGCACTCGGCCAACTCACCGGCGGCATCGCCCACGACTTCAACAATCTATTGGGAATCATGATGGGCAACCTGGAATTGCTGGAAATGGATGTGGAAGAAGACAGCAAAGCCGGAAAACGACTCGGCCAAGTCAAAAAGGCAGCCATGTCGGCCGCTGACCTGACACAGAAACTCCTGACTATATCCCGCAAAAAATCGCTCGAAGTCGAAGCGGTCAACCTGAACCAACTGCTGAACGAGCTTCAGGACATGCTGCAACGAAGTATCAAAGATCGTATAACGATTAAACTGAACATTGAAGACAATCTGCCACTGGTCGTCGTCGATCCCAACGAGCTGACCAATGCGATAATCAATCTGGCAGTCAACGCACGTGACGCCATGCCCGAAGGCGGCATTATCTTTCTAAACGCGTCCGAAGTCACCTTATCGGACGAGTATACGCGTGCACTTCCGGAACCTGTACCTTCCGGAGAATACGTTTTGATCGACATCACCGATACCGGTAGCGGAATCCCGAAAGCGTTAATCGACAAGGTGCTGGAGCCGTTTTTCACCACCAAGGAAAAAGGCAAAGGAACCGGTCTCGGTCTGGCGATGATTTACGGATTCATCAAGCAGTCCAAAGGTCATATGCGCATTTACAGCGAAGAGGGAAAAGGAACCAGCATCCACCTCTACCTGCCGGTCAACGAACAGTCGGACAAGGGTACAAAGGCCTATTCTGACCATCTGAACGAGGGCGAAATCACATACTATAACGGCTTGAAAGCACTCGTGGTCGACGACGAACCCGATTTGGCGGAAGTCGCCGAAGCCTTCCTGGAAAAACTAGGGTTTGAATGCGAGATTTGCCACAGTGCCGATGAAGCCAAAGAACAACTACAGAAGAAAAACTACGATCTGGTCTTTTCAGACATCGTCATGCCCGGAGACATCGACGGCTTGGAATTGTTCAAGATAATCCACTCTGATTATCCTGATACCAAGGTCATTTTGACCAGTGGCTTCTCTGAAGAAATGCTCCAGAATCGGCATCTGCTTCCGGAAAATCTGGTATTCGTCCGCAAGCCATATCAATCAAAAGGCATTCGGGACGCCATCCAAAAAGCATTGCAAGGAAGCGAATGAACATGGACACTCAAATCTTCATTATGGACGACGAACCAGCCTTCGGAGAACTGATTTCGGATGTTGCAGAGATGCTCGACGTGGTCGCTGCTTACCATCATCAACCTGAATTTTTTGAAAGTGAACTGAGTAAGTACCCTAACGTACAACTGATCTTCCTCGACCTGAATATGCCGGGACGCGACGGAGTTGAACTGATCCGTTCTTTATCAGAGCTTCAGTATTCCGGTTCTATCGTTCTTATGAGCGGTTATGACGAAAATGTTCTCGGCACGGCATTCGATCTTGCAGAAGCGCACGAACTCAAATTGCTGCCTCCGTTAAAAAAACCTTTCAGTATTCAGGATATAAAAGCTTTAATCAGTGAATTCAAGTCATCAAGTCAACAACACGAACTTAATGAGACTCAGTCGAAACGATCGAAAAATGATATTCAAGAATTAAGTGCGGAGGAAATTCAAGAAGCCTTAGAGGAGTCGAGAGTCGTTTTGCATTATCAACCGCAAGTCAATCTAGCCGACTATGAAGTCATCGGCATTGAATCTCTTGCACGAATTCAAGATCGAGATGGGCGATTGATCTATCCGAACCGTTTTATCAAACAAATGGAATCAAACGGTCTTAATCAACGTTTTCTGGAAAAGATCATTGATCGATTAGCGCTCGATTATCAAACCCATTTTAAAAAATATCCCAACCTCACAATTTCAATCAACGTTTCCGCACTTGATTTAAACGAACTCGATTTTCCCGATAAATTGGCCGCAAAAGCCAAATTAATGGGAATTCAACCGAACAAATTGATTATTGAAATCACCGAAAGCAGCGCCATCCAGCATCTTAAAACCGGCCTCGATATTTTGGCTCGTTTGAGACTCAAAGGTTTTAAACTGTCCATCGACGATTTCGGCACCGGAACGGCGGTATTGGAAAACATCAAACGCATGCCTTTCACTGAACTCAAAATCGACCGTCTATTCGTCGACAAACTCAATAACGACAAACGCCTGGAAATCCTGACCGGCGACACCATCAAAATGTCGCGCAACCTTAATTTGAACGTCGTAGCGGAAGGCATCGAAAACCTGCATGTCGTGCATCTTCTACAAAACATGGGTTGCGATATCGGACAAGGATTCTACTTTGCCAGACCGATGGCGCCCGAGGATCTATTTAAATTCCTTAATAGCGAACAATACAACAACCGTGTCACGGTCGATAACGAAGGCATTTCACATTACTTCCTGATTCCGCAAACAAACGATGAATAAAGATGATCCTTCCTTCCCATCGCCCCCTCTTTTAGATTGCGTTTATCGAGAAACTGTAAACGATCACCCCCACTTTTGACTCGTTTCACTCTCCAAGCAAGTTTATAATTTGCTCAACCACTTCACTGCCGGAGCCTTCATTGCCACTCACAAATACACCTCTATCCAAAACCATTCTGTTTACCGGACTGGCATTGATCGCCTTTGCAGCAAATTCGGTACTGAACCGTCTGGCATTGGATAACCAAGCAATTGATCCGGCCGGTTTTACGATGATTCGACTGTTTTCCGGTGCTTTAGTCTTGCTGACCATCGTCTCATTCACGACTCAAACCGACAAAAACGTCAGTAAAGGAAGTTGGACGGCCGGCCTGATGCTATTTTTATATGCCATCTGTTTTTCCTACGCTTATCTGACGCTGGAAACCGGAACCGGCGCATTGATACTGTTCGGGGCGGTACAAATCAGCATCATCCTGATCACGCTATTTTCGGGCGGCCGACTGCTCATCAGCGAATGGATCGGCATGGCTATCGCCTTTTCAGGCTTTGTGGCCTTAGTTTTACCCGGTGTGAGCGCCCCTTCGCCTGAAGGCTTCGTATTAATGGCCGTATCGGGTATCGCCTGGGGAATATATACTTTAATCGGCCGCGGCTCGCAAAACCCGTTGACCGATACGGCCTACAACTTCATCCGAACGTTACCGATGGTCGTTCTTTTGGCGGTTCTGACCTTAAACACACAACACTATACTTACGAGGGCATTTTGCTCGCGGTCTTGTCCGGCGGAATCGCTTCCGGAATCGGGTATACCCTTTGGTACATTGCACTCGGAGGCCTGTCTTCCACTCAAGCCGCCGTCGTACAATTATTGGTTCCGGTATTGGCGGTTTTCGGCGGCGTCCTCTTCGTTTCGGAAGCGATCACGTTGCGACTGGTTTTATCGACGATTTTGATACTCGGCGGCATTTTAATTGTGGTTTTAGGAAAATATTTTTTTGATCGGTTAAACTCAAAACAGCGGGGGTGATTTTACGCTCGAGTCATTACGCGGTAACAGGAGTTGTCATGAAATTTTCGAGTCTGATGTTTGTATTAGCGACACTATTTAGTCATGGCCTACATGCCGAAAGTTCATCGGGAGAAGTGCAACTGACCGAAGGCGTGAAGTCGATTACCATTAAGCTGCACGGCCAAACTTATGTGATTCAGCGCAACCAAGACCCTAGAATCACCCTAACCGACCTTTACACTAATACCACCGTCGGTCATTTGCAGCCAATGCACCTTGCCCCCGGGGTAGAAACCATCGGCGAATTGGATGTGATCGATTATATGCAACGCATGCAAACCGACCCTTCTATCATTCTAGTCGATACCCGACCGACCATTTGGTTTGAACGCCTGCGCATTCTGGGCGCCATCAATGTCCCGATGTCGACGTTCAACAACGAACTTGATGCCATTGAAGCCTTGGAAAAATATTTTAACGTCAAAACCAAACCCAACGGCGATTTCGATTTCAGTCATGCAAAAACCATTGTCGCCTACTGCAACGGCCACTTCTGCGGGCAGACTCCTGCTGCGGTAAAAACCAACAATTACTCCCTTCTCAAATTGGGGTACCCGGCAAACAAGATCAAATACTACCGGGGTGGAATGCAGGCTTGGACTTCGGTCGGACTCACGGTTATCGGCAACGAAGCTTTTTAAGCGAAAACCTCCGTCCGGGAAAAAATTTACCCCGTCATAAAAAACATCAGCGCTAACGTCATCGTTTTAGGATTGTGTTTTCGATCCCGTCTTATACAATCCCAACAACTTAATTCACAAAACCGGAAAATTTCATGTCTCCAGACCTGCTTACAAAAGTTATCCTTCCCGCTGCGCTATTCCTGATTATGTTCGGTATGGGATTATCCCTGCGACTGGCGGACTTCAAAAGCGTATTGAAGTCCCCCAAAGCCGTCGGCATCGGCTTGATCGGACAGATGTTATTGCTACCGATCGCGGCCTTCATCATTGCCGTCGCTTTAAACCTTTCTCCGGAAATTGCAGTCGGCTTGATGATTATCGCCCTCGCCCCCGGCGGTGCAACCTCGAATATGTTCACCTACCTGTCAAAAGGCGATGTCTCGCTTTCCATCAGTCTTACCGCCGTGGTCAGCGTCGTTACCCCTTTTACCATCCCGTTGATTGCGGCCTTAAGTATGAATTACTTTATGGGGAATGCGACCGAATTCAGCTTGCCGGTGATGAAAACCATCGTACAGCTGTTAGTCATCACCATCATTCCGGTCGCATTAGGGATGGCAGTATTGGCGCGTTGGCCTAATGCGGCGGCCAAAATCGAAAACCTTTTGAAATGGTTCTCGATTCTATTCCTGTTGTTGATCATCACCTTAATCGTTCTGAAAAACGCCGACAACATGGCGGGCTTCTTTGCACAAGCTGGTCTGGCGACATTGCTATTGAATGTGGTGGTTCTGATTTTAGGTTACCAGATGGCGAAACTGAGCAGACTATCGCATCCGCAATCGGTTTCAATCGGTTTCGAAGTTGGAATTCAAAACGGTACGTTGGCTTTAGTTGTCGCCGGTACGCTGATCGGCAATGAGGTGATGATGATTCCGGCCGTCACCTATTCGTTACTGATGTTTGTCAGCGGCGCGGCCTTCAGCTGGTTCGTCTGGCAGAAAAATAAGACGTTAAACGCGTAAATCATACTTTTGAACGTCACCATAAGACAGTTACAAAAAAGGCCTGAATATTCAGGCCTTTTTATTAGGGAAGTTTTCAACACAATCCGATTAGATGGCGTCCGGTGTCAACTTAACCGCTTCCAAGAAATGACGCAATTGAGTCACTTCCGTTTTATCGGCAATTTCATGCCCGTGATGTGGCAATCCAATCACAATCTCTTGTCCGTTCATTACAATCTTTGCACGGTTAGAACCGGAAATCTCAATCTCCGCACCAAAATGCTCTAACGCATGTTGCAACTGCTTCCAGTCGATGCTTGTTGAAATCGGATGGGCAAACACTTTTTCAATAACCGCTTTATGCTTATGGCTCATGTCATTTTCCTTTTAATTTATGAACACGTTTTCTTTAACTACATTTTAAAACAACAGACATGTATTGAAACAAAACTTAGCCTAAAGTTATCTCAGATTAAGTGATCTTTTTGGAGACTGGATCTTACACTAAAGCGTTTTGGCCAGACTGCTCGAATCTCGCAATTGCAGTGTTAATTGGTTACGCTCTTCAGGCGTCAACAATCGCCATTCTCCTTCGGACAAACCGTCCAGTTCTAAATGCATGATGCGCAAACGTCGTAACCGAGTGACCCGATAGCCCAACGCCTTGCACATCCTGCGAATCTGCCTGTTCAATCCCTGAGTCAGAACAATTTCAAAACAATCCTCGGAGCGTTGGCTGACCTGACAGGGACGGGTAACCGTGTCCAGAATTTCGACCCCGGCCGCCATCGCTTGCAAAAAAGCCGGCGTGATCGCTTTATCCACCGTCACTTGATAGCGCTTCTGATGGGCATTCTCGACGCGAAGAATTTTATTAACGATTTCCCCGTCATTGGTCAACAGCATCAACCCTTCTGAGGCTTTGTCCAACCTCCCCACGGCAAATACCCGTTGCGGAAAATCGAGTGCGTCGACCAGATTGCCCTTAACGGCGAGATCGTGTGTACAGGTAATGCCCACCGGCTTATGGTAAAGAAGATAAACCGGCTCGGGTTTGCTTTCGATTCCACGACCGCTAACCGACACTTGATCGGTCTCGCGAATTTTCATGCCCAGGTAAGCGGGTTGGCCGTTGACCTCAACCTCCCCTTGCTCGATCAAGCGATCCGCCTGTTTACGGGAACAGATACCCGCTTCGCTAAGAAATTTATTGATACGAATCAAACGTTCGTCCGACGTCATAATAACCGTAGAATTTTATGGAATGGAATTAAAGCCGAGGAGTTCAAGAACACAATAGCCGCTCGGCCTCGTGCAACCTTTCATGTGTGCCGATATCCGACCAGAATCCTTCATAGAGTACACCGCTTACCTTTCCGGCCTGCATGGCCTCACGCAGAATCGGTGCAAGTTTAATGAACCCGACTTCCATGTCTTTAAATAGATTCGGGTGCAACACGCTCAAACCGGCAAAGGTGTGTTCCCCTTCGCTTTGCACTCGGCTATCCGTATTCAGCCCGAAGTCGCCTTTGGCATTGAACTCGGGGCTGGGAACCAACACCAAATGTGCAAGTCGATTGCCGTCACCGGATAAGGAACGCACCTGCTCAATCAACGGAGCGAAATCCATATCGGTATAGACGTCGCCGTTAACCACTAAAAACGCTTCGTCGCCCAGCAGAGGCAGAGCATTGATAATGCCACCGGCCGTTTCCAAGCCCCCTTCGGGCTCTGCTGAATAAACGATTTTCAGTCCCCAACGCTCGCCATTACCTAAAGCCTGCTCGATCTGTTCGCCGAGCCAAGCGTGATTGATGACTATTTCTTGCACCCCGGCTGCAGCCAACTTTTCAATGTGATATTCAATCAACGGTTTGCCGCACAGCGGTACCAACGGCTTAGGGATGGTATCGGTCAACGGACGCAAACGATTGCCGCGCCCGGCGGCAAGAATCATCGCTTTCACAGGTTGTTTAGACATAGACTCTCTTGGTTTAGGGTTGATTTAAAAATCAAGGATTTTATGCTGCAAAACCGCATGCGGTAGAACCCGGCTTTCCACCAAGTCCACCAAGGTTTTCAATTGCGGATACTGTGAACCGACCTGCACAATATACTGCAAGGTCAATGGAATATCGTTCAGATAGCCGTCTTTACCGTCACGGTGATACAAACGCGCAAAGATACCGGACGCTTTCAGATGGCGCTGAATGCCCATCAAATCCATCGATTTGCGGAACCCGTTCCATTCGTCTTTATTCAATAAGCCCGCCTCGCAAAGTTGCAAGAAATAACTTCTTTGCCATTCCACCACTTGCTCGGCCGGCCATGCAATATAACAGTCGCGCAACAACGAAACCGCATCGTAGGTCAAAGGCCCGTGTACCGCGTCCTGAAAATCCAAAATACCGGGATTATGCTGCGGCGTCACCATCAGATTTCGGCTGTGATAGTCACGATGCACATACGTTTTAGGCTGGCTTAACGCTGACTGCTGCAAAACGTTTTTGACTTCCGCCCAGTCGTGCGCAGCCAATTTACCCAACGGCATTTCCAAATGCGTCGCCAATAACCAATCGGAAAACAAGTTCATTTCGGTATCCAGCAACTTGGCGTCGTAAGGCGGCAAAACCTCTGCCGCTTTATGGCCTTTTTGTTGCAACGTCACCAACGCGCTTAAAGCATCCTGATATAAACGGTCGGCTTCGGATTCATCCGCCGACGCTAGTACCGATAGATAAGTCGTCGAACCCAGATCGGTCAACAACAAAAATCCCTGCTGTAAATCCTGTGCCAGCACTTCGGGCACCTGCAAGCCCATTTTCACCAGCTGATCGGAAACCTCGATGAACGGACGACAATCTTCGTGCTCGGTCGGTGCATCCATAATGATATAACTGGTCGCTTCGTCATTCGGTCGAGTGACTTGAATACGGAAGTAGCGTCTAAAACTGGCGTCACTGGATGCCGGAACCGGAGTTGACACGTCGCAGCCCGCTAGTAAAGGCTGATCTTCCAGCCACTCCAACATCCGTTGAAATCTTTCATTCATAAAGGAAATACTCGGTTAAAATAAACAATTTACGAATAATTAATGATTCTCTGCTTGATGTCAAACTTGATTCGCCACTTTCACAGACTTTCGAACGCCATGCAAACGGGGAGAATGCGCTTACCCCACATGAACCGAATCGTTTACGGCCATAAACGTTTATTTTCGGTAAGCTTGTTGAGCTTGATCGGAGTCTCGCCGCTTGTTCAGGCCCAGCCGCCTATTGACTGCAAGCCGCAGTGGATCGTACCGTTGCAGGACATTCCGCCATCAACCGAGAAAGACCGACCGACCGAACTGCAAGCCGATGAATTGACCCAGCCCGATAGCAACCTCCTTAAGCTGACCGGTTCCGCCGTCATCACTCAGCCGGGCATGGTGGTATTGGGTGACGAAATTCTCTATGAGAAAGCACAAAAGAAAGCACAAATTTTCGGCCAGGTCGAATTTCACCGTGAAGACTTGGTCATCACGGCAGATCACGCCCAAGTCGACCAACAGCAAAAAACCGCTCAGCTCAATGCCACTCGCTACCAGATCAAACCAAGTCGTGCCCACGGTCACGCCCGAACCATCGATCTGGATAAAAACAGCGAAGTGGCCAATCTGCAAAACGCCACCTTTACCACCTGCCCGATCGAGCAGATCAAAGAACAGGCAGAATCGGGTTCAGTGGATAATAAACAACAGATTAAAAACGGCAAGGTCGCCTGGGAACTCGAATTCGAAAACCTGGAAATCAATAATAAAACCCGACGTGTATACGGTAAAAACACGGTACTGTTCTTCCATGATGTGCCGGTTTTTTACACCCCCTACTTCAACTTCCCGTTGGACGATCGCGCCAGCGGCTTGCTGATTCCTGAATTCGGCAGCTACAAATCCATTACCGACGACTCTTCCAGCTTCTACGTCAAACTGCCTTACTACTTTAATCTAGCCCCGAATTACGACGACACCCTGACGCTGATGTATATGGAAAACCGAGGGCCGGTGCTGGAAAACGAATTCCGCTATCTTCAAAAATCCGGATCGGTTCGCCACTCGGCCGAATTGACTCTAACCGCCTTGAACGACGCTAAAACCGCCGACGAAGGGTTAGCTTATATAAACAACGGAGACGTCGTCTACGGCGACACCATCGAACAGCGCTGGCGCGCCAAGTTGATTGCCAACCAAAACTGGGGACACGGCTTTAGCAGCAACATTCTCTGGCACGAAGCTTCGGACGAAAACTTTTTTGCCGACATTCCGGTGGAAAATGCTTTAAAAACCGTCACCAGTACGCCGCGCTACATGAAATTAAATTATCGCCAGGATAATCTACAGGCCTATGCGCAGGTCTATAGTTACCTGCGCCTGCACGATGCACCGGTCAACTACGAAAAAAGACCGGAAATCGGCATGCTGTACAACAAAGATTTCGGCGACCTGCAATTCAACCTGACCACCGAAGCAACCGAATTCGACGTACCGCTAAGCAGCCACACAAAACCGGAGGCGTTGCGTACGCGTCTGGTGCCGCAATTAAGCTATTCAATCAACCAATCCTACGGTCACCTTAAAGCCTTGGTCGCAGCCAATCATCTAAATTATGCGATGCACGACAACGGCAACAATACGACCGGCGAAGATACGCTCGACCATACGGTAATGCAATACGCCCTTAACGGCGGATTGGTGTTCGAAAGGGATTTCAGCCTGGCGGGTAAAAACTACATTCAGACTTTGGAACCGGAACTGCAATACCTGCATGTACCTTACGTCAATCAGTCCAATGTACCGCTGTTCGACACCACCACGCAGAGTTTGCACTTTTCCAACCTGTTCTCGTTAAACCGTTTCTCCGGTTACGACCGTATCGGCGACACCACGCAGGTTTCCGCCGCATTAACCAGCAAAATCCTGACAGAATCCGGCGCCCCGTTCCTGGAAGCGGGTATCGGACAGATTTTCTATCTGGAAGATCGAAAAGTCACACTGACCGGAACCGAACCTTTGACCGCGGAACAATCCGATTATTTCGTCAAACTGGGCATGACCACTCCGGATCTCTATCTCTATTCGACCAGCCAGTTCTCCAGAGAGGACACCGAACTGGTTAACGCCAACAGCCGCCTGCGCTGGAATCTTTCAAAGGACAGCAAGTTACTGTTGAACCACACCCTCAGCAACAACAACCTGCCCAATGCAAAAGCGACTTTGGCAGCCGGCCTTACCTACAAACTTTCTCCGCGTTGGGAGATCGGTACCTACTGGAATTACGACTTCACCAACGAAGTGCGTAACGAAGTACAACATGCATTACGCTATGACAACTGCTGTTGGGCGGGAGAATTCTCGGTAGAAGAGACACAACTGGAAAATGGTCTGTATAATTACAGCGTCCAGTTCTTAATCGAATTTAAAGGCTTGAGTAGCACCGACTCTTCGTTTAAAGATTACTTGAATAAAAAACTGAACTTTTAACCCATTTGAATGATTAACACTTCAAACATTGAATAGGTCTTGTAATGACAAAGGTTTCAAAAACTCTGCTTTTATCACTGGCTACCCTGCTGATGACGCTTTCACCCTTAAGCTATGCCGACCAACTGCTGGACAAGGTTGTGGCCGTGGTCGACGATCAGATCATTCTTAAAAGCGAACTGGATCAAAAAACCGTAGAAACGCTTCAACAATTGCGAGCCAAGCAAATCCCGGTCAATGACATCCACCAACTGCAAGCGAAAGTGTTGGACAACCTTATTATGGAAATCCTGCAAAAGCAGCGTGCCGAAAAACTGGGATTGAGTGTCAGCGACGAAGAGGTTAACCAACAATTGGTTCAAATCGCCACTCAAAACAAGATGTCGTTAATGGATTTACGCAACCGTTTGAACATGGAAAGACCGAACGGTTTCATCCAGTTGCGCAACACGGTTCAAGAACAATTATTGATTCAAAAGCTACGCGAACAGGAAGTGATCGGACGCACCTTGGTGACCGAAGACGAAATCAACAACTATCTGCAACGTAACAGCTTGGATACCAGCCGTTACGAATACCATTTGCGCCACTTATTGATCACCCTGCCGGAATCGGCCACCGAAGCGCAACGCCAAGCGGCCAAAAAACAGATTGACGATTTAGCTCAACGCATCCGTAACGGCGAATCTTTCAGTCAACTGGCGGTACGTTATTCTAAAGGCAGCAAAGCCCTTTCCGGCGGTGATTTAGGCTGGCTGAAAAACGAGCAGATTCCAACATTCTTCAGCGATACCCTGGCAACCCTGAAACCGGGGGAAGTCAGTCCGGTCATCAGCAGCCCAAGCGGTTTCCACCTGATCAAACTGATCGACAAACGCGATGTAGACAGCGATATGGTTACCCAATACCACTTGCACCGCTTCATCATTTTGAGTGACAACGCCACCCAGCAAACCGAAGTCCCGATGGACATCCAACAAATTGTCGCCGACACTCATACGTTACAAGAATTCAACGCCTTAAAACAGCGCTTTGCCGACATCCCCGAAGATGTCAACGCCAACAGCGACCTGGGTTGGAAAACGCTTGAGCAATTGCCGTTCGAACTTAAGGAACGCCTCTCCGAAATCTCTCCAAACCAGGTTGCCGCACCGATCGCCACCGATCAGGGATGGATTTTGTTCTTCCTTGAGGAGGAGCGCCAATACAGTGCAACCAAAGCCAACCAGCGACAAGAAGCCATTAATGAAATCCGTATGCGTAAAGCGAACGAAACCTTTGAGATTTGGCTACGACGTCTTAAAGACGATGCGTTTATCGACATTCGCATTTAACGACACGGCTGGCTAAGCTGAGTTAATTCAGAATAACCGCTAGATGAAACATTAGGCCGGTTGAGTGTGAACTCCAACCGGCCTTCTCTTGATGCATTAGGAAGTTTTTATGACCTTACGACTGGTAATCACCTCGGGAGAACCTGCCGGAATCGGCCCCGATCTGGTTTTACAGCTATCACAAACCGATTGGCCGGTTGAACTCGTGGTACTCGGCGATGCCGACGTGATCCGTCAACGAGCCAAACAGCTCGGTATGGAAATCCAAATCAAAACCTACGACAGTCGCGCCGAAGCCGAGCCGAGCCGTTGCGGTCAGATGACGTTGGAACACGTTCCGGTTACCGAGGCCGTCGTTCCCGGCCAACTTAACGTCGCCAACGCGATGTCGGTGGTCACCATGCTAAAACGCGCCATACGCGGCTGTATGGACGACGAATTCGCCGGCATGGTCACCGGTCCGGTTCATAAAGGCATCATCAACGAAGCCGGATTGCCGTTCAGCGGTCACACCGAATTGCTGGCGGAAGACAGTGGAACCGAACGCGTCGTAATGATGCTGGCAACGCCGGGCTTGCGTGTTGCTTTGGCAACCACACACCTGCCGCTCTCGGATGTACCGAAAGCCATCACTCAGCCACTGTTGACGGAAATCCTCAGCATTACTCATCGTTCTCTGGTCGAACAGTTCGGCATTGCCGAACCGCATATCCTGGTTGCAGGTTTAAACCCGCACGCTGGGGAAAACGGTCACATGGGACGTGAAGAGATCGACGTCATCGAACCGGTTCTTGAAAGACTTAGAAGCGAAATGAATCTTAACGGGCCTCTGCCGGCCGACACCTTATTCACCCCTAAATATCTGGCGCACGCCGATGCGGTGGTGGCTATGTATCACGACCAAGGTCTACCGGTACTCAAACACATGGGCTTCGGCAATGCGGTCAACATCACCTTGGGATTACCGTTTGTACGCACCTCGGTCGATCACGGTACGGCACTGGATCTGGCTGGCAGCGGCAAAGCCGACGACCGAAGTTTCCGTTACGCCATCGAGGTTGCGCTGGAAATGATCCACGCTCCGCGAACGTAATAAACCAACAAGAAACAAGGACCATAAATGGCCGGACACAAACACAAGAAGCAGTTTGGACAGAACTTTCTTAATAACCCGAGAGTCATTCAGCAGATCGTCGCCTCGATTCGCCCCAAAGCCGACGACCACATGGTAGAAATCGGTCCCGGTGAAGCGGCTTTAACCGCCCCGCTGCTCGACGTTGTCAGAAAACTGGACATCATCGAAATCGACAGTGACTTGATTGCGCCATTAACCCGCCGCTTCTCATCCAATCCGGCCTTTAATCTGCATCATACCGACGCGCTGGCGTTCGACTACGCCACCCTGTTGAGCGAAGGGGAACAAATCCTGCGCGTGGTCGGCAACCTGCCGTACAACATTTCAAGTCCGTTATTGTTCCATCTACTGAATTATGCCGAACATATTCGAGACATGCACTTTATGCTTCAAAAAGAGGTGGTGGACCGTATTACCGCACAGCCGGGCATCAAGGCTTACGGGCGTTTAAGCGTTATGCTGCAATACGCCTGCGAAACCGAATACCTGTTCACCGTCGGTCCGGAAAATTTCACGCCGCCTCCCAAAGTGGATTCGGCCATCGTGCGTCTGGTGCCTTATCAAACCAAACCGTTCATTGCAGACGACGAGAAACAGTTTGCCGATGTGGTCAAACAGGCCTTCAGTCAAAAACGCAAAACCCTGCGCAATACCTTGAAAGGTTGGCTGGATGCGGAACAGATTGAGTCCTGCGGCATCGAACCGAGCGCGCGGGCCGAAAGTTTAACGGTTGAACAATTCGTCAGACTTGCTAATCTATATACAAAATTACAAGTACCCGCCTGATTGCGGACAAAGACTCGACCAACCCAGATATAAGCGGACGGCAATAAAGGAATTTCACAACTATGGCAACCTACGTCATTGGCGATTTACAAGGCTGTTACGATGAACTTCAAGCCCTGCTTAAACAGATTGACTATCAACCCGAAAATGACCACCTCTGGTTTGTCGGAGACATCGTCAACCGCGGCCCTAAATCGCTTGAATGCTTGAGGTTCGTCAAAACCTTACAACAGCAAGGCCGTGCCGATATGGTGCTGGGGAACCATGATTTTCATCTGCTCGCCGCCTATTCGGGGCTGAAGCGTTTTCAATCCAGGTCGGACACGCTCGACCCGATTTTCGACGCCAAAGACGCCCCCGAGTTGATCGACTGGTTACGCCGACAACCGCTCATGGTCAGTCACCCGATATACAACTCGGTCATGGTGCACGCCGGCATCCCGCCGCAATGGTCGATTTCCCAAGCGCTGCAACTGGCCAAAGAAGTCGAAGCTCACCTGCAAGGCTCCGATTGGCAGACGTTTATTACCGAACACCTGTTCGGTAGCGAGCCGGATGAATGGGAAGACACTTTGACCGGCTGGAATCGAATTCGCTATATCGTTAATGCCTTCGCACGCATGCGCTACTGCAATGCCAACGGCAAATTAGAGTTGAAAATAAAATCCTCACCCGGCAAGCAAGCAACGGAATACGATCCTTGGTTCGTATTTCCCGATCGTAAAAATAAAACCCATGAGATATTTTTCGGCCACTGGTCGACACTTGGCGAGATCGATGCCTATCATGTCCACTCTACCGACACCGGATGCTTATGGGGTGGCAAGCTTACTGCTTACTGCCTGGAAAGCAAACGTCGTCATACGTTAGAGTGTGAACAACAGTGCAAACCCAAAGAGAAAAAAATCAAAAAAACATAAATCAGCCGTTAAAACGGATGAATGGATTGACGAAACATTATGGATACAACAACGGACAATTTGGAAAACGACAACCCGCCGGCCATCCCGCTCGCCGAAGAGATGCTGGAGCGTTTGCATGCGGTTAATGTCACTCAATTCGACATCAGCGCCGTCGCCAATGAATTGAAAGGCAATAAACAGTGGATTTCGATTTTGACCATTCCGGTCAGTGCCGTGCTGTTAGTGGCGTTTACTTTGATCGGCGCTTTTATTTCAGGCTACTTGATCGCCAGCTTCCTGATTTCTGCAGGCTTAGTCTACTTCGTCGCCAAGCTGCTTGACCAATACGACCAACAATTCCGCATTCGTGCCCGAAACCTGGTCATGGAACGCATCGCGTCAACGGAAGGCGAATTCGGTTTAATACCGCATTTCAAACACTTTCTTCCGGTGAAGTACCGTCATTTATGGCAGTCGTTGCGTAAAGGGCGTTATCTGTATATCGACCAATACATTCAAGCGATTGTGCTGTTGCAAAATAAACTGGATTCGGAAAAATTCACCCGCATCTGGTATCTGCACCATCCCGAAATCGCACCGGAAGACTATTTAGAAGAATACGACCAAGAATAACGGTACCGGCACGCTTAAGCTTTAGCCGTTTAGACACCGTTGCGGTGTCCTGGTTTTATAAACCCGGCCTTCCCGGCGGCTTTGTCGGGAAAATCAAGATCGACTTTTAATGACCGCCGCCGCACTTCGGCGATGCCGGTGCCGTCCCGACTTCCTGCCACTCTTGCGGCGTATAAGTATGTAAAGCCAAGGCATGAAATTGCGGCATCAATGCGTTTAATGCACGATACACCGACTGCTGACGCTTCACCTTGCTCAATCCGCTAAAGTCTTCGGAAACCAATGTCAATTTAAAGTGCGACTCGGCAGCCGGACCTGCGTGCATGTGGCTTTCGTTCTGCAATTCCATAAAATCGACCTGAAAATTTTCGCGAATAGCCTGTTCAATTTGAGGTTGTAGCAGCATAGTGTTTCTCTCGATGGTTGCTCTAAATGCAGTATGTTAATCGATTCCGATAGGGAACGATAGCGCAGCAGTATAAGCCGATTCTATAATGCATATAAAACAATCCTCGTAAAAGCCCAGTATAATAGTAAAACGTAATTCTTATTTTAGGAGTTTAAAATGCGCTTGCTAACCACTACCTTAATCGTCTGCCTTACCCTATTCACAGGATTAAGTCAGGCAGCGGACACCACGGCAGCCCCGAGTGATTTCAAATTGAAGCCGGTACCGGAACTTCAGGATCCACCAAGCGACCGTTTTCCCGGAGATCCGGCGGAGCATAAAGCGGTTTATATGTGGAACAAAGCCGATGCAGGATACCAGCATGCAATTTTAAACTCGATCCAGGCGATGATTAAACGCTATGGCGACAATGTCGATATCGCAGTGGTAGCCATCGGTCCCGGCTTGCATGTACTTGCCAAAAAACCGAAACGTGAAGTCGACCCTCTGACCTACGAGCGTGTTGAAAGCTTTGCAAAAGACTATAACGTGCGTTGGATTGCCTGTGGCAATACCATGAATACCGTTCACTGGTCGCAATCGGATATGCGCCCGTTTGCGGAATACGCTGAAGTCGGTGCCGCTGCACTGATGGAATTACAGGAAGAAGGCTATAAACCACTGGTATGGTAAACTTTCCATCCTTTTCCGGCCAACGTCGGCACGCTATAAAAAAACCGCTCTTATGAGCGGTTTTTTTATGACTTCCAGCCACTCTTTAACTTTGAGCGGAACCTTCTTTTTCAAATGCCTCGGATTCGTTCAGCAAAGCCTGGAATTCCAAGTCATCCTGTAACGAATCGAATACCGGATCACTTTTAACCTGATCCTTGTAACCATCGGAATCTTGTACGGCGAGTTTCAAGTTTTCTATCGCATCGTTCGTTTTACCCAACAAGGCATAAGCGCCCGCCAATTGGTAGAACGCGTGTTTGTTCTCGGCGTCAATGTTCAAAGCCTGATTGCATAAATTGATCGCCCATTGAGGCTCGTTCATTTCCAGCGCAATGTCGGCCTTATAGGTCATCGCCTCGCTATTGGTAGGATCCAACTCCAATATCTGATCGTAAATCGACAAACGGTTACTCAGGATCGGCTCCTGCCCTGCTTTCAACCATAGGCTGTGAATATCCTGATGTTGAGCGATACGCTGCTGTGCGCTGGTAATGCCACGGGATTTACGGTTCAACTCTTCCTCAAGGTGTTCAAGACGTTTCTCGTACTCCGAAATCACTTCGTTGACTTTACTGTCCGCCAGATTGTGCACTTTTTCTTTAATGTCGCGGATGGAATTCCACCCCACCAACACCAATATCGAACTCACGCCGGCGATCAAGTAAAAGAAATACGTAACCGTATCCGATGCATAAGTCACCGCCAAAGTAGTGGCTTCCAGCTCGCGGTTAACCACTTCCTTAGTCACTTCGACATGCAGGTCGTTCATATCCACACGTAACTGACGAAGTTCGTCCATTACGTAGCGTTCGATAAACGGGTTATACATCGGCTCTTTAAGCGACTCGACGTCCTGGGTCTCATTCACATGACGTTCGGCGCTGTTCGCCAAACTGGAGAAACAACTCAATATACAGATAAGGATTAGTGTGCGCATATGGCCGTCCCGTGGTCATGAACTTCAATCAAGTCGGCATGCATAGCACGCACGGCGGTTTCAAAATCGTTTTCGTTCACCATAAACTGCATCTCGACCTGACGCGTGTTCTGGTGAATGGCCTCGATATTCAATCCTTGTACATACAACGTCTGCACCGCTTTCGCCAACAGCCCTTTAATCGCCATATCGCTCCCCATTGCGGAAACTAACGACACCTTGCGGGTACGCAAGGCCGCACTCGGGAAGGCCGTTTCAATCTGTCCGGTCAGACGTTTGACCTTTTTCAAGCTGGCGTTCACGTATAACGTAATCGTATTGGCATTAAAATCTTTAGTCACCACCGACGCTTTTACGCGTTGGATGATGTTTAACAATTCGCGTTCATAATTCGCCTGTTGCCCCAACATTTCCTGATCGAAGACTTCCACCGCAATTAAATTCTTCATTCCGGCGATAATCTCGACCTGCGGCGATTCCGACACGTAATCGTCGGTGATCAAGGTTCCGTGGTGTTCCGGTTCAAAGGTATTCTTGATGCGCAATGGAATCTGAGCCTGACGAAGCCCTTTTGCAGCACGCGGATGAATCGCTTCCATCCCCAAATTCGCCAACTGATCCGAGATGTCGTAATTGGTCTTACCGATCGGAACCACATTCTCCTCGCCCACCAATCTAGGGTCGGCACTGCTGAGGTGATACTCTTTGTGGATGACGGCTTCGGCCGCCTGGGTCATCACGGCAATACGACTAAAGGTCATCTCACTGTAACCACGGTCGAAGGTATGCATAAGGTTCTCGCTGCAATGTGCGTAACCGGTGACAATCGGTAATTCCTGCGAGAAGTCGATATGCCCCAGATTCTTATGAATCATCTCGTCCAGAGACAGTGTTTCGTTCGCCTGCCAGCCTGTCAAATCGACGAAACGCGCATTGATGCCCTCTGTCTGCAACTGATGCGCCAGGTTCCAGGCACTGTGTGCTTCCCCCAAACTCGCCAATAATTCGCGAACGGTCAGCAGGTGGTTTTCCAGAGAAAAGTGACCGTGACTGCACAAGTCCTGTAAATGATTCAGTAATTGCTTAGTCTCTGCAATACGCTCGTCGATAAAGGCATTCGCCATTGACCGTAAAGATTCGTCGGCAAATAAAGCGGCGTTGATCTTGTTCAATTTCAGACTGAGCTGATCCAGAGCAATACGCCAATCGTCTTCGACGTCATCATTGGCGAAAAGACCGTAAACACCGGGCTGTCCGGATTTCTTATGTTCCAACAAGTCATCGGTAATTCCGCCGTAGGCAGAAACCACAAAGATGCGCTGATAAGGGTTTTGAGGATAAAGAATAATGTTGTCTCTAACCGCTTGGTAGTTACTCATTGAAGTACCACCAATTTTTTCAACTGTTAAATAAGACATGTTTCCTTTCAATTGTTTGTTTTTAGGTTGTGAAACCCCGTCAGGCCCTCTCTTCAGGCCCAAAGGGATTTTCGGATTTGAATCATAGCTCGCTAGATGTTACTCGGCCCAATCGTCGGGCAAAGTATAGGAACCATCTTCATCATGCACTTCGCGACCGGTAACCGGCGGGTTGAACACACAGACCATACGCATGCGCACGCCTTTATTCGCTCGCAGGATATGTTGGTCATGCTCGTTCAAGGCATACACGGTTCCTTCGCGAATGGGATGAACTGTACCGTCCTTCTTCTCTTCGATCTCACCCTCGCCTTCGATACAGTAAACCGCTTCCAAATGGTTTTTGTACCACAGGTGCAGATCTTCCCCCGGTTTGATCACGGTGTCGTGCAAAGAGAAACCCATACCATCTTTGGCCAATAACAAACGGCGGCTGTTCCACTGTTTAGTATCCACATCGGCATCGGTACCAATCACGTCGTCATATAAGTTTTTAACAATCATTACTAATTCCTCATACTTTTTAAGCTTGTTTGATGGTTTGTTCGATGGCTTGGTCAAGAATATCAAACCCTTCCTCGATCAACTCGTCGCTGATAATCAAAGGCCCCAAGAATTTGATTACCTGACTTTCCGATCCGGCGGTTTCGATGACTAAACCGTTATCGAACGCGGTGCTACAAATGGTTGAGGTCATCTCCGGGTCTTTAAACTCGATTCCCCAAATCATGCCGTAACCTCGGACATCGACCGTATGCTCGGAATATTTTTCATGCAAATCACGCATCTTCTTCTCGACCAGAGCCGACTTGCGTTTAACCTCCTGCGAAAACCCACTGTCCGACCAGTAACGGCTAATAGCGGCATGGGAAGCGACAAACGCCAGATTGTTACCACGGAATGTACCGGAATGTTCTCCCGGGCTCCATTTATCAAGCTCCGGCTTCATCAAGACCAAGGACATCGGATGTCCTCCACCGATCGACTTAGATAAGGTCACGATATCAGGCTGAACACCCGCACGTTCGAAACTGAAGAAATCACCGGAACGACCGTTCCCGGTCTGAATGTCGTCGACGATCATCAGAATGTCGAAATCGTCACAAATCTGACGAAGTTCCTGCAGCCATTCGTTTCCGGCAACGTTGATACCGCCCTCGGCCTGGATTGTTTCCAATACGATAGCGGCCGGTAATTCGGTACCACTGGATTCGTCTTCCAAAATCTTACGCAGGTAGGCGATCGTGTTAACTTCGGCACCAAGGTAATTGTGGAACGGAACCTGAGTCGTATAGGCCGGTACACCGTAATTTTCATCATGGTAATAACTGTTACCGGTGATACTCAAAGAACCCATGGACATACCGTGGAACCCGTTGGTAAACGACATGACCTGGGTACGTTTTTTTACCTTACGTGCGATTTTCAGCGCGGTTTCCACCGCGTTAGTACCCGTCGGACCCACGAACTGTAACTTGTAGTCCAAATTACGCGGTTTAAGAATGTTGTTGACGAACGTTTCAATGAAATCGTGTTTGGCGACGGTCGCCATATCCAATGCATGACCGATCCCGTTATTCTGCAAATACTTGATTACGGCGTCATTGATCGCATCGTTATTGTGGCCGTAGTTCAAGGCCCCCGCGCCGGCAAAGAAATCGACATAACGTTTACCGTCCACATCCCAAATTTCAGCCCCCTTGGACTTCTCGAACATGGTTGGAAATGAACGTACATACCCACGAACTTCTGATTCGTACTGGTCAAAAATAGCTAAAGACATAGTCATCCTTTTTATAGATTAATGCTTAAATAAAATACTTTTAAATAATTGATTGTCCGGTGATTTGAGGGTGTATAACTCCTCGGCCTCATGGCCTAGATCACCGAAATGTTGAGTCTCAAGATAGGACTGCTTCTCTACCGATAAACCATGCGTTTCCGCAAAACGCTTAAACAGCTTTTGAGACGCAATGTTAGACGGACTAATGGTGGCCGAAATCCGGTCAAAACCGGGCTTTTCCAGCTGATTGCACACCAGGTGTTCCAGCAGCCGTAATGCCAAACGCTTACCACGCATAGAGGTATCCACAGCCACCTGCCATACAAACAGATTACCGGATGCCTTAGGGTTGAAGTAAGCGGAAATGAAGCCGACGATCTGCCCCTGATTTTCAGCGACCACACAGGTGTCGGAGAAATGATCGGCCTGTAAAAAATACAGATACGATGAGTTCAGATCTAAAGGCGGTGAATTTTGAATCAACGAATAAATTGCATAGCCATCTTGCAATGATGGTTTGCGAAATATTACGTTTTTATCAGAAGGTGTATTATCAGTCTCCATAATAAAATCTTATTTTGTTAAAAATGAATTGTTCAACCAATCGCAATAAAAAGGAGGTTTGTATCAACAAGGATACAGAATGGATTATGGACAAATGCAAAGCAGCCGAACCCCTTCGAGCTAAATGCTGAATTGAGTGCCATACGATTGATTCCTCAGGACTCGTCCTTTGGATTAGACTCGACCAACGTTGGTCTATAATTGATGGGCGCCTAAACGCAAATGACAGTGTAATAAATACAACTGTAATAAAGATAAAACTAACCTTTTGGGTTTATTTACTTGGGTCACATTATAAACAAAAAAAATCTAAAAATCAACAACTTGCCCAAACAGACCCTACAAAAAGGTAGGATAACCTTATGAAATATTTATCGTTTTCATAGAATTAGAAATTTAAAAAAAAGGCCATGAAACCAATCAAAACGGAACGGTTTTCCATTCCGGCTCAATCGAGAATCACAGCCTTTTTCTTTACACGAATTCACGCCATGAATGTCGTGCTGCTTACCGAGAATTAACGCTCCTGCTTAGACAGCAACAGATCGATTTTGCGATGCAAATCGGATAACTCATTCTCTACCCGAGCCTCAAAGGTTAAGTGCTCATCCAAAGATTCGCCCAGCTTCTCCGCTTCCATTTTTTTATGCTCTTCATCCAAGACGTCGACCACGATCCCGATCATCATATTCAAGAAAACAAAGGCCGAGAAAAAGATGAACGACACATAGTAAATCCAACTCAAACCATAAACCGTCATGGTTTCATACATGATGTCGGTCCAATCCTCAAACGTGGCGACACGGAACAACGTCAGCAACGAAATACCCAAATCGCCCCATAACTGCGGATTGATTTGTGAAAACAGCAGATTTCCGATTACCGCATAGAGATAGAAGATGATGAACATCAACAAGCCCACATACCCCATTCGCGGCAGAGCGGTAATCAGCGCCGAAACCAACACTCGCAATTCGGGAATGAACGAGATCAAACGCATCACCCTGAACAGACGTAGCATTCTAGCTATCAACGCATATTCGGAATCATCCAAAGGAATCAGACTGACCACGACAATCACGAAATCGAAGATGTTCCAGCCCTTTTTAAAGAAGTCGCGAATTCTTGATTCAGCCGCGATACGAATGACGATCTCGACCAAGAAAAACAGCGTGACCGCATAGTCTAAAAACCTTAAAACATTCTCGACAATCGGGTGTAAATCGTAAGTGCGAATCCCAATCATCAAAGAAGAAAAAATAATGATCGAAATGACGAACAACTCAAACACTTTGTTGTCACGAATCGTTTGAAATTTCTGCTGGAAATTCTGCCATGTCATAATGTTTGATAAACTCTCTATGGTGGTTAATAAAATTTTTGTATATTCTACTTGAATAGGTCATAAATAAAATTGATAAAATGACGAACGGTATACACATCTTTAAAGGAAAAGAACATGGCAAAAATTAATGTAGTAGGACAGGGAGAATGCGAATTCGACGGTCAGTTTTCAATGCTTGAAGCATTGGATGAAAACGGGTTCGATATGCCTTATAGCTGCCGAGGGGGAAATTGCGGCGCTTGTGCGGTAAGGCTGATTTCGGGTGAAGTCGAAGAGATTCAATCACCGGCTTATGAAGTCCAGTCGGGAGAGATTTTGACCTGTAGCGTGATTCCTTTAACCGATGTGGAAATCGAGCTGATCTGATTCATCGCTAAATCAGACCCATCCGTTGAACTGAACTTACTTTTCATCGGACAAAAAAAAAGCCTCGCATTGCGAGGCTTTTTTATTGCTAGCGAAACCCGATCTTACTGGATTTTTGCCAACTGCTTAGCAGCAACTTTAGCTGGAAGAGGGATATAACCGTCTTTCTCAACAACTTGCTGACCAGCTTTTGAAAGTACTAGCTTGAAGAACTCACCAACAACTGGCTCAACTGGCTTGTTAGGCGCTTTGTTTACATAAACGTAAAGCAAACGAGATAGAGGATAAGTACCGTTCAAAGCGTTCTCAGTTGAAGCTTCGATGAATGGCGTACCTTCTTTCTTAGTTAGAGCAACTGCTTTAACACCCGCTGTTTTGTAACCGATACCAGAGTAACCGATTGCATTAACAGATGCAGAAACCGACTGAACAACAGAAGCTGAACCAGGCTGTTCGTTTACAGAAGACTTGTAGTCACCTTTACATAGAGCGTGCTTCTTGTAGTAACCGTAAGTACCAGATACAGAGTTACGACCGTAAATCTGGATAGACTTAGCTGCTAGGCTACCTTCAACACCAGCTTCACCCCAAGTAGCGATATCAGACTTATAACCACACTTACGAGTTGATGAGAAAATCGCATCTACTTGTGGAATAGTCAAACCTTTAATTGGGTTGTCTTTATTTACATATACTGCCAAAGCATCGATCGCAACTGCGATAGGAGTAGGCTTATAACCCCACTTCTGTTCGAATGCAGTTTCTTCTTTAGACTTCATTTTGCGGCTCATAGGACCCACGTTTGAAGTACCTTCAGTCAAAGCTGGAGGCGCAGTAGAAGAACCAGCAGCCTGGATCTGAATGTTAACGTTAGGGTAGTTACGTTTGAACTCTTCAGCCCATAGCGTCATTAAGTTAGCTAAAGTATCAGAACCTACAGAGTTAAGGTTACCAGAGATACCAGAAACTTTTGAGTAAGCAGGTAAGTCTGCATCAACAGCTGCATATGCAGTTTGAGAAACAGTTGCTGCAGCTAGGCCCATTGCCAATAGCATTTGACGTTTGATCATGTGAATATACTCCAAATAAATACAAAATGAATTTTGAACACAGGGCAGATTATAGAGACCACCTATAACAGTATCTTTAAGGAATTATTACATATTCATGACAGCGCACAAAAAACCTCATAAAATACCAAAAACTCAATAGTGGGCTAGCGGTCAATATTCAATTACGCCCCCTCCCAATCTTTAACATCAGAGATTCAGCTATGGAATTCCGTAACATCAACGAGATTGAAAGTGCAACGAAGCGCGGTCGAAAAGAAATGTTTCGTCTGGGGTCCGCACTACTGTTTATCATTTTAATCATGCTGTTCACCGCGAACCAGCACACCTCTTCCGGCTCTATCAGCATCGAATTGGTGATTGCCGCCATGATCGGCGGGTATATGGCATTGAACATCGGAGCCAATGACGTCGCCAATAATGTCGGTCCCGCTGTAGGCTCTAAAGCCCTGACTTTAACCGGTGCGATTATTATCGCCGCCATTTTCGAAACCTCCGGCGCCCTGATCGCGGGCGGTGACGTCGTCAGCACCATCAAAAAAGGAATCATCGATCCCGCTCTAATCGCCGATAGCGATACCTTCGTATGGCTGATGATCGCCGCACTGCTGGCGGGTGCTTTATGGCTTAATATTGCCACTGCGGTCGGAGCTCCGGTCTCCACCACACACTCGATCGTCGGCGGCGTTCTCGGTGCCGGTATTGCCGCTGCCGGCTGGAACATCGCCAACTGGAATCAAATGGGGGCGATTGCCGCAAGTTGGGTAATCTCCCCATTGATCGGGGGCGTCATCGCAGCCCTGTTCCTATTCTGGATTAAACGCAGCATCACCTATAAAAACGATATGGTTGAAGCGGCTAAAACAATGCTGCCTATTCTGATTGCGATCATGGCATGGGCCTTTTCAACCTACCTAATCATGAAAGGCCTCAAGAAAATATGGAAAGTCGATTTTGAATACGCCGTACTCATCGGACTCGGCATCGCTGTTGCCATTTACTTTATCGTCAAACCCTTAATTTCGCGTCAGGCCGCTTCATTATCAAACAATAAAAGCAACATCAACCAGCTGTTTACCATTCCGCTTATCTTTGCCGCCGCCTTACTCAGTTTCGCCCACGGAGCAAACGATGTCGCTAACGCGGTAGGACCGCTGGCCGCCATCCATGACGCCATACAAACTCACGGCATTGCGACCAAGGCCGAGATTCCACTGTGGGTAATGCTAATCGGGGCGATCGGAATCAGTTTAGGCTTAATGCTGTTCGGACCGAAGCTTATCCGAACTGTCGGCAGCGAAATCACCGAACTCGACCAAATGCGTGCCTACTCTATTGCCATGGCCGCGGCGATCACCGTTATCATCGCATCACAGCTCGGTCTCCCCGTCAGTTCTACCCACATTGCGGTAGGTGGTATTTTCGGGGTCGGCTTTCTGCGTGAATACCTAAAACGCAATTATGCCAATACCATTCAAGCGATCAGAGATCACCACCAAGGCCAAGACCAGGCTGAAATCGATCGTTTCATACAGCAGTTTGAGAAAGCGTCTATTAAAGAAAAGAAAAACATGCTGCTTCAACTCAAACAAAAAGAAGCCGATGTTTCGTTAACCAAAAAAGAACGAAAATCTTTAAATAAGGTCTATCAAAAGGAATTGGTCAAACGTTCGGCGTTTTTGAAAATCGCGGCGGCATGGTTGATCACAGTCCCTGCATCGGCACTCATGGCCGCGCTGATTTTCTTTGCCATCAAGCAAACTTTTCAATCGTAGATTGAAGCCGCGTTAGCGAAAGAATTGATGGCTTGACGACCAGGTACATCAAAATTACCTCATAGGTGCCTCGGTAGGCACCAAACCAACCGCTTACTGCATCACTACCCGTTCTACCGGAAAATCACACTGAAAGGTAGACCCCTTCCCGACCAAACTATCGACGTGCAGGCTTGCGCCATGTCGTTCCAGAATATGTTTTACAATGGCTAATCCCAACCCCGTTCCGCCGGTTTCCCGCGAACGGGCTGTGTCGACGCGGTAGAAACGTTCTGTCAATCTCGGAATGTGCTCTTTTGCAATTCCGATCCCGTTATCTTCGACCTTGTAATGCGCCCCGTCGTCGTCATGATACCAAGATACTTTGATCAAACCGCCCTCAGGAGTGTAACGCACTGCGTTGGAAACGAGGTTCATAAACACGCTTTTCAACGGCTCAACATAACCGGTCATACACAAATCCGGTTCCACCGAAAACACAAACTTATGCCTGCCCTGACTGAGCTGCTCCGCTTCGCGTTCGAGACCCGCTAAAATTTTCGGAACATTCACCAACTCCTCTTGAGAAGAAAGCGTTTCGGATTCCATTTTAGACAAAGTCAGCAAGTCATCGATGATGGCCTTCATTCGATCCGATTGTTTCTCCATCGTTTCGAGCGCCGGCAACCACATATTCTGATGCTGACCGGGAGTGTCGATCATCGCTTCCAGATAGCCTTTTAAAACCGTCAGAGGCGTACGCAATTCGTGGGAGGCATTAGCAATAAAGTCACGACGTATTTGAGCCAAATTGTAAAGATCGGTGATATCTTTAACGATCAAAAGTTTATGGCTGTCGAAGTAGGGAATAATTTTAACGCTGAATGTTCTTTGCACACCTTGCAAAGAGTGAATGGTCAGGACATTCTGATATTTTTCGTCTTTTAGATACTGAATAAATTCCGGCTGGCGAATTAAACCTTCGACTTTACGACCGACATCCTGTCGACGCAACTCAAGTATTTTTCTGGACGACGCATTGAACCATTCAATATGATTTTGCTGATCGAGCGAAACAATCGCATCGGGAATCAACATGGAAGCGGCTTTGAATTGTTCCGACTTATACAACTGCAAATCGGCATGTTTTTCCAAGGCGCGTTGTTTACGGGAAACCAGATAGGTCAATTCGCTCCAGAATCCCGAAGCTGGCGGAAACGTCGCTTGAGTTCCCTTGTCCATCCACATTTCGAATTTATGCATGCTCCATAATTGGCGGACAACATACAAAACCAAATAAGCTAACAGGCCTTCTATCCAAAGATTGGTAATCCAACTGAAAAAAAATAACCCCAATAAAGAGGTTATCAGCCAGGTCAGTTCTCTGGAAACGCCGTTAGAGAACAAAGTTATTCCTCAATAACGGAAAAGCGATACCCTGAACCGCGAATAGTTTGAATATAATCAGCGACCAGTACCGGTTCCAGCAATTTACGCAAACGTCGGATATGAACGTCGACCGTGCGCTCTTCCACAACGACATTCTCACCCCACACCTGATCAAGTAATTGCATTCGCGAATACACTCGGTTCGGGTGGGTCATAAAGAATTGAATCAGTTTGAATTCAGTCGGTCCAAGTTTCACTTCTGCCTGATCAACCGTAAAACGATGACTGCTTAAATCCAGCTGCATCTTACCGGCGACCAGGCGGTCTTCTTTGGATTGTTCGGGATCTTGACGACGCAACAAAGCTTGAATTCGAGCAACTAAGGCACGAGGAGAAAACGGCTTAACGACATAATCGTCGGCGCCGGCTTCGAAACCTTGAACTTGATCGTCTTCTTCACCTTTTGCCGTCAACATGACGATCGGAATGGCGCGAGTCTTTTCGTTTTGACGAATACGCTGAGCCAATGAAACCCCGCTAACGCCCGGCAACATCCAATCCAACAGAATCAAGTCCGGCAACGTCTCTGACGCGATCTTCCATCCTTGTTCGGCATTAGGTGCTTCCAAGACCGTGAAATCGGCCGACGACAGGGTAAACTTCAGCATATCCCTGATCGCCGCTTCATCTTCAATAACTAAAACCGTCTGCTTATTCATCCAACTTACAACTCATTCATCGACAAACAAAAAATTATTCAATCGTGCTTAAAAACTCTGATAATTTGGCCGTATCCATATTGCGAACATCGCGACCGTCGACAAGGTAAACGATACTTTCCGCAATATTGGCTGCATGGTCAGTCACACGTTCACTGGCTCTTAAAGCAAACACCATTTCCAACAAACATTCCGCCGGAAGGTCAGAATCGTTGAAACCTTGAGTCACTTCTTTAATCGCATGCGCCAAACGCTCATCCATACGCTCTTCGTCATCGACCACACTGATCACTTCTGAGAGTTCCAAACGGGCGAAAGCATTTAATACTTTCTTCAACATGGTATTGGCACAAGACGTAATTTCAAGCAATGCATTGAAACCAGGTAACTGTTTACAATCAATATTTTCGTCTGCCATCTTGATGACTAACTTGGCCGTCTTAACCACCTCGTCACCCATTCTCTCCAAATCAACCGCAATACGGATAGCGATGATAATCAAACGCAAATCGGAAGCGGTTGGTTGCTGTCTGGCTAAAACACGCGCACATAGACGATCGATTTCCATCTCTTCTTTATTGATGACTTTGTCGATTTGTAAAACTTCTTTCGCCAAAGCAACATCTGCGTTTTCTACCGCGATAACCGCGTTTTCAAGCTGACGCTCAACCAAACCGCCCATTTCCAAAACTTGATTAAACAACTCTTCCAAATTACGGTTTAACTGTTCTGAAATATGGCTTTTAAATTCTGTTCTTTCCATGATCCACTATCCTCTGCTCTGATTACCTATCGTCTTTGATTTTATAAATAGGCAATACTTAACCGTAACGCCCGGTAATGTAGTCTTCAGTACGCTTCATTTTCGGGTTTGTAAACAAGCTATCCGTATCGGTATATTCGATAAGTTCACCCATGTACATAAAAGCAGTATAGTCCGAAACACGAGCAGCCTGCTGCATATTATGGGTTACGATCAAAATCGTAAACTCTTTTTTCAACTCGAAAATCAACTCTTCGATCGCCAAAGTGGAGATCGGATCCAACGCCGAAGTCGGTTCGTCCAATAGAAGCACTTCCGGCTTGATTGCAATCGCACGGGCGATACACAAACGCTGTTGCTGACCGCCGGACATACCTAAAGCATTCTCATTCAAACGATCTTTCACTTCTTCCCATAAACCGGCGCCTTTCAAAGCCCACTCAACGGTTTCGTCGAGAACGCTTTTATCGTTTATCCCTTGCAGACGCAGTCCATAAGCGACATTTTCATAGATGGTTTTAGGAAACGGATTCGGCTTTTGGAATACCATACCGACACGGCGGCGCAGTGAAGCCACGTTCATCTCTTTTGCGTAGACATCGTCACCGTGAAGAGTCATTTCACCTTCAACATTAACGATATCGATCAAATCGTTCATGCGATTGAAACAACGCAATAAAGTGGATTTACCGCAACCGGAAGGACCGATGAAAGCCGTTACACGATGCTCGGGAACAACCATGTTAATGTCTTTCAAAGCCTGCTTGGTACCATAATACAGATTCCAGTCTTTAACTTCCATTGCCACCTTTTCATCTGCTAATGAAAGGCTACGGTGATCGCGATCTAAAGCAACGCTGATATTTTGTTCGCTCATGTCTACTTAATCCTTTTAACCCGATTCAACGCCGGATAATCGGGTTATCTTTAAAATACTTTAACTAAATTCAACTTATTTACAAAAATTAATTGTCTAGGGATTTATATTTTTCACGTAACTTATTACGAATCATAATAGCCCCTAAGTTTAAGCCTAGAATAATCAAAACCAAAAGTAATGAAGTGGCATAAACCAATGGCTGTGAAGCCTCAACGTTAGGGCTCTGGAAGCCAACGTCATAAATATGGAAACCTAGGTGCATAAACTTACGATCTAAATGTACGAACGGCGCCACCATATCCAATGGCAATTCAGGCGCCAGCTTGACTACCCCGACCAACATCAGCGGTGCAACCTCACCCGCCGCACGGGCGATCGCCAAAATCAATCCCGTCATGATCGCAGGCATGGTCATCGGCAAAATAATACGCATAATCGTTTCGGACTTAGTCGCACCCAAGGCTAAACCACCTTCACGGAGCGCACGCGGAATTCGAGACAAACCTTCTTGGGTCGACACGATGACCACCGGCAAGGTCAACAAGGCCATAGTCAAGGAAGCCCATAAAAGACCCGGACTACCAAATGTAGGACTCGGCAACGCATAACTATAGAAAAGTTCGTCAATCGACGACCCCATAATATAGACAAAGAAACCTAAACCGAAAATACCGAATACGATTGAAGGAACACCTGCCAGGTTATTAATCGAAATCCGCACCATTCTCAGAACGATACCTTCTTTGGCATATTCGCTCATGTAGATTGCGGCGATGACCCCCATAGGCGTTACAAAAACGGCCATCAACATAACCATGGTGACCGTACCGATAATGGCCGGGAACACCCCGCCTTCCGTATTCGCTTCGCGCGGATCATCCAACAGGAAGTTACCGACCGAGTTAAAGAAGAATCCAACTCTTTCCATCAGACTAAAGTTGTTCGGCTGCCAGAAATGTACGATTTTCTTAACAGGAACGGTCAAAGTTTTGTTACCGGCAATCGCTAATTCGACAGAGCCAAGCGTATCCGTCTGCTTGTATAAGTCCTGAGCGGCCTGATGATGTTTATCAAAATCCTTTTGATACTCAGCACGTTCTGCGTTTAATCGAGCTGCCTCTTCGTCATTGAAATCACCGTTGGCACGTAGCTTCTTCTCTTCTAAACGCAAGCCTTCAATCTTGTAGTTAATCGCACCGATTTCAATTTTTTCAATGTATTTGATTTCGCTGTGTAACTCGGTTCCTTTTTTGACTTGCTTTGAAAGCAACGCCAAACTCTCTTGCGGATCGGAGACGGTTTTACCATCAATGGTAACAGACTTGATATGTCCGTAAACGTTGCCATATTCATAACGTTCGACTACGACAATGTCTTTCTCAAGCGTGTCGATACCGCCAACGATGTCCGCACTGCTCACCCATCTAAAATCGATACCGTAAACGTCACGGTTACCCACCTTAAATAGATACTGAGGAATTTCTCTTTTGCCGTGCGGCGCAGCAACATCGTCGATCTCTTTGACCTTAGAATCGTGCAACTCGCCGATTACGACTTCTCTATCGCCGTTTTCATGCTGAACTTCAACATGGTAAACGTCATGAGGCCAGAAATGAATCAAGCCTTTATAGGAAATCATTGCCAACAATCCAAACACCAATACGACGCTAATACTGACAGTAGAGGCACTAAACCAGATCCAATGTTCGCCTTTTTTAAACCATTCTCTCATGCCATAAACTCCTAAAGCGATCCGTATTTGCGACGCATACGTTGACGAACAACCTCTGCCAAGGTATTGAATATAAATGTGAAAATAAACAGTACCAGACCGGACAGGAACAGTACTCGATAGTGTGAACTGTCAACCGCGGCTTCCGGCATTTCTACCGCCAAGTTCGCCGACAACGTTCGCATCCCTTCAAATAAGTTCGTTTCCATCAACGGTGTATTACCGGATGCCATCAACACGATCATGGTTTCCCCTACACCGCGTCCGAAGCCAAGCATAATGGCAGAGAAAATCCCCGGACTGGCCGTCGGCAAGACAACACCAACCAATGTCTGCCATCCGCTCGCACCCAGCGCCAAAGAACCGTTGATCAAATAACTAGGCACGTTATAGATTGCATCTTCAGTCACCGAGAAGATCGTCGGGATCAAAGCAAAGCCCATTGCAAAACCGATAACCATCGCATTACGCTGGTCAAAATCAATTCCGGCGTTGAACGTTAGCCAGTGACGCATATCACCATCGAAGAAAGCATTTTCTAGCGGCGCACTGAGTTGCAATGATATCCAACCGAGGAAAATAACCACAGGAATCATCAATACCGCTCGTTTACCCACAGGCAATCTTAAGCGAATCGATTCAGGTAACTTAGACCAGGCAAGACCAAAAGCCACGATCCCTATCGGCACGATAATCAACAACGAAAAGAAACCTGGCAGATGCGATTCCATATAAGGCGCCAGCCACAATCCCGCCAAGAAACCAAGGATTACGGTTGGAAGCGCTTCAATCAACTCAACAGAAGGTTTAACCCATTGACGTGTCTGCTTATCCATAAAGAATGCGGTAAAGATTGCTGCCAATACGGCGATTGGAACCGCAAATAACATCGAATATAAAGCCGCCTTGATCGTACCGAACGTCAATGGCGTCATCGAGAATTTAGGCTCGAAGTCCGCACTGGCAGAAGACGACTGCCAGACGTAAGCCGGTTCGGAATAACCTTCATACCAGACTTTGCCCCATAAACTTGAAACCGATACATCCGGGTGATGATTTTCGATCAAGTAATGTACCAGCTGGCCGTCGGAAGTTTCCACTAAGGCACCGTTAGCACGGTTGGAAATCATGACAAAACCGGTCGAACCGTTTTCAATTACTTGTGTACTATTAAGATGACGATCCGCAGTAGAGTGGTACAGATTGAATTGGCCCGAAGCATCGGTAGTCGCAAACCCCTTACGGTTCTTTTCAATCGCTATGCTATGAATCGGCGAGTCACCGACCTTAAAGCTGCGAATCTCATGAATGGCAAAATCATTGTTGTTATCGCGAACCGGGAACCATTGGATCACGTTTCCTTTATCGGTTCCTAACATCAAGGAATAGTCACCCAACAAGAAACGGACGGTGGTCAGGTGTTCGCCGGACGGTAGCATATTCACATGCTGAACCAGCGCAGGACTTTCGATATCGCTTAAATTATAGTAGTCGGCCACACCGTCTTTTGAAATGACGTATAGGTTGCGCATACTACCGTCCAATTCAAGCCAGTCGGCTGCATTTTTACTTTCAAACGCACCGACATATCCCTCTTCCAAAGTGATCGTATCGGAAAGCATCGATTCAATTTTAGAAAACTGCTTAATAACGATTTGATCCGAACCTAACTCTTTATAGGCAAACACCAAGTCAGAATCATTTTGCTTCACCGCCAGCTTTTCGATCGGCGCCGAAGCCAACTCGATGGCTTCCTCGCCAAACGGATATTCGACCTTAGGTGTGATCGTACGGACATTGTTTGGATAACTGACGTCGTATCCATACTTGGCAATAAGTACCGTCCCATCGGATAATGAAAACGCCAAAACATTACCAATTTCCGAAACCACCGTAAAGCTCGTAATGTGCTGACCGCTTAAAGGCAAAGAGTCCAAAGAAATCTGCTTACCGTTGGCGACATCAAATCCGAACAACTTCCCCGATGCCGTAAAACGCAAGGCCGTTTCCTGATATTCATCCATGCCGTAATACAGCGTTTTTTCGTTTTGAGTGCCGGGAATACCGTACTGAGCATGTTTTTCAACCGTCGCCGGAACAAAAAGCGGTAACACCACATACAACAAGAAAAACATAATCAACAGAACGGACAAAATAACACCGATTCCGCCAATACTTATTCCAAATGTTGAAGCTGCATCCTTTGCATTTCGACGCCTAACGCGTTTCTCAAATTCAGGACCTTTTAACGCTTTATCCAACGCTATCTCTGCACGACTACTCATATTACTTCCAACCTATAGTAAACCTATCAGGAACTGACATTACTCATCAATGGCGGTACTATACCTTTTTAATATGACAATTACATTTCAATTTATTGCGTAAAAGGGTATTTTTTCCCCAAGAAAACCCATATCATAAAACATACGATTCACCTCTGACAATGCACCAAAACTTAACGTCAGCACCATAAAAGTTCAACTTTTGTGCACACTCAACCCAGGACGCACTACCGCCTACCCCACCAAAAACAAAGACCAATCAATGACTTGAAACAAATATAAAAAAGATTGGAAATTTGGCACGGTTCAAGCTAATATCTCTTACAAGTTTATTTTCATAAAACCATGCTAGAAAGGACATAAATAATGCCACAAGCAATCTTAGACTTAATCAAAGAGAATGACGTTAAATGGGTTGACCTACGCTTTACCGATACACACGGTAAAGAACAACACGTTACCATTCCATCCAACAAAGTAGACGAAGACTTCTTCACTGACGGTGAAACATTCGACGGTTCTTCTATCGCTGGCTGGAAAGGGATCAACGATTCAGACATGCTTCTGATGCCTCAAACTGACGGTTATTACATGGATCCGTTCACCAATGATCCAACTTTGATTATCCGTTGTATGATCGTTGAACCGGCAACAATGGAATCTTACGAAAAAGATCCTCGTGGTATCGCTAAAAAAGCGGAAGCTTACCTAAAATCGACTGGCATCGCAGATTCAGCTTTCTTCGGTCCTGAACCTGAATTCTTCATCTTCGACGACGTTCGTTGGGGTGCTGACATGTCTGGTTGTTTCGTAAAGATCGACGGTAACGAAGCGGCATGGAACACTGAAAAAGTTTATTCAGACGGTAACATGGGTCACCGCCCGAAAGTTAAAGGCGGTTATTTCCCGGTTCCTCCAGTTGACCAACTTCACGAAGTTCGTGCAGACATCTGCGCAATGGCTGAAGAGATGGGGCTTAAGCTTGAAGCTCATCACCACGAAGTTGCGGCCGGTGGTCAGTGTGAATTGGCAGTTGCCGGTAACACTCTAACTGCGAAAGCGGATGAAGTTCAAATCCTTAAGTACGCTGTTCACAACACGTGTCACGCGCTTGGTAAAACGGCTACTTTCATGCCTAAGCCAATCGTTGGTGATAACGGTTCTGGTATGCACATCAACATGTCTCTATCTAAAGATGGTAAAAACATCTTTGCCGGTGATGTTTACTCAGGTCTTTCTCAAGAAGCAATCTGGTACATCGGTGGTTTGATGAAGCATGCTCGCGCATTGAACGCTTTCACCAACCCTGGTACTAACTCTTATAAGCGTTTGGTTCCTGGCTTTGAAGCGCCTATCTTGCTAGCTTACTCTGGTAAGAACCGTTCAGCTTCTATCCGTATCCCTTATGCTCCATCTGAGCGTGCACGTCGTGTTGAGCTACGTTTCCCTGATCCAACAGCGAACCCATACCTAGCGTTTGCGGCTTCTATGATGGCAGGTCTTGACGGTATCCTTAACAAGATCGACCCAGGCGAGCCTGCAGAAAAAGATCTATACGACCTAGAACCGGAAGAAGAAGCAACCTACAACACTGTTTGTGCTTCTCTAGACGAAGCGCTTGAAGAACTTGATAAAGACCGTGAGTTCTTGAAGTTAGGTGGTGTATTCACTGATGAAGCGATCGATTCTTACATCGCTCTTAAGATGGAAGAAGTTACACGTTTCCGTGCAACAACTCACCCAATCGAGTTCGACATGTACTATTCTTCTTAATCAAGAAGCAATGGAACACAAAAAAGCCCGCTTTATGCGGGCTTTTTTTTATTGCTCTTATTAAATATATCTTATTAAACATAGATATATCGTCACCTCATTTCCGTCAAAACGTTGCTATCCTTTTAAACCTAACAACTAAGTCGAACAAGGACTAACTAAACCAGGATTTGACGATCATTCTGCTTACGATTAGCTCTCCATCAACTTCTGCCAAATAGATACTACCCTCTCCCTCTCCGACGGATAACAATCGACTTCGACAATCGCCTTATGATTTTGCAACGCAAGACGATGATATTTCGAACGATAAACCTTATAGGATTTAACTAAACTATCAACCTCTTCAACAGACAATAAACCGACACGCTCAATCGCCTCTAAAATTCGAATATTGTCCGTGTATTCAGAGAGCTCTGGATAATCGTGCGAAAATGCCAACACCAGGTACTGGACCATAAACTCGATATCGACAATACCGCCTCGCCCATGCTTCAAATCAAAAGCATCCCCATTCGACTTATCCAGTGAATCACGCATCTTCTGACGCATTTCAACCACGTCTTCTTTCACTTTTTGCGGGTCACGTTGTTTTTGCAAAAACATGTGTCGGAACTCATTGAAGGCATTTCGCGCATGCTCGTCACCGACAACCGGCCGCGCTCGGACGAAAGCCTGATGCTCCCAGTTCCATGCCTTATTTTCAATATAAGACTTGTATGCCTCAAGATCGGTCACCATCAAACCGGATGCACCGTTCGGTCTCAGACGGGTATCCACTTCATACAAAACTCCGGCCGGCATCAACGTCGTCATTAACGAAATCACTTTCTGCCCCATGCGCACGAAATACAACGAATTTTCCAAACTTCGACCGCGCTCGTTTACCGCCGTCGCACTGGGACTCACCCCCTCGTACAACATGACAATATCCAGATCCGAACCATAGCCAAGTTCGATACCACCGACTTTTCCATAGCCTAAAATCAAGAATGGATTACGCAGATAAGATTCATCCAAACCACCCGGCATGCCGTTTTTATCCTGCATATAACGCCAAGTAAAGGCCACAACCCCATTCAAAACCGCTTCCGCAATCCAAGTCAAGTAATCACTGACCTTCATAATCGGCACATTCCCGGTCACATCCGCAGCCGCCACTTTGAACACTTGCGCATGGCGCCATTGGCGGATCTGTTCCATGAAGCGCTCCTCGTCACTGCCAACCTCTTCCAATAAATGCTGAACTTCACGATTCAATTGCAGCAAATCCAAAGGCGCATAAAGGCTACGCTCATCCAACAACTGATCCATCAGCGCCGGGTACTTTGCCAACATATCCGCCATCCAAGGACTGATTTCGCACAACGAAACCAAATGCTTCAAAGCGATCGGATTTTCCTTCAACAGCACGAGATACACACTTCGCTGAACGACATTTTCGACCACCTTAAGCACACGAACAAACGTCTGTTCGATGTACCCCTGTTTCAGCAAAGCTTCAATTAACAGCGGCATAAATGCATTTAGGCGCTCTACACCGTCTTTACTCAAACGACCGACTGATCGACTCAACTTGAAATCGTTCAAATGCTTCAAAAACGAAGGGACGTCAGCTTCGGAAATTTCAACATCATGCAACCCCTCTACCGAAGTCGTATCACCCAACCAAAAATTGGTCAGTTCCCCGACTTCTTCACTTGCCGCTTCCTCAGCAAACACTTCGACAAATTGCGCCTGCACATAATCGCGATGTTGATTTAAAACATTCAAGAACCCGGTGTAATCTTCAAAACCCATTGAATTCGCCAACACCAACTGCTGTTGTTCGCTGACCGGCAACTCGTGTGTCTGTTGATCCATCCACTCCTGCAATCGGTTTTCGGCACGACGCAAGAAGATATAGGCCGTCATTAATCCATCGTAAACGTCTTGGTCAATAAATCCCAACGACAGCAACTGTTGCATCATCGGCATTAAAGAACGCCCCTGCAGGTTGCGGTCCCGTCCACCATGAACCAACTGAAATGCCTGCACGATAAATTCAATCTCGCGAATACCGCCCGGCCCTAGCTTAACGTTATCCTGCATGCCTTTTTTCTTAACTTCGGCCGAAATCATCTGCTTCAACTCTCGTAAGGATTCCATCGCGCTAAAATCGACGTAACGACGATAAACGAAAGGCCGCAAAATATTAAATAACTGCTGAGCCTCTTGCTTATCGCCCGCCATCGCTCTCGCCTTGACCAAAGCATAACGCTCCCAAGCCCGGCCGTGAATTTCGTAATAATGCTCGATTCCGGCAAAACTCGACGCCAAAGGACCCGCATCACCAAATGGTCGTAAACGCATATCGACCCGGTAAACAAACCCGTCTTCCGTCACCTCAACCAGCGATTTGTTCAGCGCCTGACCCAAACGTACAAAAAATTGATCATTTGAAATACTTTTTCTGGCTCCTTGAGTTTCGCCGGATTCGGGATAGACAAAAATCAGATCGACGTCCGAAGAAAAATTCAACTCCTGACCGCCAAGCTTGCCCATACCCAATACGATCATTTTTTGCGGCTTACCGGACTCGGAACCGATAGGCGTACCATAACGCTCGCAGAATTTCTCATAATGCCAATCCAAGGCCGCCGATACCAACGCATCCGCCAGATCGGAAACCTCACTTATCGTCTCCTGCAAATCGGCCAAACCGGTCAGATCACGGATAGCAATGCGTGCCATCACTTGGTTTCGCTGCTGGCGCAAATGGCGCTTCAAAACCACTTCATCTTCTGACTGCCTGACTAAAGCGTAGACTTTTTGATACAACTCACCCTCTGCCATACGCTCTTGCCAGTATTCAGACTCGAGCACCTGTGGATAACGTCGCCCGACCATTTCAACAAAACGACTCCACTCCACGGCATTTTGCAAGCTGTATTCCATACCTATTCCTTTCATCATTCACAGTAAACTTTTCAATCTAACATTATAAGTCGATTCGGATAATTGATTACTCTTTTATACAAGTCGAGTACGTAATTCAATCCAATGCAATCACAGACATTAGCCCCTCCCTCCTCAAAGGAAAACGGGCCGTATTTACGACACCATCAATCCAAACGATAGATATACAAGCGAGTTTGCCGTGCATCGGACAGCTCCCACACCTCACTTGGCTGAACGCCTGAAACTGCAAAACTATTACTGACAAAAACGGAACCCGGAGACATTTCGGCCCTAACCTTCTCCCACAACCTCGACATCGGTTCGCTCGACAAAAAAGCGTAAACTAAATCGTAATCTCCCAGATCCACTTTCCATAAATCCGTTGCGTAGACTTCACCACCGCGCAACCACGAATTAAGCTTGGCAATAACGAATGGAATCGGAGCGGTCTCGACACCGACAGCACGATCCACATTGACCTGCTGACTCATAAAAACAACATTACCGCCCAGACCGCATCCCAAATCTAAAAAACGTACATTTCGAGTTCGCTTAATCAGCACTTTAAGCGCTTCACGTGTTGTTGAATTCGTTAAATATAAAGGCACACGCTCTTTCCCGGCGTTTTTAAAAACCAACCACAATAATATAAAAGCAACCAACCCGACCCACGGTGGCACTTCCAACAACACGGCAGCATACAAACCTACCGGCATGAAAAACTGAATCCATCGCCACCAACAGGGCAAGCCCAATCGACACGTCAAACCCGCCGCCAAGAGACCCTGTGCAATGACAAGCCCCCACACTGGAGAGGGAGGCGACACGATATATTGAAGTCCGTACACCATAGCCGCCAACACAACCAAAGCCAACAACTGAATAGCCAGCGCCCTTATCACTTTAAGCAACTTACCTCACCCCACATTAACATGCACCAGATTTAACAGAACTCGCACCATTAAACAGCAACAATACGAACAAATCCCACTTACTCTTTAAAAAAACCAACGATTATAGGTATAACATAATGATTAAACAGAGTTTTATACACAGATGGCACGCATATTGTTATAACCAATCCGAAACATCTATATCAATCAAATCAGAGAGGTTAGTATGAAACTGGTTGTTGCAATTATCAAACCTTTTAAACTCGATGATGTACGTGAAGCATTGCACGAAGTTGACGTGCACGGCATGACCGTTACTGAGTCAAAAGGTTTTGGACGCCAAAAAGGGCATACCGAGATCTATCGCGGAGCTGAATACGCAATAGAATTTTTACCAAAACTACGCCTAGAAATCGCCGTGTCTGATGACAAGGTTGAGAGCGTTGTTGAAGCTATCGGCTCAGCAGCACGTACGGGCAAAATCGGAGACGGAAAAATCTTTGTTATGCCGATTGACCAAGCGATTCGTATTCGTACTGAAGAAACTGGCGATATCGCGCTTTAATTAACGAGAGGGAAATGATTATGGAACAAATTACTCATCTCAGCTATGCACTAGACACATTTTACTTTTTAATGTCTGGTGCCCTAGTCATGTGGATGGCCGCCGGTTTTGCCATGCTGGAAGCCGGTCTGGTACGTACAAAAAACACAACTGAAATCTTAGCTAAAAACGTTGGGCTTTTCGCTATCGCCTGTATCATGTACATGCTGGTTGGTTACAACATTATGTATGGCGACAGCATCAACTCTTACATCCCTGGTATCAGCTTCCTTCTAGGTGCTGACAACGCAGTTGCGGATGTTTTGGCTAGCAATGGCGACACTTATTACTCAGGTATGTCTGACTTCTTCTTCCAGGTCGTGTTCGTAGCAACTGCAATGTCTGTTGTTTCGGGTGCCGTGGCTGAACGTATGAAGTTAATGTCATTCTTCGTTTTCGCAATCGTTATGACCGGTTTCATCTACCCAGTAGAAGGTTTCTGGAAATGGGGTGGCGGTTTCCTTGACGGTCTTGGTTTCCTAGACTTCGCAGGTTCCGGTATCGTTCACATGACTGGTGCTGCTGCAGCCCTAGCCGGTGTAATGGTTCTTGGCGCTCGTAAAGGTAAATACGGCGAGAACGGTGAAGTACGTGCAATCCCTGGTGCTAACCTACCTCTAGCCGCTTTAGGTACTTTCATCCTATGGCTAGGTTGGTTCGGTTTCAACGGTGGTTCTGAGCTTAAAATCTCTAACATCGAAGAAGCGAACGCAGTTGCAATGATCTTCGTTAACACAAACATGGCTGCGGCTGGTGGTGTTATCGGTGCCATCATCATCTCTAAGATCCTATTCGGTAAAGTTGACCTAACTATGATCTTAAACGGTGCACTAGCAGGTTTGGTTTCAATCACTGCTGAACCACTAACTCCAACTCCTTTGGAAGCGACTCTAATCGGTCTTGTAGGTGGTATCATCGTAGTATTCACTATCCTAGCAATGGATAAGAAGTTCAAAATCGACGATCCAGTCGGTGCGATCTCCGTTCACGGTGTCGTAGGTATCTGGGGTCTGATCGCTGTAACGTTCACTAACGCAGATGCTTCTATCGGAGCTCAGCTAACAGGTACTGCAGTTATCTTTGCTTGGGTATTCATCACAAGTTTGATTACTTGGAGCATCATTAAAGCGGTAATGGGTGTTCGAGTAACTGAAGAACAAGAGTACGAGGGTGTTGACCAGTCTGAATGCGGAATGGAAGCTTACCCAGAGTTCGTTAAACGTTAATTGAACTCAACTCTAAAAATCTTAAACTACTCCTCTGTAATTTAAGTTTAGCCCCGATTTATCGGGGCTTTTTTTATTTAACAATCCTAAAAAATTAAACCTTACATTCCAACCAAGCTTAAGCAGACAACTCATTTAGCTAAACACTATAAATTTCTGAGTTTATATAACCATTTCAAAAACAGCATCTTCAAACTAGGCTTCACTTCAATCGGATGCCGGTACTTCAACAATACGGCTTTCTCATTCGGATTATATAAAGGATGGTTCACCCACCCCATCAAGTCCTCATAAGCAATTCCCGAATCCAGTGCGACCAACTGCCACGGATAATTCTGCTCTCCATACTCGGGAACCGGGCCGCTCGAATTAAAAGTTAACGGAATCTTCTGTTCGAGAATTACGGGCTTTGCTTTTCCCGACTCCATCCAAATTCGGACAACCTCTCCCTCTTCCAACAAAGTTCCATAGGGTAAAAACTGATAATTCGCATTCAAACTCATAACCGGATTATCCACCAACGGCGGCCCTTCCGGGAACTTAAATTGACAGTAACCCCCTGAACAACAAGACATTTTTCTTTCCTTTGACCTTTAAAAGGCGTACAATTTATTTTATATAACGACCATTTTAGTTTTAGGAGTTAGGTTATGGCAATCGAATCTTTTGGACCGATTCCCGCAAGCGCTTACACATCGAGCCTATCGTCTGTCAGCAGCATGGCATCAGGCAGCCAAATAAACCAGTCCAGCGATAACCCTGCCGGTCAAGCGGTCGTAAGTACATTAACTTCGCAAATCAACGCTCAAGACATGGCAAGCCGCAATGCCAATGACGGTATTTCCATGATACAAACAGCGGATGCCGGAAGCCAAGCGATCAACAACAGTCTGTTACGCATGAACGAACTGGCTATTCAAGCACAAAACGGCACATTAAATTCACAGCAGCGCAGCATGCTCAACCAAGAATTCCAACAGAATCTTGAAAATGTGAACAGTATCGCCAACAACACCAGCTTCAACGGCATCAATCTACTTAACGCCGATACATCCAGTGTCGACATTGCTATGACCGATTCCTCGAGCACGCTGAATTTTCCGAATATGACCATCGACTCACTCGGCCTGAGCGGATTGGACATTTCTAATCCAGCCAATGCCGGTCTTGCTCTCCAGGGGTTGAACTTGGCCAACGAACAAATGCTGAACAACCGTAGTCAATTCGGCGCTCAACAAAATGGCTTAACCTCTGCGGTTAACAATATGAGCAATCAGAACTTGAATGCACTCAGTACCCGCAGTCAAATTAGCGACACCGATTTTGCCAGAGCTATTGCCGAACAGGTTCGTCAAAGCATTCTTAACGAAAGCACGGTAATGATGCAGGCACAAAACAATCAATCCCGCGGAAATGTATTACAACTTCTAGGTAGTTAATGTGCGTTAAACATACGCACAAAAATTAATCCTTCTTCCTCCTAGAAGCATTAACCGGTCATCATTTGACCGGTTTTTTTTGTCTTTTTTTAAAATATTCTTCCAACATCAAACAACCACCGCTGCTCTTTGCTATAATTTTGGGCTTATTACTATATAAAATTAAGAGACCGATGGAAAAGCATTTCGACCCCAATACAATTGAAACAAAGTGGTATCAAACCTGGGAAAATAAAGGCTATTTCAAGCCGAAATATGACGAATCAACGCCCTATTCAATTATGATTCCGCCGCCGAATGTCACCGGTAGCTTACATATGGGACACGCTTTCCAAGATACCATCATGGACACCCTCATTCGCTACAACCGAATGCAAGGCCACGATACGCTTTGGCAACCGGGCACCGACCACGCCGGTATTGCTACTCAAATGGTTGTAGAGCGCCAACTTGCGGCCAAAGGACTTAGTCGCCACGATGTCGGACGCGAAGCTTTCATTGATAAAATCTGGGAATGGAAAGAAGAATCCGGAGGTACTATCACCAAACAGCTACGTCGTCTAGGTGCCTCTCCAGACTGGTCTCGAGAACGATTCACTATGGACGAAGGACTTTCCAATGCCGTTAAGGAAGTCTTCGTTCAACTTTACGAAGAAAATTTAATCTACCGCGGTAAACGTTTGGTTAACTGGGATCCTGTATTACATACGGCCGTATCGGACTTGGAAGTTATTTCCGAAGAAGAGCAAGGTAACCTATGGCACATGCGCTACCCGTTAAGCGACGGTTCCGGCCACTTGGTCGTAGCAACCACACGTCCGGAAACCATGCTCGGTGACCAGGCAGTCGCCGTCCATCCAGACGACGAACGTTATAAGCACCTGATTGGCAAAACCATCACCCTACCGTTGGTCGGAAGAGAAATCCCGATCATCGCCGACGATTACGTCGATCTTGAATTCGGAACCGGTTGCGTCAAGATTACGCCTGCCCATGATTTCAATGACTATGAGATGGGTAAACGCCACAATCTTCCAATGCTAAACATCTTTACGATTGACGCCGCCATTAACGAAGAAGCCCCGGAAAAATATCAAGGTCTTGATCGTTATGAAGCACGTAAGCAAATCGTAGCGGATCTTGAAGAACTCGGATTGATGGAAGACATCAAACCACACACCTTGATGGTTCCGCGTGGCGACCGCTCGCATGCAGTTATCGAACCTTTATTGACGGATCAATGGTATGTTGCGGTTGAAGAACTGGCGAAACCGGCTATCGATGCCGTTAAAAACGGCGACATCGAATTCGTACCGAAGAACTGGGAAAACACCTATTTTGAATGGATGAACAACATCCAAGATTGGTGTATCTCGCGCCAAATCTGGTGGGGACATCGTATCCCTGCGTGGTACGACAACAACGGAAAAGTTTACGTCGGTCGCTCCGAAGAAGAAGTTCGTACAAAACACAACTTGGCTGCGGACATTGAATTAAAGCAGGATGAAGACGTTCTGGATACATGGTTCAGTTCCGCCCTATGGACGTTCTCAACCCTAGGCTGGCCTGAAAAAACCCCGGAATTGGAAAAATTCCATCCGACTTCGGTTCTAGTCACCGGTTTCGACATCATCTTCTTCTGGGTCGCTCGCATGATCATGATGACCTTGAAATTCACCGGTGAAGTACCTTTCAAACAGGTTTACGTTCACGGCTTGGTACGTGACGGCGAAGGGCAAAAAATGTCCAAATCGAAAGGTAACGTTCTTGACCCGATCGATCTGATCGACGGTATCGAACTGGAAGACCTGGTTGCCAAACGCACCTACGGAATGATGCAGCCGGAGAAAGCGGCAAAAATCGAAAAAGCGACCCGCAAGCAATTTGCCGACGGTATTCCCGCATACGGAACCGATGCGATGCGCTTCACGTTCGCCTCTCTGGCTTCTACCGGTCGCGATATCCGCTTCGATCTAAACCGTGCCGAAGGTTATCGTAACTTCTGTAACAAACTGTGGAACGCAACGCGTTACGTTCTGATGAACACCGAAGGTTACGACACCGGTGTTGACGAAAACGCAGCATGCGAATTCTCGTTGGCTGATCGTTGGATTACTTCTCGCCTACAGGAAGTGGAAGCCGAGGTCGCCAAGCATTTCGAAAGCTATCGTTTTGACCTTGCCGCCAACACGCTATACGAATTCACTTGGAACGAGTATTGCGACTGGTACCTTGAACTTTCAAAACCGATCCTAAATAACGCAGAAAGTTCCGAAGCGGCTAAACGCGGAACCCGTAAAACTCTGGTACGAGTTCTGGAAGCCATGCTTCGCTTGCTACATCCGATCATCCCTTTCATCACCGAAGAAGCCTGGCAGGCGGTTGCACCTTTAGCTGGAAGACAAGGTGAAACCATCATGCTTGAACCTTATCCTCAAGCCGATGAAAGCAAAATCGACACAGGGGCGGTAGCAGAGCTTGAATGGGTCAAACAATTTGTAATCGGTGTGCGTAAAATCCGCTCTGAAATGGATATCGCACCAAGCAAGGCATTGCCTGTTCTATTAGCAGGACTCAATGAAAATGACCAAACCTGGTTAAACAACAACCAGATGTTCTTACAAAGTCTGGCTAAGCTTGAAAGTATTACCGTCCTAGAGAACGAAGCGGATGCACCGGAATCAGCCGTCAGCCTGGTTGGCGAAATGAAAGTTCTGATCCCAATGGCCGGCCTAATCGATAAAACCGCCGAACTCGCTCGTTTAGACAAGGAAATCAACAAGCTTGAAGGCGAAATCAAACGCTTAAGCGGCAAGTTGAGCAACGAAGGCTTTGTCGCTAAAGCACCGGAAGCGGTCGTGGCCAACGAGCGCCAAAAGCTTAGCGATTACGAAACAGCACTGAAAAATTTAAAGGTTCAATATGAAAAGATCCAGCAGCTTTAAATCATTTGCCTTAATCCCGGCCCTTCTACTCGGCGCAGGAACAGCGGCTATTCCTAATTCGGTCATGGCTGAGCCAACCACCGGCAGCGCACGTTATATAACCGATTCGTTTGAAGTGCCTATGCGTACCGGTGCGAGTCATAAACACCGTATTACACGCATGCTGCCATCCGGCACCGCCGTCAAGCTGCTTGAAGTAGATGAATCCGGATGGGCTAAAATCGAATACAAAGGTTCTACCGGCTGGATGCCTTCAAACATGCTGGAAAACCAACCGATTGCAAAAGACAGACTGGAAGTTCAGATTAAAAAGACCACCGCTGTCGAATCGAAATATAACGACTTAAAGCAAGAATTAACCACGTTACAGACGCGTTATGACGAAACCAGCAACGAGCTAAAGACCGTTAAACAAGAAAAGTTCGAGGTCACTCAAGAATTAAACCGCCTGAAAGATATTTCAAGCAATGCGGTTCAACTTGACCAACAGAACCAAGAAATGAAAGCCCGCCTTTCTCGATTGGAAGATGAAAACGCCATCATGCGTGAACAAATCGACCAATCGGAAGACGCCATTAAACGTCAATGGTTCCTGACCGGCGGAGGTGTACTTTTGCTAGGTCTATTACTAGGCCGATTCTTCAGAGTACCTAAGAAACGTCAGAAATGGGGCGAATTCTAATCCCTTTTCAATGCCATAAAAAAAGCCCTCTTAAAAGAGGGCTTTTTTATTTTCGGCAGAACAACCCGAACCGGATTATTAACGCGATAGAATCTGAATCAATTCCTTGGCCGGCACATAACCCGGAATCAAACTGCCATCATCTAAAATAATATTAGGCGTACCATTTACACCAAAATATTGTGCTTTCTGAAGGTGATCGGCAATCGGATTTTTACAGGTTGCATTTGCCACAGGCTTTCCTTGCATTGCCTCATCCATCGCTTTCGCAGGATTTTCGGAACACCAAACGGATACCGCTTTATAGTATGAAGGAGAACCGAAGCCGGAACGTGGATAAGCCAAGTAACGCACCGTAATCCCCGCTTCATTCAAAGCAGCGACTTCTTTGTGCAGTTTATGACAATACGGGCAATCAATATCGGTAAATACGGTCACGAAATGCTTCTGATCGCCTTTGGCCGGATACACAATCATTGAATCCGTAGGGATTTTTTCCACCGCCAGTTTTCTAGCGGCCGATTTTGCTTGATCCGTCAAATTTTCGCGTGTTTCAAGATTGATCAAGCTACCGTTAAAGGCATATTTACCATCAGCCGTCATATAGATGACCATAGGCCCGACAGACACTTCATACAAACCCGGCACGACACTCTGTTTAATATTCGCCTCCGGTGCATTAGGAACAATCTTCTTCAACTGGTCCTGGATGACCTGTTTATCATCAGCGAAAGCCGTATCCGCCATTAAAGAGATGCTTAACAGCATCGCCATACTTTTTAACAAATTCATTTATACAATTCTCATATCTGACTTAATTAGGTTGACGCACTATAACACACTCAGACCAATTGACAATATGGACTAACCGCGTGGATGGTGCTGTTGATGTATTCGGTGCAGGCGCTCTTTAGCGACGTGGGTATAGATTTGTGTTGTTGACAGGTCGCTATGCCCCAATAACAATTGAACCGTCCTCAGATCGGCTCCGTGATTGATCAGATGCGTCGCAAAGGCATGGCGCAGACTATGCGGAGAAAGCTTTCCCTGAATACCGGCATCAAACGCAAGATTCTTTACCCTATGCCATAACGTCTGTCGTGTCATCGGACGGCCGATACGCGATACAAACAAAGTATTGACCCACTTCTGCTTCACTAATTGCGGGCGGGCGGACTGTAAATAACGCTCGATCCACTCAATCGCCACTTCGCCAATCGGAACAATCCGCTCTTTACTCCCCTTACCCGTGACTTGAACCAATCCAGCCGACAAATTCAACTGCTCAAAAGGCAACTCGACCACTTCGGAAACCCGTAAGCCAGATGCATACATCAATTCCAAAATTGCACGGTCGCGCAAGCCTAAAGGGGTTGTCGTATCCGGCCGATTCAACAGGTCTTCAACCTGGTTCTCGTTCATGACGCTCGGAATACTTCTCGGAATCTTCGGTGACTTCAATAACGCGGTCGGATCGGCCTGAAAGTGGCCGTAAACCACTCCCCATTGATAAAAACGCTTTAACGTCGACAATAGGCGAGCATTACTTTTTTCTTTACGTCCTTGAGCCTGCAGATGCAACAAAAAAGCCTCGACCTGCACCTTTGTGGCGTCAACCACCGACAAATCTTCATGACTCTCTTTCCACCAAGCCTGATAAATTTGCAAATCTTTTTTATAAGCTGCAATCGTATTAGGACTCAACCCTTCGGAAAGGGTAAGGAAGTTTAAAAAGTCTTTAAAGACGGTAAGCAATTCAAATGAAAATTCTTTAGTACGCATAGATAAGAGTATACCAGCACGAAAAATATAATCGCTTCATCCAGAAACAAAAAACGCCCAATAAAGGGCGTTTTTAATCTCAGTCGCAATTGAAAAAGAATTAAACTTTTTCTTTGATACGAGCTGCTTTACCAGATAGGTCTCGTAGATAGTAAAGCTTGGCACGACGAACAGCACCACGACGCTTAACTTCAATGCTATCAACTAACGGGCTGTAAGTTTGGAAAGTACGCTCAACACCAACACCGTGTGAGATCTTACGCACGATGAAGTTAGAGTTGATACCGCGGTTTTTCTTCGCGATTACAACACCTTCATAAGCCTGAAGACGTTCGTTTTTACCTTCAATAACTTTAACTTTAACAATCACTGTGTCACCAGGAGCAAATGTAGGGATTTCCTTAGTCATTTGTTCCGCTTCAATACGCTTGATGATATCGCTCATCTTTAAGCTCTCCGATTTTTTGTTTGGCCTTTCTCTTTAAACCAAACCCGAAAATGCGACCTTAGCCCATTTTCTCTTGCATTCATCCAACATTCGCTAGGCCAGCTAGCCAGAGGTTGAACCCTAATTGTTTAACAAGTCAGGCCGCCGCTTCTGCGTACGATCCAACTTTTGTTCCTGTCTCCAGGCATCGATTTTAGCGTGATTGCCTTCCAACAACACACTGGGAACCGCCATTCCATCCACCACTTCAGGGCGAGTGTAATGCGGACAATCCAGTAGACCGTCGGAAAACGAATCCTGTTCGGCGGATTGGTTATGGCCGAGTGCACCGGGAATTAAACGAATGATGGCATCCATCAACATCATCGCCGGCAACTCTCCGCCGCTCACCACAAAATCGCCAATACTGATTTCCTCGTCCACTTCGGAAACCAGCAATCGTTCGTCGATCCCTTCATAACGACCACATAATAAAGTGATCTGATCAAATTGAACCAACTCGGCAACTTTTTCTTGAGTTAACGGTTGACCTTGGGGCGACAAATACACCACATGAGTCTTAACCGCACTCTCCGCCTTAATGGCGCTGATGGTATCTTTAAGTGGCTGATACATCATCACCATCCCTGGGCCACCGCCGTAAGGGCGATCATCCACAGTCTTATGTTTATCAGTCGTAAACTGACGTGGATTCCAGGTTTTTAAATCATACAATTCAGATTGCAGTGCTCGACGACTCACCCCCGATTCCGTCAATGCACTAAACATTTCCGGGAATAAGGTAATCACATCAAATCTCACTGTTCCGCTTCCACTTCCCAGTCAACAACAATCTTTTTGTTTTCAATGTCCACCGAACGAATGAACTCATCCATAACAAACGGAATCAATTCATTATGCGGACCTTCAACTCGTAGCACATCGTGCGCACCGGTTTCCACCAAGTCGCTAACCTTGCCTAAAAGTAAACCCGATTCGGTAAAGACTTCGCATCCGATCAGGTCGATCCAGTACATCTCCTCACTTGGATTAACCAATTGAGAACGTTCGATTGCGATTTCACACCCCATATACTCTCGGGCGACATCGCGATCCGGAACATTTTCCAGTAAAGCGACCAAAGCTTTTCCGCCCTGCTGCACTTTACTGTCTAAAACTTTAACCTGCTTCCACTCGCCTTTACAGCGAAGCCACCATGGCGAGTAAGACAGGATATTGGCTCTCGGGTCGGTGTGGGAAAAAATCTTCACCCAACCCTGAACGCCAAAAATACCACTGATTTGGCCAACAATTACTTTCTCGTCAGCTTGACTACCGTCAGACATAAATTATCGGCTCGATCTATTGGCAATTAAGCGCTTTTGATAACACTTTTTACACGTGGGCTAACTTGAGCACCTTGAGAAATCCAGAAATCGATACGCGCCTGATCCAAACGGACTTTTTCTTCATTGCCGCGTGCGATTGGGTTATAGAAACCAACCTGTTCAATGAAACGACCAGTCGGCGTATTGCGCTGATCAGCTACTACTACTTTGTAAAAAGGACGCTTTTTAGAACCACCACGGGCTAAACGGATAACAACCATTTTTTTCTCCAATATTTAAATCAGGCGATGAAGAGGAGTCTCTCCAACAAATTCTTCTTGTTTAAAAATCCACCCACAAACGGGCGAAAAGCGGAATTATACAGACAAAAAACTGCTTTTTCAAACAGTTATCCAAGAAATAACTAATTTTTTAGGTACATAGAAACGGTAGCAATGATTGAAACTATTGCTACCGTCTTGATTGATATTTAAGAACTTAACGCATTCCCGGTGGTAAACCACCCATGCCGCCCATTCCAGGCGGTAATTTACCCGCCATTCCGCGCATCATGTTTTTCATACCGCCTTTGGAAACTTTCTTCATCATTTTCTGCATCTGGGTAAATTGCTTCAACAATTTATTAACGTCTTGTACCGACGTTCCCGATCCCACTGCAATACGACGCTTTCTAGAACCTTTTATGACCGCAGGAAAGGCGCGCTCATGACGCGTCATCGAGTTAATGATCGCTTCAAGACGACGGAATTCACCCTCCGCCTTATCGCTGTCCAACTGTCCTTTCAACTGACCCATACCCGGCAACTTACCGATCAAACCACCGACACCGCCCATACGTTGAATCTGCTGCAACTGTTCTAAAAAGTCTTCCAAATCAAATTGGCCCGACTTCTGGATTTTCTGGGCGAACTTCTCGGCTTTCTTTTTATCGATTTTCGCTTCCGCTTCGTCGATCAAACTCAGTACGTCGCCCATCCCCAGAATTCGACCGGCCATACGATCCGGATGGAACGTTTCCAACGCATCGGTCTTTTCACCGGCACCGATAAACTTAATGGGCTTGCCGGTAATCTCACGGATCGAAAGTGCAGCCCCACCACGGGCGTCACCGTCGGTTTTAGTCAGAATGACACCGGTCAAAGGCAATGCATCATTAAATACCTTAGCGGTATTGGCCGCATCTTGCCCGGTCATCGAATCGACAACAAACAATGTTTCACACGGATTGATATTGCTATGCAGATGCTTAATTTCCTGCATCATTTCGTCATCGATATGCAAGCGACCTGCAGTATCGACAATCAACACATCGGCAAATTGTTTGCGTGCTTCTTGATGTGCGTTCTTCGCAATATCAACCGGATCCTGATCCGCAGAAGAAGGATAAAAAATAACATCCACCTGTTCTGCCAGGGTTTCCAACTGTTTGATTGCCGCCGGACGATAAACGTCCGCGGACACCACCATCACTTTTTTCTTTTCGCGCTCTTTTAGCCACTTAGCCAACTTAGCGACGGAAGTGGTTTTACCCGCCCCTTGCAGACCGGCCACCATAATCACCGCCGGCGGCTCGACATTGAAATTCAATGTCGACGCTTCGCTACCCATGATTTCGGTCAACTGCTCTCGAACGATTTTAATAAACGCCTGACCCGGATTCAGACTGGTTGAGACCTCTTGCCCGACAGCACGTTCCTGCACCTTGGTAATAAAACTTTTCACTACCGGCAAGGCAACATCCGCCTCCAACAATGCACGGCGTACGTCACGCAAAGCGTCCTTAATGTTATTTTCAGTTAAACGACCCTGGCCTTTTATGGCTTTGAAGGTTTTCGTCAAACGTTCAGATAAATTGTCAAACATGCCTGTTGATACTCCTACATAGACAGCCGCCGAAAGCGTCGCGGATTCTGACTGAATCCTCAACCGGAAAACGGTACAGTCTTCTATTCAAACTTTAATTCCGCTATTATAACGAATATTGCGTTCAATAGTTGAGCATACAATCTCCGCAAGACCACAAATGTGGATTCGGAATCGGCTCAAAACAAACCAACTCATTATTAAGGTTGCAATTACATGATTCTAAGCGGCTTCAGCGCACTGGTTGCGAGTCTACTTTATCTCTACGTCAGCTTTCTGCTTTGGCAAAAAATTCAACCACACACATTGCATCCACTTAGAAAAAAAATTCTCGGCATTGCCACTTTGGCCGTGTTGCTGCATGCCATAGCACTCAGCGCAACCCTAATTGACGGCACCCAAATTCAATTTGGATTCGGCAACGGTCTTTCATTAATTGCCTGGCTAGGCAGCTCGATTCTGCTTGTAACCAACATCAACAAACAGACTGAAACCCTCGGAATCTTTATTTTCCCATTAGCCGCTTTAACGACTTTATTACCATTCGGTTTGCATGAAATGCACCCGCTACCTTACCAACTCGGTAGCCACGTATTGATTTCGATTTCGGCTTACAGCATTATGGGACTGGCCACGGCGCAAGCCATTCTCTACAGCATACAAGAACGCCGTTTCCGTAAAAAACAACTGTCCACTCTGTTAAATGCCCTGCCACCTCTACAGACGATGGAAAAAACACTCATACAGTTGATCATCATCGGTTTTGTCTTCCTGAGTTTCGCTTTATTGAGCGGTGTCTTCTTCATTGAAGATATGTTTGCCCAGCACCTTATCCACAAAACCTTTTTCGCCATCATCGCCTGGCTGGTTTACGGTACGTTTTTAATTGGCCATTTCCAACGAGGATGGCGTGGACAAAAAGCGGCCAAATACAGTATTTGGGCCTATATCTTTCTGATCCTCAGTTATATCGGAACCGAACTGATCCTATATCAAATGACTCGATAAATCCGAGAATCCATTTAAAAATAGAGGGTTAGAATCAATTTTCTTAACTCTCTTACCCGACAAATTTGCGATTAACGCTTTTTTATGAGCGTATTAATAGTTATAATTCTCATCCAATCCATAACTAATTGAACCCCATTGAACTCCCTAGAACTTCCTATACTGTTTGGCATATTATTGCTACTCATCATTTTGTCCGCTTTGTTTTCAAGTTCTGAAACGGGCATGATGGCACTTAACAAGTACCGACTGAAACACCAAGCAAAATCCGGAAACAAATCCGCCATTAAAGCGCAAAGATTACTCAAATCTCCGGACCGCCTCTTAGGTGTGATTCTGCTGGGCAACAATTTCGTCAATATCTTCGCCTCGTCTATCGCGACCATTATCGCCATGCGCCTATTAGGTGAAGCCGGTATCGCTTTGGCAGCGGGACTGCTTACCCTGGTCATTTTGATCTTTGCAGAAGTCGCACCGAAAACCCTTGCGGCTATTTACCCTGAAAAAATTGCTTATCCGGCTGCTTATTTCCTGGAACCGTTATTAAAGCTGTTGTCTCCGATCGTTTGGTTCGTCAACTTCTTCGCTAACGGCTTCCTGAAAATGTTCCGCATTAAGCTTAAAGAAAGCGATCATCACGAATTAAGTCAAGAAGAGCTGCAAACCTTAATCGATGACGCGACCGGTCAATTGCCGGGAGAGTATCGCTCCATGTTGACGAGCATTCTCCAACTGGAAAGCGTCACCGTAGAAGACGTCATGATCCCGAAACAGGAAGTCTACGGTGTCAACATCGACCAACCGATCGAAGCTATCTTGAAAGCGATCCAAAAATCGCCTTACACTCGTATTCCCCTATACCGAGGAACTATCGATGACGACCTCATCGGCATCTTGAATTTGCGCAGAGCGCTTCCGACCTTGATGCGCAACGACGTTACCCTTAAGGACCTGGTTAAACTGACGAGACCGGCGTATTTTGTTCCGGAAACTACGTCGCTCAATATTCAGCTAGGTAAATTCAACCTTAACAAACGTAGAATGGCCCTGATCGTCGATGAGTACGGAGATATCCAAGGTCTATTAACCATGGAAGACTTGCTTGAAGAGATTGTAGGGAAGCTGTCGACCGATGCCAAGTCTAAGCAACCAGAGATGATTGCTGTAAACGAAGACGGCTCCTGGTCGTTTGACGCCGGTGAATTCGTACGAGACCTGAATAAGCAATACAACTTCACCCTACCTACGGACGGCCCTAAAACCTTAAACGGACTGATTCAGGAAGAACTTGAATCCTTGCCGGAGGTGGGCACGTGTATTCGCATCGACGACTATGTTCTGGAAGTATTGGAAACTTCTTCCAACGCCATCGAACAAGTTAAGTTGATTGATCTTTCCCGAAACTAAGCGAGCGTAACCATGCCCCACCCTTTTGAACAGACGACGACTTGGAATCAACTTAAACAAGGCATCATCGACCTGGCAAAACAGGAAGTATTATCACGCTTTGAAAAAGTCTCGGCACAGACCAAAGATGACGGCTCCTTATTAACCGAAGCCGACACACAGATGCAAATTAAAACCGCCGAATTTCTAATGCAGAACTGGCCGCAATTTGCTTTCTTAGGTGAAGAATCTTCACTGGAGGAACAGCAAGCAGCCATGGAAAGCGAGCAAGGCTGCTGGATTCTGGATCCGGTTGACGGCACCAGTAATTTCGCCTGCGGCATTCCATTCTACTCTGTTTCATTAGCGTTAATCATTCAAGGCGAACTCGTTGCCGGGATGGTTTACGATCCGAGTCGAAACGAAATGTTCGCTGCACGTAAAGGATTCGGCGCCGAACTTAACGACCAAAAACTCAAAGCCGATACGGCTAAAACCGCTTTAAAACAGTGTAGCGGTATCGTTGACTTCAAACGTCTCAAAGCACCCTTATCGACTAATTTGGCACAATTTCCGCCTTACTCCTCTCAGCGCAGTTTCGGTTCGGTTGCATTGGATTGGTGCTGGATAGCGGCCGGGCGCGGTCAGATCTACCTACATGGCGCACAAAACATTTGGGATTATGCCGCCGGTTGGTTAATTCTCGAAGAAGCCGGCGGGAAAAGCAGTACTTTGGACGGTGAAGTCGTAGTCGTTCCTAAAGTGATTAAGCGCTCCGCTCTCGCAGCGACGACGCCGGAACTGTTTGCAGAATGGCAAACCCATCTGCAGTCCGCATCAAAATAATAAACTTCAAGCCCGGGAAGTGACACCTCCCGGCTACCAAACGATTCTCAAGACTCACACATCCGCCGATAACGTTTTCATAACGCGATTGAATCAGCGATTAAATCAGTACTTCCATACGACCTGGGCACTAAAAATATCAACCGACGTATCGTATGATCCTTTAAGAACATTCGGCCCTAAAGGCGCGGAACCCGTCGAATATTCAACGTCGCCTTTGTCGCCGAACAGATGACTGTATCCCATATCCACAGACACCTGATCACTAAAACGGTAATTACCCCCCAATGACACCCAGGTACGATCACTGTCGGGCGTTCTCGGAGAACGACTGTATTTATCTGGAACCGGCGTCTTATCAAGCGCCACACCGGTTCGCACCTTCCATCGGTTGTTTAATTGATAATATCCGCCTAATGCAAAGCGCCAACTGTCTTTAAAATTCTGATTCGTTTCGGAATCCGGCGCGCCATTATCAAACTCGACCACCAATTCATCATATTCACTCCAACCCGTCCAAGTCGTACTTGCCAGTAAATGTAGGCGTTCACTGGCTTGATGATCGATTGCAAAACTCGCACTGGCCGGCAGGTTTACCGTCGCCGAAGCTGAAGCATCATAGAATATATTCGCTAACGTCGGTGAACCGGCAAGTGGGAGCGGTACAGTTTCATTGACGTTGCTGTAATCTACGCGCCCTTTCACTTTATGCGTCAGTGCAGAACGATAAGAAAGCCCCAAGCGGGTCGTATCATTAGGCTTATAGAGCAAGCCCAAGTTATATCCATACGCCCAGTTCGTACCGGTCACCTTTGCATTGGCGTCGCTATCACCCAAAGCGGACTGATTCATTTTCTGCTCAAGTATCACGTCCAGATATTGGGCATTAAGCCCAAATCCAAGCGACAAATGCTCATTCACTTTTCTTGCAATGCTTGGATTGATATTGATGGTCTTCAAATCCGTTTCGGTCGCATGGTAACGCCCGACCCAATCCGAATCATAAGAGACGTGCTGGCCAAACGGCACATTAATCCCCAGCCCGACCTGATAATCTCCAACAGTATCGCTCCAGTACAAGTTCGGAACCAAACCAACGGTCGCCCCGTTATCGCCGTTACCGGAAATCAAGTTACCCTCTACAAAAGCATAAGAACCGTTATTTGAAAACACGGTTTTAGGCATAATCACATGTGTACCCGCAATGAATTGACGGCCCTTAATCTCTGTCAAACCGGCAGGGTTAAACCACATAACACTGGCATCTTCGACATTTGCAGCCGCACCGGCATAAGACAAACCTTGTCCGCTTGCGCTCTGCTCAATCAAAGCAAACCCTGACCCCAAAGCGAACCCGGGCGTTAAAACAGTCAGTGCTATCGCAGACGACAATTTGAAATGCTTCATATATGCTCCAAAAGAAAAATCGAATTTAAGTAATTCTATCACCCAAAAAAAATTAGATGATTGATTCTCCCATAGGGCCAATAAAAGTAGTCAATAGCCTAACATAAAGAAATGGTCTGCCACAGAAAGCCAGGTTAAATAACCAATCAACTTAAACCAGCAAACCTTTTAGAGAAGATGACTTATAAGATATCCAAGGCGCCCTGCAAACTTTTAACTCCGCAGATTTCCATTCCCGGGATCCCGTTTTTAGGCACATTTCCAATCGGCACGATCGCACGTTTAAAACCGTGCTTAGCGGCTTCGATAATACGCTCTTGTCCGCTTGGAACCGGCCGAATCTCCCCCGCCAATCCGACTTCGCCGAATATAATTAAATCCTGGGCCAACGCCCGATTCTGCATACTCGAAAGAATGGCGCACAATAACGCCAGGTCCGCACAGGTCTCACTGACTTTAACGCCGCCGACCACATTCACGTAAACGTCTTGATCGCCCGCCTGAATACCACCATGACGATGCATCACCGCTAACAACATGGCAATACGATTCTGATCCACTCCCACGGTCACTCTGCGCGGCGAACCGTATGGCGACTCATCCACTAAAGCCTGTATTTCAACCAACAACGGTCGGGACCCTTCCCATACGACCATTACCACCGAACCGGGAGCCGGTTCCTCTCCACGGGATAGAAAAATGGCGGAAGGATTTTTGACCTGCTTCATGCCCTTGTCCGTCATCGCGAACACGCCTAACTCATTTACGGCACCAAAACGGTTTTTAATCGCCCGCAACGTTCTAAAGCGGCTATCCGACTGCCCCTCTAAAAAGACGACGGTATCGACAATATGTTCCAATACGCGCGGACCGGCGACTTCACCTGACTTGGTGACATGGCCGACTAGAAAGATGGCGACATTATTCTGTTTTGCGTAACGCGTCAGAAAGGCCGCCGTTTCCCTTACCTGAGAAACTCCGCCTGCAGCACTGCCGATTTCGGCCAGCTGCATGGTCTGAATCGAATCGACCACCATTACCTTAGGCTGTTCCTCATGCGCCGAATGCGCGATGGACTCGACATCGGTTTCAGTCAGTAAACGTAAGTTTTCATCCGGCAACTGCATACGTTTAGCACGCATCGCGACCTGTTGTAACGACTCCTCACCGGTCACATAAAGGACTTTATGCTCTAAGCTGAGAGCACACATGACCTGCAGCAGGATCGAGGACTTACCGACACCTGGATCGCCACCAATAAGCACGACAGAACCCGGAACGATACCGCCGCCCAAAACCCGATCCAGCTCGGACATACCGGATGCAATTCTCGGAACTTCCGCCAAATTAACTTCATGAACGGCTTTGACCTGATTCTCTGTCGTACCCGCATAGCCTGAAACGGCTTTGGCAACCTTACTTTTAGCGCTACTTAACTTGATTTCTTTTAGCGTATTCCAAGCCTTACAGGCCATACACTGCCCCTGCCATTGACTATGTTCAGCACCGCAATCGGTACATACATACGCATTCTTTGGTTTCGCCATTTACATCCTTCCTCAAACTTCCTTTTAAGCATTTTACTCTGCTCTAAACGAAAAAACCCGCTTAAAGCGGGTTTATCGGACTAGTGAACAAGCTTAATGCTTAATATCTCTCCAGTACTCTTTTTTCAGTATGTAAGTCAATAGTAACAACACCAACAAGAATGCAATTACTTTCCAACCCAAGTCGGTGCGTTGCAACTTAGCCGGCTCACCGACGTATTCCATAAAGTTGGCGATATCACGAGCAGCCTGCGCATAATCTTCTGAGGATGCATGACGCTGAATACCTTCCAGAACGTTAGGCATTGAGGTGCCTGCTAAAGCATGGTTATCCCACTTGCCCTGCTCGTCCTGGTAATAACCGCGAAGGAACGTATAAATGTAATCCGTACCGCGCAAACGTGCCATTAAAGACAGATCAGGCGGTTCTACGCCCAAGACTTCCATAGCAACGCCCGGCAACATGCGAGTTTCAACATTATCCACCACATTATTCAGGTTGTAGGCCATCTTATCGATGATCTCATCGTTACTCCAGCCCACATCTCTGGCAATACGGTTATAACGCATATACTTCAATGAGTGGCAAGCCATGCAATAGTTTGAAAACAAGATCGCACCGCGCTTTAAGGAGTCCTGATCGCGAAGATTGTTCTCGGCAGGTTCCAATTCAATTGAAGGACCTCCGGCTGCATGAGCAACTACCGGAAGTGCCAAGAATAAACTAAAAATCCATACAAGTTTTTTCATTATTGAACCCTCTCCGGTACTGGCTTGGTCTTCTCATTCACCGAGGTAAACGGCAGCAGGAAGAAGAAAGCAAAATACAACGCAGTGAAAATCTGAGCCGCCTTCGTTAATTCAGGTGTTGCCGGCTGAGTTCCCAAGTAACCCAGAACAACAAAACTCACGACGAAGATAGTCAATAACACCTTGTAAGAAGTACCACGGTAACGGATCGATTTAACCTTACAACGATCCAGCCACGGCATTGCAAACAACACGGCGATCGCACCACCCATTGCAACAACCCCCAGGAACTTATCCGGTACGGCACGCAAGATCGCATAGAAAGGCGTGAAATACCAAACCGGAGCGATATGTGCCGGTGTCTTCAATGGATCTGCCGGTTCAAAGTTAGGCGGTTCAATGAAGTATCCGCCACCTTCAGGCCAGTAGAACACCACAAAAGCAAACAGCACCATGAAGAAAACCGCACCCATAGAATCTTTTACCGAGTAATAAGGGTGGAACGGAATTCCGTCGATCGGCAGACCGGCTTCATTCTTATACTTCTTGATTTCAACACCGTCCGGGTTATTGGAACCGACTTTATGCAACGCTACGATATGCATAAACACCAGAATCAATAAGACCAAAGGCAAAGCAATAACATGCAAAGCAAAGAATCGGTTCAAGGTCGCATCGGAAATTACGAAATCACCACGAACCCATAAAGCTAAATCAGGCCCGACAACCGGAATGGCGCCAAACAAGGAGATAATAACCTGAGCTCCCCAGTAAGACATTTGACCCCAAGGTAACAGATACCCCATGAAAGCCTCAGCCATCAACACCAGGAACAGGAACATACCCAACAGCCAGACTAACTCTCGAGGTTCTTTATAAGAACCGTAAAGCAGCCCGCGCAACATATGCAGATAAATCACGATAAAGAATGCGGACGCGCCTGTAGAGTGCATATAACGAATCAGCCACCCCCACTCGACATCACGCATGATGTATTCGATCGAATTAAACGCTTCGGCCGCGCTCGGCTTGTAACTCATCGTTAACCAGATACCGGTAATAAACTGGTTTACCAATACCAATAACGCTAGAGAACCGAAAAAATACCAAAAGTTAAAATTCTTAGGCGCGTAATACTCACCTACATGCTCGTTCCAGGTGCTCACGATCGGATAACGACGATCCAACCAACCTAACAAAGAACCTTTCTTTTGTTCTGGAGCCTGATCTGCGGAATGTTTATTCGACATTAGGCAACTCCTTCTTTTTGTGGGTCTTCACCGATTCGAATCAGATGCTCTGATAAATAATGATGCGGCGGGATTTCTAAATTTGTCGGAGCCGGAACAGACTGAAATACTCGTCCGGCCAAATCAAAACGTGAACCGTGACATGGACAGAAGAATCCGCCTTGCCAATCCGCACCGACATCAGGAGAACCGATTGCAGGACGGTACAAAGGCGCGCACCCTAAATGGGTACAGATACCCACGACAACTAAATATTCAGAATTGATGGCACGTGACGGGTTCTGACAATAAGTCGGTTGAATGGATTCCTGAGACGCAGGATCACGCAATTGTGCGTCCAGTCCTGGAAGGCGTCCCAACATATCTGCCGTACGTCTAACAACCCATACTGGTTTTCCACGCCATGAAACCGTAAGCATTTGACCCGGCTGAAGCTGGCTGACATCTACGTCCACCGGCGCACCTGCCGCTTTTGCTTTTTCACTTGGCTGCCAAGAGCTGACAAACGGAACGGCCAGAAAAGTGGCTCCCGCAGCACCTACAACACCTGTCGCCCCTGTTAGGATTTTCCGGCGCTGAATATCAACACCTTTACTCTTATGTTCTTTCGTCGACATATTTGTCTTCCTATTATTCACAAGCAAATACCCCTTATTTTACCTAAAGGAGAGCAAAACTTGAATCATTATCTATTTATATAACACCAAATAAATTTTATCTATGACCGATTTCATAATTTTATAAGGACTTTTACACAGGGTTTGGTATATCCACAAAATGGCACTTCAAACCGAATTTTTCAGCCAAATGCTCACCAAGCATTTTAATTCCAAGACGTTCGGTTGCATGGTGACCCGCCGCAAAATAATGAATCCCACCCTCTTGGGCTAAATGGGTTGTCTGCTCGGAAACTTCCCCACTGATATAAACATCCGCGCCCCACGCCAACGCTTGATCTATGTAGTTTTGTGCACCGCCGCTGCACCAAGCGACCGTTTCCACCTCCTCCGGACCTCCGGGAAGATGCAACACCGCTCTTTGCAACGAATCAGACACCGTACTTGCAAACATTTCAACCGGAACAGCCTCGGGAAGCCGCCCCAAGCGGACTAAGCTCGGTTCAGGCGTAATATCCTGCAACTGCCAAAGCTTCCCCAAAATGGCATTATTACCAAGCTGGGGATGCCCATCCAGCGGTAAGTGATACCCCAAAAGATTAATATCGTTTAGCAGAAGAGATTTAATTCTTTTCTGCTTAAAGCCGACTATCTCAACCGGTTCGCTTTTCCAGAAATAGCCGTGATGAACCAGAATAGCATCCGCACCCAGACGAATCGCTTCGTCTATTAAAGACTGACAAGCAGTAACACCCGTGACAATCGTATTTATTTCCGACTTACCTTCAACCTGCAAACCGTTCGGGGCATAATCTTTGTAGTCTGCAATTCGTAAATAATCCCGTAGATAATCGACCAAATCATTTCGTAGCATCTTTACGTCCTCACGGTTATTTCGAAAATTTAAACGACGTTCAGTTTCTTTAACCCAAAAAAAACCACCAAACTTGGTGGTTTTTTTTATTTTAGATAAGAACGGATTCAGTTTTTCACTCGGTAACGAGCAGAGGCTGCGTGTGCCTGCAAACCTTCGCCGTCAGCTAATACACCAGCAACTTTACCTAAAACATTCGCACCCTCTTCCGAACACATGATCAGACTTGAACGTTTCTGGAAATCGTAAACACCAAGAGGCGAAGAGAAACGAGCCGTACGCGAAGTAGGTAAAACGTGGTTTGGCCCCGCACAGTAATCACCTAGAGCTTCTGCTGTATAACGGCCCATGAAAATCGCACCGGCGTGACGGATTTTAGGCAACAATGCCTGTGGATCCTCAACCGACAACTCCAAGTGTTCAGGAGCGATAACATTGATCATTTCCAACGCTTGAGATTCATCGTCAACGACAATAATCGCACCACGGTCATCCAACGCCTTACGGATAATTTCCTGACGCGGCATGGTTGGCAATAAACGGTTCATGCTTTCATAAACTTTTTCGGCAAATTCGGCATCTTGAGTCACTAGAATTGATTGTGCATCTTCATCGTGCTCTGCTTGCGAGAATAGGTCAACCGCAATCCAATCCGGATCGGTTTTACCATCACAATAAACTAAAATTTCAGACGGACCGGCAATCATGTCGATACCGACCGTACCAAACACCATACGTTTAGCTGTAGCGACAAAGATATTACCGGGACCGACGATTTTATCGACAGCCGGTACGGTTTCCGTTCCGTAAGCCAACGCGGCTACGGCCTGAGCTCCGCCCAAGGTGAAAACTCGGTCAACACCGCAAATCGCGGCAGCGGCCAATACCATATCGTTCACTTCACCGTCCGGCGTCGGAACGACCATGATCAAAGTCTCGACACCCGCTACTTTAGCCGGAATCGCATTCATGATAACCGATGATGGATAGGCTGCTTTCCCGCCCGGAACATATAATCCGACGCTATCCAAAGGCGTTACTTGCTGCCCCAACATTGTGCCGTCAGCTTCGGTATAACTCCAAGATTCGGTAACTTGATTTTCGTGATACGCTTTTACACGCTCGGCAGATAATTCCAATGCTTCACGCTGATCGGCAGGAATGGTTTCCAACGCTTTTTTGATTCGTTCCATCGGAATTTCCAATTCCGCACCGCTTTTCAATGCCAAACGGTCAAAACGTTCGGTGTATTCCAAAAGCGCCGCATCACCTTCCGTGCGAACTTTGTTTACGACCTCTTTAACAATATCGTTAACCGAGTCATTAGAAACGGTTTCCCATGCTAAAAGGGTATCTAATTCTTCTCTAAAGCCTGCTGCGTTAGCAGATAAACGACGAATATTAAGCATTTTGACTCTCTATCACTGTTTGGAATTGTTTAACAATTTCATTAATCTGGTTGAATTTGGTTTTATAGGCATGCTGATTCACAATCAAGCGCGAACTGATATCCGCAATATGCTCCATTGGAACCAATCCATTCGCTCGAAGCGTATTTCCGGTGTCCACCAAATCCACAATACGGTCAGCCAAATCAATCAGTGGTGCGATTTCCATCGATCCATACAATTTGATCAGGTCAACCTGCTCACCTTTCTCTGCGTAATAAGCCTGCGCAGATTTCAAATATTTGGTTGCGATCTTCAAGCGATGTCCATGAGGCTTTTCAACTTCGGGACCTGCTACCATCAACTTACACTTAGCAATTTGCAAATCCAATAATTCATATAAATTATCGGCCGGTGCCTCCATCAAGACATCCTTACCGGCAACACCGATATCCGCCGCACCATGTGCAACGTAAGTCGGCGCATCGGTCGCACGTACGATCAATAAACGAACATTATCGTGATTCGTCGGGATAATCAACTTACGGCTTTTGCTCGGATCCTCCAAAGGCTCTATTCCCGCCGCTTCCAACAAAGGAACCGTGTCCTGATAGATACGCCCTTTGGAAAGCGCTATAGTCAGTGTTTGTTTCATAATCTACATCAACAACTTAAAATTAAAATTCGGTGTATTTCGCGGCGTTATTTCAGCCCCGATTTAATTGGTCAAACGGTAAATATGTGCACCTAATTTGTGGAATTTTTCTTCGATCAATTCATACCCTCGATCGATATGGTAAACCCGATTTACCACTGTCTCGCCTTCAGCCACCAAGCCCGCCAAAATAAGGCTGGCCGAAGCTCGAAGGTCGGTTGCCATAACCGGCGCACCGGTTAATTTTTCCACGCCTTTGATGTACGCCGTATTACCCTCGACACGAATGTCCGCCCCCATTCGAATCAGTTCGGATACATGCATGAAACGATTTTCAAAAATGGTTTCTTTAATGCTCGACTCACCTTCGGCCAACACATTCATCAATAAAAACTGTGCCTGCATATCCGTAGGAAACAAAGGATATGGATCCGTCACAATATTAACCGGCTTCAGTTTTCTGCCGCGCATATCCAGGGTAATACTGTCACCTTCGACTTCGATTAACGCTCCGGCCTCTTGAAACTTTTCCAAAACCGCCGTCAAGTGATCGGGATTCGCTTTTGTTACCGTCACTTTACTCTGAGTGACCGCCGCAGCCGCCAAATAGGTCCCCGCTTCGATTCGATCGGGAATCACCTCGTAATGGACACCTTTTAGACTATCAACACCCTCAACGACCAATACGTCGGTACCGATACCAGAAATTTTTGCACCCATTGCATTGAGGAATTCGGCAAGATCCACTACTTCTGGTTCGCGGGCCGCATTTCGTAAGTAAGTCGTACCTTCTGCGAGAACCGCCGCCATCAGCAAGTTTTCGGTTCCTGTTACCGTCACCGGGTGCATGGTAATATCAGCCCCTTTCAAGCGTCCCGCTTTTGCAACAATATACCCCTGTTCGACACTGATATCCGCACCCATCTTCTGCATCCCTTCAATATGAATATTGACAGGACGGGAACCGATCGCACAACCACCCGGCAGAGAAACCCTTGCCTCACCGAAGCGAGCCAATAAAGGACCCAATACCAAAATTGACGCCCTCATAGTCTTCACTAATTCGTATTCCGCCTCTTTGACGGTCACGTTAGAAGCATCGATTTCGATATTGAGACGCTCGTCGAACATGACTTCAACTCCCATCGAAGCCAGAAGCTGTATAGTCGTAGTCACATCTTTTAAATGAGGGACATTTGACAAAGAAACCGGGGTTTCTGCCAATAAGCACCCCATTAGAATTGGCAACGCCGCATTCTTGGAACCTGAAATTTCAACTTTCCCTTCCAGGTGTCCGCGACCATTTATGACTAACTTATCCATACTTATACAATAAAACTCAATTTAACTTAAAAGATTACTTCACAAGGGTTTTAATCGACAGAGCATGCAACTCGCCTGTCTCAAACTGAGTCTTAAAAATATCATTTACCATCCGGTGCCTCTGAATCGGAGACTTTCCTTCAAATTCAGAACTGGTGACAATGATTGAAAAATTACAATCGGCACCGGAGGTTTCAACTTGACTACCTGGAATAGCTGACTGAATCAGCTCTTTAATCTTATCTGGCGACATACACTTATCCAAAAAATTTATTTGCGTATTTTAACGCCTTTATTCAATAAAATCAGATTTATCGCGGATATTAAAACCAGGAAAGCCAGCGTCACCCATAAACTCAAGGAAGCCGCAACGTCAGATTGTGCAAAAAAACCGTAACGAAATCCGTCGACCATATAAAAGAACGGATTGAAATGAGAAACCGTCTGCCAAATCTCCGGCAAAGCGTGGATCGAATAAAACACACCACTTAAAAACGTCAGCGGCATAATGATAAAGTTCTGAAATGCGGCCAATTGATCGTACTTATCGGACAAAATTCCGGCCAGCATACCCAAACCACCCATCATCGCCGCACTCAAGACGGCAAACAACAGCACCCATGCCGGAGAGTCGACGGAAAGATCAAATCCAAGTATACCGATCAATAAAATACCCACACCGACAGCCAAGCCGCGGATTACCGAAGCGCCGATAAAGGCAAGGTAAAATTCCAAAGGCGAAATAGGACTCAACAACGCAAAAGTCAAATTCCCGTGCATTTTAGACTGAATCAAACTGGAAGAAGTATTGGAGAAAGCGTTCTGCAATATTGCCATCATCACCAATCCGGGAATCAAAAACTGGCTATAACTCAAACCGCTGAACACTTCAATCTGCGTGTCGATTACCTGACCGAACACCAACAGATACAGCAACGTCGAAACCACCGGAGCAAAAACCGTCTGTACGACTACTGAATAAAAACGCTTAACCTCTTTAACAAACAACGCCCAACAACCGGCAAAATTAAATTCCATCATGCCTGCGCCGCTCCTGTTAATGCCATAAACACCTCTTCCAAAGACGCATCGCGACTCCGAATATCTTTCACTGCAATGCCGCTTTGATGAATCATTCCCAACATATCCGACATGCCCAACTCTTTCTCCAACTTAAACAGGTAACCTGACGCATCGGACTCGACCAGCCGTGACTGCAACGATTCACTCAAAGGGCCGCTTCCATCTTCTACCGCAACACGAACATAACGGAATGGATGAGTAGAGAGCAATTCGCTGGTTGTGTCCAATGCCTTGACTTCGCCTCTTTGCATGATCGCCACTTTCTCGCACAAGGCTTCGGCTTCATCCAGATAGTGCGTTGTCAAAATGATCGTATGCCCCTTTTGATGCAACTCTTTGGCAAACTCCCACAAGGTATGTCTCAGATCGACATCCACCCCGGCAGTCGGCTCATCCAGCACTAAAACCTGAGGTTTGTGCACCAATGCCATCGCAATCAAAACACGTCTTTTCATCCCGCCGGACAACTCGTTAGTAATCGAGTCCACCTTATCGGACAGGGCAAGACGCTCAAGCAATTCGTCAATCCACAATTTTTGCTGTTGCCCTTTAATCCCGAAATAACCGGATTGCAACTCCAACAATTGACGAATATTGAAAAACGGATCTGAAATTAACTCTTGAGGAACCAGTCCCAATAAGCGGCGGGCTTGACGATAATCTTGAATTACATCATGCCCATGCACCTTAATTGAACCCGACGAAGGCACTAACAACCCCGACATCGCATTAATCAAAGTCGATTTGCCTGCCCCGTTCGGACCCAGAAGACCAAAAAAAGCGCCCTCTTCAATGTCGAAAGAGATTCCTTTCAGCGCCTCAAACTCGCCGTATTGTTTCGTTACTTGCTCAAACCGCACTGCAGATGACATCTTTCTTCCAACGTCCTTAAATACTACTTTTTAAATACTAAAATAATGATTGCTGTAAATTCAAACGAACGCATTACACAAAAACCGACTGCAATAGTCAAATATTGAGCCGGAAAATAGACTATATGTGCAATGCACCTTCTAGATCGTAAAGATGAATCAAGGTTTTCAATTCATCAGGAAGGGCAAAAACCTTCAAGGGAGATTCCATTTGAGACTGCCAAGCCAACAACATTGCAAGAGCAACACTGTCCGCTTGAGTCACATTACTGAAGTCGACACCTAATACCGGTTTCTTGTCGCGTACTACCTGACGAAGAATCTTCGGCGCCGTCTCCACAGTTACCACGGGCGGCAGAGACAACGTCTCGGCATCACGCCATGAAACCATTTGCTCTTGCTGCTTTTCAGCCATCTAACGAAACCCCGTTAAACTCTTTGTTCTTTTCTTTCATGTCGGCGATCACCGCATCCACACCAAGCTTTTGGAACTCGGAATCATACGTTTTACGGTAGTTCAAAAGCATACTAACCCCTTCGACGGTCACGTCGTAGATCAACCACTTTTTACTATCCTTATCCTGATAAGCTCGGTAAATCACATCGGTCTTATTGCCGTCAGCCTGCTCCACTTCCGAAGCCACGGTTACACGCCCGGGTTTTTCAACCACTTTAGGTTTAACCGTCACGCGATTGATTTGCAGTTTAAGCAAACTTTGTGAATAAGAACGCATCAACGTAGTCGTAAATTCTTCAACAAATGCATTCTTTTGCGCATCCGAAGTCGTTCTCCAATATCGCCCCATCACATAACGCGCCATTTTCGGCGTATCGACATAAGGTAAAACGTAATGCTTCGCGAACTCTTTGATTTTCGATGGATTACCTTCCAATTCGGCTCTCTGTTCATTCAATGCAGCAATCACACTTTCCGACAACTTAGAAATCATCACTTCTGGGTCATCCTGAGAAATCGCTTCCTGAGCCTGACTAAACGTTGCCACCCCAAACGCCAGCGCGATCCCAACTACCCACTGCAAAAACACGCCACGCAACGACGTTGTTTCAATACGATTCATAATCACTGCCCCTCACTAAACTTAACCAAAAACTGACCAATCAGGTCTTCCAATACTAATGCCGATTGCGTCAAATCCAGTTGATCGCCATCTTTCAAAACTTCGTCATCGGCACCGGGAACCAAACCGACATACTGATCTCCCAGCAACCCGGAAGTCAAAATCGCTCCAGACGTATCGATAGGCAAATCATCAAATTCTTTAAATACGCTCATCGACACTCTTGCCTGGAAGGTTTTCTGATCGACACTGATCCCCACGACTCGGCCGACTACGACGCCACTGATCTTAACCGGTGCTCGAACTTTCAAACCGCCGATATTATTAAACAACCCGGAAATCTGATAGCTAGGCTTCTCCTTCCAGCTACTAAAGTTACTGACCTGAAAAGCGATGACGGCTAGGGAAACTAACGTCATAAAGACAAATGCCCCTACCCATACTTCAACTGTCAATTGCCGTTTCATTCCACAATTCCTTTCTTATTTCCAATGTCCTTAACTAAACATTAAAGTAGTTAAAATAAAGTCTAAACCTAATACGCCCAGAGAAGAATGCACTACCGTACGGGTAGTGGCACTACTCACCCCCTCGGAAGTCGGTATCGCATCAAATCCTTGAAACAGGGCAATGATGGCAATCAAAACGGCAAACGCTATCGATTTGATAATCCCGTTCATGACATCTTCCTGCCAATCAACAGAACTCTGCATTTGCGACCAGAAAGAACCTTCATCTACGCCTAACCAGCCAACGCCAACCATGTAACCGCCCAAAATCCCCATTGCGATAAACAACAACGAAAGCATCGGCAATGTAATAAACGCAGCCGCAAATCTTGGGGCAAAAATAAATTTCAACGGGTCAACCGCCATCATTTCCAGAGCCGATATCTGTTCGGTCGAACGCATCAACCCGATCTCGGCGGTCAGTGCCGAACCGGCTCGACCGGCAAATAACAGTGCCGCCACAACCGGCCCCAACTCTCTCAACAAGGAAAGTGCCGTCATCGTCCCGACCGCTTCTGCGGAATTATAGTCAACCAATACATTATACCCTTGAAGGGTTAATACCATTCCAACAAACAGACCAGCAGTCAGAATGATCGGGAGAGAAAGGACCCCGGCCACATAAATTTGTTTAACCAACAATTCAAAACGAATAAAGGCGAAAGGCATCGCCGGAACCAATGAAATTACAAAAAAAGCCATTCGTCCCAAGCCGGACAACAAGGCGATAAAACGACGCCCCAACCCGGCAAGGCGAGTAAAGAAAAGATCAACCAGTTTCATTACTTAACCACCCCATTTAGCATTGCTTGCTGATAAGTCTCTTTTGAATAATGAAACGGAACCGGACCGTCAGGCAACCCTTTAATAAACTGATTAACGTAATCGGACTCACTGTTCAATATTTCGTCGCGCGTCCCCTGGGCTATAATCCGCCCTTCCGAAAGCACGCAAACGTTATCCGCAATCGATAACACCTCATGCACATCATGCGAAACGATGACGCTGGTCAGCCCCAGACTGTCATTCAACTTACGAATTAATTCTACGAGCACGCCCATCGTAATCGGATCCTGACCGACGAAAGGCTCATCGTAAAATATCATTTCCGGATCCAGTGCGATTGCGCGCGCCAAAGCGACGCGACGCGACATACCGCCGGATAATTCCGCAGGCATTAAATCACGCGCACCTTGCAGCCCCACCGCTTGAAGCTTCATCAACACTAATGGGTAAATAATCGATTCGGGCAAATCGGTATGTTCCCGCAACGGGAAAGCGACATTATCAAATACGCTCAAATCCGTCAGCAGAGCGCCACTTTGAAAAAGCATCCCCATCTTTTGGCGTAATTCATAAAGCTTGCTGCGCTTTAATCGGTGAACGTCCTGACCTTCGACCAGGATCTTTCCTGCCGCCGGCTTCAATTGCCCGGCAATCAACTTAAGCAAAGTGGTTTTACCCGTTCCACTGGGACCCATGATCGCCGTTACCTTTCCTCTCGGAATAGTCAGATCCAAACTATCAAAGATCGTTCTACTCCCTCTGGAAAAACTCAGTCCCTGAATGTCAATCAGTGTATCGGATTGCATCACCACTCCACTTAGTATGCCAATTAAACCATCCCGCCATGCCTGGGTTTACTAAACCGCAACCAGGCCTATCGATTTTTACGTATCCCATTTTAAATCAGTTTGCCCAATTACAAAGGAAATTTAACAAACGAATTTTAATATCCCAACAGCTCGCCAATAACCTTTAAATTAGTTACCTGCGCCATATCAATAGAGTCCCCACCTATAAAAAAAGGCGCGCCAAGCAAGCCCGGTGGGAAACTACCAACAAAGTCTTGCAACAGTGCCGTCTGCCATTTACCGTCTTCTTGCAAATTTTCAACATATCCAAAAGGAGCGCCCGATAAAATGCTGCCCTCCACTTCCCAGTGCCACCCCGGCAACTGTAATGACTTCGAAACCAGACTCACAGGAACACCTTCCAACGAACGCTCCGGCAACCAAGATTCGGAAAACACCACGACGCCACAAAGAAAACTGCCCAGAACCTGCTTAACCAACAACAACTGTTGAAGTTTGTGTTGATCGACAGGTTCCTTTAACTCCAGATAGAACGCAAAATCTTCTTCAACATTATCTGCATAATCTTCCAGCTCCTCATCACGCCATTCCAACCACTGTGATTGAGGCACCAACACCACATGAAAAGCATTACCGTAATAATCCAACTGCCACTCTTGCGGCATGTCATCCGGATAAAACGTTCCCTGCCAATCCGCGTGCAACCACCCAACGGCACCAACCTGCAAATTATCCACAAACTGCTCCCATCTTCGCAAAATACATATAAAAAATTCGGCCTTTTTTTTGACTGTGCATAGTTTACCACCGAGAAGCTTTAACATAGCTACACATAAAATAATTTTATCAAACGCTGTTACATTAGTTATAATTGCAGGTTAACATTTTTCTCAAAAGTACTTACGAAATGGCAATATCCTTATTAATTCCAGCATTAGCACTCATAGTCGGTCTTGCACTATTGGTATGGAGTTCTGACATTTTCATCGACGGCTCGGCCAGCACGGCAAACCACCTCTCCATCTCTCCTTTAGTTATCGGCGTTGTCGTATTAGGCTTCGGAACCTCAATGCCCGAAGTCGTTGTTGCCACATTAGCCTCGCTGGATAACAGCCCTGGATTGGCGGTCGGAAATGCTATCGGCTCAAACATCGCCAATATCGGATTAGTACTAGGGGTTACCGCCATCATCGCACCTATCGTAGTGAAGTCGAGTTTAATCCGACGCGAACTTCCCGTACTGCTCGCCATCTCGGTCGGCGCTTATTTACTACTGCTTGACGGCCACCTTGACGTCATGGACGGAATTATTCTGGTTTCCGCACTGGTGATCGTGATGATTTGGATGATCAAAGTAAATAAAGAAGTTGATCCTCAAGACCCTATCGCCAGCGAAACAACCCAAGTCGTTGACACCATGCCGGACTTTCCGCTTAAAAAAGCCATTTTAATGTTGATCGGTGGCTTGGTCATCTTAATGATCAGCGCCAAGATCATGGTTTGGGGTGCGGTTGAAATCGCCCATTTCTTTGAAGTACCAGAAGTGGTCATCGGCCTAACCATCATCGCAATCGGAACCAGCCTACCCGAACTTGCAGCCGCCATTACCGCAGCTCGTAAAAATGAAGCGGATCTGATGATCGGTAACATAGTGGGCTCGAACCTATTCAACATCCTTGCCGTTCTGGCGGTTCCCGGACTATTGGCTCCGTCGGTTTTAGAACACTCCGTCCTAACCGAAGACATCCCCGTCATGCTAGGATTTACCTTAGCCATGCTACTGCTTGCCCTGCCTTATAAAGGCCACGCCGTCATCAACGCACCTAAAGGCATTCTTCTAACCTTGGCTTTTGCCGCGTATTTGTTTACCCTTTACCTACGCTCGACAAGCGCCTAAATTAAAATCCGCCGAAAGGAAAAGCCATGTTCTCGGAAACCCTGATTGCAAAAGCCAAAAAAATCAAATTACTGATCCTGGATGTGGACGGCGTTTTGACGAACAACTTCCTCTACTACAGTGACGACGGTCAAGAGCATAAAGCCTTCTACACCCGAGACGGTCACGGCATGGTTCTGTTGCAAAAATCCAATGTGGACATCGGCATCATCACCGGAAGAAAATCACAGTTGGTGACCAATCGCATGCGCGACTTGAAAGTCAAACACGTCTACCAAGGGGTACCGGATAAACTACCGACTTTCTTAAAACTCATTGAAAAACTTGGCTTGGAATTCGATGAAATCGCCTATATCGGCGATGACATCCTAGACCTTCCGATTCTTACTCGTGTCGGTCTGTCGGTCACACCGGCGGACGGCGATCCGGAAGTCAAATCACGCGTCAATCATGTTTCCGAATTCAATGGCGGACAAGGCTGCGTCAGAGAAACCTGCGAACTGATTATGAAATCCCAAGGCAGCTGGCAACAGCACATGGATTTTTTCCTGCGAGAAACGCTGTAATCGGGTATAAAATAGACGCATCCACAAAAACTTAACCCATGAATTAACCGGATCAGGAGATGCAAATGCTTAACAGCCGCTTTATCTTATTTGCACTCATTCTATCCGCCCTAGCGTTATGGATCGCTTTCCAGCAAAACACATCGACCTCGACCGTCAGCCGCTCTTCATCACTGCAAACAACCGATTACAGTTGGCAGCTTTTTAATGCTACGACATGGCAGTTCGACAAAACCGAAAACCACAAAAACACCGTTACCCAAGCAACCAGCGTGTTTTATCAGGAATCGCTGAAAAAAAGCGAACTGTCCAACCCACGAATTGTAATCGCCGAACCGCAGCAAACCGTCACGATCAGTAGTCAACGCGGCGAAACATACAATGAATCGCAAGTGGATCTCAGTGGCAATGTCGTCATCACGCAATACGATTTACCCTACGCCAAGATTACCGACGAATCGCAAAATAAAACCTTAAAAACACAGTCCATCACTTATAATGCGAGTACCCAGCAGGTTAGCTCAGCGGACGATGTGACCATTACGCAACCGGGCGCCGTTACGACGGGAACCGGGCTCAAAGCAGACATTCAAAAGAAACATTTTCAACTCTTGTCGAATGTGAAAGGACAATACATCCCGCAAGCAAGTCAGGAACAATAAAGCGAGACAACATGATTGATTTAAAGTCATTTTCATCCTGGTTATTATTTACTATAGGTATTACAGCGGCCAGTCTGACAACGCCCATCCACGCTGCAGACAATACGCCGGACGAAGAGCAACCGATCCATATCAGTGCCGATGCGTTGGATATTCAAGATCAACAAGGCATTAGCGTCTATACCGGCGATGTCGAAGTGATTCAAGGCAGCCTGACGTTAACCGGCGACAAAATCACCATCCATCACCCGAAACGCGAAATAGAATGGATACAAGTAGACGGTAAACCGGCTAAATTCAAACGCTTCGATCAAGTCGAACAGTCTTGGATTAAAGGCAAGGCAGACTTCATCGATTATCGAGCCAACTCAAAAACCGTTCTACTCAGAGGCGACGCTCAAGTCGAACAACCCGGCAAACAAATGATTACCGGTCCGGAACTGCATTACGACATGAAAAACAAAACCCTACAAGCTAACAGTACCCAGCAAGAGAAAAAACGCATCTCCGTTACCATCATGCCTGAAAGCACACAGCCCAAGTAACCGGAAATAAACAGGAAATCGTCTCGTGTCGCACTTTTATGCCAGAAACCTCGCAAAAAGCTATAAAAAACGTACCGTAGTCACCTCCGTCGACTTAGATGTTTATAACGGTCAGGTAGTGGGCTTGTTAGGCCCGAACGGAGCCGGAAAAACCACTACGTTTTATATGATGACAGGGCTAATTGCCAATGATGGCGGAGAGATTTATCTCGGTAATGAAGAGATTAGCCAGCTACCGATTCACGAACGCGCCAAACGCGGAATCGGCTACCTGCCTCAAGAAGCTTCCGTATTTCGTAAACTCACCGTTGAAGAAAACATTCGAGCCATTTTAGAAATGCGCACCGAACTCGACTCCGATAAACGCAACCTGATTTTCGAACACCTGATTGACGATCTTCAGATCGGACACATCCTCGAACAACCCGGACAAGCTCTATCGGGCGGAGAACGCCGCCGCGTTGAAATCGCCAGAGCGTTGGCAATGGAACCGAATTTCATACTACTGGACGAACCTTTTGCAGGCGTCGATCCGATTTCGGTCAAAGACATCCAAAACATCATTCTCCACCTCAAAGACAAAGGCATCGGCGTGCTCATCACCGACCACAACGTCCGCGAAACACTTGGAGTTTGTGATTATGCCTACATCCTTCACGCGGGTACGATATTGGCCTCGGGCAAACCCGACGAAGTCCTCTCCAATGCTGACGTCAAAAAAGTTTATTTGGGCGAAGATTTCATTTAACCCAACGGTATCCCAGAAAGCCTTTTATCCTAAAAAAGACCCTCTTCCCAATAGAATTTTCAATCAATAAATATCGATTTAGACACGGTTGATGTTATACTGAAAGTGATTAAAAACTAAAGCGCCTTTATCAAGAAATTGCAAATAATGGCTGATAAATAAAGCGCTTTAAGCTTAAATTTTGGCATCGCATGACACAAGAATAAAGGAGCGATACAATGCAAATCAACATTACCGGTCATCACATGGACCTTACTGATGCAATACGTGACTACGTAACTGAAAAAGTCGGAAAATTGGAACGTCATTTCGACCACGTAACCAATGTTCACGTTATTCTAACAGTTGAAAAACAACTTCAAAAAGCAGAAGCGACTGTCCACGCATCAGGTGCAGATTTATTTGCCCAACATGACACTGAAGATATGTATGCTTCTATTGATGGTTTAGTCGACAAGTTAGATCGCCAAATCATTAAGCACAAAGAAAAAATGAGCGACCATAACCAGAAATCTGGCGGTGTAAAAAACATGGCATAAGTTGACTTTTACATCAAATCGTTTTGATTTTCTAAAACGCCCACATTATTGGGCGTTTTTTTTGCCTGATCCTACCTACAACCCCTATTACTAGGCCATTTTTCATTAAATTGTTATAAATGCCTGCTAAAATACCTTAAAATCAAACGCAAATTCTACATTTAAGCAAGGAGGCGCCATGGTACAAAGCAACACCGTTACGGACAAAGCGCAGCTTACAGCCCAACTCCTTGCCGCAGTACAGGAACAAAATCCGAGCCAAGTTCCTGAATTAAGCGCCCAACTGGTCGCAGAAGACCTTGCTGAAATCCTCGAATCCTTACCTCCCAAAGGACGTCACTTTCTATGGGAATTGATCAGTTCCGACGCTCAAGGTGAAATACTCGCCCATACCAATGATGAAGTACGTGCCAGCCTGTTAGAACAACTGGCACCGCACGAAATCACCGAAATTGCGGAACACCTCGAAACCGACGACATCGCCGACATCGTTCAATCGCTTAACGACGAAGACCAACAAACTTTATTAGAATCACTGAACGAAGAAGATCGTAGTGCGGTAGAGATGGCACTATCCTATCCTGAGGATACCGCCGGCGGTTTGATGAGTACAGACTTTATCGCGGTTCGTGCGGACGTGACCTTGGATGTTGTTCTGCGATACCTGCGAAAATTAGGGGAACTTCCAACCTCAACCGTGGATCTATTTGTCCGCGACCGCGAAGACCATTATGTAGGTACCCTTAAAATCAATGCGTTGATCACCCACGATCCGGACACATTGGTTTCGGATTTGGTGGACACTCAAAAACCAACGATCAGAGCCTATACGCCAGAAAAGGAAGTGGCTTATATCTTTGAAAAACACGACCTGATCTCGATCGCCGTGCTCAATGACCACAACAAAATTTTAGGTCGTATCACAATCGATGACGTGGTCGACATCATCCGTGAAGAAGGTGAACACGCTCAATTAGTCAGCGCCGGTTTGAACGAAGACGAAGATATCTTCGCACCGGCCACACTTGCGGCTAAACGCCGTACTTTCTGGCTGGGGATCAACCTGCTCACCGCGATTTTCGCTTAATCGTTATCGGTCTGTTTGATGCATCGATCGAAAAGATCGTGGCCTTAGCGGTCTTGATGCCAATCATTGCCAGTATGGGGGGCATCGCCGGAACCCAAACTGCCACCATCGTTATCAGAGCATTGGCCACGGGCAAACTCGGCAGTAACAACAGTCGCTCGCTACTCATAAAAGAAACTACCGTAGGCGCTTTAAACGGACTCATTTGGGCTTTTTTAACCGGTACAGCCGTACTTCTATGGTTCCAGGATCTGGCACTTAGCTTAATTTTCGCTTCTGCCATGATGATCAATCTACTCGCCGCAGCATTAGCCGGAGCGAGTATTCCATTGATTCTACAACGTATGCGTATCGATCCTGCTCTCGCTTCAGGATTGATGCTGACCACAGTAACCGATTCCTTAGGCTTTTTCGTTTTCCTTGGCCTGGCAACGATTGTTCTGCTTTAAAAGGGCAGTCCGAATCGAAAAGCAGACCTCACATCTTCCTTGAACCCTCGGCTTTAAACGCGCTATCTATTACGATTCACAGGCTTTAAAAATAATTGAGATTCATTCAATTAGCTTGAAAATTTTAAAAATTTACCTATTAATAGTAACAATAAAGATTATTTACGTCCGATAGGACAATCATTCCATTACGGGAGAACGTTATGAACAAAAAAATAATCGCTGCCATCGCGGCAACCACCGCGTTAAGCGTAATGTCCGGCTGTTCAACCAATCCGAATAAAACAGCTGAAGAAAGAGAACAAGAAAAAAACATTATCACCGTTGCAGCCGGTATCGGCGGCATCTTGGCTGCAAACGCCCTTGGTGTAGACAATAACGTCGGAAAAGTAGCCGTCGGTGCCATTACAGGGATTACCGCTAGAGCGGTTTACGATGAAGTCTACGCCGATACAGCCAACGACCCAAACAACAATGTAGAAGCGGTTAAAATCGGCGATCAGGACTACAACCACGTTAACGTCCAAAACGTCAACTTCCGTTCCGGTTCGGCCGAATTAGAACCCTATGAACTGACACGCTTAACACCGGTTATCAACGCACTGAATAAACACCCGAACACGCGCGTTTATGTTGAAGGACATACGGATTCAGACGGTTCTACCGCCTATAACCAGCAACTATCCGAAAACCGCGCTAAGGGCGTCGCCTTACACCTAATGCGCAACGGTATCGCAAGTAATCGCATTACCACTTACGGTTACGGTGAAGAACGTCCGATTGCCAGCAACGCCACTCCGGAAGGCAAACGCCAAAACCGTCGCGTAACGTTCCTGATCAGCGAAATTTAATGCCAAATCCGGATCAAACCGGTCTTTGACATAGGAATAAAAAAGCCCTGCCGGAATGCATTCCGGCAGGGCTTTTTGTTTGCAAAGGCTATAAAACCTAATTAATGTTCGCGAGTCGCAACAAACTTCAAATTAGGCCAACGCTCTTCAGTCAAGGATAGGTTCACACGGGTCGGCGCAATATACACTAATTGATCCGCTGCATCGTATGCCACATTATCGCGCACCTTAGCAAGGAACTTATCGATCTCGGCCTTATCGCCGAGAACCCAACGCGCCGTATTGACATTGACCGGTTCGAAAATACAACTTACGTTGTATTCATCTTTCAAACGCTGTGCAACCACTTCAAACTGCAGGATACCGACCGCACCCAAAATCAAATCATTGTTGGCTATCGGACGGAACAACTGAGTCGCACCCTCTTCAGATAATTGGGTCAAACCTTTCTGCAACGCTTTCATCTTCATCGGATCCTTCAACTGGGCACGACGGAACAACTCCGGTGCAAAGTTAGGAATTCCGGTGAACTTCAAGTTTTCGCCTTCCGTGAAAGTATCGCCGATCTTGATCGTACCGTGATTGTGCAGACCAATGATATCGCCGGGATACGCTTCCTCTGCATGCTCTCGCTTATTCGCCAGGAACGTGATCGCCTTAGCGATTTTCACATCCTTACCGATGCGCACATGCTTCAACTTCATTCCCTTTTCGTACTTCCCGGACACGATGCGCATAAAAGCCACACGGTCACGGTGCTGCGGATCCATATTCGCTTGAATCTTGAAGATGAAACCAGTCAACTTCTCTTCATTCGCTTTAACCAAACGGGTTTCTGTATCCCGGTCTTTAGGTGGCGGAGCATACTTGGCAAAACCGTCTAACAATTCTTGAAGCCCAAAGTTATTCACGGCAGAGCCGAAAAACACTGGTGTCAGCTCACCGCTTAGGAAGGCCTCTAAATCGAACTCATGACTGGCACCACGAACCAAGTCGATCTCTTCACGTAGCTCTTCTGCCTGACTGCCAATCAACTCGTCAAGACGCGGATTATCCAAACCTTCGATCAGTTCACCTTCACCCGCACGCTGGCCATCTGCCTGTGCAAACAGACGGATGGTATCGTTATACAGATGATAAATCCCTTTAAAACGCTTCCCCATCCCGATCGGCCACGTCATGGGTGCGCAATTAATTTTCAAGACGTCTTCAACTTCGTCCATCAAATCGATCGGTTCACGACCTTCACGGTCCAGCTTGTTGATAAAGGTCAAAATCGGCGTATCACGCAAACGACAGACTTCCATTAACTTGATGGTACGATCCTCAACCCCCTTGGCAACGTCGATGACCATCAAAGCTGAATCCACCGCCGTCAAGGTACGGTAGGTATCCTCAGAGAAGTCCTCATGCCCCGGAGTATCCAGCAGGTTCATCATCACGTCTTTATAAGGGAACTGCATCACGGATGAAGCGACAGAAATACCACGCTCCTGCTCCATCTTCATCCAGTCGGAAGTGGCCGCACGATCCGTCTTTCGGCTCTTGACCGCGCCGGCCATCTGAATCGCACCACCGTATAACAACAGCTTTTCGGTCACAGTGGTCTTACCCGCATCCGGGTGGGAAATAATCGCAAACGTTCTGCGCTTACTGGTTTCCAATTGTAATGACATTTGTTTTCTCTCAAATAAAAAAGCCAGATAGCGCGCTATCTGGCTTACTCCCGGCGGAAAAACCGCCAGGCCTGTTCATTTTCTTACTGCTTTGCTTTCGCCGCCAACTCACGGGCTTCACGTTTTGCTTCCTGCTCCAGGAACAGACGCTGTAACTCCGCTTCTTCGGCTTCGCTGTCCACACCCTCTTTCGGTGCTTTCATCAAGTCTTCTTTAGAAACACCTAACAGAATCGCAATCGCACTGGCAATATAGGTTGAAGAATAAGTACCCACAACCACCCCGACAATCAACGCCAGCGCAAATCCGTGAATGATTTCACCGCCGAGGAAGAATAACGCCAATAACACCAACAAGGTAGTCAAGGACGTCATAATAGTACGCGACAGCATCTGGTTAACCGCTGAATTCGTGACATCGACCGGCTCGCCTTCACGCATAGTACGGAAGTTTTCACGCACACGGTCAAATACAACGATGGTATCGTTCAAAGAATAACCGATAACCGCTAGAATCGCTGCCAATACCGTCAGGTCGAACTGAGTTTGCGTCCACGCAAAAACACCCACGGTAATGATAACGTCGTGAACCAAAGCCGCTACCGATCCAAGCGAAAAACGCCACTCAAATCGTAAAGCGACATAAATCAAAACCCCGATCAATGCATACAACACAGCTAAAGCACCGTCTTCAGTCAACTCGTCACCGACTTGCGGACCGACAAACTCAACGCGACGCAGGGTAATCTCACCCTTGGTACCTTCTTTCAAAGCATCCATCACCTGGTTGCTCAACTGTGCGGAATTCAACCCTTCTCGAGGTGCAATACGGATCAACACATCGGTTGCGGAACCGAAATGCTGAGCAACGGCTTCGTCGTAACCCGCTTTACTTAAATCGGTTCTGACCTCATTCAAATCAACCGCTTCCGGATAAGAAAGTTCAATTAGGGTACCGCCGGTAAAATCGATACCGAAGTTCAATCCCTTAATCCAAAGCCCGGCAAATGAGCCGATAATCAATAACACCGAAAACGCCATCGCCAGATGGCGCTTCCCCATAAAATCAATTTCTTTTTTCATTGTCATTTCACTCATGTCGGCATCCTAAATTGACAGTTTCTCAACGCGCTTATTACCGTACATGACGTTAATGATGGCACGAGTTCCCAATATTGCTGTAAACATCGAGGTCAAAATCCCGATGGACAAAGTGATCGCAAACCCTTTAATCGGACCGGTTCCGAAACTGAACAACACAATCGCCGCCAACAACGTCGTGATGTTGGCATCAGCAATGGTCACGAACGCTTTTTCGTAACCGGCGTAAATTGCAGTCTGAATCGAACTGTTTCGTAATTCCTCACGAATACGTTCAAAAATCAGTACGTTGGCATCCACCGCCATACCAACGGTCAGAACGATACCGGCGATACCCGGCAAGGTCAAAGTCGCTTGCAACATAGACAATACGGCGACAATAATCACCAAGTTCAGTGTCAACGCCAAGTTGGCCACCATCCCGAAAGTTTTGTAACGCCAGGCCATTAAAACCAATACCAGAATAAAACCGACGACGACAGACATGAAGCCTTGATCAATGTTGTCCTGCCCCAAACTCGGTCCGACGGTACGCTCTTCAACGATCTCCATCGGTGCCGCCAATGCTCCGGCACGCAACAATAACGCTAAGTCCTGAGCTTCCTGAGGCGAATCCAAACCGGTGATCTGGAAACGGTTTGAGAACTGACCGCGAATAACCGCGGCGTTAATCACGTCCTTGGTGGTAATACGTTTCTTAACCTTTTCACCGTTTTGCTCGACGGTCTCAACGCGATTTTCGATAAAGACCACCGCCATACGGTTACCGACGTTTTTCTTGGTCGTCGCCAGCATTTTACGTCCGCCCGCTCCGTCCAACGTAACGTTAACCATCGCAGAACCTTGCTGCGGATCAATGCCGGACTGGGCGTTAATAACGTTCTCACCACTTACGATCACGTTACGCTGCAAAAGAATCGGCGTACCGTCACGGAACTTATAAAGCTTAGAACCGTGAGGGGCATAGCCCGACTGTTCCGCACGTTCCGCATCGCCGCGTTCTTCAACCAAACGGAATTCCAAAGTCGCCGTCGCACCCAAAATTTCTTTCGCACGTGCCGTATCCTGAACCCCCGGAAGCTGCACGACGATTCGTCGATCGCCCTGCTGTTGAATCACAGGCTCAGCAACTCCCAACTCGTTGATACGGTTACGTAGCGTCGTAATGTTTTGTTGTAACGCAAACTTCTTGGTATCTGCAATCGCTTTCGGAGACAGGCTTAATTCAACCATCGGTGAAGCGGTATCCGGCATGGCCGTCGCTTTCAATTCATCGGCATATTCATTTTGCAAAACCTGTAAACCGGCCTGCATGGTTTCAATATCCTTGAATTTCACCCATAGTTTTTCGTTTTCATACTCGGCGGCTAAATAACGCACTTTATGAGTACGCAGGACATCCTTAACCTCGTCCACATAACGCAAATAGGCTTTGCCTACCGCCGCGTCCATGTCAACATCCATCAAAAAGTGAACACCACCTCGCAAATCCAGCCCCAGATACATCGGTTTTGCACCAACCGCCGTTAAAAAGGCCGGAGTGGCAGGCGCCAGGTTCAACGCCACCACCGCTGTACGGCCAAGCGATTCTTTCAATAACGACTTCGCTTTTAGCTGATCTTCGGTATTCTCAAAACGAATTAAGAAGTTGCCGTTTTCAAACACGGTCGACTTGATTGCCAAGTTGGCGGAGGAAAGTACTTGATCGACCTGCTGTTGCGTCTCGGAGGTAAACGTCACGGATTTCGCCGGTGAAATCTGAACCGCGGGATCATCCCCGAACAGGTTCGGCATAGCATAAATCAAACCGATAACAGTCGTTAAAACCAACAGCACGTATTTCCATGCCGGATAGCGGTTTGCAATCAATTTTTGTTGTGTTTGAAACATAGTTGAAATCCAGGTTTTTAAGGATTATGAAACAACAAAAGGGGCTATTGCCCCCTTCTAATTAGCGAAAGACTTATTCGCCTTTTAAAGTACCTTTTGGAAGTAAGCGCGAAATGTTCTGACGCTCTACTTTTACGATGATATTGTCTGCAATTTCCAGATCACAGAAGGTTTCGCCCAAGTCGCGAATCTTACCGGCCAGACCGCCGTAGGTAACGACTTCGTCGCCTTTCTTCATCGCCGCCACAAGCGCCTTATGTTCTTTTACTTTTTTCTGCTGTGGACGAATCAATAAGAAATAGAACACCACAAACAATAAGACTAGTGGGATCAAACCTTCCCATCCGCCGCCTTGCGCCGCTGCTGTACCTTCCGCCATTGCATCGCTAATAAAAAAGCTCATCTATTTTCCTCCTAACTAAATCATATAAAAGCTATTTGCTGTGGCACATATTGTGGCACAGCTAATCGTAAAAATCTGCTAAAAATCACCGGGCCGGTTCATTTTATTGCAATTCACAATAAAGGCCCGATAAACTCGACCACTAAAGCGCCGGAACCGGTTCTCCGATTCCTTCATAAAACGACTCTACGAAAGCATCCAGTCTATTTTCAGCAATCGCGTCGCGCAACCCGCGCATCAATGTCTGATAGTAGTGCAGATTGTGAATTGTATTCAAACGCGCGCCCTGAATTTCACGACACTTATCTAAATGATGCAAATAAGCACGTGTATAGTTCTGACAGGTGTAACAATCACATTCCGAATCCAACGGCTCCAAACTGATTTTATGCTTGGCATTGCGAATTTTGACCACACCTTTAGACGTGAACAAAAAGCCGTTACGTGCGTTTCGCGTCGGAATCACGCAATCGAACATATCGATACCGCGACGCACCGCCTCGACGATGTCCTCCGGCTTGCCCACCCCCATCAAATAACGAGGCTTGTCTTTCGGCATATGCGGTTCGGTATAATCCAGGGTCGCCATCATCTCTTCTTTTGGCTCACCGACCGACAAACCGCCAATTGCATAACCGTCAAAACCGATCTCTTTTAAACCTTCGATTGATTCGATACGCAGGTCTTCATACATTCCGCCCTGTACGATACCGAACAACGCGGCCGGACTGTCGCCATGCGCGTCTTTAGAACGTCTCGCCCAACGCATCGATAACTGCATCGACTCTTTCGCCACTTCGTGAGAGGCTGGATAAGGCGTGCATTCATCAAAGATCATGACAATGTCGGAACCCAACTTACGCTGAACTTCCATCGACTCTTCCGGCCCCATGAAAATCTTTGCGCCGTCCACAGGACTATTGAAGGTCACGCCCTCTTCCTTGATTTTGCGCATTTTGCCGAGGCTGAATACCTGAAATCCACCGGAATCCGTCAGAATCGGCCCTTCCCAATGCGTAAAGTCATGCAGGTCACCGTGCAATTCAATGATGTCGGTTCCCGGACGCAAGGCGAGATGAAACGTATTACCGAGAATGATTTGCGCACCGGTCGCTTTCACTTCTTCCGGCGTCATTCCTTTAACAGAACCATAAGTTCCAACCGGCATAAACGCCGGCGTTTCCACCGTACCGCGAGCAAATTTAAGTCGGCCTCTGCGGGCGCGACCGTCTGTATTATCTAATTCAAATTCCATTCTATTTCCTTGTTAACCCAGGTTCATCCCTGGGCATTGGTCGCGGACGTTTTCGGCAAAATCAGCATGGCATCGCCATAACTGAAAAAGCGGTATTTCTCCGCAACGGCATGCGCATAAGCGTGCATGGTATGCTGATACCCCGCCAATGCGGATACCAACATAATCAATGTCGACTCCGGCAGATGGAAATTGGTCAACAATCCATCTACCTGCTTAAATTCATAGCCCGGCGTGATAAAGATATCGGTTTCACCCTGATAAGGTTCGATCTCTCCCGACTTGCTAAAACTCGTCGCACTTTCCAAACAACGAACACTCGTCGTTCCCACGGCAAAAACCCGTCCACCTTTGGCGCGTGCCTGCTTGATCTGCTCGACCAGTTTAGCGTCCACTTCCAAATACTCTGAATGCATGACATGCTCCGCAATATCATCCACTTGAACCGGCTTGAAAGTGCCCGCGCCGACATGCAAGGTAACAAAGCCAAGCTGCACGCCTTTGGCTTGAATTTCATGCAATAAATCTTCATCAAAATGCAACCCTGCGGTCGGAGCGGCCACGGCACCCGGCTTACTGGAATAAACCGTTTGATAGCGGTTTTTATCTTCCTGCTGATCTTCCGGACGCTCAATGTATGGCGGCAAAGGCATATGACCGTGTGCTTCGATCAGCTCCAAGGCCGTTTGATCGGACAGTACCTTAAGAATAAACAATGCATCTTGACGACCCAACACTTCAACCTCAAAGGCATCCTCAATGATCAACCGGGCACCCGGTTTCGGCGCATTGCTCGAACGCACATGACTTAAGACGGTACTCTCATCGACCACTCGCTCGATTAATAACTCCACTTTGCCGCCGGTCGATTTTTGACCAAACAGTCGTGCCGGAATCACCTTGGTGTTATTGAATACCAATAAATCATCCGCTTTCAAATAATCGAGGAAACTGGGAAACTGTGCGTCAGTGATACTCTGCCCGACTTCGGCATTAGGATTTAACACCAGTAGTCGACTACCGCGTCGTTGTGCCGCCGGCTGTTGAGCAATTAATTCGTCGGGTAATTCAAAGAAAAAGTCTTGTCTTTTCACGCGGGGAAAATCACCACAGCTTGAAGAATTCAAACCTAAACGGCGTCCATAAAATAAAGCGTGCTATTTTCGCTTAAATCCCACCTGCTTTCAAGCGCTTAGACCAGATAGACCAATAAACGCCCCGGCCGTTGCAACCAGGGGTACGGATTTTCGTTAAAGGATTTTAAAAATAGGACGAATGCCAATCCGGACTATTGAACACGTGTTCCTTGTGGAATGAAACTCTCGCCGCCGCCAATATGGCTCAAAGAGATATTTTCCGGCGCGACCGGTCTGCTAAACAGGTAGCCTTGCCCGATATCGCACCCTAAGTCCGCCAACAATTGACGCTGCTCTTCCGTTTCAATACCTTCGGCAACCACCACCAAATCAAGATCATGTGCCAGATTAATGATCGATTTGGCGATTGCATACTGACGTTTGTCTTCCAGTATATTCACGACAAATGCACGATCCACCTTTAAGGTGTCCAGCGGGAAAAGCGTCAAGTAATGCAACGATGCGAAACCGGTTCCAAAGTCATCCAAAGCAATTGAAAAACCTTCCGCCTTTAAATGCTGAATTTTTTCAATGCTGCGCTCAATGTTATTTAACAGTATGGTTTCAGTCAGTTCTATCTGTACCGAACCTGGATCGACACCCAATCGTCTGAATTGATTGATCGCTTGGTTACAGAAATTATCGTCGGCAAACTGGCGTGCAGAAACGTTGATCGAATATTTCATCTTCACCCCCAAGTCCTGCCACTTAATGATCTGCCGCCCTGCCTGAGAAATCATCATTTCGCTCAACGACCAGATCAACCCGGTCTCTTCGGATACCGGGATGAACACGGCCGGAGATGGCGCTTGGCTTCCGTCTTGAGTGATCCAGCGAGCCAATACTTCAACCCCGATAGTCTGGCCGGTTTTCATATCCACCAACGGCTGATAGTGCGGCTGGATCAAGCCTTCATTCAGCGCATTCTTAAGTTGAGACTGAAGCCCCACCATATTAAACGCATGTTCGGCCATCTCGTGCGAGAAAAACTTCATGTTCAGACCCTCGTTCTTGGCCTGAAACATTGCCGCATCCGCATTCTTAATCAAAGTTTCAGCCGACATACCGTCCCGCGGATAGACCGCCACACCGACACTGGTGCCGATACTCAGACTGTGCCCTTGAACCATAAAGGGTTCTTCCAGAATCTGATTCAACTTATTAACACAGCGCTGGATCGCGGTTGGCGAAACATCCCCGTGTTTGACGATTACAAACTCATCACCGCCAAAACGGCTAATCACACCCTTCTGAGCACTCATGCAACTGGTTTGAAAACGCTCGGCAACCTGGCGCAGCAGTTCATCGCCAACCGTGTGACCGTGCGCATCGTTCACATACTTAAAGCGATTCAAATCCAGGAACATGACCGCAAACTCCTGAACCTCTTCCGCAATCTGATCCTTCAAGATCGAATCGGCCAAATAATCGGAAACGTATCTACGGTTCGGCAAATTAGTTAAAGGATCATAAAAGCCCAATTTTTTGAGTTTATCATCGGTCAAATGGCGTTCCGTCACATCGATATTAGTCGAACGCACACCAATTATCTCACCCTTAGAATCATAAACAGCACCGCACAGATGTTGAATCCAACGTACTTCACCGGATTTAGTCACAATACGAAACTCGATATTTTCAGGCTTACCATGATGGTTCACATTATGAACATGCCCGCCCCAATTCACCTTGTCATCCGGATGAATGATTCGATCCATAAAACTCGGGTTATCGTAAAATTCTTTTTGAGAATACCCGGTTATTTCCGTCACGGCCGGAGAAACGTATTCGTATTTCCCTTCAACCGTGCGGATATAAGTAAATTCCAGAGAAAAATCGACCGCTGCCTTAAACAAGGAACGCTCACGCATTACCTTTGCCTGCAACAAATTAACCTTAACCAGCAAAATCGCCACTAAAATCGAGGCCAGTGCCGGCATGATAAAATAGGAAGGATGCATATCGGCTTGAATCTGGCTGAATTGGATATAAGCGAAAGGCATAATAAATGCCATACCCAACAGTAACGACTTAAGATAAATCATCCACTTATCTTTATTTTCAATGTTCTTGAATATTGCCATTCAACGAAACCCTCATACAACGGCGGGCAAAAGCCCCATAATTTTTTTTGAATGTGGATTATTAATAATTCCTATAACGCAGTCAAAACACTAATTTTTATCACAGCACTAAAATTGCCAATAACAAAAGCATGGATTTAATATAAACCTCGCAAACGGGAAAATGGCATTAAAAAAATTCACTAAAAGTGGCGTCTCGGGTTGACAGTAAATTTTCTTCCCCCTATAATGCGCATCTTCACAACAAGCCAGTGTGGTGAAATTGGTAGACACGTCGGATTCAAAATCCGATGCTAGTGATAGCGTGGCGGTTCGAGTCCGCCCACTGGTACCATTTTTAAGTTCTTAACTTAAAAATACACTTTCTATTGTACGACCGTAGCTCAGTTGGTTAGAGCACCACCTTGACATGGTGGGGGTCGGTGGTTCGAGTCCACTCGGTCGTACCAACGTTTACTTAAAATTTCATTAGCTTGCGAGTTATTTTCAAATTTAATTCCTTTCGTTCCTTCGCGAAGAAGTACATAGGAAGCAAGAAATTTACATTATTTGTATCGATG
>NZ_JBFHFC010000008.1:0-94356 GCF_041583835.1 Thiomicrorhabdus sp. | reverse complement strand
TGTTGATCCTAGATAACCGAACAATGCACCGATGATCATATAGCTGGAAATGCGTCCGAAATTATATGCCAACTGATAAGGCAGCATTCGTAACCAACTCTGTTGTACTCTAACATTTAATCCGAAGGTCAAGGCTCCGACAACACCGCCGCACATACCCAGACAGTGAATTCCGCCCAACAACCCAACCACCAGGGATGTCAACAACATAGATTCCATTAAAAACACCTTATCTTTAGTTCAGACCAGTAGTAGATTAACAGCTGAACCGTATTCACGTATCGATCTAATTAATACGAGTTTATTATGACCTCTCGCCCACAAACACTTAAACAGGTATCTGCACACATTTTCTTAATATAAACAAAAGAAATTATCTCAAAATGACGCCATTGAAGCTGGGGATTGTAAAACATTAAGGAAAGGCAAAAAACCTTTTCAGCCCCCTTCTTGAATTATGTATTTTTCAGCTAAATAGATTGATGCTTCAAAATTCGAACAGACGCCAACAATTCATCATAAGGACAATTGGATCGAATACCGGCACTAACTCTGCAAAACTGATGTTCTAAGGCGTCTTACATGGCTGCAATCAAACGGAAGAGGAAGACAACGAAAATAGTACTTATACCGTTTAATTAATATGATTGGAGACTAATTTTTTGGTGTTTAATTGTTGTTCATTTAAATAAAAAAGAGGCCCAGTCATATAAAATCAAAACCAGGCCTGTTAAAACTTTAGGAAACTCCAAACAAGAACCCTTTATGCATTGTTGACAAACTTAACTATCAAGATCGAATAGTTTGTTATGCCGAATCATCGCGCTAATTTCTTTAATATATTCTTGCTTACGTTCGGAATATTTCTCTAGACCTTTTGCAAGTTCAATACCCAAAGGTTTTTTTCCTTGCTCTCTAAGCAAGCTTCTATTTTTACGCACCTTGGCAAATGCAGGATGACTATTCAAATTCAGCATATACCCTTTAACCGAATCGTAAGGGCTATTAAACTTCCTGACTTCATGAACCATACCTGCTGATCTTTTCTTTGGAACCAAGCCGCATCCTTTGGTAAAACACCACTGACCGTAAAAGTTATAAGCTTTTTTAGCAAATCGCGATGTTCCCCATGACGACTCATTAGCCGCCTGCGCCAAAGCGAGTGAAGCCGGGATAATATCGATTTTACCTAACATCTTTTTCTTGGCGTCAGGAAGCCCCTGCTTGTCGTCGACACGATATTTCTTTTGTAGCTCTTTCACTCTTTCAAGCTGCTTGCTATCGAGTTTCTTAAAATTCATGCTGGCGATTTCTTCGCGCTCTGCCAATATTTCCTTATTGGCTTTCTTAACATAAGGCAGCATGTAATTAAAAAATGCGTTCTTTTTCTGCTTTACGTCCTTATAAGCGGCAAAGTCCGGCAGGGTATTAATTTCCGCGATAACTGTAGGCGAACAAAACGCCAAAAATAGTCCCAAAACAATAACTAAATAATTCATAGGTAATCCTTTTACTCATTAATTCATTACTTAAGACGTAATCAACTAAGTAAAAGTCACACCTTGATTAAAATATTTTTAAATCGGACCCATTAACCGAGTGTCCACCAACAAAACCGGAACGAAAGGACAAATAATGGATAAAACGGCAACAAAGAATTTAACCCTGGATTACACTGACAAAACGTAATCCATGATTTAGAAATAAAGAGAAGAGACTGAAAAAAACAAATACACTTTTTATGTTATAAAAACCATCGCAAACATAGCTCCTAGATCGGAGCAATCGTTGTATATGAAAAGAATCAAACCATAAATAGAAAATCGCAACGAAGCGCTTAAGACTCCATAAAAAAATTATCTGCCTTTGTAATACGTTTGTTCCAACAAGTCATCATTAGGTACAACCATAATGCCGTCTGCCGTTTGAATTTCAGTATAACTGCCTTTAATTTTGACCACTTGGCCACTCTTATCCCCAACCGTGACTTCCTGCCCTACCTGAAGATGATCTTTCAAATAATAACCTGCAAGCGTTTTCTTAAGCTGGGGAGCGCTGCCGATTCCAATAGAGATCGCAATCGCTAAAGCAAACCCGCCAAATACAATCAAGATCAGGGTTTGAATAAAGCCGGTGTCAAAAGAAAGTTGCTCCAAAATGGTCAAAGTGATGACCACTGTCAATAAACCATAGACAAAACTTGAAACCAGTCCTGCTGTAGCCGGAATCACCCCCTTCAAATTTTCTTTTACCGCATTGCGGACAAAATGGGCGACAAAAAGCCCTGCCACCAGAATAATCAAAGCCGCCGCCAACTTGGGTATATACATAGCCAGAGAAGTCAGATTATCAACAAAACTATCCAAACCTAAATAACCGGCAGCTGTAATCACGGTAAACAGCATAATGAGCCAGAAAAACAATTTGGCAATCAGTTCGGACGGTGTTTTCCTAAGGCCAATAGCTCGGATTTTAGACGTCAATTGAATACGATCAGCGGCATAATCGAATCTCAATTTTTTAAATAAAGTAAAAAACAACTTACCGACAATCAAAGCAACAATATAGCCGACGACTAAAATGAACACGGCGGCGGTTATATCCGGCAACTTCTCAATCAATTCATTAAGGGCGCCTCCCCAAGTAGCCTCTATCTGTTGTTTTATTTGATTCATATTCATCTAAAATTCCTGGTTACAGATCCAAATCTAATCTTTTTCTTTTAAAGAGATGCTTTTTGTCAGAATGTCAGCCACGCTTAAAGGCACCCTGTAAAAGAAAAGCTGTAGTATTTCTTGAAGCAGAGTCAGCCAATTGACTCCTTGAACGATCATTCTGGTTCGTTGTTGATGTGAGTGGTTACTGTCATCGATACTCAGCAGCTGCTTAAGTGCTTGCTCATTCTCTTTCATTTCATTTTTCACCGGCAGTATTTTTCATAAAGAGCTTTAAACCCTTCTATTGCACGATACAATCGCATTTTGGTCGCACTCAATTTAATTTGTAAAACATCTGCAATTTCTTGCAAGCCAAGCTCGGTATTAAATCGCATACTGATAATGGCTTTTTCCTGTTCTTTTTGTTGATTAATGCAGTATTGAATACAATCGTTTTCATCGTCGCATTGAAAGACCTCACTAAAATCAATATCGTCCTCAAGGTTTTCAATCGGTTCATTGCCGGTAAAGACATTCTTCCTAGCTGAGGAATGGCAGGCATTGACCGTCACGCGATATAACCAGGTCGAAAATTTGGAATCCCCTTTAAAACCCGATAGATTTTGGAATAGCTTTAAAAAAGTTTCTTGAGAGACCTCTTCCGCCAGTTCCGGATTACCAAAATAACGTAAACAAATGGCATACACGGTTTTTTCATAACGTTTAATCAGTTCTTCAAAGGCCAAGGTTACGTGCGGTATTTCTTTTTGCGCCTGCTGAACCACCAATTCGTCGGCCAATGACTGAAAATCAATATCCGTATCACTCATACCAAGACAAAATCACCTTTGTTAATAGCCTTAAGTGCATTTATAAAATTTAAAACCTAACTTATTTAAAATCGGTTCCTTCAAACACATTGATCAACGACGACATGTCATAAAGTCAAACAATCGAAAAACAAACGCGTATTTTGAGCATTTAACAACGGATCAAAAACGCCCTGAATTGCGATCAAAACTACGATAGCCAAGCGCTTCCGCTAAATGTTCGGATTCCACCCGGTCACTCCCAGCCATATCGGCAAGTGAACGGGAAACACGTAAAACGCGATGATAACTCCTTGCCGAAATCCCCATTTTCTCAACCGCACTTTGGAGCAACTTTTTCCCGTCATCGTCAATTAAAATCAACTGCTGAATTTGTGTCGGAGTCAATTCACCATTCAAACAACCCTGACGTTGCATTTGCAACTCATGAAGTTGCGTCACCCTCTCCCGAACAACCAAACTGCTCTCGCCTCTGTGGCTGTCACGATTCTGCAAGGCGTCGATATCGACCGGTGGAACCTCAATATGTAAGTCGATTCGATCCAGTAAAGGACCCGAAATTTTCTTCTGATAACGTAAAATTTGTTCGGGTGTATCTTTACAGCGGCCATGAGGATCGTCCGGAAAATATCCCGACGGAGTTGGATTCATAGCCGCAACCAATAAGAATTTAGCCGGAAAAGAGACCTGATGGTTTACCCTGGAAATCTCAACTCGGTGACTCTCTAAAGGCTCTCTAAGCGCCTCTAAAACATGGCGTGAAAACTCGGGCAATTCGTCTAAGAATAAAAGTCCGTGATGAGCCAGGCTCACGGCACCGGGCTTAGGAAACGTTCCTCCTCCCACCATTGCTGCGGCAGAGGCGGTGTGATGCGGATTGATAATTTGTCGCTGAAAAAACTGTCCGGCATCCAGACTTTTTCCAGACACTGACTGAACGCTTGCCCGTTCGATCGCTTGCTCCCAAGATAATTCAGGAAGCAAAGTAATTAATCGTGAGGCCAGCATACTTTTACCCGATCCCGGGGAGCCAACCATTAAAATTGAATGTCCGCCAACGGCGCTCAACTCCAACACTCGTTTAGCTTGAGCCTGTCCGACAACATCGGATAAATCGTATGGATATTCTGTAGCAGAAATTGAATGCCTCGTTGATTTGGGAAGCGTTCCTTTTCCCAATACAAAACTGCACAACTCCAAAAGAGACGAAGCGCCCAACACAGTACCTTCCGTTGAGTCGCTATCAACCGCCAATTGTGCTTCTTCAAGATTATCGGCCGGAACCACTGCTTTTCTCGCTAGCTGAACCGACTGTATAACTGCCGGTAAAACACCGGGAATACGACGCACTTCGCCATTAAGTCCAAGTTCGCCAAAAAATTCACAGTTTGATACGTCAACCTGAAGCTGTTCAGTTGCAATCAAAATACCTAAAGCAATCGCTACATCATAGCGCCCACCGGATTTTGGAAGATCCGCAGGCGCCAGATTTACAGTAATGCGCTTCGGCGGCAACTGGAAGCCACTATTCAAAATAGCACTACGGACTCGTTCTTTGCTTTCTTTGACCGACGCTTCCGGCAACCCCACGATATTGAGTGCCGGCAAACCGTTGCTTGCATGCACTTCCACCTGAACTTGAGGGGCTTCAACCCCCAAGGAAGCACGCGTTAGAATTGAGGCAAACGCCATTAAAACTTAATCTTGATCCGATTCTCCCTTAGCTGCCCCGGCTTCCTCCAATTGAGAAACCTTCTTTTCCAGTGCTTCCAACTTACTGCGTGTTTTCGCCAGTACCGCCGTTTGGATATCAAATTCTTCACGACTCACTAAATCCATCTTTTCAAAACTTGCCGTTAAGATAGCTTTGACCTGTGATTTAAAATTTTCCGGCGCTTGACCGAAACCGCTTGGAATCGCTTGAGATATTTTCAATACCGTTTCTTCAATGTGCTTAGGATTGAGCATTTAACCACCTTTATTAAACTAAAAACCCTGAAAAATCAGAGGATTATATATATTTACTTCTTTTCTAACTATACTAGTTTTAATCCGCTTTAACCAGTTTAAGCGAAATATAGTGCGTCATTATAACGTGTCCAAATTCCCCCTATCGCTTCTAAAGGTACGTAATTTATATGGTAAAATTTACGATATCTAACAAACTCCTTTACCGTCCCACTTACATGGATGCGATGCATGATTCACATTAACGACGCCCCAGAAAAAGCAAAACGTATCTTTCTCAGATTAATTGAAGATTTCGAATCTCAAAACATCAATCCGACCCCTCTCAATTATTATGTCTGGTACGAATATTTAAAAGGCGACAATCCTGAATTCCGTCAAGAAATGGAGGCGATTCTTAAAGACCCTTTCGGCTACAACGATCGCGTAGGAAAACGCCTTTACGAGGAGTTTTTGCAAGAAGAAAGCGATGGCAGCACCGAATTCGATCGTGCATTCAGACGTTTAATCAATCTCATGATCAAAAAAATGACGGTTTGGGGTGATAAACTCGAACAACAGACCAAAGATTTAAATGATTGTGCAAACTCCCTGTCAAAACCCGGTCTTGACTCAAACGAACTGAAACGCATCACCGACACCATGATCCATACGGCGCAATCGATGAGCGAGAGCAGCAAAGCATTTCAACAAGAGATGATCATGGGTTCAGAAGAAGTAAGACAGTTACGCCATGAACTCATTACCGCTCAAACGGCGGCATTGACAGACGAACTAACTGAATTGGGCAACCGTAAAGCATTTAACCAAACGCTGGAAGAATTGCTTATGGAAAACGATGACAATCAAATTGGCAATGACATCTGCCTGATCTTAAGCGACATTGACCATTTCAAAGCGTTTAACGACAACTACGGTCATCTTATCGGCGACAGCGTCTTACGCTACTACGCCAACATCATGAAAAAACACCAGCGTAAAAACGAAACCATTTGCCGGTTTGGTGGAGAAGAGTTCGCCATCCTGCTTTCCAACTCCTCCCTTGAAGAAGCCAGGGAGCGTTCCGAAGAGATCCGTGAAGCGATTGAAGCGGCAGTACTAAAACGAAAAAATTCGAACGAACAGCTAACGACGATTACGGCCTCATTCGGAATTTCCCTGTTTCATGGTAAAAATGACTCTGCAGAAGCTCTTATCAACCGCGCAGACAAAGCTCTATACCTGGCAAAAGAGATGGGAAGAAACCAAGTTAAGGATGAAAAAGAAGTTTCACAAAAAAGCTTTCTTTAAGCCTTTCCGGCAAGACTCACTCATGGTCGGCGACGAGGTTTTTCGGCGCCTTCACCAGTAAAGTATCAACACCTAAACTGCGCAACTCGTTGCGTTTTTTATTCATTTCCAAACGATCGACATAAGGGCCTACGCGCAAACGGTAATAAACACGTTCACCTTTTTGCACTTTCGACACTTCCACCTGCTGCCCCATACGAGCTAATCGCCGCTGCTCCTGCAAAGCAACCTTTTCAGAACCGAACGTACCCGCATGGATATAATAGGCATCGTCTAACTTGACGGAAATGGGCACGGCATCGACAACCACTTCGGTCTCTTTTAGGCCTTGATAAAAACTATACTCCTGTTTTTCTTCCGCTTTTTCAGCCTTATCGCCGTCCTCTTCATCCATAGACTTTGAGGTCTTTACGGCTTCAACCGTAATAGTTTTGTTATCCGTAGACTCCGGCTGAACGGTATTGACTTCGGTATAGATTTTAGAAGGTGCCTGGACTTCATTATGCTCTTTGCTTTTAATGAAGTGCTGCGCAATCAAAAAGCCGCCCAAGAAGCTTACCGATACAAAAATACCGACAACCCAAACCTTTCCGACGGAACGGCTCCGAACACTTTTTGATTCGGCTTGCTGTGACTTGCGCTGAAAGCCGTTTTGATTTCGATTATGACCGTAGCGGTAGTCTCGGGACATTACATTTTCTCAGGCGCGGAAACACCTAAAATTGCCAAACCGTTTTTCAAAACCTGTTGCACGGCTAAAATCAAAGTCAAACGGGCATTACGTACCTCATCGTCTTCAACGATGAAGTGACATGCGTTGTAGTAACTGTGTAAACCATTCGCCAAATCTTTAAGATAGTAAGCGATTTGGTGCGGCTCGTATGCCACGGCTGCGCGAGCGATGACTTCCGGATACTTAGCTAATTGAACCGCTAATCCGGTCTCCTGCTCCAACTCAAGCTTTTCCAAAGCCGCCATTCCGGCGTCTTTATCAAGCGCCATGCCTTTGTCCGCTGCTTGCTCCAGAACGCTAGAAATACGCGCGTGGGCATACTGAATGTAATAAACCGGATTATCGTTCGACTGTGATTTAGCCAAATCCAAATCAAAATCCATATGCTGTTCGGATTTACGCTGAACGTAAAAGAAACGCGCGGCATCGGCACCGACTTCGTTTCTCAAATCTCTTAAAGTAACGAACTGCCCACTACGTGTCGACATGGCCAGTTTCTCTCCGCCTCGATAAAGAATTGCAAACTGCACCAACAACACTTCAAGCGCCTCAGGGTTCGTATTCATCGCCTGCATCGCCGCTTTAACACGTGGAACGTATCCGTGGTGGTCAGATCCCCAAACATCGATCAAAATATCATAACCGCGTTCCAGTTTGTTGAAGTGATAGGCAATATCCGAAGCAAAATAGGTTTTCAAACCGTTATCTCTGACGACGACGCGATCTTTCTCGTCACCGTAATCCGTTGAACGGAACCAAAGTGCGCCGTTCTGCTCGTAAATCTTGCCTGATGCCTGTAGCTTTTCGATCGCCGCATCGACCACTCCGGTCTCCATCAAAGAACGCTCGGAGAACCAGTTCTCAAAACTCACATTGAAACCTTTAAGGTCTTCCTTGATGTCTTCTAAAATCGTATTCAAGGCAAGCGAAAATACGGTTTCATAGTGTTTAGCGCCAAGCAGGTTCTTGCACTTTGAAATCAAGTCGTCAATATGCTTTTCTTTATCGCCGTCCGTCTGCCCTTCGTCAGCGCAAACACCGGTAAATACTTCAAATGCCGGTTTTCTTAACGTTTCGCCATGTTCTCTAAGCAACTCTTCGCTAATTTCAAAAATATAATCCCCCTTGTAACCATTACTCGGGAAATCAAACTCTTCGCCACATAGTGCTAAATAGCGCAGCCATACCGAGGTGGCCAAAATATCCATCTGACGACCTGCGTCGTTCACATAATATTCTTTATCCACTTTAAATCCAGCTTCCGCAAGCAGGTTAGCCACGCTAGCGCCATACGCGGCGCCTCGACCGTGGCCGACATGCAAAGGGCCTGTCGGGTTCGCGGACACAAATTCCACCAATACCGATTTTCCTTGGCCGACATTACAACGGCCGAATTCCTCTTTCAGAGAAAACACCTGTTCGATGATCGCGAATTTTGCATCGTCTTTGACAAAGAAGTTAATGAAACCCGGGCCGGCAATTTCGACTTTTTCAACCGCACCGCGATCTTCCATCGCTTCAATCAATTCAACGACTTTCTCGGCTAAGGCTCTAGGCGGCATGCCTGCTGCTTTCGTCAACATCATTGCCAAATTGGTCGCCAAGTCCCCATGTGCTTTATCACGCGTGTTTTCAACATTAATTCGGGGATGAGTGTCCTCTGGAAGGATTCCCTGATCTTTTAACTGCTGAACAACGTTCATCAAAATCTGCACAATTTGCTGCTTCATGGAGCTCTCTCTTAAAAACTGAATACGGTAATGATGTGAAAAACGGATATCGTAAGGCCGAAAAACACAAAAAGAGTATTTTACTAAAATCCACTACAAGATGGAAAATGGATTGCAACAACCTGCCTCTTTCTTTTTTGCGGACCAGATCAGGGTGACAAAACCCGTTTTACGTCCAAGTCATCCCGGCTCAGAAACCAAACACGCGTTCCTGACAAAATTTTACTTATACCCCTGTATTAACAATCAATTACTTACTTACATCTGAGTTATATAATTACGGATGCCTTGTAATTACAGACCCTTACCCATGCGCACAATCCTCTCATCAATTTCCGTACAGTCCTTACTGTTGATTACGTGGAGTTTACTTGCCGCTTATAGTCTGTATTTAATTCATCCTTTCCCCGAGATTCAACCGGCCATTGAAAGTCTGCCTTTCTCTATCCAGGAACAAATCCTGTTGCTGCTGGTTTTGTTAGCGGTTTTTCTGGTGATTATCTTTCGCCAGAACAACAAACTGAAACATCAAATAACCATTCAAAACCAAGAACATAAAAACGCCGTAAAAGCACTTAAATCGCAGTATAGACAAGAAGAAAATCAGATTCATACTCTAATGCAAAGCGATCAAATCGCCTATTGGGAGTGGAATATCAAACAGAACCAGGCGCGTTTTTCCCCACAGTGGAAAAAAATGCTCGGCATCGAAAAAGACCAAACGTTAAACAACCTCAACGACCTACAAAACCGTATCCATCCAAAAGACCAAGCCGCCGTCCAAAAACAGTTCCACAAAATACTCAGCGGCGAACACCGTCTGTTTGAGTGCACACATCGGGTACGCCATCAAGACGGTCACTACTTATGGGTGCATGACAAAGGTCAAATTTTCTACTCGCCTTACGGAGACATCGAAAAACTCAGTGCTATCCGCCTGGATGTCAGCGAGCAAAAATGGATTGAGGAAGAGCTGGAACTGGATGCGACTATCATCGAACACTCTTCGGAAGGAATCGTCATCGCCGACGAACGACAACAGATTATCCGTTGCAATCAAGCGCTGGCTGAATCACTTGGCATGGAACGCGATGCAATTAGAAACATGACACTGGAACAGCTCGTCGAACTCCTTCAAAACGAACCACCCGAAGAAATTTTTCAAAACTTGCGAACCCAAAACACTTGGCGGGGAGAACTTTCACTCACCCGTGCGGACGGTGAACTGCAACGCGCCAGCATCGTCAACATCCAAAAAATTCTCCACGAAACAACCCGACGCGTGCATTACATTCTAACACACACCGACATTACCGATCTCAAGCGCAGTCAACAAGCACTGGACGAACTAGCCAATCTTGACAGCGTAACCGGATTGGCGAATCGTAACAAACTCTACAAAATGCTCGAAAAAACCATCGCGAAAGACATCGCGACGACCCTGTTATTTCTGGATTTAGACGATTTCAAACTCGTCAACGACACATTGGGACACGACGTTGGCGATCTGCTTCTACAAACGGTTGCCGATACTTTACAGGCATTGATTCCCGATTCGGCATTGGCAGCTCGCATCGGTGGAGACGAGTTCGTCATATTCTATCCTCGTAGCGAAGCAAGCCAGAGTACTTCCGAATTAGCGGATGCGATCAGTCAACGTCTCGGCCAACCCTTCAACGTTCAAGGACGTGAAATCAAGATCGGTTCCAGTATCGGAATTGCCAACTATCCGGAAGATGCCAATGACAGGAAGACACTCATGAAAGCTGCGGATACGGCAATGTATCAAGCCAAACGTGCTGGCAAAGGACAATTTAGACTGTTTGAAAAATAGCCCGAGAGACGGCCGACGGCGCGCAATTCGAAAACTTTAAATTGAACAGCGGAGGGGTGTGGAAGGCGGATGGATGTCCGACCTTCCATAGTTGAAATCAAGAAGACTTTTTAGTCGCAGGCTTCTTAGCCGGCGTCTTTTTAACAGGCGCCTTCTTAGCTGCCGTTTTCTTGGCGGGTGCTTTTTTAGTCGCCGCTTTCTTAGCAGGAGCCTCTTTTTTAGCCACGGTTTTCTTGGCCGCAGCGCGGCCGCGCTTCTTAGGCTCCGGAGCCTCGTCCAAACGCTTCTGGCACTCTTCCAACGATAGCTCCAAGGCATCCTCATCCTTGGCGATCTTCGCATTCTTCTTCGTGGTCACATCGGTGATATAAGGCCCCCAACGACCCTTAAGAATCTTCACATCCGTGCCCGGGAAGGTTTTTACGATCTTATCGGCATCCGCCTGGATTTTAGCCTCAATCAAAGCCGCCGCTTCTTCCAGCTCGATACTCAACGGATCGAAACCTTTAATCGGAGCATATTGCTTTGGCCCGTATTCCAGATAAGGTCCGAACGGCCCCTGTTTGGCGATGATTTTTTGTCCCTTTTCAACACCGAACACGGTTCCGTCGACCGCTTTGGCTTCATAGGATTCCGGCATCTCTCCCACTTCCCGAGGAAGTTTGAACAGTTCCAATGCCTCGTCCAAAGTGATCACATCCATCTTCTGGCCCGGCATCAGGCTTGCAAACATCGGCTTTTCTTCATTCTCGCCGTCGCCTAGCTGAACATAAGGCCCGAAACGCCCGATTTTGACATACATCGGCTTACCGGTTTTCGGATCGTCGCCCAACAAACGGGCCTGGCCGGCCTCTTCGCGGGAAACGTCCTCGGCCGAAACCACTTTAGGATGAAATTGCTCGTAGAACTCTTCCAGCATGTCTTGCCACTGAACTTTTCCTTGGGCGATATTGTCGAATTTATCCTCAACCTTAGCGGTAAACTGGTAGTCCAACACATCGCCGAAATGTTTGATCAAGAAACTAGTCACAATCCCTGCAATATCGGTCGGAAACAATTTATTCTTCTCGGTTCCTGCCATCTCGGTTAAGGTTTCCGCCACCAGTTCACCGTCTTTCAAAGTAATCTGGCGGTAACTGCGTTCTTTACCTTCCCGATCTTCTTTAACCACGTAACCGCGTTGCTGAACCGTATCGATGGTCGGAGCATAGGTTGAAGGACGGCCAATGCCCATCTCTTCCAACGTTCTTACCAAGCTCGCTTCGTTGTAACGCGCCGGCGGACGACTGAAACTTTGACGCGCCCCCAACTCGGCAACCGAGAGCGCCTGACCGACTTTCATCGGTGGCAGCAAGCCGCTGTCGTCCGATTTATCCAAGTCGTAAACCTTAAGGTAACCGTCAAACGTTACGACTTCGCCTTTGGCCGTGAATTTATCGCCGGGAAGGGTATCGATCGCGACCTCAACCGTCGTTCTCTGTAAAGTAGCATCCGCCATTTGCGAAGCGATTGCGCGTCTCCAGATCAACTGATAAAGACGCTGTTCATTGCGCTCGCCTTCAACGTTCTGCATGCCAAAATCGGTTGGGCGAATCGCTTCGTGAGCCTCTTGCGCATCGGCATTCTTGGTCTTATAACGACGTGGGTGGCTATATTCTTTACCGTAATCTTTAACTATCACGTCCTGAGCTTGAGAAATTGCCAACTCCGACAGGTTCACAGAGTCGGTACGCATGTAAGTGATCTTTCCGGACTCATATAAACGTTGCGCAACCATCATGGTCTGTTTAACCGAAAAGCCCAACTTTGAAGATGCTTCCTGTTGTAAAGTCGAAGTCGTGAACGGAGCTTTCGGGCTACGTTTTGCCGGTTTTTCCTCAAGCGACATAACCGACAAGTTGGCCTTGGCGACCGCTTCTAAAAATGCCGTCGCTTCTTCTTCCGTTTCAAACGTAGCCGTGCGTTTCACTTCCAAAAAGCCCACCGGCTTACCGGACTCGTCCAACAAGTTTAAAGTACCTTGAACTCGGAATACGAAGGTGGATTCAAACGCTTCGATTTCGCGTTCGCGCTCTACGATTAAACGCACTGCAACCGACTGAACTCGTCCTGCCGAAAGGCCTGTTCGGATTTTTTTCCACAAAATAGGTGATAGCTCGAAACCGACGATTCGATCCAGAATACGTCGCGCCTGCTGGGCATTCACCAAATCCATATCCACCGTGCGCGGCTCGGCAATTGCCTGCTGTATCGCCGGCTTAGTAATTTCATGGAAAACGATCCGCTTGGTGGTATTGATATCCAGATTCAGAGCTTCCGCAAGGTGCCAGGCAATCGCCTCCCCCTCGCGGTCCTCATCCGTTGCCAGCCAAACAGAATCCGCCTGCTTTGTAAGCTTTCTCAACTCGGCGACATTTTTCTTTTTATCCGCCGAAATCTCATAATTAGGTTGGAATCTATTTTCTAAATCGATCCCCATGCCTTTTTTCTGAATGTCTCGAATGTGTCCATAACTAGAGCGTACGGTAAAGTCCTTTCCCAGGTACTTTTCGATTGTTTTTGCTTTTGCAGGAGACTCCACTATCACCAAATTTGTCATGTAGTTCAAACTCTAATTTTATTTAAAAGGCCACTTTTACTATTTTAAAAGGGTGCAAAAAATTTCTTTGATTTGCAAACTTAAAATTCATATAACACGTTTTTTTACAAAACCACTTACCTATCGTCTAAAAAAAGATTTAGAATAAAAGAAATAGTGTACAAACTTTTACTTATGAAGTATTTAAACCAACCTATTGTCGGTAAATAACACTTCATTCTTTAAAGAATAAAGAAAATAAAAGAACTCGATTCGATGCCTCCAGACTCTTTAAATAAAAAGCCGACCCGCCTACTTCTGGTTGACGACGACCCAACCAGCCTGGCTCTATTGTGCGCTTTCTTCGAATCGACCGACTATGAAATCTTCACCGCTACCGATGGGGTCGAAGCCAAACAGATCATCCTTAACCACCCCGACGATTTTTTCAGCGCTTATGTATTCGACTATCGCATGCCGTTCAAAGACGGCATCACCTTATTAATCGAACTTAAAAATGACATACGCTATCGAATGGTTCCTGCCATTCTACAGACCTCGGCAGACAGTCAGGAAGATATTCACCGCGGAATTCAAGCCGGCGCATTTTATTATCTGCTCAAACCGTTTTCAAAAGCGCACTTGCTTTCAATCGTCAATGCGGCCGTCAAAGGCTTCTCGACGCATCAAGAAGTCACTCGCCAAGTCGTCAGCCTATCGGAAGCGTTAAACCTATTAGAAAACGCCCATTTCACATTTAAAACCATCGAACAAGCCAAGCACCTGTCCAATATTTTAGCGTTCCTAACCAACGACCCTCAAAAAGTCGCCATCGGTCTGTTTGAACTGATGATGAATGCAGTTGAACACGGTAATTTAGGAATCGGCTACGAAGAAAAAACCAGACTGATTGAAAACGATCAGCTACAGGCGGAAATTTTACGACGTTCGAATCTACCGGAAAACCGCAACAAATTCGTCAATGTCGAGGTCGAACACCGTACCAATCAATTAGACATCACGATTGAAGACATGGGAGAGGGCTTTAATCACCGCCCTTATATGGAATTTTCCATCGAGCGCGCCATGGATAACCACGGCCGAGGCATCATGATGGCCAACAAACTCAGTTTCGACAAACTCGAATTCTTCGGAAAAGGAAATCGAGTGACCTGCACGGTACAACTCAGCCCAACCTTAATCAACGCTTGAAAAGCGATTAAACCGCTTCCTTATTTAATTCTTCGCCAACGGCCTGCCGACATCGCTTCGATTTCACCGGAAAGTTCCAGCATCGTCAATTGACTCTGTATTTCGTACACCGGCATCTTACTCAATACCAACAACTCGTCCAGTCCGATTGGATCGTACTCGATAAAACGCAAAATACCGTTTTTGGAAACGCTTTGTTTTTCAGTCTTCCCGATTTCCTCACCGTTCGCAGACGAACCCTCTCGTGCTTCATGCACAGGCCAATCACCGCCCAGCACCGATACCAGCTCTTCCAACACATCCTGACCGGATTCAACCAATTTAGCGCCTTGTTTAATCAACTGATGACAGCCTTTCGCCTGTGGATTATTGATTGATCCCGGCACGGCAAAGACTTCCCGACCTTGCTCCAAGGCGGTTTTAGCGGTAATTAAAGAACCGCTTTTTACCGCCGCTTCAATCACTAACGTCCCGACGCTCAAACCGCTGATAATTCGGTTGCGTTTTGGAAAGTGATACGTCAACGGTTTCGTCCCTAAAGGAAACTCCGAAATCATCGCCCCTTGTTCAACAATCCGGTGCGCCAACGCCTTATTTGAAGCCGGATAAATCCGATCCAATCCGGTCGCGACCACGGCGATCGTCTTGCCGATCCCCAACAGCCCCCCTTCATGCGCGGCCGTATCGATACCCAAAGCCAAACCGCTGACGATTCCCAAACCTTGATCCGAAAGAAAATTCGCAAAATCCTTGGCCGTATTAATACCTTGCCTAGAAGCGTGACGACTGCCGACGATCGCTAACTGAGGATCGCTCAACAAAGAAACCGAACCGCGAACCGCCAGCAAAATCGGCGGATCGGCAATTCCTTTTAACATATCGGGAAATTCATCCGACCCGATCGCAACTAAATCTTGTTGCGCCCCCTGCCCCCATTCCAGAGTTTCATCGATGCGTTTTTCCAATGATTCGTCAAACAGACCGTCCACCTGCTTATCGCCGACGATCTTGGCATTTTGCCAATCCGATCTATTTGCCTGCAAAGCGGCTTTCAAACTACCAAAATGGGACTCGGCATTCTGCAACTGCTTATATGAAAAAAAATTCAAATGGAATGGGATAAGGCTGGGTAAATCGGAAAAACTTGACATAGTCAGATATAATATAAGCAATATGAATTAAACAAGTATAAACGACGCTATGGAAAAACTCGACATCGTTCTTTATCCAGAACAAGGACTTAGGGAAATTTGCACTCCCGTTCCGGAAATGACAGACGAACTCGACAAATTGATCGACGATATGTTCTACACCATGTACGACGCCCCGGGAATCGGACTGGCTGCGCCTCAGGTCGCCGTACAGGAACGTGTGATCGTAGTCGACGTTTCGGAAAAAAACGACCAACCGATTGCATTAATCAACCCTGAAATCATCAAATTCGCCGGTCAGATCACATGGGAAGAAGGTTGTTTATCGCTCCCGGGCATTTACGCCAAGATCAACCGACCAAGCGACATTTTGGTTCGCGGCATGGATCGTGACGGGAAAATGATCGAATTCGAAGCTAACGACCTTTTGGCCGTCTGCATTCAGCATGAAATCGATCATTTAAACGGTAAATTATTCGTGGATCATTTATCGGGATTGAAACGTACCCGCGCACTGCAAAAATTCCGCAAACTCCATCAAGAACAAGAAGAACAGTAATTGCCGATTATGAATCAAGCATTAAAAGTGATTTTCGCCGGAACACCGGAATTTTCGGTTGCGCCACTACAAGCCCTAATCGACTCCGAACATGAAGTCGTTGCCGTCTATACCCAACCGGACAGACCGGCCGGTCGAGGCCGAAAACTGACGGCAAGTCCGGTCAAAAACCTGGCTTTGCAACATGACATTCCAGTATTTCAGCCTGAAACTCTGCGCAATAAAGACGCCCAGCAAGCGTTAGCGGACTTAAATGCCGACATTATGATCGTCGTCGCTTACGGTCTGATCCTGCCTAAAATCGTACTGGACACACCTAAATTTGGCTGTCTTAACATCCACGCATCACTGCTGCCTAGATGGCGCGGTGCAGCGCCGATTCAACGGGCGATCGAATCAGGCGATTCCGAATCCGGCGTCACCATCATGCAAATGGATGTCGGACTGGATACGGGCGATATGCTGCACAAAGTACATACCCCGATCACATCGACAGACACGGCTCAAAGCCTGCATGACCGTTTGAGTACCTTAGGTGCAGAAGCTTTGATGCAAACGCTGGAAAAACTCCAAAACCAGAGCCTGACACCGGAAAAACAAGACGAAGCCTTGGTGACCTACGCCCAAAAGCTGTCTAAAGCCGAAGCGGAAATCGATTGGCAACAACCCGCAGAAGTCATTGTAAGGAAAATCCAGGCTTTCAATCCTTGGCCAGTCGCGTTCACAACCTTTCAAGAACAGCCGCTGAGAGTACTCGAGGCCAGCTTAGCCGACCAAGCCTTAAAACACTCCGACAAGGAAAGCCAACCCGGCCTAGTCGTTGCCGTCGAAAAACAAGGCATTTTAATCGAAACCGGTACCTCCTCTATTTGGCTGACGCAGGTACAACCTGCCGGCAAAAAAGCCATGTCCGCCTACGATTTCGCCCAAGCGCGTCAATTACTGGGGCATCAGTTCTAAATGAGTCAGGACAGCAAACCGATCAATACCCGTTTCGTCGCCCTTAAAATATGCCTGACGGTGATTGAAGAAGGGCGCTCATTAAGCCAGACCCTTCCCGAAGGATTGGCGCAATTCAGCGATCGCAGAGAACGTAACTTCACCCAAAACCTGGTATTAGGTACTTTACGTTGGCAAGAGCGTTTGGAAGCGATTCGCACCCTGCTGCTTAAAAAACCGATGAAAACCAAAGACGAAGACGTCAATCAACTGATTCTACTTGGCTTGTACCAAATTCTATATATGGACACCCCGGAACATGCGGCGGTTTCCGAAACCGTTTCGGTCACCAAATCGCTCAAAAAACCTTGGGCAAAAGCCTTGGTCAACGGCGTACTTCGAAATTTCCTGCGTGAAAAGCAAGCCCTATGTGACGAAGTCGACCTGAAACCCGCTTACAAATATTCGCATCCGCAATGGTTCGTCAAACAGCTACGCAAAGCGTATCCCGAACACTGGGAAGCCATCCTCGAAGCCAACAACCAACAAGCACCGCTGACGCTAAGGGCCAACACCCACTATCAAACCCGCCAGCAGTTTTTGGATGCACTTAAGGAAGCGGACATAGAAGCATCGGAACATCCGACAGCGCCTCAAGGCGTCCTTCTGAATCAAAGTACCGACATCACGCAACTACCCAGTTACGATGAAGGCGGTTTCAGCGTTCAGGACGCCGCAGCGCAGCAAGCGGCCAACCTGTTACAGCCTCAAATTAACGAACACATTCTGGATGCCTGTGCCGCACCGGGCGGAAAAACCACACACCTTTTGGAACTTTCGCAGAATCAAGCCCGCGTTTTCGCTCTTGAAAAAGAACCGGAACGTCTTGATCGTTTAGGTGAAAACCTGCACCGCCTTAATCTGGACGCAGAATATGCCGCCGGAGACGCTTCGCAACCGGACGATTGGTGGAACGGCGAGCAATTCGACAAAATCCTGCTTGATGCCCCTTGCTCCGCAACCGGAATCATCCGCCGCCACCCGGACATCAAATGGCATCGCACCGCGGAAGACATCGAACAACTGGTCATCACCCAACAAGCCATATTAGAAGCGCTATGGCCGTTGCTTAAACCGGGCGGACGCCTGCTTTACGCCACCTGCTCGATTTTGCCGCAAGAAAATACTCTTCAAATGCAGCACTTTATCGAAACCCAGCCAAGCGCCAAAATTGTTCCGATTCAAGCCGACTGGGGGATAACGTTTGCGGACACCCCGGGCAGACAAATCCTTCCGGGCGAATACGGCATGGACGGATTCTTTTACTGCCTGCTGGAAAAGGAGATTTAAGTGAAAGCCGCTGAGATCGGATACTTCAAAGCGTTCATCAGCGATCTTTTTCAGCGTCTGGAAGACGCAAGATTTCCGATCCAAAACATTTTAGCGCCCCTGTTGATATCGCTTTCCCTGCTAACGGGATCGAATGCAAACGCTTCCGACGAGATCCGCATTATTCAAGTCACCGATTATCAAGAAGACCAGATGCTGCTGTTCGATTCGCAAACCCAATTCCATCTCCCCGATGCCATATTGGAAGCGCTCCAGAACGAAATCGTAATCACGTTTGAAACCAACATCGTTTTCACTGAACACCACCGTCTGCTCGGCATTAAATACGACCGGGAACGTTTTAATTTAAGTTACCAGACACAGCTGATCTACTCCGGTTTCAACAACCGCTACACATTGATCAACGAACGCAACAACAACGTCCGTCACTTTTCCAGTCTAAGCCAGGCACTGTCGACGTTAGGCACCATGGTCTCCTTTCCGGTTTTACCCTTGTCGGAACTGCATCCCGGTCAAAAACACACCTTAAAATTGAGAATCCGCCTTAATCCTTGGAGACTCCCGGCGCCGCTCGTGTTAAATTCTTTCATCGATTCCGACTGGAAGCTTGATAGCGGCTGGTTTGAAACCACAATCTACACCCCCAAGAGTTGGTTATGAAGATAGCAAGTTGGCGTTTAGTCAAACAATATGGCTGGTTAGCGCTTCTGTCGAGTGCGCTCCTGATTGCACTCATCATGATGAGCCAGATCCTGCAAAATGCGTCGGAGTTCGCAGAAGCTTACTCCAGTCTGCTATTTTTCAGTTTTGCCGGCATTACCCTCTTATTGGTCATGCTGGTTCGCACCCTGCTGATGCTCAGGAAACGCTATCAGGCAAAAAGTCCCGGCATCAAAATCACCTTAAGAATCACTGCAATCTTCACGTTTTTGTTGGGTATCCCCATTGCCATCATTTTCTACTTCGCCCTGAACTTCATCCATCAAGGGATTAACCAGTGGTTTGACGTCAAAACCGATACGGCTCTGAGCAATGCGGCGACGCTAGTGCGCACCACACTGGATAACAAAACCATCGACAGCCTCAACCTGACCTTAAGCGTCGCCAAGGATAACCGTCCTTTAATTGCCTCTTCACCCTTTATCGGGGTCAGTACCCTGCGGACAAAACTGAATGCCCAGGAAGTCGCACTCTATCATTCCAACCAGCAATTGATCGCTTTCAGCAGTCTCAACGACACCGACATTCTGCCGATTCCGCCGGGGGATAACCTGTTCCAACAAATCCGCCAGAAGAAAACCTATGCGGCGATCGAACCCTTGCCCGGTTCGACCCAAGAACAGGAAATTATCCGAGTCATCATTCCGTTTTCTGACATCCAACTCAATGGCAATTATGCCTTGCAGGTTATCTTCAATATCCCCAGCGGAATCACCGAACTGGCCGAATCGGTCAAGGTCGCTTCGGGACAATACAAAGAACTTTCCTATCTAAAGGGACCTTTGACCACCAGCTTCACCATGATTCTGACCATGGTTCTGTTGCTGACACTGGTCACCGCCTTACTGTTTACCATTCAGGCCGTGCACAACCTGACTCGTCCGATGCGCACCCTGGCACGTGGAACCGCAGCGGTATCGCGAGGCGATTACAGTATAAAAATGCCGGCGGAACACGATGATGAATTCGGTACCTTGATCCATTCGTTCAACGATATGATTCAGAAAATCGCCCAAGCGCGTAACGACATCAAAATCGGACATCAACAGACCGAAGTACAGAAACTTTATCTACAAGCAATCATTCAAAACCTGTCCAGCGGGGTTTTGACGTTCGACATGAATAAACGTCTGCGCACCACCAACGATGCCGCTGCCGCCATTTTGAACACCAATTTGACCCGACATGTAGGCAAACGCCTGCGAGACCTGATCGAACACGAGGAAAACGCCCATTTGAAAGCGCTGTTCGAACACATCTCGCCGATGTTCGACAAAAGCGTCAAACCTTGGAATATGCAGTACAAATTCACCTGCAAGCAAAGTCAGAAAATTCTGATGCTACACGGTTCGACCTTACCGAGTATCGATCAAAAAATCGGCGGATTCGTTATCGTTATGGACGACATTACCGAACTGGTTCAGGCACAGCTACATGCCGCTTGGAGTGACGTGGCCCGCCGTTTGGCTCACGAAATCAAAAACCCTCTGACCCCTATCCAACTGTCGGCGGAACGCCTTAACTACAAACTGCACGATAAACTCGAAACCGAAGACAAGGCACTACTGGAGCGTATGACACACACCATCATCGAACAAGTGTCCACCATGCAGACGTTGGTTCAGGCTTTCACCGATTATGCCAACACGCCGCAAATCGAGACTCGAAAAATCGCGATCAACCAATTAATCGACGACGTCACGCTGATGTATCGAGGCTCCGAAGCCAAATGGACGATCGAGCAAACCTTGGACGAACGCTGCCCTGAAATGATGGCGGATGCTTCCAGACTGCGTCAATTACTTCACAACCTGTTGAAAAATGCGATCGAAGCAACCGAAAATATACCTGCACCTACGATCACAATCACAACCCAATGCGATGACGACCTGTCCCTTCTCACCGTCAATCTTTGCGATAACGGCCCAGGCATCGGCGAAGATACCCAAAACTGGATTTTCGAACCCTATGCCACCGACAAACCCAAAGGCACCGGCCTGGGATTGGCGATCGTCAAAAAAATTGTCGAAGAACATAACGGACAAATTAGCGTGGACTCGTCCCCCGAGAAGGGAACCTGTTTTATAATTCACCTACCGATCATCTTGAGTGAAGAGGCCCAATGAAACCAGGCAAGATACTGATTGTGGATGACGAAAAAGACATCCGCAACTTAATGAAAGAAATCTTCGAAGAAGAAGGTTACCAAATCGAAACCGCCGCCAACGGTGTCCAAGCCAAAAACAGCTGGAAGACCAACGTCCCCGACGTCATTTTCCTGGACATCTGGATGCCTGACATTGACGGCATCACCCTGCTTAAAGAAATGCAGCATGACCCGTTGCTCGATCAAACCAGCATCGTCATGATGTCCGGTCACGGTACTATTGAAACCGCAATCGAAGCGACAAAACTCGGCGCTTACGACTTCCTTGAAAAACCACTTTCACTGGCCAAGTTGATCGTCATTGCCGAACGCGCTTTGGAACACACCCGCCTCAATCAAGAAAACCGTCAACTTAAACAAACCTTGCCGGAACAAATTCTGCCGATCGGTAAAAGCAAACTCATCATTGCTTTACGCGAATCGATCGAACGCCTGGCAAAATACAGCATGCCGATTCTGGTTGTCGGCGAAGCCGGAAGCGGCAAGGAACATTTTGCCAAAGCGATCCATAAAACCAGCGACCGTAAAGAAGCCGGACTGCTCACTTTTTACGCAAAAGATTTTAACCAACTGGCTCAGGAAGCATCACAGTCGGACAATACCGAACTGCTCAACCAGTTAAGACAGATCGACGGCGGCACTTTGATTCTCGCCAATGCAGATCAATTAAGCCATGCCTCCCAATCGATCCTGTCCGGAATCATTCTCGATCATTGTTACTCCTGCGCCTACAATCAAAACGGCGTGAAACTGGATTTACGCGTCATTGCATTGACCAAAACCGGACTGGAAGGCATTCATCAGCAAGGCGACTTCCGCGACGATCTCTACCAGCGTTTTCAGGTCATGCCGATTCACATTCCCGCACTTCGACAACATACCGAAGACATTCCGGAATTGATCGAATATTTCATCAACTATTTCGTTACCCATGACGGCCTGAATTACCGTCATTTCAGCGTTTCCGCACAAAACATCATGCGCCAATACAGCTGGCCGGGAAATATTCGCGAACTGCAAAATATCATCCAGAAACTGTTAATTTTGGGTAACGGCGACATTACCGACAAGGAGGTCAAGTCCGCCTTGACCCAGTCCGAAACCGCCGAACTCAGCGAACTTGGTATCGACACCAGCATCAATCTAAAATTGGCCAAAGACCATTTCGAAAAAGCCTATCTCAGCCAACTGCTTAGAGAAACCGGAGGCAATGTTTCGGAAACCGCCAAACGTTCGGGCATCGATCGAACCAACCTTTACCGTAAGCTGAAAACCCTGGGAATCGACCCGAAAAACCCTATTTAATAAAACTTTTAAAATGGTTTTATCGGCGTAGAATAAGACCAAAAAATAATGCATAGCTAAAGATTATTATAAAAAATGAATATTGTTATATTAGGGGCCGGCCAGGTCGGCTCTTCGCTAGCAGAACTACTTGCCAACGAAAATAACGACGTCACCGTCGTCGATCTCGATAGAGCCAACCTTCAACGACTGCAAGACCGACTCGACATTCGAACCGTCAGCGGACACGCTTCCCATCCGGACGTTCTCGAGCAGGCCGGTTTGGAAGAGGCCGATATGTTGATCGCGGCAACCCAAAACGACGAAACCAATATTCTGGCCTGCCACATCGCTCACCTAGTCTACAAAACCAATACTAAAATCGCCCGCGTACGCAGCCGTTCCTATCTAGACCACCCTGAATTGTTCAGCCGCGATTACAATACGGACACCTTACCGATCGACGTTCTGATCAGCCCGGAAACCTTGGTAACCAATTACATCCTACAGCTTATCGAATACCCCGGCTCTTTGCAGGTCATCGATTTTGCCGGCGGAAAAGTCCGCTTGATCGCAGTTCGCGCTTTCAAAGGCAGTCTCTTGGTCGACAAAAAAATCAAAGAACTCAAAAACTACTTGCCGAAAGACGTCAAGACTCGAATCGTCGCCATCTACCGTAAAGACGAAGTGGTCATGCCCAACGGCGACGCGACCATCAAAGCCGACGACGAAGTCTTTTTCCTGGCCGAACCAAAATACATTCCGGTGATCGTGGAAGAGTTGCGCCGTCATAAAGAACGTCCGTCGCGTAACATCATGATTGCCGGCGGCGGTAACATCGGTTTCAGTCTGGCGAAAGCGTTGGAGAATAAGCATCAGGTCAAACTGATCGACCATAATATCCAGCAGGCCAGACAGGTTGCGGAAACCCTCGACAACACCATCATCATTCACGGCGACGTCTCCGATAAAGACCTGTTACTTGAAGAGAACATCGACGAAATCGACCTGTTTGTTGCCGTCACCAACTCGGATGAAGCGAATATCATTTCCGGTATGTTGGCGAAAAAACTCGGCGTACGTCGAGTAATCGCTCTGGTCAATAACCAGTCTTATATCGAATTGATTCAGCTAAACAGCATCGACGTGGCGATTTCCGCCGACCAGATCACCACCAGTAAACTGCTACACTACATGCGCCAGGGAGATACCGTTCAGGCGGCCAGTCTGCGTCGCGGTGCAGCGGAAACCATGGAAGTGATCGCTCACGGAAGTGAAAACAGCTCTAAAGTAATTGGGCAGCGTATCGGCGAAATCAACTGGCCGAAAGACATTACCGTCGGCTGCATCATTCGCGGCGAACAAGTGTTGATCGCCCATCGCGATTTGGAGATCGAAGCGGAAGACCACGTCATCCTGTTTTTAACCGAACCGAACAGCGCGCCCGATGTTGCCAAACTTTTCACTCCGACTCCGGCAAAAGGTTGGTTTTCATAACCCCGACTGACCCCTAACGAATTTAGAGATTATGCATTCAAAAATCATCACCAAAGTCTTTGGCCTACTGCTGATGCTCTACAGTATCAGCTTGGTTCCTCCCTTGTTGATCTCTTTTTTGTATGGCGATGGAGCGGTATTTGCATTCAGCAGCGTATTGATCGGCGTTCTTACCGTCGGCTTATTCCTTTGGTATCCGATTCGTAATTACAAACAGGACCTGAAAATCCGCGACGGATTTATCGTCGTCGTCATGTTCTGGAGCGTTCTCGGTCTGGTTGGAGCTTTGCCTTTCTACCTCGAACAAGAAGTACCGCTCAGTCTGACCGACTCGATTTTCGAGTCCTTTTCCGGCCTTACCACAACCGGAGCGACCGTCATTACCGGGCTGGACAACCTGCCTCACGGAATTTTGTGGTATCGCCAACAGCTACAATGGATGGGCGGCATGGGGATCATCGTTTTGGCCGTCGCGATTCTGCCGATGCTCGGAATCGGGGGCATGCAGCTCTATCGTGCGGAAACGCCGGGGCCGGTCAAAGATTCGAAAATCGCACCGCGCATCTCCGAAACGGCTAAAACCCTATGGTATTTGTATTTAGGCCTGACCATCGCCTGTGCGATCGGTTACTGGATGGCCGGAATGAACTGGTTCGACGCTTTCGGCCACAGTTTTTCGACCGTCGCCATCGGCGGCTTCTCCACTCACGATGCCAGCATCGGATTTTTCGACAGCACTGCCGTTGAAAGCGTGGCGATTCTCTTCATGTTTTTGTCGGGCATCAACTTCGCCTTGCACTTTACCGCTTTCCGTAACTTCAGCATCTCGCCTTACCGTTGGGATCCGGAATTCAAGGCTTACGCCAGCCTGCTGATCATCGGTACTCTGATCGTCACCGGCTACCTGTTTATAAAAGGCATTTACCCAACCTGGGAAGAAGCCTTCCGCTACGGGATTTTCCAAACCGTATCCATCGCCACCACCACCGGTTTCGCCAATGCCGAATTTTCCGCTTGGCCTGCTTTTCTGCCGGTTATGTTGATTATGATGAGCTTCATCGGCGGTAGCGCCGGGTCGACTGCAGGCGGAATGAAAATGATCCGCTTCGTTCTACTGTTCAAACAGGGAACCCGTGAAATCAAAGGGCTGTTGCATCCCAACGCCATCATGCCGGTTAAACTCAACGGCAAGCCGATTCCGGAAAAAGTCATGGCCGCAGTCTGGGGTTTCTTATCGGTGTACGTATTCACCTTCTCTATCCTGATGCTGATCATCATGGCACTGGGTGTCGATCAAATTACTGCATTTTCGGCCATTGCCGCGATGATGAACAATCTCGGTCCCGGCTTGGGAGAGGTCGCCTCCAATTTTGAAACCATGAGCGATCCGGTCAAATGGGTGCTGACCTTCGCGATGCTCCTGGGACGCTTGGAAATCTTCACTTTATTGGTTCTATTCACTGCCGCTTTCTGGCGTAAATAACGACAATTGGACAAATAACGCGATGACGGTCGACAACGCACAAAAATGGGATGAGAAATACGCCTCAGCCAATCTAAATACTCCCGCTAACCCTTGCCATGCCCTCAGACAACATAGTCGCCTGTTGCCGTTTAAAGGGCAGGCATTGGAAATTGCCTGCGGACTGGGCGGGAACGCACGTTTCCTAGCCCAATGCGGCTTAAAAACCCATGCGTGGGACATCTCCGACAACGCCTTAACGATTTTGAACAATTGGGCGAGCCTGAACCAGTTACCGATCGAACCGTTGATTACCGATCTGGAACAGATGATCTTGCCCTATCAGCAATACGACGTGATCGTCGTCAGCCGTTACCTGGATCGAAAACTCTTCCCGCAACTGGAAAGTGCGTTAAAACCGGGCGGACTGCTGTTCTATCAAACCTTTCTGGGACCGGTACAGGATAATGCTCCCCGCAATCCCGACTTTTATGTGCAGTCGGGCGAGTTCAACCAAGTCTGGCCTAAACTGCAAACCCTGGTTTACGGGGAAGGCTGGTTGGTCGGCGAAAACGATACTTCCGAGCAACCGGTTCGTCATCGTTATGCGTGGTATATCGGGCGTAAGGCTCAATAGCGTGGCGCTTAAACGAATGCTTTTGATATGACATTCTTCAGACAAGCCTCGCCTGCTGCGGTCGGTTTCTTTCTGGCTATTTTCGGCACCGCCCTGTTTTCAATCAAGTCGATCTTCATCAAACTCGCCTACGCAGAAGGACTCGATACCGACAGTGTCTTAATGCTTAGAATGGCCATCGCCCTGCCCGTTTACCTGCTGATGATGGTCTGGCTGATTCGCGTTAACAACCAAATTCCGCTACTCAACGGAAAACTGCTTAAAATCACCTTTCTGGGATTCATCGGTTATTACCTCTCTTCCTGGCTTGACCTGAAAGGATTAGAAATGATCTCCGCGCAGCTCGAACGGCTTACCTTGTTCACCTATCCGATTATGGTCGCACTGCTGGGCGCGATCTTTTTCAAAACGCCGCTAACCCGAAAGATCATTGCTGCACTGGTGATTACCTACAGCGGACTTATGGTCACCTTTTACCAAGAGCTGCATTTCAGCGGCGACAACACCACGCTGGGAACGTTTTTGGTGTTCCTGGCGGCATTAAGCTTTTCGTTCTATGTGCTGTTCGGCAAAAAATTGATTCATGAGGTGGGCAGCCTTTGGTTCACCAGCTTGGCGATGGCAATTTCCAGCGGCTTCGTGTTGATTCACTACCTGCTACTAAACGATATTTCCAATCTGGATGTCAGCGCAATGGCGTGGTTGTGGCTGTTTCTTCTGGCGATTGTCAGTACCGTCATCCCCAGCTTTATGATCAGCGAAGCCATCGCCAAAATCGGCCCGGCGCAAACCGGCATCATCGGAACCTTAGGGCCTTTGGTGACGATTGTATTGGCGGTATGGATTTTGAACGAACCGTTCACGATATGGCATGCATTCGGGCTGATTCTGGTCATCGGCGGCGTGACCATATTGACCCATCAACCCAAATCGTCTGCAAACAAACCTTAAAGCCCTAAAAAGGCAATGTTCACGACTTATAGATGTCGTCCACGCCGGCCGGCGGTTTGCGATAACGTTTGTAAGACCAAAGATATTGCTCGGGTGCGATACGAATACAAGCCTCGACTCCGCGATTCAACGCCGCCGCCGCGACGGCTTCGTCCGCACTGGCGACTTCCGCTTCTGCAGGCAGAATATGTAAACGATAACCCTCGGCTTTCGGCAAACGCTCCATCACCACAAACAGGAACGCGCAATCCGATTTTTGAATCAATTTCGAAACCAACGTCATGGTACGCGCCGGACGTCCGAAAAACGGCGCATAAACGCCCCCTTTTTCGCCGGGATCCTGATCGGGTAAAATCGCCGAAAGCTGCTGAGCCTTAAGCGCCTTGACCAGATCTCGAACGCCGCGCATATCGGTCGGTGCCAACTTGGCGCCGTAACGGCTACGCGCATTGACCATAAACGCTTCTACCGACGGAATATTCGGCGGACGATAAAGAAAGGTCGACGCCTGAGTGGTCGAAGTATACATCCCGTTGATTTCCCAGGCACCAATATGCGGTGCTAGCAACAACACCCCTTTATTCTGCTCACGAGCCTGATCCAACAATTCCTGTCCTTTGACCTCTTTGATCAACGGCAACAACTTCGACTCCGGCCAGCACCAAGCCGGCCCTAATTCGGTCGTCACCTGACCGAGATGTATCAGACTGCGTTTGACCAGTCGGCGCTGCTCCTGCGGACTCAATTCGGGAAAGGCCACGGCGACATTCTTTTCCGAAACGCGTTTATTGCTGTTGGGAATCCACCACAGCAACCAGCCGATGAAACTACCGGCCCAACGGTTGATCCTTAACGGCAACCAGCTAAAAAACACCACCAAACCTTTTAACAAGCCGCCTAACCAGGCCTGTTGATTGATGCCGGAAGCTTTGCTCACGCTTCCTCCTCGTGAATCTCGCTAGCTTCTTCGGATGCCGAACCGGTCAATGCCGCCAGTCCTTCATGGTTGTCGTCGGCAATCAGGGGCTGCATCGCCGTCCATAAATTGGCATACAAGTGTTTGTTCTTTTTCTCCTGTTCCAACAACAGCTGTTTAGTCTCGGCACGTGCTTGAGGCTTGGCATAACACGCCGGACAGTTGTCGGGAATAACAGGCAAATGCGCGGCTTCGGCAAAATCGCGCGTCTGGTTTTCGCGTACTCGAACCAGCGGACGGATGATGCGGATATCGCCGTCGTCGTTCAGGTAGTGCGCTTTCATGGTACGCAACTGCCCGGCATTGAAGGCCGACATAATGAAACTCTCGGCCAGATCGTCCAGATGCTGCGCCAACGCCAGAACGTTATACCCTTCGCGACGACACACGGTATACAGAATGCCGCGCTTCTGACGAGCGCAGAAACTGCAAAACGAATCGCCCTTCATGCGCTCTTCGGCCAAACCGACCATATCTTCGCTTTCGTAAAAATAAGGCACTTCCATTTTGGCACACCACTCTTTCAGAGGCGACGGATCGAAACCGGGGATTTCCGGATCGATCGTACACGCCGCCAATTCGAATTTAATCGGTGCGTGACGCTGCAAATGCTTAAGAATCACCAACAAACTCAACGAATCCTTACCACCTGAAAGCCCCAGCAACACACGGTCGCCGTCGCGCAACATCTTGAATTGCGCCATCGCTCGACCAACCGGTTTCATAATCGCCTTAGGCGGTTTGATCCAATCTTTGGTGCGTTCCTTTTTGGTCAATTTCTCGGGGGTTTGTTCGCTGCTTGTCTCTGTCATTGTGTTACCATCCGTTTTCATAACCGCTATTTTACACAATCCGTTATAATCGCGTTTTGCAATCTAGCTTATCCGGCCCAAAGCCCCATGAAGAACTTACTCCGCTTCGCATCGATATTATGCTCTCTAACCCTGATCGGACTCGTTATCCCGAGTTGGGCGACGGCTAACCCGAATGAAACACAACCGTTAGCGACACCTTATGCCGAACAGACTTGGGCCTTTTCCGACGCTTTGAAAATCGACGCTAAAAACATCAGCGGCATTGTCGTCACTTCCGACTTTATGGCTTTAGCCAGCGACGAAGGTTATCAGCTCGAACTATTCACACCCAATAGCGTAGGCGAATGGAGCAGTGCGGGACTTATCGACCTAACCCGCTCGACCGACGAACTCGATATCGAAGGGTTGGCCTGGCAATCACCCTATCTCTATGCCATCGGTTCGCACAGCCTCAAACGCAAAAAGCTCAAAAGTGAACTGGCACAAAAACAGAACCTGAAACGTTTGCAGGAGGTCGTCGAAGAACCCGCTCGACATCAGCTCTTTCGCATCAAGCTGAATAAGAAATTCAAGGCCACTGAAATCAAAGCGATGTCACTCGACTCGATTTTGCATCAGGATCCCGCTCTTAAACGCTTCACCCAAATTCCGAGCAAGGAAAACGGTATCGATATAGAAGGTTTGGGACTCGATGAAAAAGGGCGTTTATTGATCGGTTTCCGCGGTCCGGTATTACGCGGCAATGCGGTGCCGGTGCTGCGTTTAAAACTCGAAAAAGACGACTTTACCGTCAAGAAATCCAAGATGCTCTATCTGCATACCGAAAACGGCGGCGGAATTCGCGGAATCAGCGAAACCAAGTCAGGTCTGTTGATTTTGAGCGGTGCGGTCGGCGACCAGAATCTGCCTTACCAAGTCTCGTTATGGAACGGCGACAACGGCCTGCAAGGAAACGATGCTAAAACCGATACCTTACAACCGTTATGCGAATTACCGGCATCAACCGGCAAACCGGAAGGCATTCAATTTCTTTCTCAAACGCAACAACAGGTTCGTTTCGTGATTGTGCAAGACGGACTGACTAACGGACAACCTACGACTTTTAGCTGCAGACTGCCGTCAAATTAATGCATCTTAGAGGGAGTGTTTGGCGTGATCGGCCAACAGATTATGGATACTTTTCTTCCACGCCAACGATAAGGCAGGATGATCTTCGGCCGCACGTAAAAGCTGCCAGTCTTTCTCGGTTTTATGATGCTGTTTCGCCAAAAACAGATCTTTAATTGTGATTCTGCTGTAACCGTGGGAAAGTTCGACCTCCCTCGGTAACCAGATAACCGGATTGCCTTTCTGCAAAATACCTTCTTGCAACACGCGACAATAAAAACCGACACGGCCGCTTTCGGAATAATCGTTCAAGAAATTGCCCGCCGCTTTCCAAGCCGGAACGCTTTTAACATGCTCTGCCAATTTCCAGCAGGGCGAACGCGGTTGAGACACTTCCAACAAGACACTGCCAACCTGCAAATGATCGCCGAGACAAATTTGAGTTTCGTCAATCTCGGAGACGGTCAAATTTTCACCCAAAAAACCATAAGGTTCGTGAATCCGGAACAGGTCGTAGTTCTCCGCCGGCAAGATAAAGACCGCCTTGTCGAAGCCGCCGTGATTTTTCAAGTCGGCCTGTTCGTCACCGTCCAATCCCATCAAACCGATATGAACCAAACCGTGAACCGGCGACTTATACAGCCCGGACTCGGTCGCATCACCGTCTTTCCATTGATGACGTTGGATTTTACCGATATTGACAGACACCAGTTTCATGAACGACCCCTTTTTGCGGGCTTAGAAAAGCCCCGGTAGGTTTTTATAGAGGATAAACGCCCCCATCAGAATCAAGAACACCGCAAACCCTTTTTTGAGCTGTTCCTGGTTAATCTTACTGCTAATCTTATGACCTAACCAGCCCCCGACGATACCGATCACTGCAAAAATCCAGATAATCGACCAATCCAAAGACAGATTCAACGATTCCAAAACCTTCAAGTAACTGACGAAACCGGCAAACGACTTAACCGCGATAATCACCAGACTGGTTCCCACCGCCAAACGCATCGACAAACCGCCCAACAGCACCAACGCCGGAATAATCAGGAAGCCGCCGCCGACACCGACCAAGCCGGTAATCGCACCGACCACAAAACCGTCCACGGCAATCTTACCCATCGCTCGTTCGGTATGCTCATGCTCGGAATCGCCCAGTTTCATCGGCTTGAACATCAAATAGGATGCACTCAATAACAAGGCTGAAAACACCAACATCTGGATCGCGTCGCTCACATAATGCGCACCCCAGGCACCTACTGCAGCACCTACCATTCCCGGTACCCCGAACAACACCACGGTGCGCCACTTGACCAACTTCTGCATCGCGTAAGGAATTGCCGAGAATAGACTGATCACCCCCACAATCATCAGGGAACCGGCAATCGCCACCTTAGTCTCCTGGCCGACGATGTAGGTCAACACCGGAACGGTTAGAATCGAACCACCCGAACCAAGCAGTCCCAGCGTCAAACCAATCAATAAAGCGCCTATCCATGCCAACATGTTTATTCCTTATCGTTGTTTTTTCGTTTCAAAAACACGCCGCTTTCAATGTGATGAGTATAAGGGAATTGATCAAACAGCGCGGATTCCACGACTTCGTGCGTCACCGAAATCGCGTCCAAATCGCGCGCCAGCGTCTCCGGATTACAGGAGATATAAAGAATATGGTCGTACTCCGTGACCATCTTGCGTGTCAGGTCGTCCAACCCGGCGCGCGGCGGATCGACCAGAATCGCCTGAAAATCGTAACTCGGCAAATCAACGTCTTTAAGGCGGTTAAAAGATTGACCTTGTAGCGCCAAAGAAACTTCTTCCGCCGCCATCTTAAGAATGGTCAGGTTCTCCACGCCGTTGGCCGCAATATTGAATTGCGCCGAGTGCACCGAAGTCTTGGAGATTTCCGTCGCCAACACCTTACGGAACTTGTCCGCCAACGCAATCGAGAAATTACCGTTACCGCAATACAGCTCAATCAAATCGCCTTGGCCGTCCAGATACTTGTCGCACATCTGGCGTGCCCAACCCAACATCTTCTGCGCTACAAACGCATTCGGCTGGGTAAAGCTGTTTTCCACCTGCTGGTAAATGAATTCCTGTCCGTCTACCTGAAGTTTCTCGACCACATAATCTTTGTCCAACAAGATTTTCTGCTTGCGGGCACGGCCGATCACGTGATCGATCGGCAAACGCTGTTTCAGTTTGGCAACGGAATCCAACCAGGCCTGATCGCCTTCAATCTGGCGACGGTATATCAACGTGACCAGCATCTCGCCGCTCAAGGTCGCCAGAAAATCGACCTGAAACAACTTCAAACGCAAGGCCGAGTCGGCCACGATTTCCGCCATCAGCTTCGGCATCAGCTCGTCGATCGACTTGATCGCCATCGGACACGACTTGATCGCCACCTTCTCGCGGGTCTCGGAGTTGAACATGATGTAATCGGTTTCATCCCCTTCATGCCAAATACGGAATTCGGCGCGGGCGCGATAGTTCGATGCAGGCGATTCAAACACCTGAAGATTAGGCAAACTCGGCAGCAACGCGTTTAAGCGAGTGACTTTTTCGTCGAGCTGAGAGGCATACTGTTCCGGGAAAACTTGGCAGAGCATGGCGCATCCATTATTTCGATATTAAGACTTAAGTTTAGGCGGGAATTATACTTGATTAAACAACGGCTTTCCGAATATTCCGGACAGACAACACTTAACACCAAACCGAAACAGACAAAAAACGGCCGTACCCGTTCAAATACCCCGCAAACCCGCTTTGAGGCCGCCAATTTCACATAAAAAGCTATCCCATAAAAAAATAAGGATATAAACGTAATTTGCAAAGATTTTGTCATAAAAAAGTTCTATACTGAATTTTCCTAATACGAAACATCAACGAGCATTAATTTAAGTCGAACTTTCAATGACCCAAGACGTATTCCTGATTATCGATGACCAGAAATCCATTGCCCTGTTGCTGAAAAATCAACTGGAAATACTCACTCCCCTGCCGGTACTGACCTGCCACTCCCTGTCAGAGGCCAAAGAAATTTTGGCGACCGACGTTAACGTGGTGGTTTGTTTGAGCGACCTCCATCTTCCGGACGCCACCAAAGGGGAAGCGATCGAACTTCTTCACAGTAAACACATCACCACCATTGTCCTAACCGCATCCTACTGTGACAAAACCCGCAAAGAAATGTTTCATCAGAAAGTCGCCGATTACGTCACCAAAGACAGTCCGGCTTCGATCCACTACGCCGTTCAAACCGCAGTCAACTTATTCAGGAACGCGCAACGGCGCCTTTGGGTTTTGAGTTCTTCGCACTCACAGTACAGCAATCGTCTGGTGGGACTCTTGCGCGTCCACCGCTTTCGGGTACGGGTATTCGAAAGCCCGCAGGAAATGCTGCGTTGCATCGTATCGGAACAACCCGACCTGATCCTGATCGAAGATACCGATCACATCGGTGCCGACATTCACGGCTTCGTCAACTCGATCCGCCAACGCTTCAATCAGAGCCAGTTACCCATGATGGTTTGCGAACCCGGCAAAAACATCGCCACCGCCATCCGGCTGATGAAGTACGGCGTCAACGATTTCTACAACACCGAGGCGTCGGCCGAAGAACTCTATGTGCGCATCAAACAGAACATCGACCACAGCTGCGCCTACCACGAAATCGAACACATCTCCCAACGCGACCCGCTGACCGGCATCTTCAACCGCGGTTATCTGTTCCAAAAAGGCTCTGCCCTCTTCGACCGATTGAAACAGGGGAATAAGCACGCATTCGTCATGATGGCCGACATCGACCACTTCAAACACGTCAACGACGAACACGGGCATCAAAAGGGCGATGAAGCGATCATATTCACCGCCCGCGCCATCGAAGACCTGTTTTCACACTTCATCACCGCCCGCTTCGGCGGAGAGGAGTTCTGTGTGGTCGGCGAAGTCAACGACGCTGCGGAAATCGAACGGCTCTGCGAAACGCTCAGGGTTTCCATCGAAAAACATTCCAAGGAAAAGATCGGCGTCGAATTCACCCTCAGTCAGGGGCTCACCTATTCCGGCAGTTCGTTGACCGACGCCATCGCAAAGGCCGATAAGGCGCTGTACAGAGCCAAAAAATCCGGTCGCAACAAAGTGTCCGTCGAGTACTGAAAACACCCCCTCCATTTAGGCATGCTTCCGATTAGTGCTCACGGGACAAATCGGGTAAAATAGTCCGATTAAATTTTACGCATGCTATGGAACCCGAAATGAGTCAACGAAGTGAACGCCTACAACTCCTGAAATCCCTTCTGCAAGAACGCATTATGGTACTGGACGGTGCCATGGGAACAATGATTCAGGACCAGCACCTGAGCGAAGAAGATTTTCGCGGTGAGCGTTTTGCCGACTATCACATGGATATCAAAGGCAACAACGATATTCTGGTCATCACCAAGCCGGAAGTGATTCGTGACATCCATCTTGAGTTCCTGCGCAAAGGCGTCGACATTCTGGAAACAAACTCTTTCAACGCCACCACCATCGCGCAGGCCGACTACGACATGCAGGAGTATGTCAGCGAAATCAACCTGGCCGCCGCCAAAGTGGCGCGCGAAGCGTGTGACATCGCCGAAGCCGAAGACGGCAAGCCGCGTTTCGTCACCGGGGTTTTGGGGCCGACAAACCGTACCGCCTCGATCTCGCCGGACGTCAACGACCCGGGTTTCCGTAACACCTCGTTCGACGAGCTGGTCACCGCATACAAACAGGCCACTCATGCTTTGCTTGAAGGTGGCGTGGACACCATCCTGATCGAGACCATTTTCGATACGCTCAACGCCAAAGCGGCTATTTTCGCGGTCAAAGAGGTGGAGAACGAAGTCGGTTACGAAGTGCCGATCATGCTTTCCGGTACCATCACCGATGCGTCCGGACGTACGCTTTCCGGTCAGACCACCGAAGCGTTCTACAACGCCGTCGTGCATGCGGAACCTTTGTCCGTCGGTCTGAACTGTGCCTTGGGGCCGGAAGAACTGCGCCCTTACGTCGAAGAATTGAGCCGCGTCTGTGAAACCTTCGTTTCGGTTCACCCGAACGCCGGTCTGCCGAACGAGTTCGGTGAGTATGACGAAACTCCGGAACAGATGGCCGCAGAAATCAAAGTCTGGGCGGAAAGAGGCTGGATCAACATTATCGGTGGTTGCTGTGGAACCACGCCGGATCACGTGCAGGCCATGGCCAACGCGGCACAGGCGTACCCGCGTCGCGCCCTGCCGGAAATCAAGCCGGCCTGCCGCCTATCCGGTCTTGAACCTCTGAACATCGACGAAAGCTCGCTGTTCGTCAACGTCGGTGAGCGTAACAACGTTACCGGTTCCGCCAAATTCAAGCGCCTGATCATCGAAGAGAACTACGAAGAAGCGATCGAGATCGCCGTGAAGCAGGTGGAAGACGGCGCTCAGATCATCGACGTCAACATGGATGAAGGGATGCTCGACGCCAAGGCGTGCATGGTGCGTTTCCTGAACCTGTTGGCCTCGGAACCGGAAGCGTCGCGCGTACCGATCATGATCGACTCTTCAAAATGGGACGTCATCGAAGCCGGACTGAAATGCATTCAAGGTAAAGGGGTGGTCAACTCCATCTCTTTGAAAGAGGGTGAAGAAGCCTTCATCAAACACGCCAAACTGGTCAAGCAGTACGGCGCGGCCGCCATTGTCATGGCATTCGACGAAACCGGACAGGCAGATACGCTTGAGCGCAAGATCGAAATCTGTGAACGCTCCTACCGCGTTCTGGTCGATAAAGTCGGCTTCTTGCCGCAAGACATCATTTTCGACCCGAACATTTTCGCGGTGGCGACCGGTATCGAAGAACACAACAACTACGGGTTGGATTTCATCAATGCCGTCACCTGGATCAAAAAGAATCTGCCGCACGCCAAGATTTCCGGTGGGGTTTCCAACGTCTCCTTCTCGTTCCGAGGCAACAACCCGGTTCGTGAAGCGATCCACTCGGTCTTCCTGTACTACGCAATCAAGGAAGGCATGGACATGGGTATCGTCAACGCCGGACAGATGGCGATCTACGACGACCTGCCTGAAAAACTGCGCGTTGCAGTCGAAGACGTCATCCTGAACAAAGATCCTGACGCCGGTGAAAGACTGCTAGAAGTGGCCGAAGAATTCCGCGGCGACGGCACCGCCGCCGGTAAAGTGCACGACACCGCCTGGCGCGAAGAGTCGGTCGAAAAACGTCTTGAGCACGCTCTGGTAAAAGGGATCACCGACTTTATCGAATCCGATACCGAAGAAGCCTACCAGAAACTCGGTTCCGCCCTACTGGTCATCGAAGGGCCTTTGATGGACGGCATGAATGTGGTCGGCGACCTGTTCGGTTCCGGAAAGATGTTCCTGCCGCAGGTGGTCAAATCCGCCCGTGTCATGAAGCGCGCCGTGGCCTATCTTGATCCTTATTTGCTGGCACAAAAAGCCGAAGGGCAGGCCAACGGTAAGATTGTGATGGCGACCGTTAAGGGCGACGTTCACGACATCGGTAAGAACATCGTCGGCGTCGTACTGCAATGTAACAACTTCGAGGTTATCGACTTGGGCGTGATGGTTCCGGCCGAAAAGATTCTGGACACCGCCGTCGAACAAGGCGCCAACGTCATCGGGCTTTCCGGCTTGATCACGCCGTCTCTGGAAGAGATGGTCAACGTCGCCAAACTGATGAAAGAACGCAACATGGATCTGCCGCTGTTGATCGGTGGTGCCACCACTTCCAAAGCGCACACGGCGGTCAAGATCGAACCGCAATACGACCATCCGGTTGTTTATGTTAAGGATGCTTCGCGTGCAGTGGGTGTTGCGCAGAGTTTGATCTCCAACGACTTGAAAGTCGATTTCGCCGCCAAAATCCGCGCCGAATACGAACAGGTTCGTGAGGAACGTAAAGCACGTGCTGCTCAGGTCAAACGTATTCCGGTGAACAAGGCGCGTGAGAACCCTGCCCTGACTGAAGAGGCCTGGTCGGAATTCACGCCGGTTAAACCGACCTTCCTAGGCACAAAAGTATTGGAAGACTTCCCGCTTGAGAAACTGGTCGAGCGTTTCGACTGGTCGCCGTTCTTCCAGTCTTGGGAACTGCACGGTTTGTACCCTCGCATTCTGGACGACAAGGTCGTCGGTGAAGAAGCGCGCAAGGTATTTGCCGACGCGCAGGAGATGTTGAAGCAGATCATCGACGAGAAGTGGCTGACCGCCAAAGCGGTCTACGGCTTCTATCCGGCCAACCGCGTCGGCGACGACATTGAAGTCTATACGGACGAATCACGCACCCAAGTGCAACATACGTTCCACCACCTGCGTCAGCAGGCGGAGAAAAAACGCGGCGGTGCCAACAACTGTCTGTCTGACTTCATCGCGCCTAAAGAAACCGGCGTGGCCGACTACATCGGTTTCTTCGCGGTGACGGCGGGTATCGACATCGACGAACACATCGAACGCTTCGAAGCGGCGCACGACGACTACCGCTCGATCATGCTTAAAGCATTGGCCGACCGTTTCGCCGAAGCCTTTGCCGAAACCCTGCATGAAATCGTTCGTAAAGAAGATTGGGGCTACGCGCCGGAAGAGAATCTGGACAACGAAGACCTGATCCGCGAACGCTATCAGGGCATCCGTCCGGCAGCCGGTTATCCGGCCTGCCCGGATCACACCGAGAAAGGCACGAGTTGGGAACTGTTGAAACCAGATACCGCCATTGGTCTGGACATCACCGAAAGCTTCGCGATGACGCCGACGGCTGCGGTTTCAGGAACGTATTTTGCACATCCGGAAAGCCGCTACTTCGGTGTCGGTTCGCTTGGACGTGACCAGGTAGAAGACTACGCCCACCGCAAAGGCTGGACGATCGAAGAAAGCGAAAAATGGCTCGCACCAAACCTGGGTTACGATCCGGAAGATTTTGCGCAGTAACATTAAAATTAAAAGGGCGATTTATTCGCCCTTTTTGTTATTTGTTTAGCACGGTAACGAGGAACACATGACCATATACATACTCGGTGCACTCACAATACTCTTTCCGTTTTTATTCATCGCATGGCTCTCATTCAGCGCAATGCGAAGTAAATCGGAATGGCTATTGAAGATTTTGCTGACAGGAAGTGTTGTGTTATTTTCTACAAAATCGGCCCTTGGGCTGTAACCAGTTACTATTTAAGATACCTTACCGTCGCTTTTTTCTTGATCGCTGCGCTCTATTCATTTCTTAAAGTTCGTACCCTATCCTGGAGCCTTTCCGGAGGAAAATGGAGCTACCTTGGCGGCATAGCGTTATTAGCACTGTGTGGAATATTGTTGGGGGTAAAAATCCTTTCCGGCACCTGCTGCCCCGATAATCCAGTCAAGCTGGCATTTCCTTTAGGTAAAGGTTCCTACAGCATCTTACAAGGTGGAAGCAACGGAATGACAAACCCGTTTCATGCTATGTCCGAGGATGGAAAATACGCCATTGATATCATCGAAATTGGCAAACTAGGAAACCGGGCAACAAACTTTCTGCCTGAAAGCTTGGCTCAGTATCATATCTTTGGCAATGCCGTTTACAGTCCATGTTCAGGCAAGGTGATATCCGCTGTCGATGGCTTACCGGATAATATGCCGACTAAGGTAGATCGTGAGCACACAGCAGGAAATCATATCGTTATAAAATGTAAAAACATTAAGGTTCTTTTAGCGCATTTAAAGAAAGGCAGCGTGAAAATCGAAACAGGAAAGTCTGTTAAAGAAGGTCAGCGAATAGGTGAAGTGGGAAATTCCGGAAACTCCGACGAACCACATCTCCACATCCAAGCCAATAGACTTGATGACCAGCCGGTAGCCATCCTGTTCGGCGACCGTTTTGTCTCAACAAATGATTTGTATGTCGTTAAATAAGGCCATTCGTCTAGAAAGTAGAACAAACCGAAAATGGCTCGCACCGAATCTGGGTTAAGTTCCAGAAGATTTTGCGCAGTAACTAACAATTAAAAGCGTTTGACTAACTCAACATCCCCATTAGGATGTCTAATAAATAGTTAGCTCTCAGCTAGGATGAGGATGCATGGAGATATTGATAGATGAGGCAGGGTCTTTTGCTGTCAAAAATGCGCCTCAGAATTCTTGGTGTGTTGTTGCTGCATATGCATGTCCAGAGACTGAAAAGAGGAAATACCGAGAAACTCTGAGAAATCTGAAAATAAGAGAGGGAGTTCTTGTAGCTGAAGAACTAAAACTACACCAGATATCAGAATTAAATTACATAAAATTCCTACGGGAACTCGGTGCTCTAGAAGGGGTGTTATTCTGCATCGCGACTGACTCTCACCTCAATAAGCTTGAATTGGTTATGAATCATCAAAAGACACGAGCAACCTCGATGCTTGAAAACGTTGATGAAATGAAATACGAAAGTGGAAGAAATGCTGTTCGATATATGACTAGCCAGCTTGAAGAACTTCCAGCTCAGTTATATGTCCAGTTATCCTGCCAAATACAACTGATGCATACATTTGTAAATCGTGGAATTAGCTATTTTGTGCAAAGAAAGCCGAATTCGCTAAAGTCTTTTAAATGGAAAATCGATCAAAAAGAACCCCAAAAGAAAACTGATTTTGAAGATGTATTTGAGAAATTCAGCCCTACACTCCTCCAAACACTTTCCCTTCAAAATCCAGGTCACGCACTAAATTGGTGTGACTATAGACCGATGTCTGAATTTATGTACAAAAAAGGTGAAATACCAGAATATTTGATAGACAAATTCCCTCATTTGAAGGAAAAAGAAGGCTTTGATATCCAAAAAATAATTAGAAAAAATATTAAGTTCATCGATTCAAAGTCGTACGAAGGAATTCAAGTTGCCGATCTTTTAGCGTCTGGTATGAGGCGGTTACTCAGACAAGAATTTGATAATAACTACCTTGTCGCTAAATTGTTTGGTGAGTTAATGGTGCAAGAGGTTAAAAACCAACCTCCTATTAAACTTGTTACGTTTGGAGAAGAGGCAAGCGTAAATGAAGAGCTTGCGCAATTAGTACGACTTTTTTCAAAACATTGTCGCCCGATGATAAATAAAAACTAACAAAGTGCTGCCTGCAACAAAACTACACCACGCTACTACCTTATTCTTTAAACCTCGTACTTTCGTTGTAAATTTTCACAACTGACTTCCCATTCGCCTTTAGAGGCAGTGATAAAATCAGAATTTCCGCTGTGGGTAATGGAGTAAAATCATCTACTAAAACTAACCTCCCTACCCTAACTCCTTTAGAAAATCCCGTAGGAGATTTTAAATACAGCAAATGCCTTAACGGTACATTGGTCGCGTTAGATGCTATTGAACTAATAGAGATAAATCAAAATATGAGTAATCTGAAAAGCCTAGGTTATAACGACTGGTTTGAGAGTCGAGCGGATGATGAAAAAATCGCCGCTCATGATGTTGCGCGGGTCGTTTCTGTCCATAAAGACAGCTACACGGTTACAAAAGGCGGGCAGGAAATATTTGCTGAACTGTCGGGCAACCTGCTCTACAGTGCCGACTCGGCCATTGACCTTCCAACCACCGGTGACTGGGTGTATGCCGATTTTTTCGATGATGATACCCACGCCATCATCTATGGCGTTTTTCCGAGAAAGACACTTCTGAAACGAAAGACCGCCGGAAAGCTGGTGGATTTCCAGTTGATCGCCGCCAATATCGACGTCGCTTTCATTATCCAATCCCTAAATGAGAATTTTAATCTCCGACGGTTGGAACGCTATCTAGTCATGGTCAATGAAAGCGGGATTGAGCCTATTATTCTACTGAGTAAAAGCGACCTTCTCCCCGACGAAGAGATTAACGAAATTAAAGAAAAAATCTTGGCTATTTCCCCTAAAACAACCGTGATGGAATTCAGCAATCTAAACCAAGAGAGCATCGATTCCATCATTGGTTTATTAAAGAGCGGATCTTCTTATTGCTTGTTGGGGTCGTCCGGTGTCGGTAAAACGACTTTACTTAACAGCATCATCGGTGGCGAACAATTTGAAACCCAGTCAGTGAGTAAAATACAAAGTAAAGGCCGACACACGACAACCAGTCGTCAATTGGTTCGCTTGGAAAACGGGGCGATGATCATTGATACTCCGGGAATGAGAGAACTCGGCAGCTTGTCTGTAGATGAAGGGCTGGATGAAACCTTTTCAGAAATACTGGAGCTTGCTCAAAGCTGCAAATTTGCCAACTGCTCCCATACCAATGAAAAAGGCTGCGCGATTTTAGCGGCGATCGAGAGTGGTGATTTGTCCGAAGAGCGCTATCAAAACTATCTGAAAATGAAGAGAGAATCCGATTTTAATCAGATGTCCTATTTAGACAAAAGAAAGAAAGATAAAGATTTCGGGAAGCTGGTTAAAACAACCATGAAGAATAAGCGCAGATAACGCACTCGGCAATAAACACCAAACCCAATAATCAGGCTCAAATTCCACTAGCTTCTTTTCGCACAAACCTTAAAATAGCGCACACGACCGTTCCGGTCGTTTACTGGGAAAAAATAATGCCGCTTGCCCGTTCCACGCTTATCCAAACCGCCTTGTTTACGTTTTTGTCGATGGTCGCTTTCGCCACCAATGCGATTGTTTGCCGCTGGGCGCTTGACGATCATCTGATCGACCCCATCAGTTTCACCAATTTAAGGCTTGGCTCGGCGGCCGCGATTTTGTTTTTGGTGATGCTGTGGATGCGCCGACAACAGAAAACACGCTCGCCGGGTAACCAAACGGCTTCTGTGAGTCGAGGCAGTTGGCGGGCAGCGGTGTTTCTGTTTATCTATGCAATCACCTTTTCTTACGGCTATGTTGCCATCAGCACCGCAAACGGTGCCTTGATTTTGGCAGTTGTGGTGCAGTTGACCATGATCGGCTATGCGGTACGTAAGGGAGACAAATTACATCTGGCGGAATGGATAGGCGTGGCTTTGGCGTTATTGGGCTTGGTCTATTTAATGTACCCGAAACTCAGCACGCCTTCCTGGTGGGGACTGGTCATGGTGGGTATCTCGGCTTACACTTGGGCAATGTATAGTTTGAACGGCCGCAAATCGCTTGATCCTTTGCACGACACGGCATTTAATTTTTATCGCACTCTGCCAATGGTGGCTCTGGCCACAGTCGTCAGCTTGTTTTTTCTGCCGAACGTCCTATTCACCGCCGAAGGGATTGGATTGGCCCTTTTTTCCGGCGCGGTGACTTCCGGACTGACCTATATTTTATGGTACAAGGCTCTGACCAATCTTTCCCCGAGCATGGCTTCCGCCTCCCAGTTGCTGGTGCCGCTGCTCGCCGCATTAGGTGCAAACTGGCTTTTGGCGGAACCGATTACCCTGCGCTTCATCCTGGCGGCCCTTTTGATGCTCGGCGGTATCGGTTTGGTCATCCACGGCCGCAATCAACATCGCAAAGCGGCATTACGAAAACTTGAAGCTTAAATGCCGCCAAAACTCGGCAGGCCTGCTGAGTATCCGCAATCGTTGCCAATATTTTTAAACCGCTTCTAATTACTATTTATTACTCTTTATTACGCTTTTGCTTGTTCAAGCAACGTTTCCCAACTGACTTCGCATTCGCCTTTGGCAGTGGCAAGAAATGCGGAGTTTCCGCTGATGGTGACGGTGAAATCCATTGTGCGTTCGAGCATATCGGCAAACGTTTGGATGTCATTCCAATTAAAGCGATACACATCGACATCCAGACGGCTGAATTGCGATTCGCCCTGCGCCCACCAGACATCGGACTTGGTATTAAAACTATAGACTTTGACCTGTTGAGCTCTGCGGGTGGCTTTCTTGATTCGCTCCGGCTCGGGTTCGCCCACGTCAATCCACAAGGCAATTTGGTCGTCGAGTGTTCTGACGCTGATTGCAGGGTCGTCCGACTCGCTTAACCCGGCACCGAAACTCAGGAATTCTTGCGCGTTAAGGCAATAAGCCAACAAACGCACCATCATCCGTTCTTCATTCTCGGACGGGTGTTTTGCAACGGTTAAACTAAGTGAATCGAAATAAGAACGGTCTAAATCGGAAACCGACATTTTGAATTTATATACGGTTGGTTTTAATGCCACAACAAGCCCTTTAAGGTTAAGTCACTCGATAAATTGAGCAGGCGCACATCATGCCATAAAACACGTGAGTCTGACTAACGACAGCAACAATAAATAGTGAGACGGAGTAAAAAATTATTATTCCTAATCGACATACAAGCGACGACTGGGTAAACTCATAACCATGAAAAATTTATTACTAAAACTCGCCTCCCCTATTTTGACTCCTTTGGAAAATTCCGAAGGGGACTTTGAATACAGCCCAACGCACCGCAAAGTGCTCAAGATTATGGGCTTTATGTTTATTTCGCTCGGATTTGTCGGAACCTATTTTTCGCTTCTTGCCAATCAGATTGCAGGTTTGCTTCCGGTGATTATCTTCGTCGGTACCGGTCTGGTTTGTTTGATCGTAGGGTATTTAGGCAGTGACAAAGCGGTGTCCAAGCTATGGCGCAACCGCAACGAAACCTATCACAAATAATGCCGTTAACCACCCGTCCAATACACATTGGGCGAGATGGTTTTAGTTAATATCACGACCTATACCTGCGAACCCCTTCTACGAGCCATGCGCAAACACCCGACACCACAAGACTTACTGAATAACGTCAAAGCAATTCTGCCGATCATCAAACAGGCTGCGGAAGCTTCCGAACAACTTGGGCGATTACAGGACGAGGTTTTGGATGCGTTGTTCGAGCAACGCTTGTTCCGCCTGTTCATTCCTGAAAAGTACAATGGCGAACCGACCGATTTACCGACGGCGTTACATGCTTTCGAACTGATTGCCTCTGCGGACGGTGCGACCGGTTGGTTGGCGATGATCGGCGCGGGCGGCGGATTGTTTTCCGGCTTTTTGGAAGAAAGCGCCGCCAGTGAAATCTTTTCACCGGAACGTGCGGTGATTGCCGGGTCGGGCATGCCTTCCGGCGTTGCGACTAAAAACCAAGATGATGGCTATGATGTTTCCGGGCGCTGGGCTTATGCCAGCGGCGCACACAATGCAACCTGGTTCACCGCCAACTGTCTGATTGAGGGCACCGACAACGAAATCACCGCGGTGGCCGTGCCTGCCGAACAGGTGGAGATTCATGACACCTGGAATGTATTCGGCATGAAAGCGACCGGCAGCCACGATTTCAGCGTCGAGTCCGTTCCGGTCAAACGCGCCTATACCTTTTCCCTATTCAAAGAACCTGTATTGGACGACCCGATTTTCCGTTGTCCGTTGGAAGTGCTTGCCAGTTTGACGTTTGCCAGCGTTGCCGTCGGTATTGCCCAACATGCTCTAGACGAGTTCAACGAATATGCGCAACACAAACAATCGTTCGGTTCCACAGCTCCACTTGCCGAAAACGAAGGCATCAAACAACGATGCGATAAAGCAAACCAACTGATCTCAACTTGCAGTGACGAGTTATACCGTTTGGCGGAACAGGTTTGGACTCAGCTTGAAAACGGCGAAACGCCGGAAGAAGCCCTGCGCAAAGAGGTTCAGCAAGCCGGCATTGATATCGTGCAGGACTGTGTCGAAGCGACCAACCTTTTGAAAGCCCGTGCGGGCATGCTGGCGGTATTTACCGGTTCTGCGTTCGGGCGCGCTTGGCGTGATTTGAACGTTCTCAGCCAGCATGTGATGCTAGCCCCCACCGAATAAGAATTTTCCCATTAAAATCATGGACTTCCACCGGTCCATTTAGATTTCTTATTGACCATAAGAAAAATTTATCCAAGACTAAAAAACCCTGCTTTGATTCTCTCCCCCTAAATAGACACAATATTGTCACGTTATAAAAAATATTTATAAGGAAACACTTATGGAAATCGTTGTCTGGGCAGGATGGCTCGGAGGCTTGGCCATTGGTGGGTTTGTGATTCTGCATTTCTGGCTGATGGGCAAACCTGCAGGATGTTCTACCGGTTACGGGAATGTCTGCGGCCTGCTGAGCAAAAAACTGACCTACTACCGCCAAGGCGAATACAGCAACCCGAACAACACGAAATTGTGGTTCCTGATCGGTATCCCGTTGGGCGGTTTTTTGAGCGCAATGAGTTCGCCGGAACCTTGGCACCTGACGTTCGATATGGGCATGTATGAAACCATTCTGCCGCAATCGGAGGCGGCCAAGGCCCTATGGCTGGTATTCGGCGGCATGTTGCTGGGCTTCGGAGCCCGTTTGGCCGGTGCCTGTACCACAGGACACGCCTTGGTCGGCGGAGCCATGATGAATCCGCCAAGCCTATTGGCCGGATTTGTATTTTTCTTGAGCGCCATGCTGACGACCCAGCTGCTGTTCAATTTTTAAGCGCGCATTCAAACGCTTATTAACAACCTAACCAAAACAATGTAACCAAGCATCGCGCTCAAAAGGCCGACGATGCTTAAGAAGGCTTAAAAATGCATAAGTTCCCTCTTTTAAAAAGCGCGAAACTGTTTCTGATCTCTTTCAGCTTCGTGTACCGTTCCAACTTCCTGGCGTTGCTGATGGGCGTCATGTTCGGTTTTCTGATGAGTCATGCCGGGGCGACCACCTATGACTACCACGCCAAGATGTTCCTGATGATCGATTTTCAGTTGATGGAAGTCATCGCCACCGCGGTGATTGTCTCGATGATCGGCGTATTCTTGTTAAAGAAATTCCATATTCGCGCCATCAGCACCGGGGCGGAAGTGGATTTCGTTAAGAAACCTTACCAGTCCGGTTTGATCACCGGGGCGTTTCTATTCGGTATCGGTTGGGCGATGACGGCATCGTGTCCGGGAACGGTTCCGGCGATGATCGGGGAAGGGAAAGTCGGCGCTTTATTCGTTCTGGCCGGTCTGCTTCTGGGCACCATGGCATTCGGCGTTTTACAGACCTTCATCGCGCATAACAAGAGCATTAGCGACACATTCAAATAAAAACGAATCGGGGCGGAATATGGCTCTCTTTACCATCAATCCGCCCCGTTCATGATTAAATCCGACTGATCAAATCCGCTTCCAGAACAATAAAGCCGCGTTAATCGTAATAAATTCCTTTATTAAGCTATAAATTCCCTTAAATTTCATTATAATACCTTTTTTTCAAATTCTTAGGGCTAACCTATTGTTTTGCATTGTTTTACATGCCCTGTCAGACAATTCAATAGCAATCACGCCTAAGCTAGTATAGAGAGCGCCAGCTTCATGACCACACAACATATTCGCAACATTGCAATCATTGCTCACGTTGACCATGGTAAAACCACTCTGGTTGATCAGCTGTTAAGACAATCCGGAACTCTGGATGAGCGTAAAGACACGGGCGAACGTGTCATGGACTCCAACGATCTTGAAAAAGAACGTGGGATTACCATCCTTTCCAAAAACACAGCAATCAAATGGAACGATTACCGTATCAACATCGTAGACACTCCGGGCCACGCCGACTTTGGTGGTGAGGTTGAACGTATCCTGTCTATGGTTGACTCTGTATTGCTATTGGTTGATGCCGTTGAAGGTCCGATGCCGCAAACTCGTTTCGTAACCGAAAAAGCGTTACAGCAAGGTTTGAAGCCGATCGTCGTTATCAACAAAATCGACCGTCCTGGCGCGCGCCCTGACTGGGTACTTGACCAGACTTTCGATTTGTTCGACCGTTTGGGTGCAACTGACGAGCAGATGGACTTTGACGTACTTTACGCTTCCGGTCTTAACGGTTTTGCCGGTTACGACGAAGACGTTCGCGAAGGTGACATGACACCTGTTTTCGAAACCATCATCGAAAAAGTTTCTCCTCCTGACGTTGATCTTGGCGGACCTTTCCAGTTGCAGTGTATCTCTTTGGACTACGACACTTATAAAGGTGTTATCGGAACCGGTCGTATCAAACGTGGTTCGGTACAGGTTGGTATGTCTGTGGCGATCATCGATGCAAAAGGCAACAAGCGTAACGGTAAAGTGGGCGAACTATTCGGTTACCACGGTCTGGATCGTATCAACATCGATGAAGCCCATGCCGGTGACATCGTTGCTTTCACGGGTCTGGACCCACTGAACATCTCAGATACTTTGTGTGACCCCAACCACCCTGAAGCTTTGACTCCGCTAACGGTTGACGAACCGACTGTCAGCATGACGTTCCAGGTTAACGACTCTCCGTTTGTTGGTAAAGAAGGTAAATTGTTAACTTCTCGCCAGATTCGCGAGCGTTTGGAAAAAGAATTGCTAACCAACGTTGCTCTACGTGTTGAAGAAACCGAAGATGCAAACAAATTCCGTGTTTCGGGCCGTGGTGAACTTCACTTGTCGGTATTGATCGAAACCATGCGTCGTGAAGGTTTTGAAATGGGGATTTCACGTCCTGAAGTTATCTTCAAAGAAGTTGACGGCGAAATTCAAGAACCTTACGAAAACCTAACCGTTGACGTACCTGAAGAATCTCAAGGTACGATCATGGAAAAACTAGGGATGCGTAAAGCGGAGATGGTTGACATGGTTCCGGACGGACACGGACGCGTTCGTATCGATTTCGTGATTCCTTCACGTGGTTTGATCGGCTTCCGTACCGAGTTCATGACGGCTACCCAGGGTAACGGTTTGATCTTCTCGAGCTTCTCTCACTACGGTCCTAAGTTCTCAGGTTCTTTGGGTGAGCGTACTAACGGTGTATTGATCTCTTTGGGTCAAGGTAAAGCTTTGGCTTTCGCCCTATTCACTCTACAGGATCGCGGTCGCCTATATATCGGTCACGGTGACGAGGTTTATGAAGGTCAGATCATCGGTCTTCACAGCCGTGCTAACGACTTGACGGTTAACCCGTTGAAAGGTAAGCAGTTGACCAACATGCGTGCCGCCGGTACGGATGAAGCTTTGACGTTGACTCCGCCGATTCGTTTCTCGCTTGAACAGGCTTTGGAATTCATCGATGACGATGAATTGGTTGAAGTTACTCCTGTAAGCGTACGTATCCGTAAAAAGTTACTGACTGAAAACGATCGTAAGCGTGCAGGTCGTCAAAAGGCTTAATCCGCCATTCGACGATCGCATTTAAAACCGGCTTCTCAGCCGGTTTTTTTATATCCAAAATTCGGGATGTTCGGTAAACTGTAAGGCAGACTTTTGGATTGAAAAGGAAGGCTTACAGCAATGATGCATCACGACCCTCTTTACCCGCCCACCGAACCTTACGCACAACATAGCTTGCAAGTGGATCATCAACATACGTTACATGTTGAAGAATGCGGCAATCCTGATGGCATCCCGATTCTGTTTCTTCACGGTGGTCCCGGCGGCGGTTATTCACCGACTCATCGCCAATTCTTCAATCCGAACGAATACCGGATTGTCCTGTTCGACCAGCGCGGATGCGGCCGCTCGCGCCCACACGCATGCCTGACTAACAATACGACCGCTCACCTGATCGAAGACATTGAAAAGATTCGCCGCCACTTGGGAATCGACAAATGGGTGCTGTTCGGCGGTTCTTGGGGTTCGACTCTTGCCCTGCTGTATGCGCAGACTTATCCGGAAAGATCCTTGGGACTGATTTTAAGAGGCATTTTCCTGTGTCGTCGGGAAGACGTTAATTGGTTCTACCAAAAAGGGGCGGATCGTTTTTATCCCGAATACTGGCGAGACTATATTGCGCCGATTCCGGAACACAAACGCGACAATATGATTCACGCTTACCATGAAATCTTAACCAGCGAAGACGAAATTGCCCGTATGCGCGCGGCCGAAGCCTGGTCCGTATGGGAAGGACGTACCTCTACCCTGCAAACCGACCCGGAACTGGTCAACCACTTCGGCGACCCGTTTCATGCTTTGGCGATGGCGCGGATCGAATGCCATTATTTCCAACACCAGGCGTTTATTGAAGATAACCAGATCATCAAAAATCTGGACGTGATCAAACACTTGCCGATCACCATCGTTCAAGGCCGCTATGACATGGTTTGCCCGATCAATCAGGCGATGGAACTGGCGGATGGTCTTCCCGACGCCAAACTGGTGATTTGCAACCATGCCGGACATTCGGCGTATGAACCTGAAATCACCCAGGCACTGGTTGAAGCGACCGACGACTTCATTTCGATCGGAGCCCAATTGTGATCTGTTTAATTCAGAGAGCCTCCCACGGTAAAGTCGAAGTGGCCGGCGAAACCGTCGGACAAATCGGAGTAGGAATGGTCGTGCTGACCGGCTTCCAACCCGGCGACGATTCAACCAAAATCAAAAAAATGACTCATAAATTGCTGCATTACCGCTTATTTTCGGACGCCGACGATAAGATGAACCTTAATGTTCAGCAAACCAACGGCGAAATTTTACTGGTCCCTCAGTTCACCCTGGCGGCCGATACCCAAAAAGGCTTAAGACCCAGTTTCAGCAGCAGCGCACCACCTCAAATTGCCGAAAAGCTGTTTGAAGAGTTTGTAGCCGAAGTCGCCAACCAATACAATACTCCACAGACCGGACGCTTCGGCGCAGACATGCAAGTCACTTTAACCAATGACGGCCCGGTTACTTTTTGGCTTGAAGTCTAACCATAGGAATTTTATGCAGGCATCCCAATCTTCTTCACACGATGTCGTTTCCCAAGAACGCCTTGATGAACTGAACACGCTTATCGGCGAGCAACTGCCCTTAGTCTTGAATACCTATATCGACACCAGCTCAATCAATGTCGACGAACTCCTAAACGCCCAGGAGCGAAGAGATTACATCCACATGGCTTCAGTCTGTCATAAACTCAAAGGAAGCGCTTCCAGCATCGGTGCGACCAACCTGCCACAACTTTGCGTGCAACTGGAAGAGTTGCTCAACCAGACAAAAGATATTAATGAAATCCCCAAAGTTCTTTCAATGATTCAAACGGAAAATTCAGCGATAATACACACTCTCAAGAATTATCTTAATTCGCTTAATACATAGGTAAGAGCTCACCATGCACTATCAAGTTACAGAAGACGAAAAAAGACGCGCCAAGACACCGCATCACATCTTTAACATCAATATCATCATTACCCACCTTTTCATCTCGATGATTGTATTGGAAATCGGCGATACCATCGCTTTGTTATTGGTTCCTGTTATCTCAAGCCTGGTGATCGCCTTCCTTTACGTTAAAACGAAAAAAGTGATCGCGACCGACACCTGGTTCGTCGCTTCGCACTGGATCATGGCTTGGCGCCGTGGACGCATTCTTCTAATCAGTTATGCAATTGCGATCGCCATGGTTGCCGTCTATACCTTGATTGACATGATTTTCCCGGGCGGTTTCTCGATGAACGATTTCTCGACCGAAGGCGGACAGACCAACTTAGGTGAAATCATCACCATCCGCTTTTCGGCCGTCGTGATTTTTGTCGCCGTTCTGATCACATTCATGCAAACGGGTATCTCGGTTTATGATGCCGGTAACGGTATCTCGAACCCAGCTATTGAAAAGTTTTTACCTCGCGACGCCAACTCCAGTGCCGAACTGGGTGAAGGTGACGATGAAGTCAAACACACACCAACCCAAAAGACGGAACAGTCAGAAAAATGAGTCAAACCGAAACCAAAAAGCGTGAAATTCCACCTTTCCTTATCGTTCTAATCGGCGCAGTGCTGCTTTATGGCGTATTTTTAGTCCTCCAACCGGAGCGCTCGGAAGTCGTAGAAGAACGTCTTCCGTGGAATGCCCAGTTTGATCAACAAGGCCAATTACATGCCTTGGGAATTACCTTGAATCAAACCACACTACGTCAAGCTATGGACATCTATGGCAAGGATGTCGAGATTCGCCTATTTACCGATCATGACGGTGGAAACAAATCGGCGGAAGCTTACTTTCCGGTGATTTATATCGGCTCAATCAAAGCGGCGATTGCGGTTAAATTAAAGGTTTCGCCGGAAGAGCTTGAAGAAGTTTATAACCGCGGAACTAAAATCAGCCCGACGACCTCCGGCGCGAAAGAGATTAAATTGTCGTCTCAAGACAATTTGGATTTTCTGGATAAAATCATCTCCAGCGTGACTTTGATTCCTAGAAAGGACTTGGATCAGCGCGCTATCGACTTACGCTTCGGAGAACCTGATCGCAAAGAAACTCAATCCGACAAGCTGGATCACTGGTTCTTTGACCGTATGGGCTTGGAGTTGATTATCGATCCCGAAGGCCCGGAGGCATTGCAATATAGCCAACCATAGATGGCTTTAGCACTGGCTACACGGCATAAAAAAAGCCCTGAATGATCTAGAACCATTCAGGGCTTTTTTATTTACGGCACACCAATAAAACCGAACGGAACGCGCTTATCCATGCATGAAGCCGTTTATATCCACCGGTATTTAACGTCCGCTAAGTCTTTAGATATCAGTCGGTTTTTTCGGTTTTTACAGCCGTTTCTTTATCCACATTCACATCCGCATTCTCACCCGCTTCTTTCGTCTGAGTTTCGACTTCAGTCTCTTGCTTGACCGGACGTTCTTCCGGATAATCATCGTCCATGAAAATGCGGTTGGCGGCACCGTCCAGATCGTCAAAATGGCCGGTTTTAGCCATCCAGATAAAGACCACGACCACAAGAAAACCGAATATCAACATCATCGGGATCAAACCATACACGACATCCATTATTGACCTCCTCGTTTTCTTTTGGCGATTGCTCTCGGACTAAAAAAACCGCGAATTCTTGCAGCATTACCAATAACGACCAAACTGCTCAACGGCATCGTAATCGCAGCGATCAACGGTGTTAGAACCCCACTCATCGCCAACGGCACCATAATCAGGTTATAAGTGATCGAACTGGCGATATTCTGTTTAATGGTTTTAAGCGTTCGTTCGGATAATTCCAACGCCGTATTCACAGATAGGATATCGTTATTGATTAAAACGATATCGGCGCTGTCCATAGAGACATCCGTTCCCGACCCAAGAGCGATACCGACATTTGCACGCACCAATGCCGGGGCATCGTTAACGCCGTCGCCGATCATCGCCACCTGTTGACCTTTGGCTTGCAGATCGCGAATCACTTGGTTTTTATCTTCAGGAAGCACTTCGGCAATTACATTCATACCGCCTAACTTTTCAGCCACTCTTTGCGCTACGATTTCTTGGTCTCCACTCAGTAGAGTCACCAGCTTTCCTTTTGCTTTAAGGCGTTCGATCAAATCCAACGCTTCAGGACGAATTTCATCCTCTAAAAACAGGACCCCTTGGGCTTGACCTTGTTTAGCAATCCAAATGGCCGTTTGCGCCATCTGCGCTCGCTTATCGGCTTTTTCCAGTAAGGTCTCTGGAATAGAAACATTCAAACTCTGCAACCACTTGGCTGTACCGACCAAATAGTCTTCGCCGGATACTTGCCCTTGTACGCCTTTACCCGGATAAGCTTTGAATCCCTGAACGTCCGACCAATCCGCATTATTGAACTGGTATTTGGCTTTTACCGCTTCGGTAATCGCGATGGCAAGGCTGTGCTCGGATTTGTATTCGATCGAGGCCACTTCGCGCATCAATTGACTTTCATCGATACCGTCAACCAATTCGCTGTCGATTAGCTTCATCTGTCCTTTCGTCAAGGTACCGGTTTTGTCGAAAACGAAATGTTCGATCGTGTGCAAGGTTTCCAACACCGCTCCGTTTTTAACCAAGATTCCATTACGCGCCGAGACCCCCGATGCAACCGCAATCGCCATCGGCGTCGCCAAACCGAACGCGCACGGACACGTGATGATTAATACGGCCGTTCCGGTCATGATGGCAAACTCGATTCCGGCATTGAAGAACCAGTAAACAAAACTCATGACCGCCAGCGTAATCGTGGTGCTGACAAACCACGGCATGATCTTATCCGCAGTACATTGAATCGGCGCTTTTGAACCTTGCGCTTCTTCAACCATATGCATAATCCGACCCAGCTGTGTGTTCTGTAAAATTGCATCTACGGAGACCGTCAGTGTTCCGTCGATATTGATAGTACCGGCTGAAACCATATCCCCGACACTTTTGCTGATTTCTCTGGATTCGCCGCTGAGCATCGATTCGTTGACCATGCTCTGGCCTTCGACGATATGGCCGTCTACCGGAAACTGATCGCCCGGTTTAACCAGAATTTGGTTGCCTTTAACCAGTGTTCTCACCGGAACGACCTTGGTTTCGCCTTGTTCCAGTAAACGTGCAACTTTAGGCTGCAAATCCATTAAACGACGAGAGGCGTCCAACGCCTTGTTTTTGGAGATCGCTTCCAAATATCGCCCAATCAACAACAGGAACATAAAATCGATCAAGGTATCGAAATACACTTCGCCGACACGTTCAGGATGAATGGTTACCCAGAAGGAATAGGTATAGGTTGCCAACATCCCCAAACTGATCGAGAGGTCCATACCGACCGTTCTTGCTTTTAAGGACGTCCAGGCACCTTTAAGGAACGGCTGTCCGGAATAGCCCAAAGTAATCGAGGCGATGAAAAATTCAATCCAGTGGAAATAGTTTCGGAATTCCTGATCATCCGCAGCCCCGGTATACAATGCGACCGAAAACCACATGACGTTCATCATTGCGAATCCGGCAAATCCCAGGCGATATAACAAGTCGCGATTCGCTTTTCGATAAGCTTGTTCGCTTGCGGAAGGATCGTAAGGCGTGGCATCGTAACCGATGCTATTGAGTTTTTTGATGATATCGGAAAGTTTGATTTTGCTGTTATCCCAACGCACTTTGATTTGTTTGTTGGTGAAATTGACGGAGGCGAGTAGAACGCCGTCCATTTTAGCCATAGTGTGTTCGATCAACCAAACGCACGCCGCGCAATGAATCGCTTCCGACATCAAGGTTATTTCTCGACGGTCACCGAGATCACCGACATATTGCGATTGAACTTCATCGTAATCATAAAATTCAATATCTTTATTCGGCGGAGGCGGCGGAGCCAGCAAATCGCCATCCGGCGTCCGCTGATAAAAACTCTCCATGCCCGCGTCATAAATGACTTCGCAAACCGAAGCACAACCGTGACAACAAAAGGCACGTTCCTGCCCCTGAATTGGCTTTAGAACGATATCGCCCTCGGGAATTGCCTGACCACAATGGAAACACGCCGTCGTCATTTAACTACTCTGGATCCTGAACCATGATCGAACGCCCGATATTGTAGTGAAGATCGCCTTTATGGACCTCCATTAACAAATCCCATTTTCCTTTGAGCGGTAAGTGGAATTTCGCTTCGTATTGGCCCGTTACTCCCGTTGAAACCAATGGTACTTCACCATCCATATTCTTGTCAGACGGACGATAATAATAGAGTACGGCGGAATCGACATCAAACGGCTTATTTTCTTTATCAAGGACGGTCAACTTAACAGTTTCGTCTTTACCTTCCTTCAGCAGGGGTAAATCGACATTTAACTGCCAACCCATATCTTCCATGCGTTTACGGTTAATCAGCACCGCTTCCATGTTTTTACCTTTTTCATAGAAGTCGTCAACAACCAAACCGGGGTTCGTTATGATTGCCATACTTACCATAAAGAAATTCACAGCCAGAACGATCGTCAAGATCACAAACCATGCAACAACAAAAGGATTTTTCCACGCAACACTCCAATCGCGCGTGTCTTGTTTAGCTTGCGACATTTACTCTTCTCCTGAAAATAAAAAAGCCCTGATAAAGGGCTTTTTATTATACAGTATCAATCAAATTTTAATTAAGTCATCATTGAGACAGTATGACTGATAACCATATCAACGTTTCTGAGGTCCGATGAAAGTAGTTTCATAGGTTGACTCACTGGTCGGATTATTTTCATCGATCACTCGAATCACAATCGGAGTGTTCACGCCTTCCAATTGTTTTCTAGGAATACGCACAAACAAAGCCGTTGACCCGACGTTTCCAGGCAGAATATCGATAATTTGTTTATCTAGCGAATAATCCAATCCTTCTGGGCCTTCAACCGTAATTTTGGCGGCCATCGGCATATTGCCTTTGTTAACGACCTTCATTGTCCATTTATTCTGGATATTTCCGTCACTCATTTGGACAAATAGCGGCGCTCTTTCATGCAGTGCCTTTACATCGATTGGCGACATGGTCAGCAATCCCCAAAGAATCATTGCGGCTGCAAATAGCATAATAGAACTATAGACGACAACTCTCGGACGTTTCCACACTGCAGGCAGTTCCTTTCCACCAAATTCCGAAAGCGACGCATAGCGGATCAAGCCCTTCGGCTTCTTGATCTTTTCCATGACCGAATCGCATGCATCAATACATAAACCGCACGTAATACAGCCGAATTGCTGACCTAAGCGAATGTCTACTCCGGTAGGACAAACCGCTACACAAAGGTTACAGTCGATACAGTCACCAAGCTGAGGGGCTTCTTCGCCAGGCTTAGTACGCTTCATACGTCCACGAGGTTCCCCACGTTCGTTATCGTACGTCGGTACAACGGTTTCCGTATCGTACATCGCACCCTGAATACGAGCATATGGACAGAAGCCGATACAAACCTGCTCACGCAGAATTCCGGCAAAGAAGTACGTCGCTAAACCTAATACAATAATGACCGTCGTTTCGGTAACGCCCCATTCAAACGAAAATAGACGTGACCATAAATCCAAAGCATCGACAAAGTACGCTACGAAACTGAATGAAGTCGCCAAACCAATGAACAACCAAATCAAATGTTTCGGCACTTTGATCTTCAACTTATCAAAATTTAAAGGCTGCTCTTCCAACTTGATACGTTTGTTTGGCTGGCCTTCGAATTTTTCTTCGATCCATGTAAACACGTCCGTCCAGACGGTATGGAAGCAGAAGTATCCACACCACATACGACCGGCAATCGCCGTTGTTGCAGCGAGTAATAGAGCAAAAAACAGCAGGATCATTGCAAGAATCCAAATATCCTGCGGAAGAATCGTCAAACCGAAAATATGGAACTGTCGGTTCGGCAGGTCGAACAAAATAGCTTGATGTCCGTCCCATCTCAAATAAGGACCGACAAACAAGATAATCCAAAAGGACGCCGCCCACCATTTAAACGAACGGAACTTACCCGCAATACGCTTTGCATGCACCGTACCGCCGGTATGTACCGGCAACAACTCTACACCAATATTTTGTAGGTTTTTGTTACTGGTATCCATCTCATCAAGTACGGAGCCTGTATGTCTTCTTTCCTGATGCTTAACTTGTTCTTCTGTTGACATAAATACAATCCTTGCGATCAATTATTCCTTGCGGCGTACATTTTATAAAAATAACTTGGCCATGCATAAGTTATTGTTTTTATCAAACCCCATAAACAAAAATAGGCCTACATATGCAGGCCCACTTTTGTTTATAAACTTAAATGATTATTTAACTTCGTTTTCATCTTTCTCAAGTCCCTCGATTCCTCGAGTCGCTTTCCAAGCAAATCCAACCAATGCGACGATACTTAACACAACAGCTGCAATTGAACCCCAAAGGACCCAGTCGTTATTTAATTCACCCATCTGTATATCTCCTCATTCTTGATTTAAATCAAGTTTTTAAACAACTAAAAACAAAAAGGGAGAACACATCGGCTCTCCCTTTTAACTTTAGCTCAGTCGTTGATTACCTCAACCTTCACTACGGTCCACCACCAAGAGAGTGTACATAAACGGTCAGACGTTTGATATTCACGTCTGCGTTAGGTAAACGCTCTTTGAATGATGGCATAATCGCTTTTTTAGTACCAGCAACGTAAACGCCGTTTTTCTTAACGTTCACACCATTGGTGATGACATTGATAATCTCATCACGATCGGAACTAAAACGCCAAACCTGATCGGTTAGGTTTGCAGCACCTGCTGGCGCCAAAGGCTTACCGGCAGGACCGTGACAAGCCATACACATACCTTTCATGTATACAGCTTTACCGGCTGCAACAGATGCATCGTTACCCTTACCTTCAGATAGTGCGATAACATAATCAGCAACATCGGCAATTTCTTGCTCGTTTAAGTTACCCATCATACCTTTAGCAGGCATGTTACCAATACGTCCGTTAGTGATCGAGGCTTGAACTTGAGAAGCTTTACCGCCCCACAACCAATCATCATCAGCTAAAACAGGGAAGTTAGGGTTACCCTGACCACCCGCACCGTGACAGGCTGCACAGTAATCACCAAACAACATTTTTGAAGTCGCGATCGCATAAGATTTCAAATCGTCATCTTTAAGGATTTCATCTACAGACATTGAAGCTAACTTCTCTTCTTTATCTGCAAATTTAGCCTTACGCCAATCTTTCAATACTTTATAGTCGTCGTGATATTCTTCAACCTGAGTCCAACCAGCTACACCTTTTGTATATCCACCCGTTCCATCAGTCAATGGAATTACTGGGTAGTACAAAGTGTAGAAAACGATCATGATGAATCCGGCATAGAAAGACAACATCCACCAAAGTGGAGGAGGGTTATCCAACTCACGAAGATCTTCATCCCAAATATGACCAGTATTCCCTTCATCCGGCCATGGATTATGTTGTGCCATAGTTATTCTCCTCAGAATAATTAGTCATCTTTCAATATCTTGTATTTTTCTTCTTCTAGCTCTTTACGCTTACTTGGGCGCAACGTCAGCCAGAATGTAATCAACATTCCGAAGAAAACCAATACTGTGATGATTAATCCAGCCCAATCATGGCCTGTCATTGCAGACCAGTCGGTACTGAAATAGTGTTCAAGATTACTCACCGATATTACTCGCGGTATGTTTTGCTATCATCCAACTTAACCATGGTTCCTAGAACCTGTAAGTATGCGACCAATGCATCCATCTCTGTATGCCCTTTGATAGCTTCATTTGCATTCGCAATTTCTTCATCGGTGTATGGAACACCCAAAGTACGCATTGCAGAAAGTCTTGTAGACATATCACGCTTAGTACCGAAGAAATCTTTTTCAATGCTGTTTTCAGCTAACCATGGGTATGCAGGCATTACAGATTCAGGAACCATGTCTTGTGGACGCATCAAGTGCATAACATGCCACTCATCGGAATACTTACCACCAACACGCGCCATATCAGGACCCGTACGCTTTGAACCCCACTGCATAGGGTGATCATACATTGACTCGGTCGCCAATGAATAATGACCATAACGCTCACGCTCATCACGGAAAGGACGAATCATCTGTGAATGGCAGATATAGCAACCTTCACGCAAGTAGATATCACGACCGGCCAACTCTAACGGAGTATATGGACGAACACCATCACCCGCTTTCCAGTCAGCGACAACCCACTTACCGTTCTTGTCTTGCTTATAAAGTGCTTTATCAGCCACTAATTTGCCATTCTCTTCGGAGAAAGTACGTTCCCAAACCAACTCTGGGAATTTTTCGTTTTTAACGTTACCGTATTTATCGGTTTTCTCAGTGTAATCCACTGTAGACTTGAGATAAAACAACGGTACGATTTCAACGATACCGGCAATCGAAACTGCGAATGCGGTAGCCAGGAACAGAGCAAAGATATTACGCTCTAAACCATCCTGGATATTTTTAGGTTCTTGATTGTCTGCCATGAGTTTGTGCTCCTCAACTCATTAGTTTCAATTAAGCGGCAATTAAAATAATTGCCGCTCTATGACTCAGATTATTATGCGTGTGCTTCAACCTGACTGGTTGATTTCGCATTTGCCATGCGGATTGTCATCACAACGTTGTACAACATGACTGCCGCACCCGTGAAGAATAACAAGCCACCTAATGCACGCATTGCATAATAAGGATGCATCGCAGCAACCGATTCAGCAAAGGTATAAGCCAAAGTACCGTACTCGTCATAAGCACGCCACATCAAACCTTGCATGATACCGGATACCCACATCGCAACAATGTAGAACACCGTACCGATTGTCGCCAACCAGAAGTGGAAGTTAATCAACTTCATTGAATACATCTCAGTGTTCCATAACTTCATAATCATGTGATACAAAGCACCGATCGACACCATTGCAACCCAACCTAAAGCACCAGAGTGAACGTGACCAATCGTCCAGTCAGTATAGTGAGATAGTGCGTTTACAGTTTTCGAAGCCATTACAGGACCTTCGAAAGTCGACATCGCATAGAAAGCCAAAGAGATAATCAAGAAACGTAGAATGTAGTCTGTACGCAATCTATCCCAAGCACCAGAAAGCGTCAGCATCCCGTTCAATGCACCACCCCATGAAGGAATGATCATCGCCAAAGAGATAACCGCACCCAAAGAACCTGTCCAATCCGGAAGAGCCGTATATTGAAGGTGGTGAGCACCTAACCATACATAACCGAACATCAATGCCCAGAAGTGGATTACAGATAGGCGGTAAGAGTAAATAGGGCGTTGCGCTTGCTTAGGTACGAAGTAGTACATGATCGCAAGGAAACCGGCCGTTAGGAAGAAACCTACAGCATTATGACCCCACCACCACTGAATCATCGCATCCTGAACACCCGCAAATAGCGAATAAGAACGGAACAATGAAACCGGAATGGCCAAACCGTTTACAACATACAGGTAAGTGATTGCAATCATCATACCCATAAAGAACCAGTTCGAAACGTAAACGTTCGGGTGAGTTTCTTTATTACGTGACGCAATCGTCATAATGAAGTTAAACGTGTAAAGCGTCCAAACAACAGCGATAGCGATTGCTAGCGGCCACTCTTGTTCGTGGTACTCTTTACCGGTACTCATTCCTAAAGAAATGGTAACAACAACAGCCAAAAGCCCGATTGTGAACAAGATCGCCGTCCACCAAGCCATTGCATTGCTCCAAAGCTTCACACCATTCGTTCTTTGAACAGTGTAGAAGGCTGTCGCCATTAACGTCATACCACCAAATGCATAAATTACCGTATTGGTATGCATTACACGTAAACGTGCAAAAGTGATTTCAGCGATATCAAAATTTAACGCAGGCCATGCTAGCTGAGCAGCTGCAAAAGTACCCATAAAAGTACCCAGCACCAAAAAAGCAACAGCACCTACCGTCAAATACTGAACCACACCATTGTCATATTGTGGTTTTGCTGTAGTATCCATCAGTCGGATTCCCCTTTATAGTCTTAAAGTTTTACCCTCTTCCGCGTTGAAAATTGCATTTCATTTACGGAACAGGCTCCTCAATCGGCTTGTATTATACAATGCCCTATCAAAAAGACCCGCCTAAAATGAAAATTAAACTTAATCCATATCAAGATTTTTAGTGGATTTTCGTTCAACAAACCAAAAGCACAGAAGACGACTTTCAAATAAATCTTTTTGATTATCCCAAACATAGGGCACGTTAGGTACTAAAAAAATTTATATACCCCTATCAAGTAAAGCTTATAACCCACTTTTCAACATGCAAATAACGACAACTTAAATGCCCGATACAATTCGTGCCTACCGTGATATCGACACCAGAACCACCCCATATTCAAGATTCCTGTTCGATAACATATCAAACCCATGCAGATTCAGTTATTATATTGTGCAAATTTCGTTTACTAGGATTTAAAGATGCGCACTGCCAATATCGAACGCAACACTTTGGAAACGCAAATAAAAATTTCGTTAAACCTTGACGGACAAGGCGAAGCCAAACTAAAAACCGGTGTTCCTTTTTTCGAACACATGCTCGATCAGATTGCCCGTCACGGCATGATCGATTTAGACATCGAAGCCAACGGCGACACCCACATTGACGATCACCACACAGTGGAAGATATCGGCATCACGCTGGGCCAAGCACTCAAAGAAGCGGTCGGTGACAAAAAGGGAATCACCCGTTACGGACACGCTTATGTACCGCTGGACGAAGCCCTATCCAGAGTTGTCATCGACCTTTCGGGCAGACCTGGATTAGTTTTCAACGCCGACTTTACCCGTGCGCGAATCGGTCAATTCGAAACTGAATTGGTATTCGAATTCTTCCAGGGGTTTGTCAACCACGCCCAGGCGACCGTACACATCGATTGTCTGCGCGGGCATAACGCCCACCACCAGGCAGAAACCATTTTCAAAGCTTTCGGTCGCGCATTACGCATGGCCTTGAGCGCCGATGAGCGTATGGCAGGAAAAATGCCGTCAACCAAAGGCAGTTTGTAATGAGTCAAAAGTTAGTTGCCGTGGTGGATTACGGCATGGGAAATTTACGCTCGGTCTCTAAAGCGGCCGAGCATGCCGCTGACGCAAACACCAAAATCATCGTCACCAGCCATCCGGACGAAATCGAAGCGGCGGACGCTATCATTTTTCCGGGACAGGGTGCTGCAAAAGCGTGCATGCAAGCACTACTCGATACCGGAATGATTCATCCGATCCAAAAAGCGGCCAAGGAAAAACCATTTCTAGGCATCTGCATGGGACTTCAAGTACTGATGTCGCATAGCGACGAGAATGATGGGGTCGAATGCCTGGACGTCATCAAGGGTAACGTTAAACATTTTGATCTTGAATCCAATCCCGAGCTTAAAGTTCCCCACATGGGATGGAACCAGATTCACCAAACAAATGAACACCCCTTATGGCACAACATACCGCAAGACAGCCGTTTTTATTTCGTGCATAGCTACTATGTTCAACCTGAGAACACCGGCTATATTGCAGGCCAGACCACTCACGGCGAAACCTTCGCCTCAGCGTTAAGCACAAAAAATTTATTTGCCATTCAGGCACACCCGGAAAAAAGTGCGGAACACGGTATCCAACTGTTCAAGAACTTCTTACAGTGGAACGGACAATAAATTAAGGACAAACAATGCTACTGATTCCAGCAATTGATTTAAAAGACGGACAATGCGTACGCCTACGCCAAGGCATCATGGAAGACGCGACCGTTTTCTCCGGCGACATCGTTGCCATGGCGGAAAGATGGGTCAACGAAGGCGCTCGCCGCCTGCACATGGTTGACCTAAACGGCGCTTTCGAAGGCAAACCGGTTAACGGCGAAGCGGTTTACCAAGTACGCGAAGCCTATCCGGATCTACCAATCCAGATCGGTGGCGGTATCCGCGACCTTGCAACCATCGAAGCCTATCTAAATGCAGGTGTAAGCTACTGCATTATCGGAACCAAAGCGGTTCACAACCCTGAATTCGTTGCCGAAGCCTGCAAAGCCTTCCCGGGACACATCATGGTAGGACTGGATGCTAAAGACGGCATGGTCGCAATCAACGGCTGGGCGGAAGTTACCGATCACGAAGTCACGGCTCTGGGCAAACAGTTTGAAGACGACGGTGTCGAAGCGATCATCTATACCGACATCGGACGCGACGGCATGATGCAAGGCGTCAATATCGAAGCGACGCAAGCGCTTGCAAAAGCGTTAAGCATCCCAATTATCGCTTCAGGCGGAATCACCAATTTGGACGACATTCGCCAACTGGCCACCATTGAAGCCGACGGTGTGACCGGCGCCATCACCGGTCGCGCCATCTACGAAGGCACTTTAGACTTCAAAGAAGGTCAGGCTTTGTCAGATCAACTTTCACCAACACGATAAGAATCCGCGAAATGAGCTTAGCAAAACGTATCATCCCTTGCTTGGACGTTGACGACGGTCGAGTCGTCAAAGGCGTACAGTTCGTCGACATTCGCGACGCCGGAGACCCGGTTGAGGTCGCTAAACGTTACGACGAACAAGGTGCCGACGAAATCACTTTTTTAGACATTACAGCCACCGCCCACGAACGCGATACCATGGTGCATGTCGTTGAAAAAGTCGCCAGCCAAGTATTCATCCCCCTGACCGTAGGCGGCGGAATTCGTTCGATTGAAGACATTCGCACCATGCTTAATGCCGGTGCGGATAAAGTTGCGATTAACTCTGCAGCGATTTTCAATCCCGGGTTCGTCAAAGAAGCCTGCGATGCTTTCGGCTCGCAATGCATCGTCGTTGCGATCGACGCCAAAAAGGTCAGCCAGGAAGGCGAGCCGGACAAGTGGGAGATATTCACTCACGGCGGACGCAAAGAGACCGGAATCGACGCAGTCGAATGGGCTAAAAAAATGCAAGAACTCGGTGCCGGCGAACTACTGCTCACAAGCATGGATCGCGACGGAACCAAAATCGGTTTCGATATTGAGTTAACCCGTACCATCGCCGATAGCGTCAAAATTCCGGTTATCGCTTCCGGTGGCGTCGGCGAACTGTCTCATTTATCCAAAGGCATTACCGAAGGACATGCAGAAGCGGTTCTGGCAGCCAGCATCTTTCACTTCGGACAACACACCATCGAAGAAGCCAAACTGGCCATGCAGGCAGATGGTATTGAGGTAAGACTATGAGCGACATCCTGTCACAACTCGACCAAGTATTAGAAGAACGTAAACAGGATGATCCAAGCCAGTCCTATGTCGCGAGTCTATACGACAAAGGATTGGAAAAAATCCTGAAAAAGATCGCCGAAGAATCGGCAGAAACGCTGATGGCCGCTAAGGACATCGAGCACAACGGCGACAAAAACCATTTAGTTTACGAAGTAGCGGATCTTTGGTTTCACACCATGGTGCTACTTGCTTCACAAGGTTTGTCGAGCAACGACGTTACGACAGAATTACAAAGACGCTTCGGCCTCTCAGGACACGAAGAGAAAGCCAACCGTACAAAATAAGGAAAACGCTTCATGAGTACCGAAAAAACGATTTTCAGCAAGATCATTGACCGTGAAATTCCTGCAACGATTGTGTATGAAGATGACAAGTGCATTGTGATTAACGACATTAATCCAAAAGCCCGCGTACATCTTTTAGTGATTCCAAAAAAACCGATTGCCACTTTATTCGACTTAACGCCGGAAGATAAGGATTTAATGGGTCACATGATGTTACTTTTGCCTCAACTGGCACAAGCACAAAATCTGGATGGATTCAAAACCCAGATCAATACCGGCGAATCCGGAGGACAAGAAGTCTTCCATCTACACATCCACTTGCTGGGCAATTAGTCCGACGTCGGCAAAGCACCCTAGCGAATCCAGACCGCTAAACGATAATCAAAACCAATGCCTCACAAGTTTTTTTTGTGTAAAGCCATTGAGTTATTTGCTATTATTAGCGGTCATTAATATTTAGCCCGAATATATCCTCCTGTAATAAATGATATTTTTGGGGCTTACAACAACGAATCAACCACGACTTACAAATAAGCGTGAACGTAACGGAGCAAAACATGGGCATTAGCATTTGGCAATTACTGATCATCCTAGCAATCGTATTGGTGCTATTCGGAGCAAAACGTTTAAGAAACGTAGGTAGCGATTTAGGTAGTGCAATCAAAGGCTTCAAGAGCGCAGTCAAAGAAGAAGACAAAAAAGACGCCGCTGAAGCTGAACAAAAGCTAGAGAAGAAAGAAGGCGAAAACGTGTTTGATGTTGCAGCAGAAGAGAAAAAACCTGCTGAAAACAAAGACAAAGCTTAATCCTTTTATTAATTTCTAACTTAGGTTGTCATTGCGATGTTTGACATCGGTTTTCTAGAACTCCTCGTTGTGCTCATCATCGCTTTATTGGTGATCGGGCCTGAACGCATGCCTGAAGTGGCCCGTAAACTGGGTTCCTTCATGGGTAAAACCAAGCGTTTTATCAATTCCGTAAAAGAGGAAGGTCACTGGCAGGAAACCGTTCGTGAGTTAAAAGAGACCATCGACCTAAAGGAAGAGCAACAGCAGCTGCAAGAACTTGAAAAAGATTTGCATAAAAGCTTTGCTCAACCAGCAGAAGACCTCGACTTGGAAAACGTGACTCGACCGTCTTTTGGCGGACAGCAGCAAGAAATTGACGCACCCGTGCAAAGTCAATTTTCCAAGGCTCCGGCGCAACCGGTTCGACCTCAAGAAGCCGCGCAACCTAAACCGCAAGAAAATACAGCCTCATCGGCAGCTCCGGCCTCAACTCCTGAATCAGTTGCTTCGGCTGAGAAGGAACCGGCCAATCCAGCTGCTGATTCAGGCACCCGCAATACGGAATCAAAAAGTTAAGCCATGAGCAATTCTGCGCTGCCACCACATGACCAAGAAATGACCCTGGTTCAACACCTGCTTGACCTAAAGAGCAGTCTTACCCGAGCGGTGTTAGCCATATTGGTGTTTTTCTTAATCCTGTTCCCGTTTGCCAACGAAATCTATACCTATATTTCCGAGCCGCTTTCAAGATTCCTGCCGGAAGGCACGAGCATGATTGCGACGGGCGTGGCATCGCCATTCTTAACCCCTTTCAAATTAAGTTTGGTGCTTGCGATCTACATGGCGATGCCGGTATTGCTGTATCAACTTTGGCGCTTCATCGCTCCGGCACTGTATACACATGAACGTCAACTGATCGCTCCGATTCTGTTTTTCAGTTCGTTCCTGTTCTATGCAGGCGGTGCTTTCGCTTATTATGTCGTCTTCCCATTGGTATTCGGATTCCTTTCCACGACCGCACCGGACGGCGTAACCATCGCAACCGATATCTCGTTGTACCTGGATTTTGTCATCAAGATGTTCTTCGCGTTTGGTATGGCGTTTGAAGTACCGATTGTCACGGTTCTATTAATATTGACCGGCATGGCTTCACCGAAAAAACTGTCGCATGCGCGCCCATACGTGATCGTCGGTGCTTTTGTCATCGGTATGCTTCTCACTCCGCCGGACATCATTTCGCAAACCCTATTAGCAATTCCGATGTGGCTGCTTTATGAACTAGGCGTTTTGGTCGGAGCGACTGTCCTTAAACGCAAAGGCATCAGCACCGAAGACGACGATACACCGCATGATCCTGACGATTCAACCCGAAAAACGGCGGCTCAAGCGGCAGAACCGGAATACGAATTTGACGATCGCTACGCGGATCAGGTTGATGACGATTTTGACTGGGACGACGAATTCGATAAAATCGATTCTGAAATGAACATCTTGGAACAAGAGTACAACAAACGTAAAGAAGCGGAGAAGCAAGCAAATGAAAAACCTGCTGGCAGCCAACCCACTTCTCAAGATGAAACGACAGATAAGTCCGATGAATCAAAAGAATCGAAATCGACCGATACCGAACCTAAGGACACATCTGACACTCAAACGGATGCAGATTCTAAGGAATCGGGTAACGAAACCAAAAAATAGTCGAAATTCTTCGCTTTTTGCAAACTGGACAGACTTGTTCAGTTTGCAAACACCCTGCTTAAAATTCCCGTTCTTACGACTGTTCTCAATCACTTTATTGACCGTTTGCGTTCAAGCTAAAGCGATCGAAACCAAGATCGATCCTGTCAATACCCTAAGCAACCACCCAAGCCCTTACTTAGCCATGCACGCCGAAGACCCCGTTCATTGGCAACCATGGAATACACTTACATTACGTCATGCACAGCAAGACAATCGCCCCCTTCTGATTTCCAGTGGTTACTTTGCATGCCACTGGTGTCATGTCATGCAAAAAGAGAACTACCAAGATCCGGATGCAGCCGAAATCATGAATCGTTTTTTTGTTCCGGTGAAAATCGACCGTGAACTCAACCCTGATCTGGATAACTACCTAATCGATTTTTCTCGCCGGGTAACCGGCAAAGCCGGCTGGCCGCAACATGTCGTCCTCACTCCGAAAGGTTATCCGTTTGCCGCGTTTGGCTATTTACCCAACACGAACTATAAACGAACTTTAATTGACCTATCCGAACTCTGGAAAACCCAATCCAAAAGAATCCGCTCATTAGCCGAAACCACATCGACAAAACAGACAGCATCCAAATCAATCTCACTACAAGAATTCCGCTCGCTCTTACTGCAACATCTCGATCAATCTCTGGATGACTTAAGCGGCGGACTGAAAGGCAGCCACAAGTTTCCTCAAATGCCCTTAATTTTAAGCTTATTGGAACAAAACTCTCTTTCGGAAACACAACAGGCTTGGCTGGAACTGACATTCGACCAAATGCAGTCTCAACACTTGATCGACCACATCAATGGCGGCTTTTATCGATATACCGTCGATCCGGAGTGGCAAACACCGCATTTTGAAAAAATGGGGTACGACAATGCCCTGTTAGCAAAAGCCTACTTTGTAGCCGGCCATAAATTTCATAATAACCGCTACCTGAAAACCGCCGAAGACACACTGCACTACATGGAAAAGCATTTGTACTCGCCAAAACTCGGACTATTTAAAAGCAGTCAGTCCGCTTTGGACAAACAAGGACGTGAAGGCGGGAATTACCTGTTTAATCGAAAGCAACTGCGACAGAAACTTTCAACGACGGCGTTTAAAGAAGCCGAACACCTTTGGCGACTTGACCAGCCGGCTCCTTATGAACTGGGCTGGCACCCGAGTCCCACGATGGAACATTGGGCTGAAATTAAAACAACTTTACAAGCCACGGTTACAGATATTCCGAGCGACGATAAATACATACTCGGCTGGAACGGCCTGACATTATCGGCTTACGTAAGTGCTTATGAAGCCGTCGGACAAAAGGACTACCTGATCAAAGCGCAACAACTCGCCAACCGGTTAATCGATCTACTCAATCAACCCGAACCACCCAAAGCGCTCACCGGGGACGCAAAATACATCGGTCACGCCTCGTTGGAAGATTACGCCTATGTAATCCAAGGACTACAGAGCTTACAAAGAGTTGCGCCTGACAACACACTGCAAGAAGGCATACAAGCACTGACTGAATCCACACTCAGACGCTTTTTGAATAAACAGGGCTGGCAAACCAGCACCGATTTTCTTTTACCGGGTCAAAACCGTTTTATTGCACTTAAAGATACGGCCACCCCCAGCCCATCGGCTTTATTGGAATGTTCAACCGACGACCGAGGAGAAAAACGCAACGCTGGATTCGCGGATCTCTTACGCCAAAACCCGCTCGACTTCGCCAGCTATCTAATCGCACTGGAATGCCAAACCGATTAACGACACAACTAAACGAATCCGTTAGAATGATTCCTCAATCATTAAACCCGAATTTAGATTTGCCTAATCGCTATTCAAAGGACTTTTCATGGGGCTGTTAGTCGTCGGCTTTGTCATACTGTTTATCCTCACCACACTGCCTAGCTTGTGGACCAAATACATACTGAATAAACACCGTACACCACATCCCGATATTCCGGGCAGCGGCTTACAATTTGCCGAACATCTCGTCAAAAAATACGATCTAAAAGGTGTACGGGTTGAAGAAACCGCAGAAGGCGACCATTACGATCCGATTGAAAAGGTCGTGCGCATCTCCAGTGAAAATGCACATTCGAACAGCTTAACGGCCATCACGACGGTAGCGCATGAAATCGGCCATGCACTGCAAGATAAAACCGATTATCCGCAGCTAAAACAACGAACCATACTGGTTGAACGTGCCGCTGTCATGCAGAAATTTGCGGGGATTGCCTTAATGGCAACGCCCATCCTGATTCCGCTAAGCCACACGCCGATTGTCGGACTCATGACCTTCGGTGCAGGATTTATCGCTATGGGCGTACCGGTAATCATTCACCTCAGCACTCTGTCGGTCGAATTCGACGCCAGCTTCAATCGAGCGTTACCGCTTTTACAGGAAGGCGAATATCTCAGTAAGAAAGATCGAAAACAGGCGAAGACCATTCTGTTCGCCTGCGCTATGACATATGTAGCGGCTTCGTTGTCGAGCCTCTTTAATCTCTGGAAGTGGCTTAAAGCATTGAAGCGTTAGAATGAATTAACTCAGGCTTCACTTCTGTCCAATCACTCTCAAGCTGCAAGGTCACATGGTGAACCTTGTGTTCGTCGAGCAAGTACTGCTTAATTTCAGCCAAGGCAGCATCATTAATGTGCTCTAAATCGGTTTTGGCGTGCAACGTCATAACCACCTGCTCTTCACTGATCGCCCACAAATGAATGTGATGTACCGCCGTCAAATAATCAAAACGGCATTCTAAGTCCTGAGCAATATCTTTGATTTCATACCCCGCAGGAACGCCTTCCAACAGCACATGCATCGATTCCCGGGTCAAGCGATACGCCCCTATGCCGACAATCAAAGCAATCAACAATGACAAAATCGGGTCGATCGGCGTCCAGTCGGTAAAATAGATCAAAATGGCTCCGGCGATAACCGCCACCGATCCCAGCGTATCGCCCAAGAAATGCAAGGTCGCACCGCGCATATTCATATTATGCTGATCCCCGGAATGTAAAATCCAAAACACCACCAAATTATTCAATAAGCCGATCAACGCCAACACAAACATCTCTTTCCCTAGAATCTCCTGAGGATCGAAAAAGCGCTGTATCGCCAAGATCACAATTCCACCGACAATTAACAGCAAAGTAAAACCATTGATGAAGGCAGTCAAGATCTGAACCCGTTGATAGCCGAACGTCATTCGTTCGTTTGCCGGTTTCTTACTCATGTGGAATCCCCACCATGCAATCGCCAAAGCCACCGCATCCATCAGCATGTGCACACCGTCCGCCACCAATGCGATCGAATTCACCCACAAACCGCCGATTATCTCTACCAGCATATAACTGCCGGTGATAATGGCCGCGATCAAAACCTTACGTTGATTTTTGTCATTGGTTTCACTTATGTGATTATGATGGTGAGAAACCGGTTGAACGCTCATTTCCATTCCTTTTCAGATTATTATTCGGGGTTTGTTTCGCATAAACGGATAGGGTTCGGGAATCCATCAAGACGTCGAAACTTGAAACGATTGTATCACTTTGTTTTAGCCACTGCCCAAGCCTCAACCCATTCGATTTCCGTATGCGACTTGATCGCTCGGGATAACTGTAACATTGTCGCACCTGTGGTAATGACATCGTCCACCAAGGCGATCCTTCGCACACCTCTAAATGCCGAGGAATCGACCTTAAAAGCATTTTTAAGGTTTCGGTGGCGCTGTTTCGCGTCCAGGTGCGTTTGCGAAGGCGTATCCATTACTCTTTCGACCCCGTTTCCAATTAATGGAATCCGGAAATGTTTCGCAAGTTGCTGTGCAATTAACTCGGCTTGGTTATAGCCGCGATCCCGACGCCTTTTCACATGCAAAGGGACGAAAACAAGGGCATCCACTTTATCGTCCTGCAGGCGCGACATTAAAAGTTCGGCCAATATCCGGCTGAAAGCGAAACGGTTTTGATACTTAAGACCGTAAACCAAATCGACCAACTCTTTTTCAAAATAAAAACCGACTTGGGTACGGTCGAAACTAGGCGGTTTTGTCAGGCACGCACCGCACACCTGTCCGCCCGGACTCGGTTCGCAACACTGCGGACAGACCTCCAAAGGTACTCGCCAGCTCTCGACCAACCTTTCGGAGATATCCAGCAATTCCGAATCCTCCCCGCTCAGCACGCATTTTGACGGCAACAACCATCTCTCCAGCCAATGCAACCGACACACTCCTTTAACGCTCTTTCATGGTAATAAGTTATAATATCTCATTAAAAGCAACTTTTAGAGACGTCTTACGCGTAATTACTAAAGACTGGAACAAAGCTATGAACATGGAAAAACTAGGACAAATTCGACACGACTGGACAGTGGAGGAGATTCGCGAAATCATGGATCAGCCTTTCAACGACCTGATCTTCCAGGCCCAGACCGTCCATCGTCAATACTTTGATCCGAACGAAGTTCAAACCAGCACCCTGGTTAACATCAAGTCCGGTGGTTGCGCGGAAGATTGCGCCTATTGTTCTCAAAGCGCACGCAACCAGACCGACATTGAAAAAGAGCAGATGATGGAAGTCCAGGAAGTCATCGAGCAAGCTCTGGTTGCCAAAGAGCGCGGCGCGACCCGTCTCTGCATGGGTGCAGCTTGGAGAAATCCGACCAAGAAAGATTTTCCGCGTGTTCTGGAAATGGTTCGCGTCGTCAAAGACCTTGGCTTGGAAACCTGTCTGACTCTGGGTATGTTGAACGACGATCAGGTAGCACAGCTTAAAGAAGCCGGACTGGATTATTACAATCACAATCTGGATACGTCGGAAGCGTTCTATCCGAAAATCATCACCACCCGTAATTACCAGGATCGCCTGGACACTATCGACAAGGTACAGCAGGCCGGTATCAACGTCTGTTCGGGCGGTATCATCGGTATGGGCGAACAACACAAAGACCGCGCTGAATTGTTGCGCACTTTCTCGACCATGCGCGTCCACCCGAACTCGGTGCCGATCAACCTTTTGGTTGCCGTCGAAGGAACGCCGTTGGCGCACATGAAAGACAAAACCGATTCGTTTGAGTTCATCCGCGTAATTGCAACGGCCCGTATCCTGATGCCGCAGACCTATGTCCGCCTGTCGGCAGGACGCATGAGTCTGACCGACGAAGCTCAGGCGCTTTGTTTCTTTGCCGGTGCAAACTCGATTTTCTACGGCGACAAGCTTCTGACCACCGACAACCCCGAATCGGATCATGACACACAGCTGTTCGCCAAACTCGGCATTCGCATGCAGCAAAACGTCAAAGCCGAAATGGCCGCTAAAAAGCTTTCGGAACAAGTCACTGAATTGACGGGTTAAACGATACCGTCCTAACGCTGAAGCACATACTCATGTCCATTGAAACCCGTTTTCAGCCGCTGTTGGAACTCAAACGCCAACAGCATCTGTACCGTCAACGCCCCTTGAGCTTTAGTGCCCAACGGGCGCAAATGCAGATCAACGGCATTCAGGTGGTCAACTTCAGCTCCAACGACTATCTCGGACTTGCCAATCATCCGGATATCAAACAAGCCGTTCTCGACGGCCTGTCCAACCAGGACATCAGTTACGGTTCCGGTGCCGCGCATCTGGTCACCGGCCACTCTCTGCAACACCACTTATTGGAAGACGAACTGGCCGACTGGCTCGGCGTAGAACGCGCACTGCTGTTTTCAACCGGATACATGGCAAATCTGGCGGTACAACAGGTGTTGATGCAGCCCGGAGACACCATTCTGGCTGATAAACTGAATCACGCCTCGTTGGTCGACGGCGCGTTGAATAGTGAAGCCACTCTGAAACGCTACCCGCATCTTGATATGAACGCCTTGGAGCGCCGCTTACAGTCGATCAAGACTGGACAGACCCTGATCGTCACCGACGGCGTATTCAGCATGGACGGCGACATGGCACCACTGGCGGACATTCAACAACTTGCCGAAACCCACCAGGCCTGGTTAATGGTCGATGACGCACACGGGTTCGGTATGTTAGGCAAACAAGGACGCGGCTGTTTCGACTATCTAGGGGTTCAACCGAATCAGGACACTATCCAAGTCGGCACCTTAGGCAAAGCTTTCGGAACCTCGGGCGCGTTTGTCGCCGGCAGTCAAATCCTGATAGAAAGTTTGATTCAATTTGCTCGCCCCTATATCTATACCACGGCCATGTCGCCTTTAAATGCGCTCGCCACTCGAACCGCATTAAAATTAGTTCAATCGGCCGATGCCGAACGGGCTCAATTGCAACAACATATCCAACAGTTCCGCCAAGGTGCACAACAAATTGGCCTAACCCTATGGGAATCGCATACCGCGATACAACCAATTATATTGGGTGACAGTCAAACTGCGTTACAATGGAGCGAAGCATTAAAACAAAAAGGCTTTTGGGTAACGGCTATTCGACCACCTTCCGTACCGAAAGGCCAGGCGCGATTGCGTGTCACGCTTTCCGCCGGCCATACTTCGGAACAGATTGACGCCTTGCTAACCGCCTTAGAAGCTATTCAAAAAGCAAACACGTAAATAATTTGTACAGGGATTTTTGCCATGCTCCAACGCTTACTTTCCACTCTCAAGCAATACAAATGGACCGTGGGCATTCTCAGCGTAATCGGATTAATGTTGATCCTGTTACCATTCGGCATTCAACTCGGCATTCAAAAAGCCCTTCAACACCAAGGCGCCGATCAAGTCTCAATCGAAGATGTCGATTTCAACCTGTTTACCGGCCGACTCAGCATTAAAGACCTGCAGATCGTCGACCAGCAACACACCGTACTTTCAGCCGATAATCTAAGTGTGCAAATGCAGCTACGCGCCTTATGGCAAAAACACTTCCTGCTAAAACATTTACAATTGCAACACGGCTTTATCCAGATCACCCAATCCGATCCGAAAAGCATTCAACTGGCCGGTATCGATATTCCGCTGTCTTCCGAAAAAGAACCCAAGGAAAGTACAACGCCGTTTTTTCTATTCGGTCTTGAAAACCTTGATATTGAAGACCTGACCCTGGAGTTAATCCGTCCCAATCACGCCATTAAGCAGACCTCCTACACACTGGACAAACTCAGCCTAAACAATCTCTATATGTGGGACGATACCCCTGCGCGTATGATTTTGAACAGCTATCTGAATCACTCACGCATCGCCACCAACTTTCAGCTACACCTGTTTAGTCAATACCCTAAAGTCGTCGGAACTTTAAAAGTCGACCAACTCAACTTGGCGACATTGCCTTACCTGGCAGAACAACCGGACATCAAAGCCAGCGGAGAACTGACCACCGATCTTACATTTACCGCCCAACTGTTCCCGCAAGGGCTTAATTTCCAGCAGCAAGGCGACATCCTCATCAACCAGATGAAAGTTGAAATGTCTCCTTACCAAGCCGATTGGGACAGCTTCAAATGGTCCGGTGACTTCAGCTATATCGAAAGCGAACAGGATCCGGCCATTACCCTCAACGGCCATGCTCAACTGCAGAACTTCAATGCACAGGACATTGAAAAACAGCTTAGCCTCAAGCAATCCCTGGATGCCAAATTCAATCTGGTGACGTTACTCAACCCGGACGGCAGCGTACACGTTACCCAAACCGGTCGTCTACAGTTGCAAAACGTTGCACTCCAACAACCCGGAATAGAAGCCGGTATGCAGCAAGCCCAATGGCAAGGTGAAGTCACATTCGACAACCAGAGTACCCCACAAGTCAACGCGAACGGGGAGTTCACGCTCAAACAAGCCAAAATCTCCGATGCTGTAAGCAAGACCGAACTCCAACAAGATCTGCAAGCCAAGCTAAACGCCCAATTGACGTTAGCCGACGATGGCAGCGTGCAACTGAAACAACAAGGTAGTGTGAGTTTAAGCAATCTACTTGCCTCTCAACCTCCATATCAAGCAAGCGTCCAAGCCTTTAACTGGCAAGGCCAAATCGCTTTAAATCAAGGTGCTGAAACCGATTTTAAAAGCGACGGAAAAATCGACTTACAAACCCTAAAAACCCAAAATATGACCACCCAACAAAACTTGGTGGATTTAGATAAACTCTCAATTTCGGACCTTAATATTCAACAGCTTGATTCCATTCAAGTAAAAGACTTATCGTTACAAGGATTGAATGTCGGCGAACAAGCTAAAACCCAGTTCATCAGTCTGGACAAAGTCAACTTGAGTCAGGCAAAACTCAATCAGTTTTCCCAACTGGAACTCGGAACCCTGACACTCAACGGCAGTCAAACTTACCTTAATATCAATAAAGAAGCGGAAATCACTCAGCTTAAAAATTTGCTGGCAAGCCTGCCACAATCAGAGGAACCGCAAACAGCTGAATCAGAAAAAGAGACTAAGCCGGAGACGGTAGAGAAAAAAGAAGCTAAATCGAACGATACGGATGAAAAATCAGCATTCCAATACAAGTGGCACGCTATCCAAACCAAAGGCAAACATCTGATCCATTTCACATCGGAACAATTTGATCAGCCGCTTAATAAAACCATTCAACTGGACGAATTCAAACTCGGTGCTTTAAACAGCCAAAAACCGGATCGCGATACCGATTTTGCAGTGCAGGTTACGTTGGATGAATTTACCAAACTCACCAGTAAAGGGCAGATTCAACCTTTGAACCCGAAAATCACCGCCAACCTTGCAACGCATATCGACGGTATGGACTTGGTGGCATTAAGCCCGGCCAGCGCCCAGTTTTTAGGGTACAACATCGATAGCGGACAACTTTCAGCCGATTTAGAAACCAAATTAGTGGAAAACAAAATCGACGCCCAGAACGATTTACGTCTGCACAAACTTAAACTCACCATGGCCGAACAGTCTGAAAACACGTCATTTCAACAAAGTTTGAGCATGCCGATCGATGCCGCACTGGCTTTATTGCGAGACAAGCAGGACAACATCAAGCTTAAATTGCCGATTAAAGGCGACATTACCGATCCAAATTTTAAATTACAGGATGTGATTAACACCGCTTTAGGTTCGGCGATGAAGGCAGCGACCAAAACCTACCTATTACTGGCCTTACAACCTTTCGGTGCGATCGCGGTCGCCGGAGACTATCTACTCAATCAAAACCTGGCCGTCAACTTGCAACCGATCGACTTCGTAGCAGGCCAAAGCCAGCTTACGCCTCAAATGCTTGAGTACCTGAAAAAGATTCATACTCTGTTACAGGAACGTAAAGGGGTGCAAATCAAAATTTGTGGCTTGGCAAACGAAGCGGATCGCAGCGCCCTCTTAGCAGAGCTCGCTAAACAGGCCGCAGAAAAAGCGAAGAAAACCAAAGAAAACAAAGAAGATAAACAAGCCAAGAACATCAAAGAACTGGTGAGTGACGACCAATTGCTGAAACTGGCGGAAAACCGTAACCTTGAAATAAAACGTTACTTATTAAAGCTGGGCAGCGCCAACAGTCAGGTCATTCTCTGCCAACCTAAATTGGTTGCCGATAACACGGCTCCAAAAATTGCTGTCGGCATTTAAGTCGGATTGCGGCATACAGCAGAAGGGATAACAGGAATAGCAGACATAAAAAAAGCAGGTAAAACCTGCCTTTATTCTGTTAATTTGCGGCCTTTAGATGTTTCCGAACGCCGCTTTTAACACTTATAGTGGCTGTACGTTAGCCGCTTGTAAGCCCTTTTCGCCTTCAACAATCTCGAAAGACACAGACTGCCCTTCTGCTAAAGTGCGACGTCCTGTACCGTTAATCGCGCGGAAATGAACGAAAACGTCCGGACCATTTTCCTGTGCTAGAAAACCAAAACCTTTTTCATCGTTAAACCACTTAACGGTACCTGTTACTACATCTGACATGATAAACCTCAAATTAAACAATCTTCACACCTTCCCCTTTCCAAAAGGATCTTGAAAAAGAAGTGTGACATTTGCATAGTAACAGGTTGATCTTTAAAAAGATAGTTAAAATTCCTTACTCCGATTAAAGTTTTATGACATTCGATTTCGATGCTCGTAATAGTTCCTTAACGGAAGCGAATATCGATAAAATATCCATTACCTGACAACCACTTACAACATAATTAATTCATTGGAAATTCTGGAATTTATAACATGACCACGCTGCATAAAGAACAATTCGGCTCAGGCCCTAACCTTACATTCATTCACGGCTGGGGGGCTCAAAACAGTGTCTGGAGAGAGTGGATAAAGGAATATTTCGCCGCGGATTACAGCGTGACACTCATTGAACTGCCCGGTTTCGGAGACAGCCCGGAAATCAAAAAACCGGAAAATATCCAGCAGGCTTGGCTGGACGCCCTTATTGCAGCCCTGCCCGAACCGACACATTTGGTCGGCTGGTCGCTCGGGGGCCTGCTCTCTCAACAGATCGCCATCCGCAATCCTGAAAAGATTTTGAGTCTCACCTGCCTGGCTTCAACGCCACGCTTTATGCAAACCGAAGATTGGCACTGGGCGGTCAACCCGAAACTGATGAACGATTTCATTCAGGCGTTGGGGAAAGATACCCTGGCGACGCTGCAGCACTTCTGGAAACTTCAAATCCAAGGATCGGACGGTGCACGCAAGTTGATAAAACACTACATGCAGCAGATGAAAACCCGCAAGATACCGAAGCTAGGCGGTTTGGCACAGGGCTTACAACTGCTTAAAGAGATGGACAACCGGGAAGCGCTAAACCAGCTCCATCTGCCCGTTTTATGGCTGTTAGGCGAAAATGATCCGTTGATTCCAAAGGAATTTGTTTCGGAATTCAGTACAATACAGCCTCTTGGTCAGGTCAGCATGATCTCGGGCGCGGCGCATATGCCGTTTTATTCACACCCCGAACAAACTGCCCAGGCCCTGCAGGAATTTTTAAACACAACGCAGTGAAATGTAAAACGGAACACCATGTCGGAACAGTCAAACCTATCTTCTCCAGCAGTCAATCGCAGCCATATAAAACAGCATTTCAGCCATGCTGCGCCTAGCTACGACGATGCTGCAATTCTACAGAAGACGGTGGCTGAACGCGTCGACGAACGTCTTTCCCTGACGACACTCCAACCTCAAGTGATTGTCGATGTGGGAGCCGGTACCGGACTGCTGACCGAAAAAGTTATCCAACGTTATCCACAGGCACGAACCATCGCCGTCGACTTGTCGGAAGCCATGCTCAAACGAGCCGGAGAACGCTTACAACAACCCAAGTTTAAATGGCTGCCGCAATCCTTGGCTGCCAAAGCCGCCGCCGAGCTGGTCAATGCCGACGCTTACGCCCTGCCTCTGGCGGACGGCAGTGTCGATCTACTAGTGAGCAACCTAATGTTGCAATGGTGTGACGATCTGGATCGCGTCTTTCAGGAATTTCGTCGAGTCCTGCGTCCCGAAGGACTGATCATGTTCACCACGTTCGGGCCGGATACACTCAAAGAATTGAAACAGGCCTGGGCTACAGCCGATGCAGAGAACCCACACGTCAACCATTTCGTTGACATGCACGACATCGGCGATGCCCTGATCCGCAACGGTTTCGGCCAGCCGGTCATGGACATGGAAAACTACACGCTCACCTACGACAAGCCGATGGGCGTACTCAAGGACTTGAAAGCGATCGGTGCAACCAACGCAAGCCTCAACCGTAACCGCGGCTTGATGGGAAAACAGAAGTTCCAGGCTATGCTGGATGCCTACGAGAACCTGCGCGACTCCAAACAACATGACGGCAAGCTACCGGCCACCTATGAAGTTGTGCACGGGCATGCTTGGGCAGCACAAGAAGTGATCAAAGGCCCGAATCGAGATCGAACAGGCCTGGTGGAAATTTCACTCGACGATTTTGCCAAACAGACCAAACAACTCTGATTAAAAGACTCCGGAAATTTTTCGTCCGGGTGTTTAGAGTCACAAATCGAAACCGGACGGACCTGTCCGGAATGAAAACTCCTCTCTAGAACATCTCTTGCGGATCGACATCGATACTCCAACGAACCTTACGGCTCAATGGACTTTTATAAATATAAGGTTCCACCTGACCCAATACCGCATGTAAATCGGAACGCTTAGCCGACTGCAACAGCAGTTGATAACGGTAACGACCCTGTCGGCGTTCCATCGGAGCCGACACCGGCCCCCAAACATCCAACCCATTAACCGGCTGTTCGCCAGAAGCCTGAGCCTGCGCCTGTGTCAACAAGGCGTGCTTCAACTCGGTAAGGAAACGCATCGCCTCTTGTGGCTGCAAAGCTTCCGCCCGGATCATAATCTGGTAACGAAACGGCGGCAATTGTGCCTGTTGACGCTCCTGCAATGCTTTACGCGCAAAGGCGCCATAACCTTGCCCGATCAGAGTGATCAACAGCGGATGATCGGGATGATGCGTCTGAATCAAGACCTCCCCTGCCTTTTCGGCACGACCGGCACGCCCCGCGACCTGTAAGATCAACTGTGCCATACGCTCGGAAGCACGGAAATCGACGCCGAATAGCCCCTGATCGATGTCCAGCAATCCGACCAATGTCACATTAGGGAAATGGTGGCCTTTCGCCAACATCTGGGTGCCGATCAGGATGTCCGCTTCGCCGCTACGAGCCTGCTCGGTGAGTTCCGCCATCTTGCCTTTCTGGCGAGTGGTATCACGGTCTATGCGCACGACTTTATGTTCGGGGAACCACTCTTCGATGGTTTCCGTAAGGCGCTCCGTCCCTTGACCCACCTTGACGAACTCCTCGCTCTGACAACTCGGACAAGCGTTCGGTGCTGCGCATTGATAGCCGCAGTGGTGGCAACGCAAATGGCCGTGCGCAGAACCCGATTGATGAAACGTCATATTGGCGTCGCAACTCGGGCATTGCGCCTGCCAACCGCATTCGTGGCACATCAGCACCGGCGCAAATCCGCGGCGGTTCAAAAACAGCAACACCTGGCCTTTACGTTCGAGATGCTTCTCCATTGCCACTTTCAAAGGCCGGGAAACGCCCTCTTGAATTTTCTCACCGCGCACATCCAGCAGCTTGATGGACGGAAGCTGTGCATTGGCGGCACGTTGCGTCAAAACCAGATGTCGGTAACGGCCGATGTCGATGTTATACAAACTTTCCAAAGACGGCGTCGCCGAACCCAAAACGACCGGCACTTTACTATCGAAAGCGCGGCGGATCAGTAGATCCCGCGCCGAATAACGAAAACCTTCCTGCTGTTTAAACGAAAGGTCGTGCTCCTCATCGATAATACAGATCCCCAAATCCGCAAACGGCGCAAAGATGGCGGAACGGGTTCCCAATAAAACTTTAACCTCTCCGCTGCGCACTAAATGCCACGCACACAGACGTTCCGAATCATTTAATCCCGAATGCAACGCCGCCACGGGCTGTTGCAAATACGCCGTGAAGCGCGACACCATCTGCGGCGTCAAACCGATTTCCGGCACCAGTACCAACGCCTGCTTGCCGCGCTTGAGTACCTCGTCGATCATACCCAAATACACCTCGGTCTTCCCGCTGCCGGTCACCCCCTCTAACAGAAACGCTTTAAACGTCTTTTCGGGCAACTGCACAACCGCATCCACCGCAGCCTGCTGATCGTCATTTAAAATATGGTTCGGACGTTCGCCATAGGCCATTTCCGTCAGACAGGAACCATGAGTTTCCTCTACCCAACCTTGCTGAAGAAACTTTTTGAGGCTGGAACGCCAACTTTCCAATGCCGACGAAAGCTGGCTGGCCGACTGGGAACCTGAAATGCTTTGCAGATGCGTCAACAGCGCCAACTGGTGTTTGGCGTTTTTAGGCATATCTTGCGGAGTTAAAGCCTTACCCTGTTCCGTCAACTTCCAAACCGGTTGACCGCTGATCTCCACCGGGTCTCCGGCACGCAATTTCTTGGGCAGTGCGGCCTGAATGACTTCACCGATCGGCTCGTGATAATAGTGCGCCGCCCAGCGGATGAACTCAAGATGAGACTCCGAAAACAACGGCTGCTCGTCAATGACCGACTCCACACATTTCAATTTTTCGGCGTCGTAATCCGATTCTTCGGTCAGCCCCATCACCAAACCGACCTGTAACTTGTTTCGGAATGGCACCCACACGCGACCGCCGACCACAGGCGGCGAAGAAGCCACCTGTTCGAAACGGTAATCCAACGGGAATAAAAACGGGCCGGCAACGGCAACTTGAACGATCATTAAATTTTCGTTTTAACTGTTAATTCGAAATAAACCCGAATCTTACCACGCATTTCCCACGGACATAAAGGATCCCTGCCACAACACCACAAGTCAGGATAAGGCCATACTTATTCAATGCATAACCATTTAAAAAGTGCTATTGTTTATCTGTAAACTCTACTGGGAGAAGAGCATGAATCAGTTATTCAAAGCCTCATTTACCATTGTCATTTTTGGTTTGATCGGCCTATTAAACGGCTGCGTAGCACATCCGGTCTCAACCCAGACGTCGGTTCACGTGCGTGACGACAATCTCAGAATGCACCTCATATTCAGCGACTACGACCGCAATTACATTTATAAATATTACGGCTATCCCAACAAAAGACGCTATAAGAAAATCCCGCCCGGGCATTACAAACGTTTGGAAAGGCACCGTCCGCTGCCGAGTTCATACCATTACCGCCCCCTACCATGGGAGCTGGAAAGACGCCTGTCGCCATTGCCGGCTGGTTATATTCGGGTCATCGTCGGTAACGACATCGCCATCATGAATACCAGGACACGCGTGCTTTACGACATTCTTTGGGAAATCCAATAATCCCTAAAACGTCATCTTCCGCAGGTCTGCCGTCATCTCAAACCAGGCCTGCACAACCTCTCCATATTAAAACCGCAACTGCAATTAAATAGAAAACCTGCAAAATCAGCCGTAAAGCCGTAAAATACATGGCAAATCAAGTTAATAACCAAAAAAACTATGCAATTTGCCAGAACACTTCAACGTTTTATTTCACTGCAAAACCGTTTCCAAACCCAGCTTGGTCATATTGTTGCCTGGGGAAGCATCACTTTAGTCTTATTGATGGCACTCATCGTGATTCTACGCTACGGTTTCAATATCGGCTCAGTCGCTATGCAGGAAGCGGCGATGTATAACCACGCCATCCTCTTCATGCTCGGTATCGCCTATACTTACCAACAAGATCAGCATGTACGCGTTGACGTTTTCTACACTCACGCCTCACCTTCGCGAAAGGCATGGATTAATCTAATCGGAACCCTGTTGTTTGCCATTCCGAGCATGTTATACATTCTCGTAACCGGCTGGGATTACGTCAGTGCCAGCTGGGCGATCAAGGAAAGCTCCTCGGAACCCGGCGGTCTAGCCTATCTCTATATATTAAAGTCGTTGATTCTGGTTATGGCCGTACTGGTACTGATTCAGTCCCTGGCCGTCGCCGCCCGTAGTTGGCTGGAAATCAAACACCCCGAGGCCTTGCCGGCCGAAGAAAAACCGGAAGTGGAGGGAACCTTATAATGGAATGGTTATCCTTACTGCTGTTTGTGGTTCTATTCGTCGCATTATTAATCGGATTTCCGGTCGCCTTCACCTTAGCCGGCGTTTCGCTTTTATTCGCCTTGATCGCCAACCTGTTCGGCGCTTTCGACATGGACTTCCTACAAAGCCTGCCGAACCGTATTTTCGGCATCATGCACAATGAAACCCTGGTGGCGGTACCGCTGTTCGTCTTCATGGGTATCATGCTGGAACAATCCAAAATTGCCGAGCAACTCCTGACCACTATGGACGAGCTGATGCGCGGCGTCAAAGGCGGTCTCGGAATCGCGGTCATCCTGGTCGGAATGCTGCTCGCGGCCAGTACCGGAATCGTCGGTGCCACCGTCGTCACCATGGGGCTGCTGGCTTTACCGACCATGCTTAAACAAGGTTACTGTCCTAAACTGGCCAGCGGCACCATTTGCGCTTCCGGAACGTTGGGACAGATCATCCCGCCATCCATCGTACTGATCTTACTAGGTGACGTGTTATCGTCCTCTTATCAACAAGCACAATTGAACCAAGGTATTTTCTCGCCGGAGACGCTTTCCGTCGGCGACCTGTTCATTGGAGCCTTATTCCCGGGCATGCTTTTGGTTGTTCTATATATGCTTTACATCCTGTTTAAAGCCTTCACCCAACCGGACAGCGTTCCGAACAACGTCGGAAATCCGGTTGCACCCGGTCTGTCCAAGCGCGTCATCGGCAGCTTACTGCCGCCTTTGGTACTGATCTTACTGGTATTAGGCTCAATTTTAGGCGGTTTCGCCACTCCGACCGAAGCCGCTGCATTGGGTGCTTTAGGTGCGACCCTGCTCGCTCTGGGCAAAAATAAACTCAGCCTGAAAACCATGAACACCGTCATGCGTAACACTTTGCAAGTGACCAGCATGATTTTTATGATTTTCATCGGAGCCGCTTTATTCTCGTTGGTATTCCGCGGATTGGGCGGCGACGATTTAATGCACGAACTATTGTCCAACCTACCGGGCGGCGTCTTTACGGCCATGTTACTGGTAATGGTATTAATGTTTGTGCTCGGCTTCTTCCTGGACTTCATCGAAATCACCTATGTGATCGTTCCGGTCGTTGCACCGATTCTGTTGATGATGGGCGTTGACCCTATTTGGCTGGGCATTATGATTGCAATTAACCTGCAAACGGCATTTTTAACGCCGCCGTTTGGTTTCGCTCTGTTCTATTTACGCGGGGTGGCTCCTAAGGAGTTATTAACTGCGGACATTTACCGAGGCACGATTCCGTTTATAGCGATCCAACTTTTTGTACTGGCTATTGTCGCCATATGGCCGGAAATCGTCACCTGGTTGCCAAGCGTCATTTACTAAACCCTTGCTCACTTTCACGCATAAAACTGTGTTTTTTTTAAAACTCTACATTTATAAGTGAAAATTGCTCGAGAATTGATTGGCAAGCCCGGTTTTCTTGGTTAGAATCGTGATAATAATTGTTTTTTACCACGGCGAACTGAATGAATCCAGAAAAACTCTATTCACAACTTGAACTGTCCGATGCCAGGTTGCGTGAAGAGAGAGAAAGCAAATCCGAGATCATCTGTGCCTTTCATGAAGCGGTCATTGTCTTCAAGCCGAACCTGACCCCGCAAATCATCAATTCCAAGGCAAAACTCATATTTGCCAAATATCTGGACGATGACAACCACATTCAAAACGCCCCCTTATACAAAAATAAAAAAGCCACCGTTCGCTTCGACCTTAATCTCTGGCTTTCAAAATTGCTTTCTATTCCGCTTGATAGTCCGGACGATACGTCTCCCAAAGAGATTTCGATCTGGCTGAAAGACCGCGAAACCTTAAAAACCACACCGCTTTTACTCTCCGCCAAAGCGTTATTGACGCCGGAAAAAACCTTAAAAAACCTATTACTTGTGGTGTACGACCGGACTCTTCATGCTCAGTCGGACGAACAGAAGCGTCTAATGGAAGCCGCCTTTAACAGTTATCACGGCCAGTTCATCACCAATGAAAAAGGGTATATCACCCATCCAAACGACTCATTCTGTACTTTGACCTGTCTCGATGCGGACACATTGAAGAGCATGACATTGACTGGATGGCTGAACCAGCAAGTCTCGCTAAAAACGTCTACCAACGAAGTACTGACGACCTTGCTAAACACACGTTTTTGGAGCGGTGAAGTTGAGTTGCACCCTCTGCCGAATACCACTTATTATGCCGTGTTGAGTATTTCGCTACTGGCGGACGAACAGTTCAATATCGAACACTATGTGGTGACGATCCAGAATATCACCGATATTCACGAAGCGCAGTTAGCCATCGAACAGATGGCCTACTATGACGACCTGACCGGTCTCGCGAACAGACGCCTCGCTTTCGAGCATCTGGATCTCGCCTTAAAACACCACAAAAGACATAATACTTTCGCCGCCCTATTCTTCATCAATCTGGATCGTTTTAAAAGCATTAACGACGCATTCGGACGCAAAACCGGCGATGCGCTACTGAAACAAGTCGCCAAAATCCTTAAAGAATCGTTACGTGAAGAAGACACTATCGCACGAGTGGGCGGCGACGAATTTTTGGTACTGACTCAAGACAAGGCCTTCTCAAAAACCCAGGCCACCCAAAATGCTTACCATCTAGCCAAAAAAATCGCTAAACACCTGAATAAAAATTACCACATCAACGAAACCACACTTAACAGCACAACATGCATCGGGATTACGGTATTCCCGTTCCAGGAAGGCGATACCGCGGAAGATTTGATGCTGTATGCCGATTTGGCCATGTCCGCTGCGAAAAAGCGCACCAACCAGAAAATTTATTTCTATGAATCATCACTGTCCGAAGTCGTCATCGAGCGCCGTTCATTGGAGCATGCACTGACGACGGCCGACCTGGACGAACAATTCGAACTGCATTATCAAGTGCAAATCGGCCGCGACAATAAACTGCATGGTGCAGAAAGCCTAATTCGCTGGACCCATCCCGAACTCGGTTCAATCCCACCGAACAAATTCATACCGATTGCCGAAGAAGGACGTCAAATATTGCGACTGGGCGACTGGATTATGTCAAAGGCCTTTTTACAGGCTAAAGAGTGGTGTAAGCGACAACCCGATTTCAATCTATCCATTAATATCAGTCCGATTCAATTCCACGAAGCGGACTTTGTGCAACAGACCATCGAAATTTTAAATAAAACCGAAGTCTCTCCCAAAAACATTACCTTGGAATTGACCGAAGGGGTTTTGATCTCCGATACTCAAAGTGCACTCAAGAAAATCGAAGATTTAACCAGGCTTGGCTTTAATATCTCGATCGACGACTTCGGAACCGGTTATTCGTCCTTAAGCTATTTGCAAAGACTGCCGATTCACGAACTTAAGATCGACAAAAGCTTTATCTTCAGAGTTCCGGAAAGTAAGGATGATATTGCCATCGTCGAATCGATCATCAGCCTTGCCCGAAACAAAAACCTGCTGATTGTCGCCGAAGGGGTTGAAACCGAAGAGCAAGAAGCGTTTTTAAGAGAGCAGCCGGACAATATCATCATTCAAGGTTACTTATTCGGCACACCTTGCAATGCGACTGAATTCGAAAAGTATTTCCAGGCTGAAGAAGAGGCCTTTTCGGACAAATCCGACGCCTGAAAAAATTATTTTTTTATTTAATTTTTCATTAATACACACACAAAAAGTTAGTGTATTATGGTACTAATTATTTGTTTATAAATAACTTAACCAAAAGCCATCGAGCTCTATGAAAGCCCCCAAGCACAGTACTGAAATCACAAAACTCATCGCCGAACTCAATCAGGCGCATAGTTTTCAAAGACAGCAAATTGCAGACTCTTTTCAAGAAGGCTTGATTCTCTTCTCAACCGAGCTCACTCCAAAACTCGTCAACAACAAAATTCAGAACCTTATCTGCGACGAAAACGAATCGGAATCCTTGTTCACAAGTCTCAAGCTCTATACCAAAAAACGTAATAACGTACGCTTTGATTTAAAACACTGGATTGAAAACTGCATTCACAACCTAAGTGAATCAATTTGCGAACAGATGGTCTGGTTAAAACCACAGCATAAAGACGACAACGACAATGCGCTGATCCCGGTCCAGCTGAAAGCCTACCCGATCGTTAACCGCCAACATACCCTCGACGGCATACTGCTGCACATCAAAGACCTGACACTGCAAGTTCAAGCCGAAGCTCAGATGCGATTAATGGAAGCCAGCTACGCAGGGCAGTTCATTACCAATTCGCACGGTTATATCACTCAACCGAACTATGCTTTTTCCGCCTACACCGGACTCAAACCGGACACACTGAAAACGATGACCTATCTCGATTGGCTGACTAAGCAGGTCACGTTGAGCGTTCCGTTCGGAAGCGTAATGGAATCGCTGCTAACCGAAGGTTCCTGGAGCGGCGAAGTCAAAATCACCGCTTCATCCGACGCGCAATTTTATGCCGTACTCAGCCTTTCGATGCTGACTGACGAAAATCGTAATATCGAACATTTCATCGGGGTATTACAAGACATTACCGATATTCACGAAGCCCGAACCGAAATCGAACGTCTCGCCTATTACGACAAACTGACGGGACTGGCGAATCGCACTTTATTGCACAACCACATCGAATCCACCATCCAGAACGCTCCGGAAACCGAAAGTTATTCCGCTCTGATTCAACTCGATTTGGACGGTTTCAAAATCCTTAACGACACGCTGGGGCACACCATCGGCGACCAGCTCTTGATTATGGTCGCTCAAAAACTGGCAAAACTGGCTGGAGAAAACAATCTAGTCGCACGTCTTGACGGCGACGAATACGCGATTTTGGTCAAAGAACTCAGTCAAGATCCGCAAATTGCCTATGAGGGCGTACTGGAACTTGCCAACAGAGTTCAAGAAGAACTGGATGACCGCTACACCATCAAAAACCGCTCGCTACATTGCTCGGCCAGTGTTGGTGTCTATATGTTCCCGCACCACCTAGAATGCGGCCAGACCGACCAATTAATCGGTTACGCCAATCTGGCGATGCACGAAGCTAAAAACCTCGGCGGCAACCAAGTCTACATATTTGAAGACAAGCTATGTGAAGTGGCCAAACAGCGTCTGGAAATGCTGCAAGCCTTGAACCATTCCGAGTTGGACGACGAATTCCAACTCTACTTCCAGGCACAGATCGATTCGAACGGCCGTGCCGTCGCCGCAGAAACGCTATTAAGATGGTTCCATCCAACGCTGGGCTTCGTTCCGCCGTGCGAATTCATTCCGGTTGCCGAGGAAGGTCGACAGATTATCAAAATCGGATTATGGGTCATGCATAAGGCGTTCTTACAAGCGAAAGCCTGGAATGAGGCCTACCCGAAAATACGGGTCTCGATTAACATCAGCCCCATTCAATTCCACGAACAGAGTTTTGTCGAACTGGTAATCGGGCTGATTAAATTCACCCAAGTCAATCCAAAAGACATCACACTGGAACTGACCGAAGGCGTGCTGATCCGCAACACCAATTTGGCACTGCAGAAGATTCAACATTTGGTCAGTCTCGGATTCCATATCTCGATCGACGATTTCGGAACCGGTTACTCGTCATTAAGTTATTTACAGCGCTTGCCTCTTCACGAATTAAAGATCGATCAAAGCTTCATCCGCCATATTCCCGAGAACCCGGAAGACATTGCCATTGTCGATTCGATTCTGAAACTGGCGGAAACCAAAAACCTTTCGGTAGTTGCCGAAGGAGTTGAAACCGAAGAGCAAGCCGCCTTTCTCAGAGAACAATCCAAGGATCTGTTGATTCAAGGTTACATTTACAGCAAACCGATCCCGGCCGTCGAATTTGAAACAACCTTTCTGGCTTCCGACAAACCGGCTTAACGGCAAAAACAAAACCTAAAAACCAAACCCCATAAGTTATTTTTGCAATAGTATTAATAATTTAGTATAATCCGCGCTTCGTTTGATTTCATCGGCTGAAAAAATCGCCAAAAGAGAAACAAACGGACATCACTGAGCCACTTGCCCGCATATTTATGCTTTTCAACTTCAACGATACAACCCGAAGTTGACCCGACTGTTCTGCTGCAAAAGTGCTCAATTAAAAGAATTTTTGCCCCAGAATAACAAACAGACGCAACCATCCTTTTTTTGAAAGTTGAGATGGAGTAGCGCGCGTCACTCGTTACGATTACCTGATTCAAATCCAAATTGAACTCATGTCTTCCTTTATTCCAGGGCAAATCGACCGCTCACAGAGCGACAAAGGATTACTGGATGACCACCGAAATTAGATTTGACCAACTTGAACTTAGCGAAGATGTACTGAAAGCAATTTCAGAGATCGGCTATGAAACCCCTTCCCCGATTCAGGCGCAAGCGATACCAACTCTGTTGGCAGGCGGCGATATTTTAGGGATGGCGCAAACCGGTACAGGTAAAACCGCCGCGTTTGCATTACCGATCTTAAGCAAAATCGACATCAAAAAAACCAAACCTCAAGTATTGGTTTTAGCGCCGACGCGCGAACTAGCCATTCAGGTTGCCGAAGCGTTCCAAAGCTTCGCTCACCACATGAAAGGTTTCCACGTTCTACCGATTTACGGTGGATCGGATTACGGCACACAGATTCGTGCCCTTAAGCGCGGCGTACATGTCGTCGTCGGAACGCCTGGCCGAGTGATGGACCATATCCGTAAAGGCACGTTGCAACTAGACGGTTTAACCACCCTAGTTTTAGACGAAGCGGATGAAATGTTGCGCATGGGATTCATCGACGACGTCGAATGGGTACTTGAACACACGCCTAAAGAGCGTCAGATCGCACTATTTTCTGCAACCATGCCGAAAGAAGTTCACCGTATCGCCAACAAACATTTACAGAACCCGACCGAAGTCATCATCAAGCAAAAAAGTTCGACTGCGACGACGATCGACCAGAAATACTGGTTGGTCAGCGGCACACACAAACTGGATGCTTTGACACGTATTTTGGAACATGAAGAAACCGATGCGGTCATTATCTTCGTACGTACCAAGACGGCAACGGTTGAACTTGCCGAAAAACTTGAAGCCCGTGGTTATGCGGCGGCCGCGTTGAACGGCGACATCGCCCAGAACCAGCGTGAACGCATTGTCGATCAATTGAAAAACGGTAAACTGGATATCTTAGTCGCCACCGACGTCGTCGCACGTGGCTTGGACGTTCCGCGCATCAGCCATGTCATCAACTATGACATTCCGCACGACAATGAATCCTACGTTCACCGTATCGGCCGTACCGGTCGTGCCGGACGCTCAGGGACTGCAATCCTGTTTGTAGCGCCGCGCGAACGTCGTTTACTGCGTTCTATCGAACATTCGACCAAAAAACAAATTCCGATGATGGAGCTGCCTTCGACTCAAGACATCAACGAAAACCGTGTCGCACGTTTCAAGCAACGTATCATTGATGCCGCTCAACAGGAAAACATCCAGTTCTATCAGGAATTGATCGAACAGGTTGAATCCGAGCAAAACATTCCGGCCATCGAGATTGCCGCAGGTTTGGCGCAACTGCTTCAAGGTGACGTGCCGTTCTTCTTGGATGAAAAAGCACAGCGCGAACCACGTCGCGAATCTTTCCGCGATGACGAACCACGTCAACGCCGCGAACCGCGTGGTGAGCCTCGTCAACGTCGTGAACGCAGTGCAACACCGGATGAAGGCATGACTCGCTACCGTTTGGAAGTCGGTCGCACCCACGGTGTAAGACCGGGCAACATCGTCGGCTGCATCGCTAACGAAGCCGGCTTGGACAGCGAATTTATTCGTCAGTTGAACATTGACGATACCTATAGCACGGTAGATCTGCCTTCCGACATGCCTAAAGAAGCTTTCATGGATTTGAAAAAAGCTTGGGTATGCGGTCAGCAGCTAAACATCTCAAAGGTTAAAACCATTGGTGAAGCGGCTCCTCGCAAGCGCTTGACTCGCAAAAAGACCAGCACGAAAGACAAAGGTAAGCCGCGTCGTTTAGCTCAGTAATTTTGTTTTAAAAAGCACTCAAAAAGGCCTGTCTCGAATCCAATTCGGACAGGCCTTTTTTCATTTTAACCTTCCCCCTCTCCCCCACATTTTGCTATACCCAATCATGGTCAACTCAACATCTTGTTTCATCTGAGCCCGTGCTCCAAGCCCTTTCATTTGTGAACCTTTTTTTAAAACCTCACAGACTACATTGATTAAAATTTATTTTTAAAAACAATGCGCTATAATACTCACATACTTCCAATGGATATGTTAAATCGTTACGATTAAACACACGTATGGTACCCACAATGAACCTCTCTCACGGCAATAAACCACTTAAAGCCTCTAAGCAGGAAGGGTTTATGATACTCATGATCCTTATGATGCTAACGGTGGGTGCGGCTGTATGGTTTGGCACCTATGGAGAGATTCGAACCAACTCAATGAAAATTGAGAGCGATGACCGCAACCTATTGGAACTGCAATCCATAAAAAACCGCATGCTGGCCTATGCCGTACTTCACCCGGAAATCTATGCAGATGAAAGCATCATTCCCGGTGTCGGTTATTTTCCGTGCCCGGATACCGATGGCGACGGTGTTTCCAATACGCCATGCGGCTTCACTTCCGGCGTTAACCAACTTTTCGTACTTGGCCGGGTGCCTGAAGAGATACCCAATCATTTCTTCTCTTTTATCGATTCCGAGGTGGATTCGTCTCTTTATTGGATGGCGGTGGACGCTCGATTGGTGAACGACCACGGCTTCTATCAATTCACGACGGCCAAACGCCTCGCTCCGGTCAACACCAACTTAGACGCCCAAGTAAAAGATCAAGGTAACCATGATGTCCCACCATTTCTGGTTGACGGCAAAGACGATATCGTCATGGCGCTGTTTTACGCCGGACCCGCACTCAGCGGGCAATCGCGTAGCAGTAACAATGTGAGCGACTATCTTGAGCAACCCACCGTCACCAACGGTTACAACATTGACTTCCAATCCGTGGGAGCAAATAACGACGTTTTTAACGACTATGTGATTACGATTACACGTGCCGAGTGGGAAGCGGCCATTTTGTCACGCATCAGCCAGGATCTTGTACCTCAAGACGGTACACCGGATTTGTGCAGTCTGGTAACTGACGGTACTGAAAACTGGTTCAATGAGTGTTCTTACACTAACCCGGTAAGCAGACCGGTATTTACTTGCGACGGAACCGCTTATGACAATCTTGCCGGACAGAACTGGCGTTCAATTGTCTGCCCTTAAATTGAGACAGTTATGAAACATTTAAGTCACACAGCCAAGCAAAAAGAGTCCGGTTTTTCACTGTTAGAGGTGATTATTGCCGTGGTTATTCTCGGCTTCTTAACGACCACATTAGTCAAAACCAACATGATCTCCAGTGACTACCAGAACCTGCGCGAAAACATCTCCCACGTCAAAGTCGCCAAAACACTGTTGATCGGCTTTTTACAGACCAACGGCTATTTACCGTGCCCGGATACGGACAACGACGGTTGGGAAAACCGTACCGGCGATCAATGCTCCAACGATTCGGGAAAACTGCCGCACTTGATGCTGGGGATTTCCCAACAGGATGCATGGAATGAAAGCTTGTTTTACAAGGTCAATACGGAGACCACTACCGCAAACATCAGCAACACTGGTTTTTCGGCCAGCTACTTTGCTTCCAACTCAGCTCCCGTATTCACTTTCGCAACGCCGCCAACCGGCACCACCGGAGGAACCGGCAACTTAACCATCTGTTCCGAAAACGAAACTTCGAGCTGTGACGGAGGTACTTCCAATAACAATCTATTAGAAAAGGCGGCGATTGCAGTGATCGTCAGCTTTGGGAAAAACAGCCCTCAAACCTGGGGGGATATCAGCTCCGGAAATCTCAGTACGCTAGACAAAGCCGAAAAAGAAAATGCCGATGACGATGCCTTTTTTTGGCAGTCGTCTATCGATCAAGCAGATGACTCCCTCGCTTGGATCACCGGTTACGAAAGCAAATATGCGCTGATGAAATCGCCACGAGGCCTTCATTAAGGATAAGCCGTCATGAAAAAGAATACTTCAAATACCTATTTAAAAGGCTTCTCGCTACTGGAACTGACCATTGTTTTGGCCGTTGTGGGTGTGATTAGCGCCGGTTCGATCATCGCTTATTCGGAATTTCACGATCATGCCAAATGGCAGGAAAGCCAAGGGAAATTGGCCGTAGTCAAAAAAGCGATCATCAAATTCACGCAAAAGAACAAATTCGTGCCTTGTCCCGACAGTAATCAAGACGGCTTCGAGTCAAGAACCGTAGTCAGAGGCCGCATTCCTGCGGTTCCTGCAACCCCTGCCATTCAGGCCGTACCGGGGACCGAAAGCCGTCCGACCATTCCGGCCATTCCGGCGGTGCCTGCACAACCTGCCATACCTAAAATTCCGGTCAGTAACTGTACAGCGGATAGCGGTACCTTTCCTTATGAAACGCTGTGGCTAAGCCGCGCTGCCGTCGAAGACAGCTGGGGGAATTTAATCGTCTATGCCGTCGATCAGGGCGTCACCAGTGCGGATGCAATGCTGAGCTGCCCGGAAGACACGTCATGCTTTTTCAACCGCGATCCTATTCCGAGCCTTCCGCCAAATCGAGTCTACCCCGGTAGCGCACTCCCGGCCTTTGGCTCATCCACATTGCCGACCGATACTCAGCTAGGCAGCAACAATCTTAGAATTTGTTCCAGCGCCGCCTGTTCCGGAAACGATATTGCCGACGGACAAGTTGTCGTTCTGATCGCAAAAAATCAAAACGGCCAAGCCACTAGCGGCCTAGATGCCGACGAAGCGGAAAACCTAGATGGCGACCAAGACTTTGTCGTCTCCGATTACTCAAAATCGCCGCACTACGACGATTCGATTCTTGGAATCGGTGCCTACGAATTAAAGCTTTCCAACGATATGGACACCTATGAAGTCGTTAACGTCACCAATACAAATACCATCAACACACTTAAAACAGGGGAAAATATTACGGGCGGCGGTGCCGACAAAAGCATCGGTAACATCGGGGACAATAACCCGTACAGCAATAATGTTCAGACAGCCGTGTTTGACCAGACTGTGAGTTTTGGTGCCGAAAATGCTGGGAAAACCGTGGTAATGAGCCTGGACACCAAAGCCTACGGCACGTGGGATCAACCATCCAGACGCGATCCGGGATTAACCAGTGACAAAGCCTTCATTTCCGGCAACGGCGAAATCTTGGAAACCCTGACCTACGACGCTTTGCAAAATGACCAAGACGGTTATTACAGCTATTACGATCCGGCTCGCGGGGGAACGGAAGGGGTCGCCAACCGAACCGAAAAATACTGGGACGACTCTCACGAAGTCGTCTTCCAACTGGATGAAAACGGCGATGCCAATATCGAATTTGCAGTTGCTACCACCGGTACGGACGAACAGGTCGATTTCACCAATATTCAATTAATCCTTTACGATACACCACCGTTGATACCGAGTTTTCCGAGCGTTCAGCCCATTGACGGTATCGCTCAAACGCAAGGATTAGACTGATGCGCAACATAAAACAACCGGTTCAAACAAACCAATCAGGGTCGTTAAGTAGAGAGTCCGGCTTTTCGTTGGTTGAAATTACGATCGTTACCCTGATTATGGCGCTTGTATTGATTGGTTTTTTAACCAATACCGGCAGCCTGCGCCACGTCCAAAAAATCAAGGAATCCAAAAGTTCGTTAACCCACATCAAGCAAGAACTTCTCAGTTACGGGCGCGTTCATAAATTCCTACCTTGTCCGGATGCGAATAATGACGGTCACGAAGACCGCTCCGGGCAATGTACGGTCAGTGTCGGAACGGTACCCTACCTGGATTTAGGCATGCAGCAAGAAGAGACTCGGGACGAATGGGGCAACCCGTTTCGTTATGCGATTAACGCCGATGCTACTGACAGCACTTTAATCTGCGATAAGCGTAGCTCGGCCAGCTTTTTCTGCAACCAAGGCGCGAATGTCACGCCTTGGTTTACCTTAACCGACACTCCGCCGACCGCAGCCGACCGCGGCCAAGGCAATTACTATATCTGTAACTCAAACACCACC